>CAYFMA010000001.1:0-15485 GCA_964344085.1 uncultured Mycobacterium sp.
GCGCCGCAGAGTCGACACCGGTGGCGGTGAACTGTTCCGGTTGCCTGAGCCGCGACCGCGCCGTGGTCGGCTGGCACTCATCGGCACCATCGCCGGTTGTGTTCTGATGGCGGCGCTGATCACCAGTGCGGTGGTGTTCGCCAACTGGCGTACGGAGCATCAGCGCCAGATCCGGGAAGCAGCGGTGCTCGGTTTCGTTCGTACCTTCCTCACGCAGTACACCTCGCCGGATCCGTTCCACGCCAACGACTACGCGGACAAGATCCTGGCGATGGGCACCGGGCAGTTCGCGAAGCTCTACGACGACAAGATGAACGAAGTGGTCGTCCAGGTGGCGCGTGCCGAACCCGGCGTGGGAACTGTGCAGGAACTCGGTGTCGAGAGATGGAACGACGACGGCAGCGTCAACGTCGTCGCGGTGTCATCGATGGTGACGACCATGCCCGACGGCCGCAAGATCCCCAGCGGCAGCCGGTGGGTCGTCACGGCGAGCAAGGAAGGGGACCAGTGGAAAGTCAGCAACCTGATCCAGGTGGTGTGACCGACGAAGCGGACAAGCCGAAGGACCCGAGCTGGCTGTCCCGCAACAAGACTCGCGTCGCGATCCTCGGCTCGACTGCATTCTTCGTCGCCGCCGGTGCGTTCGCGGGGTCCACGGTTCAGCCCTACCTCATGGACCGTGCCGCGGTCGACACCAAGCTGACCATCGCCCGCACCGCCGCGGACGCAATCTCCACATTGTGGAGTTACACGCCGGAGAACATGGACAAGCTCTCCGACCGGGCGGCCAGATATCTGGCCGGTGATTTCGAGCAGCAGTACCGCAAGTACGTCGATGCCATCGCGGCCACCAACAAGCAGGCCAAGGTCACCAGTACCACTCAGGTCGTCGGTGCGGCGGTGGAGTCGCTGCACGGTGGGCCGCCGCCGACCGAGGCGACCGCCGTCGTCTACACCAACACGACGTCGACGACGCCGCAGAACAACAACCTGCCGTCGATGAAGTACCTGTCCTACCGGCTGGAGATGGTTCGCGTCGGGCGGGACTGGCGGGTGACCAAGATGACGACCATCACCTCACTGGACCTCACGCCCAAGATCGGCTTCTAGTTCAGGCCGGGCGCAGAACCGCACACACTTCTGCCCGCCTCGCAGCGACAACTTCACGCATCCTGAAGCGGAGTCGCTCGGAGGCGGGCAATAAGGGTGTCGACCCTCAAATCCCCAGCGATCAGTCGAACGCCAGCCAGCTCGGCAGCGCCCGTTCGCGGGCGTCGCACAGCACCTGTGCGGTGTCGCAGGATCCGCGCGGAGATCCGGCGCCGGCCCACATCCCGCCGGTGTCGCGGCGCAGCACGATCGCCGACGAGCCGCCGCCGTCGAGCAGGACGGCGGTGTCACTGGCCAGCCCGCGGAAGAGATCCTGTACCTGATCGGGGGTGTAGCTGCCGCCCTGGAAGACGTACATCTCATCCTTGTCGCGCGCGTAGGCCACCGCGGTTCGGGCCGCACTCGGGCCGGGGTCGTTCAGCTGACCGGTGTCCCCGGGGGCCAGCAGTTTGATTCCGCTGATCGCGACGAACCTCGTTCCGCTCTGCACGAGTCCGTCGATGACGCCGGTTGCGGCGTCGTAGTCCTGTGACGACTTCGGCGCGATGATCGCCGGGGCGCCGCGCACCGGAAGGATCATGGTGGCCAGCGCGGTCCACACCTCGTTGCCCCCGGAGAGCGCCTGCTTACCGGCGTAGGCGAGGGTGCCGGTGACCGCGAGATTGGTCTTGCCCCATGCCCCGGTGTTGTCGATGTAGGCGCCCAGTGGCGAACTGCAACCGGTGGTCTTCCATGAACCGCCCTGCTGCGAACGGACATCGAAGAAGTTGGCGTTGATCGCGATCGTCGGTGCCTTGAGCACCTGCCATGCCCGTAGCGGGTCATAGGTCTCGGACGCCTGCGTCAAACCTTCATTGGTGCGCGCACCCGGGGTCCGCTCACAACGCGCCTGGAACCCCTGATGGGTGTCGACCAGCAGACGCGGGGACAGCCGTTGGGAGGCGGCTTTGACGATCATCAGATGGCCGCCGTTGTTCATCTCGTACCAGTCGCCGGCGGCGTTGAGCATCGGTGCTGGGTAGCCGTCGCCGAAGTTGTAGACCAGATAACTACCCCGGGTGGTGGCGATCGCCTGTGCCAGTTGGTCCCGGGCCGCGGCCGCCGCCACCGGAGCGGTGGTGCCGGCGGTCAGGGTCAGACTGGCCAGCGTGGCGCACACCGCTCGGATGCGACGCAGACCGGGGCGTTGAAGCACGCATCAACGATAGCCACACCAGTAACACTGTCAACATTGGTAACGGGGCGGTCAACGTTCGACCGCAGCCCGATCACGAACCGCCGCAGGCCAATTGGCCCCACCTGTGAGCGGCGGGATTACCCGATGCGAAGACAGGGAATACCGCTCCGTAGTGCGGGACCGTCCGGAACCGCCCCACATCAAGGAGACGTCATGATCGGAACGATTGTCGGAACGATCGTCGTGGGCGCGATCATCGGTGCGCTGGCACGGTTGGTGATGCCGGGTCGGCAGGGCGCCGGAATGCTCATGACTATCGTGCTCGGCATCGCCGGGGCCTTCCTCGGTTCATGGATCACCGGGTTCTTCGGCTACCACAACGCAAACGGGGGATTCGCGATCCTGCCGTTCGTCGTCGGTGTGGTCGCGGCCGTGGTCCTGATCGCGGTCTACCTGGCCGTCAACGGGCGGGGGGACACTGCTCGCCGCTGAACCCGCCCGTTACCCTCGGTGCATGGCCATTGCCCGCACCGAGCGAAGCTTCGACGGGGTCGGTGGCGTCCGCATCGTCTACGACGTGTGGACTCCGAACGCCGCACCTCGTGGTGTGGTGGTGCTCGCCCACGGTTATGGCGAGCATGCCCGCCGTTACGACCATGTCGCCGAGCGGTTCGGCCAGGCAGGTCTGGCCATGTACGCGCTCGATCACCGCGGCCACGGCCGGGCCGGCGGCAAGCGTGTGCGTGTTCGGCACATGAAGGAGTTCGTCTCCGACTACCGCACCCTGGTGCTCACCGCCCGCCGGGAGAACCCGGGAATCCCGCTCATCGTCCTCGGTCACAGCATGGGCGGCGGCATCGCGTTCGCCTACGGGGTGCAGCACCCCGGCGAGTACGACCTCATGGTTCTCTCCGGACCGGCGATCGCCGCACACACCGGGGTCTCCAAGTTCAAGGCCGTGCTCGGCAAGACCGTCGGCTCGATCCTGCCCGACCTGCCGATCGAACAGATCGATGCCGACATGGTCTCGCGCGACCCGAAGGTCGTCGCCGATTACAAGGCCGATCCGCTGGTCTACCGCGGCAAGATTCCGGCCGGCATCGGCAAGGCACTGCTCGTCGTCGGCGAGACCATGGAACGCAAGGCGCCGGGTATCACCGCACCGCTTCTCGTCGTGCACGGTGAGGACGACCAGCTGGTGTCCGCCGAGGGCAGCCGCCGGCTCGTGCAGTGCATCGGCTCCAAGGACGTCGAACTCAAGGTCTATCCCGAGCTCTACCACGAGGTGTTCAACGAGCCGGAGCGCGATCAGGTGCTCGACGATGTGACGAACTGGATCACCGCGCGGATATGACGCGCAGACGCATCGCGGTCGCCGTACTGGCGCTGGCGCTCATCGCCGGATGCGGTGGCAATCAACGCAATACGGCCTGGGTCGACGAAGAAGTCACCTTCAGCGCCGACGGGCTCACTCTGCACGGCACCTACCGCCATCGCGGTGATCAGTCCGGCCCTGCTGCGTTGCTGATCTCGGAGAGCGGTCGAACCGACCGCAATGGCGACAACAACGTCGCCGGCCCGATCGGCAATATGCGCCAGATCGCCGAATACCTCTCCGAGCACGGGGTGGCCTCGCTGCGTTACGACAAGGTGGGAACCGGCCGAACCGGACTCGGTCCGTACGCCGGCCGCGCCTCCGAGGTCGGCAGCGCGATCTACACCGACGGCGCCAAGGCGGCGGTGCGCTACCTGGCCGATCGGCCGGGCACCGATTCAGGCCGTATCTCGGTCTATGCACTCGGCGAGGGCACCGTGCACGCGATGTCTGTCGCCGGCGACACCACGGCCGGCGCACCGCGGATCCACTCCCTGGCGCTGTTCCAGCCATTGGCCGCGAGGTATCTCGACCTGATCTCCGCGCGGGTGGCCGCCGATGTCGCCGCCGCCGTGCGGAGCGGAGCCAAGACCCCGCAACAGGGCGATCAGGTGATCGCCGCGTGGCGGGCGGCGGTCGGCCAGGCCCGAACCACCGGCACCGCGCCCGCATCGCTGCCCGACGGCCTCACCGCGATCCTGGGCCCCGGGAACGTCAAGGCCGTCGTCGAGTCCGATGCCATCGACCCGCTGCAACTGGCCGCCCGGATCCCCGACGGCACACCGGTCCTGCTGACCTGTTCGGATTCCGACGGCCAGGCGCGCTGCGAGGAGATGAAGCCACTGGCCGCCGCACTGGGGCACACCGCGTTGCAGTTCGTCGCGCTCAAGGGAGTCAGCCATGTGCTGCGCGACGACCCGAGTGACTCCGTGGCGAACTACGCCAAGCCGGCCCCGCTGTCGCCGCAACTCACCGCAGCACTCGATCAGTTCGTCACCAAATAGGGCCAGTGAAGGGAAGCGGACCTGTGGACAGATGCGCCGTGATGTCCCCGGACTGCCTTAGCGTGACGACATGACCGACGACAAGATGCTCTCCCGGATCGCCGCACTGCTGCGGCAGGCTGAGGGCACCGACAACGCCCACGAGGCCGAGGCCTTCATGGCCGCCGCGCAGCGGCTTGCCACCGCGACCTCCATCGATCTCGCCGTCGCCCGCGCGCACTCAGCGGCCCGCACCGCTGCACAGGTGCCCACCCAGCGAACCATCACCATCGGTGAACCGGGAGCGCGGGGACTGCGCACCTATGTCCAGTTGTTCGCCGTGATCGCGCATGCCAACGACGTCCGCTGTGATGTGGCGTCGAACTCCACCTTCGTCTACGCCTACGGTTTCCCGGAGGACATCGACGCCACCCACGCGCTCTACGCCAGTCTCGTCGTCCAGATGGTTCGGGCCTGCGACGCCTACCTGTCCACCGGCGCGCACAAGCCGACGCCGACCATCACCGCACGGCTGAACTTCCAGCTGGCCTTCGGCTCGCGCATCGGCAGCCGGCTCTCCGAGGCCCGTGATGAGGCCAAGAAGGAAGCGACCAGGTCCCGTTCGGCCGCCCCTGGAACCGCAATCGCGTTGCGCAACAAGGAAGTCGAGCTGCGAAGCCATTACCGCAAGGAGTCCCAGGCCCGCGGGACCTGGCGGGCGACCAGCGCATCGGCCGGTTACTCGTCGGCGGCCCGTCGGGCCGGAGACCGGGCCGGAAAGCAGGCCCGGTTGGGGAGCAGCCCGGAACTACCGGGCGCGCGGACCCGGCTGTCCCGCTAGGTGAACGCCCGCGACGTCCAACGGTCCCGTGTCTACGCGGCCGAGGAGTTCGTCCGGACCCTGTTCGACCGGGCGGCCCAGCACGGATCCCGCGCCATCGAGTTCTTCGGCGACCGGATCACCCTGCCGCCCGAAGCGCGGTTCGGTTCGGTGGAGTCGGTGCAACGCTACGTCGACGAGGTGCTCTCCCTGCCCGCCGTGGCGCGAAACTGGCCGGCACCCGGCCCCATCCGGATCCGGCCAAGGCGTTCGGCGACCGCCGCGCATTACGAGAACACCGACGGTTGCGCAGTGATCGCCGTTCCGGACCGCACCGGCGCCGACTGGGCGATGCGCGAACTCGTGGTGCTTCACGAGGTGGCACACCACCTGTGCGGCGGGCCGGGTCCGGCGCACGGGCCGGAGTTCACCGCCACGTTCTGCGCGCTGGCCGCCACCGTCATGGGCCCGGAGGCCGGGCATGTTTTGCGGGTCGTCTATGCCAAAGAGGGTGTGCGCTAACCGCTTACAGGGCCATCACCTCGACCGGAACCGCGTTGAGCACCGCGGTTCCGGACAACGGTTCCAGCAGTGAACTGTCCAGCAGCGCATTGGCGTTCACGCCCGGTTGGATCGCCGCCACCGAAAGCCGGGCGCCGGGCGCCGTGTGGCCCCAGCCGTGCGGCAGCGACACCACGCCGGGCCGGATCGCGTCGGTGATCTCCACCGGCACCTCGAGCTTGCCGCCCGGCCCGGTGACGATCGCGAGATCGCTGATGCCCAACCGGGAGGCGTCATCGGGGTGGATCTGCAGGGTGCACCGGTTGCTGCCGCCGGCCAGTGCGGGAAGGTTGTGCATCCAGCTGTTGTTGGATCGCAGATGGCGGCGGCCGATGAGTAGGAAACCCTCATCCGGATCGTCCAGCGAGGCGGCCAGTCGCGGGATATCGGCGATGATCGCCTCCGGGGTCAATTCGATTGTGCCGGAGGGGGTTCGCAGCACCTCGGGAATTCGCGGCGTAAGCGGACCGAGGTCCACGCCATGCGGATTGTCCTTCAGTCGCTGAAGATTCAGGCCGTCCGGATTCGCGCCGAAGGCGTCGCCGAACGGACCGAGTCGCAGCATCACGTCAAGCCTTCGCTCATAGCCGGGACCGTCGGGCAGCATCGCGGTCAGTTCCTCCACCGAGCGCCCGGTCACCGGGGAGTCCGGATCGGCGGACTCCTTGGCCAGCACCGCGGCGATGATCTGCTGATCGACCAGTTCGGGATCGGCGTCGATGCCCACGCCGAGCAGGCCCAGCACCAGCCGGCAGATGATCTCGATTTCGTCGGGCCGTCCCTCGGGCAACTCGAACACCGGTGGGGAGTAGCGCGCGTTGGGGCGAATCGCGGTGCCGGACAACAGCACATCGAAATGCGGGGCGTAGGACGGCGGCGGCGGGGGCAGTACGACGTCGGCGTGACTGGAGGTCTCGTTGAGATACGGGTCGATGGAGACCATGAAGTCCAGCCGATCGAGCGCCGCGGCGAGCCGGTCACCGTCCGGTGCTGAGAGCACCGGGTTTCCGGCGATGGTCAGCACTGCGCGGATCTGCCCCTCGCCAGGAGTCTCGATCTCCTCGGACAGCAGCGCCGTCGGCAACTCGGAGGCGACTTCGGGAGCCCCGGACACCCGGCTGTGCCAGCGCCCCACCGAGAAGCCGCGGCCGGGACGGGCCGGCCGCGGCGCCGATGCGATCGGTGACTTGGTGAACATCACCCCACCGGGCCGGTCGAGATTGCCGGTCAGCAGATTCACCACGTCGACCAGCCAACTGGTCAGGCTGCCGAACAACACCGTGGACGTCCCGATCCGCCCGTAGACCGCGGCGGTCGGTGCGGCGGCGATCTCGCGGGCGAGTGATCGGATGTCCTCGGCGGTGACTCCGCAGTGCGCGGCCACCACCTCGGGCGGGAAGTCCGCGGCCAGTGCGCGAAGGCGCTCCAGCCCGCTGACGTGTCCGGCCAGGCCGCCCAGGGTGGGATCGACGAGGTCCTCGTCGAACAGCACGTTGACGACCGCGAACAACAGCGCTCCGTCGGTGCCGGGGCGGGGAGCCAGGTGCCGGTCGGCCAACTCGGCGGTGCGCGTCCGGTTGGGGTCGATGACCGTCAGTCGGCCACCGCGCCGCTTGAGCGCCTTGAGCTTGCCGGGGAAGTCGGCGACCGTGGTGACACTTCCGTTGGACACCAACGGATTGGCCCCGATGATGACCAGATGGTCGGTGCGGTCGACGTCCGGAACCGTGAAGGCGAACGGATTGCCGTACAGATAGCCGCACGCCACCTGTTTGGGCATCTGGTCCAGCGTGCTGGCGGAGAACACATTGCGTGTCTTCAGCGTCCGGGTCAGTTGCGGCGCGTACAGGCCGCCGGCGACGGTGTGCGCATTGGGGTTCCCGAGGTAGACGCCTATCGAGGTGCCGGTATTGGCCATCGCGGCCTGCAGACCCGCAACCGCGGCCGACAGCGCCTCGTCCCATCCGGTCTCCACCAGTTCGCCGTCCCGGCGCACGAGCGGTGCGCGCAGCCGGTCCGGATCGTTGTCGAGCTCGGCGAAGGATGCGCCCTTGGGGCAGATGAATCCGTGGCTGAAGACGTCGTCACGATCGCCACGGGCGCCGGTGACGCGGCCGTCCTCGATGGTGAGGACCAGTCCGCAGGTGGCTTCGCAGAGGGGACAGATACGCAGTGCGGTGCGGCTCACGATCCTCACTGTGCGGCACCCCGGGACCGGTGGCAAGACCTGACCTTCGGACCGCCCGGCAAAGCTTTGCTGGCAGCGCGATTGTGAGTATGTTCTGCTCAGCAATATCAACGATGACAAGGACGAGGACCGTTATGACCATGGTCGAAGTGGCATCGCGTGGAGTTCGCGGCAGGCTGGCCACGCTGACGGCTGCGGCGGTCACCTCGACAGCGTTGGTGACCGGGCAGGCGTTTCCGGCCGCAAAGGCCGATGTGACCTTCGGCGCGGTGGCGACCGGCCCGCTGTTCCGGCTGGCCCAGGCCGCCGGTGTCACCACCGTGGACATCCCCGACGTCGATGTGGTCGGCACCATCACGATCAACCTGGGCTACGCCCCGATGCTGCCCAGTGTCCTGGCCGGCGATATCAACGCCTTCCCGTTCGGCGGTTTCACGCCCGTGCTCGCCACCTTCAAACGCCAGCCGGGAGGCGGACTCGGCGCCGCGATCCTCGGCGGCTCCGGACTTGGCGCCTACAACGCCGGCGTCGCCTACGAGGCGCTGCTGGCCAGTGCGGGCGGCACCACGCCCGCCGGATTCGAGCCGCTGGTTCCCAGCGGGAAGGTCAACTCGCTGACCGGCGAGTCGTGCAACATCGGACCCACCTGCGTCCAGGGCACCAACATCACCAACCTGGCGGTGGCCGAGGTCAACAATCCGGGCACGCCCAACGGTGGCCTGTTCGCCCGCTTCGCACCGATCCTGAACATCTTCGGCATCGAGGGAGTCAGCCGTGGCGGCGCGTCGGCGTCGAGCACCGGGCTCGCGCTCAACGCGGCGACGGTCGGACTGGCTCTGGGTTACAACCTGATCTCCGACTTCCCGGCCACGCTGAATCCGGTCTCGCTGCTGAATTCGGTTCTGGCAACGGTACTTCCGACCAACCTGCTCGGCGGGGCGGAGCTGGCCGGGGCCGGCAAGAGTGAGATCTACGCCAAGCTGGGCGCACTCGCGGCCCTGAACCTGTCGAGCACCACCTACAGCACGCTCGTCTCACCCGATCTGCCGCTGCTCGAACCGTTGCGGTTGCCCTCACGCATCATCAACCTGATCGCCGGCGCCCTGGGCCTGCCCGTGAATCTGGGCACGCCGCTGGCCGATGCGCTGCAGCCGGCGTTGTCGATTCTGGTCAACACCGGCTACACCGACATCCAGACTCCCACCGAGGGCGGCACCTACAACCGGACCTACGACCAATCGGGCACCTATGTGCCGTACCTCTCGCAGGCTCCGCTGACCCCGGCCGAGTGGCTTCAGGTGCCCGGCGATCTGGTGCGGGCGTTGGTCGTCGGATTCCAGGACGCGTTCCCGCTGCTGCGCTTGGGCCAGCCGGCGCCGGTGCTGACCGTCGACGGCAACCACCTGGCGATCACCTATCCGACACCGCCGGCTGCTGCTCCCGTCGCTGCGGACGTCTCGACTCCGGCGGTCGCCGTCAAGGCGGTTGCGTCACGGGCCGCTTCGCGGCAGTCCGCCAGAGCGGCGAAGAAGGACAGGCCGGCCGGGCAGCCCGCCGCGTCCAGGGCGCGGGCGGCCGGCGCGCGCAGCGCCCGCTAGTCGCAGACCGCGCCGTGGGCGGCCGAGCCGACCAGCTTGCGGTACTTGGCCAGCACGCCGGTCTTGTAGCGGGGCTCCGGCGGCGTGAAGCCGATCATCCGTGCGTCGATCTCGGACGGATCCACCAGGATGTCCAGCTTTCCGTTCGCGACGTCCAGACGGATCCGGTCGCCATCGACGACGAAGGCGATCGGGCCGCCGTCGACCGCCTCCGGTGCGACATGCCCCACGCACAGTCCGGTGGTGCCACCGGAGAACCGGCCGTCGGTGAGCAGCAACACGTCCTTGCCCAGACCGGCGCCCTTGATGGCTCCGGTGATGGCCAGCATCTCGCGCATGCCCGGGCCGCCCTTGGGACCCTCATAGCGGATCACCACGACATCACCCTTGGTGATCGTGCCGTCCTCGAGGGCGTCCATCGCGGCGCGCTCACCGTCGAAAACCCTTGCCGTGCCTTCGAACACATCGGAATCGAAGCCGGCCGACTTGACCACCGCGCCGTCCGGCGCGAGCGAGCCGTGCAGGATGGTGATGCCGCCGGTCGGGTGGATCGGATTGGTCAGCGCGCGCAGCACCTTGCCGTCGGGATCCGGCGGGTTGATGCCGGCCAGGTTCTCCGCCATGGTCTTTCCGGTCACGGTCATCACGCCGCCGTGCAGTAGGCCGGCATCCAGCAGCGCCTTCATCACGACCGGCACGCCGCCGATCCGGTCGACGTCATTCATCACGTGTGCGCCGAACGGCTTGACGTCGGCCAGATGCGGCACCTTGGCGCCGATCCGGGTGAAGTCCGCCAGGGAGAGTTCGACCTGGGCCTCATGCGCGATGGCCAGCAGGTGCAGCACGGCGTTGGTGGATCCGCCGAAGGCCATCACCACCGCGATCGCGTTCTCGAAGGCCTCCTTGGTCAGGATGTCGCGGGCGGTGATACCGCGGCGCAGCAACTCCACGACGGCGATACCGCTGCGGCGCGCGTATCCGTCGCGACGGCGATCGGTGGCCGGCGGCGCGGCGCTTCCGGGCAGCGACATTCCCAGCGCCTCGGCGGCACTTGCCATGGTGTTGGCGGTGTACATGCCGCCGCAGGCGCCCTCGCCCGGACAGATCGCCCGCTCGATCGCGTCGACGTCCTCACGTGACATCAGCCCGCGCGCGCACGCGCCGACCGCCTCGAAGGCGTCGATGATCGTGACGTCCTTCTCGGTGCCGTCGGACAGCTTGGCGCGGCCGGGCAGGATCGAACCGGCGTAGAGGAAAACCGCGGCCAGGTCGAGGCGCGCGGCCGCCATCAGCATGCCGGGCAGCGACTTGTCACAGCCGGCCAGCATCACCATGCCGTCGAGTCGCTCGGCCTGCATCACCGTCTCGACGCTGTCGGCGATGATCTCGCGCGACACCAGGGAGAAGTGCATGCCCTCGTGCCCCATCGAGATGCCGTCGGACACCGAGATGGTGCCGAACTCCAATGGGTAGCCGCCCGCCTCGAACACACCCTCCTTGGCGGCGTCGGCCAGGCGGTCCAGCGAAAGGTTGCACGGGGTGATCTCGTTCCAGGACGACGCCACACCGATCTGGGGTTTGGCGAAGTCCTCGTCACCCATTCCGACCGCGCGGAGCATGCCCCGGGCGGCGGCCTTCTCCAGACCATCGGTGACGTCGCGACTGCGGGGCTTGAGATCAGGGGTTTTGCTCACGGGTCAAGTATGACCTGCTGGAGGTGGCCGCCAAAATCTGCGGACATACCCCCAAGGGGTATATAGTCGTGCCGTGACCGCACGTGGTATCCGAGCCGCCGTACTGCTGGCCGTGGCCGCAGCAGGCCTTGCACTGTCCTCCTGCAGTACCGCAACCAAGACCGCCGAGGATCACAGCTCGCACGGATCGTCGTCCTCGGCGGTCCAGTCGTCCGCCCACAACGAGGACGACGTGGTCTTCGCCCAGTTGATGATTCCGCATCACCAGCAGGCGGTCGAACTCGCGAACATGGTTCCGGACCGCTCGACCAACCCGGAGATGCTCAGCCTGGCCGCCAAGATCGCGGCGGGTCAGCAACCCGAGATCGACACCATGAAGACTCAGTTGAAGCAGTGGGGTATCAACCCCGCCGAGATGCAGCACGAGTCAGGTCATGAGGGTCTGAGCATGCAGGGCATGGTCGACGACACCACCATGCTGAACCTGCGCGGCCTGAAGGGTCCCGACTTCGACATCCTGTGGCTGACCTCGATGATCGGACACCATCAGGGCGCTATCGAGATGGCGAAAGTGGAATCCGAGGCCGGTAAGAGTCCCCAGATGATGGGCCTGGCCCGTTCGATCATCGCCGCGCAGCAGGCTGAGATCGACCAGATGAAGAAAATGCTGCAGACACTTGGAGGCTGAAATGCCTGGCGCACACGGATATTCGGACAACAAGGACAACTACGCCAAGCGGTTGCGGCGGATCGAGGGACAGGTCCGGGGCGTCGCCAAGATGATCGATGAGGACAAGTACTGCATCGACATCCTGACTCAGATCAGCGCGGTCAACAGCGCGCTCCAATCGGTCGCACTCGGATTGCTCGAGGAACATCTCGGTCACTGCGTGACCCGGGCGGCGGCCGAAGGTGGAGTCGAGGCCGACGAGAAACTCGCCGAGGCCGTCGCCGCCATCGCCCGGCTGGTGCGTTCCTGACCGCGTCCCAGTCCGGTCCGTGGACTCCACGGGTCGCACTCGCGCTGGGGGTACTGGCGGCCGCCGCCTTCGTCTACGTGACCGCCGAGATCATGCCGGTCGGCGCGCTTCCGGCGATCGCCGGCGATCTCGGCGTCAGCGAGGCGCTCGTCGCGACCCTGCTGGCCAGTTACGCGTTGGTCGCGGCGATCGCGACGGTGCCACTTGTGCGCTGGACCGCGCGCTGGCCCCGGCGGCGGACGCTGCTTCTGACCCTGTCCTCGCTCACCGTCTCGCAACTGATCTCGGCGCTGGCGCCCACGTTCGCGGTGCTGGCCGCCGGGCGGG
The DNA here is from genome assembly GCA_964344085.1 of uncultured Mycobacterium sp. GTDB lineage: Bacteria > Actinomycetota > Actinomycetes > Mycobacteriales > Mycobacteriaceae > Mycobacterium. The sequence continues at coordinate 12,814 of CAYFMA010000001.1, forward strand.
TGCTCTGCGCGCTGACGCACGGGCTGATGTGGTCGGTCCTCGCCCCGATCGGCGCCCGGCTCGTGCCACCGTCGCACGCCGCCCGCGCGACCACCGCGGTCTACGTCGGGACGGGGTTCGCGCTCGTCGTGGGCAGTCCGCTGACGGCGGCGCTGAGTCAGATGTGGGGCTGGCGGCCGGCCGTCGCCGCGATCACCGTGGCGGCGGCCGTGGTCCTGGTCGCCGCGCGGATCACCCTGCCGCTGATGGAGATGCTCCCGGTCGCCGCAGCCGAAGCCGCTCACCGATCATGGCATCAGCACAACAGCCGGCTGGTGATCATGTGCGCGTTGACCCTGATCGGGGTGACCGGACACTTCATCTCCTACTCCTTCATCGTCGTCATCATCCGCGACATCGTGGGTATCGCCGGCCCGAAGCTGGCCTGGCTGCTGGCCGGATACGGGATCGCCGGTTTGCTGGCGATGGGACTGCTGGCCAGGCCGGGTGACCGCAGACCCAAGACCACGATCGTTGCCTGCATGGCAGGGCTGACAACGGTGTTCGCCGTGCTCGCCGGTCTCGGGTTCGGTGAGCGGATCACCCAGGCCACCACCGCGGCCGGCGTGCTCGCCATCCTCGGCTGGGGGGCGACCGCCACTGCTGTGCCCCCGTTGCTGCAAACGGCCGCCATGCGGCACTCACCGGACGACCCGGACGGGGCATCCGGCCTCTATGTGGCGGCTTTCCAGGTGGGGATCATGGCGGGGTCGCTGATCGGTGGACTGCTTTTCGAGCACGCCGGAGAACCGGTGATGCTCACCGCATCGGCCATGCTGATCGGCTCGGCCCTGGTCGCCGTGGCGGCCCGTCGCGACCTGTTCGCACCCGTGCCGGTGGCCGGCGAGAAGTAACGCTCGTCACCGCTGGACCGATCATCCTCACAGTTCAGGCCGTAAAACCCCTGATGCTGGCAGTTCGCTGGGGGTCAGGCACGGCCTCCACTGTGTAAGACTGGACGAAATCAAGGTTTGGAGGACTGTGGTGAAGCGGGTGAGAGGCGCTCTGGCGACCGCTCTGTGTCTGGTGACGGTTGCCGGGGCCGGTCTCGGCGCCGGTCCGGCATGGGCCGACCCCGACCTGCCGCCGGCGGACCCCGCAGTGCCGGTGCAGCCGCCCGTCGAGGTGTGGCCCGCACCGCCGCCGCCGCTGCCGGACAATCTCGCTCCTCCCGGCGATGTGCCGCCGCCGGCCCCCGCGCCCGCCCCGGTCGCACCCGTTCCGGCGCCGGTGACCGTCAGCGCCGCCAAGGGCCAGAACGCCGCCCCTTACACCGGTGACCCGGTCTTCGCCCCGCCGGCTTTCAATCCGGTCAACGGCGCCCTGGTCGGCGTCGCCAAGCCGATCATCATCAACTTCCAGCGACCCATCGCCAACCGGCCGCTGGCCGAGCAGTCGATCCACATCTCGTCGAACCCCCCGGTGCCCGGCGCGTTCTACTGGACCACCGACACCCAGGTCCGCTGGCGGCCGTACAGCTTCTGGCCGGCCGGCACCCAGGTGCACATCGACGCCAGTGGCGCGCAGTCGAACTTCCGGGTCGGTGACGCGCTGATCGCCACCGTCGACGACAAGACCCACCAGATGACGATCACCCGCAACGGCGCGGTGGTGAACACCTTCCCGGTGTCGATGGGCATGCCCGACGGCAAGCACGAGACCAAGAACGGCACCTATTACGTGCTGGAGAAGTTCCCGGACATCATCATGGATTCGTCGACCTACGGCGTTCCGGTGAACTCGCCGATGGGCTACAAGCTCAAGGTGCAGTGGGCGGTGCGCATCGACAACAGCGGTGCGTTCGTGCACAGCGCTCCGTGGTCGGTGGCCGATCAGGGCAAGCGCAACGTCAGCCACGGCTGCATCAACCTCGGTCCGGACAACGCCAAGTGGTTCTACGACAACTTCGGAAGTGGCGATCCGATCGTCATCAAGAACTCGGTCGGGCTCTACAACAACCCCGACGGAGCCGACGACTGGCAGTGGACGCTCTACTGAGCTGAGTGCTAGTTCCAGATCCTGACCCGCTGCTGCGGTTCGAGGTACAGCGCGTCATCCGGACTGACTCCGAACGCCTCGTAGAAGGCGTCGATATTACGGACCACACCATTGCACCGGAACTCCGGCGGCGAATGCGGGTCGGTGGCCAGGCGCCGGATCGCCTCGGCCTCACGGGATTTGGTGCGCCACACCTGTGCCCAGCCCAGCAGCACCCGCTGGACGCCGGTCAGTCCGTCGATCACAGGGGCTTCCTTACCGCCGAGTGAGAGTTGATAGGCGAGCAACGCGATCGACAGCCCGCCCAGGTCGCCGATGTTCTCGCCGACGGTGAAGGCGCCGTTGACGTGCGGTGCGTCATCGCGGCACTCGAGGTCGCGGGGGATGAAGGAGTCGTACTGCTCGATCAGCTTCGTGGTGCGGGTGGTGAACTCGGCGCGGTCGGCGTCGGTCCACCAGTCGACGAGGTTGCCGTCGCCGTCGTATTTGGAGCCCTGATCGTCGAAACCGTGACCGATCTCGTGGCCGATCACCGCGCCGATCCCGCCGTAGTTGGCCGCGTCGTCGGCGTCGGCGTCGAAGAACGGTGGTTGCAGGATCGCGACGAGTGGTTCATGCCCCCGCAGACGGTGAAC
>CAYFMA010000001.1:15495-28987 GCA_964344085.1 uncultured Mycobacterium sp.
GCGGCCGGGAAGACGATCTCGTTCATCCCGGGGTTGTAGTAGGCGTTCACCGTCTGCGGGGTCATGAACCACTCGTCGCGATCGACTTGCCCGCCCAGTTTGGCGAACTCCCGGTCGGTCTCCAGTTCGGTTCCGCGGATCACGTTGCCGTACAGGTCATCCCGCCGCACAACCAGCTTGGAATAGTCCCGCCACTTTTTCGGGTAGCCGATCTTGGGCGTGAATTTGTCCAGTTTCGCCAGCGCACGCTGCCGGGTCTCCGGCGTCATCCACTCCAGGTCGGTGATACTGACCCGGTAGGCCTCGCGCAGGTTCTCCACCAACTCGTCCATCCGGGCCTTGGCCTCCGGCGGGAAGTGCCGTTGCACGTACAGCCGGCCCACGGCGTCGCCCATCAGGCCCTCGACAAGTGACACCGCCCGCTTCCAGCGTTCCCGAATCTGTTCGGTGCCCGACAGGGTCCGGCCGTAGAAGGCGAAGTCCTCTTCGATCAGTGCGTGGGGCAGCACTCCGGCGCGGGAGTGGATGAGACGCCAGCGGGCCCAGTCCCGCCAGTCGGCGAAGTCGGCCGCCGACCACAGCCCGGCGAAGGCGGAGAGGTAATCCGGTTGGCGCACAACCAGTTCGGCGACGGAGCCGTCGGGAAGTCCCAGTGCCGCTACCCAGCCCGACCAGTCGAATCCAGGAGCCTGCTCCGGCAACTGTGCGAAGCTGCGCAGGTTGTAGTTCAGGTCGGCGTCGCGGCGGCGGACCACGTCCCAGTGCGCGGCGGCCAGCTTGGTCTCGAGCGCGACGATCCGTCCGGCCCGCTCGGCGTACTCGTCGGCGGTGCCGCCGAACACCAGCGAGAACATCGTGGCGATATGACTCGGGTATGCGCCCAGGATCGCGGCGTGCTGATCATCGCGGTAGTAGGACTCATCGGGCAGGCCCAGTCCGGACTGGTAGAGGTGCACCAGATAGCGGGAGGAGTTCTTGGAGTCGGTGTCGATGTAGAGCCCCACCCCACCGCCCACACCGGTGCGCTGGAAGCGGCCGATGACCGCTGCGAGCGCGGCCGGTGCACCGGCGGCATCGATCACCGCGAGTTCGTCGCGCAGTGGTCGCAGGCCGCGGTCCTCGACGGTCTGCTCATCGAGGAAGCTGGCGTAGAGATCTCCCACCCGCTGTTCATCGGTGCCCGTTCCAGCGTGTGCGGCGGCCGCCTCGGTGATCAGGTCCCTGACGTGCTCCTCGGCCTGGTCGTAGAGCGCGCGGAACGCGCCGTCGGTGGCCCGGTCGGCCGGGATCGCGTATTCGGACAGCCAGCGGCCGTTGAGATGGCCGAACAGGTCGTCCTGCGGGCGCACGCCCTGGTCCAGGTTGGACAGGTCGATGCCGGATCGTCGAGTGTCTACCGTCACGCCACCATCCTTACCACTGCCCCGTTCGGGCGGCCCGGTAGCCTGCCGTGCATGCCTGGCTCCCGCTTCCGCCTCGGATCGGCGGTACTCGGCGCGATCTGTGTCGCCGCCGTGGCCCTGATCACGGTGCTCTGGGTGGGTCATCGCTCCGCCGACTCCGACCGTGCCCGGCAAGCCCGGGTGCTGCAATCGGCGGCCGACTGGACCCGCGTGCTGATCAACATGAACGCCGGCAATGTGCAGGCCAGTCTGGAGAAGCTGCGTGACGGCACGGTCGGCGAACTCAACTCGGGTTTCGAGGCATCGATCGCTCCGTACCGCAAGGTGGTCGAGACGCTGAATTCGCGCACCACCGGTCAGGTCCAGTCGGTCTCCATCGAGGTGTTCCATCACGATCCTGACGCCACCCCTGGTCAGCGCCCCGAAGGTCCGAAGAGCCTGCCGCCGGAACTGACGGCCCGAACCGACACCGTTCTGGTGGTGGCGACATCGGTCAGCGAGAACGCCGGCACCAAAGCGACGCCGGCCGCACCGGGTGCCGCACCGGGTCCGACCACCGTGCACTGGAACCTTCGGCTCGGTGTCTCCGAGGTCGACGGTGGGCTGAAGATCTCGCGGCTGGAGTCGCTGCGATGAAGAACCTGACCAGGGTGCTGGTATTCGACGTCGCGGTGCCGCTGGTGATCATCGCCGGCCTCGTGACGATCGGGGTGATGCTCGGCTGGCCGCTGTGGTGGGTCTCGGTGTGTTCGATGCTGTGCCTGCTGGTCGCCGAGGCGGTTGTGCTGAATGCCGTTGGCTTCCGGCGGGATTCGGTGACCATGGGCACCGACGATGACGCCCCGGGTCTGCGGTTCGCGGCTGTCGGTCTGGCCGCGGCAACCCTGGTCTGCGCGGCTGTCGTCGGCTACACGCAGTGGACGCTCCTGGATCGTGCCTTCAGCCGGGACACCGACGAGGTGGCGCGGATCGCCATCGAGGTGTCCGAGGCGACGGCGACCTTCAGTCCCACGGATCCGTCCTCATCGATCGACCGGGCTGCCGCGCTGATGGCGCCCGACAGCGCAGAGGCGTTCAAGGCGAGCTTCGGCACCGCGGTCGCCGATATGGCCAAGCGCAACGTAACCGCGCAGGCCCGCACCATCTCGGCCGGACTGGAGGCACTCGGTCCGTCGGCGGCCAGTGTCGCGGTTCTGATGCGTTCGGCGCAGTCCGCACCCGGTCAGCAGCCGGCTACCGCCGTGCTGGCGCTGCGGGTGGCGCTGGCCAAGCTCGGCGACGGCTGGAAAGTGGTCGACGTGGCTCCCATCAACGCGCCCTGACCGGTACTTCGGTCAACCGATGAGCCGGGCGTAGTCCACCTTCAGGCAGCGATCCATCACCACGGTCAGGCCGGCCTCCTGTGCGGCCTGTGCCACCTGCTCATGCCACAGGCCCTGTTGCAACCACAGGTATCTGGGCAACGGGTCCAGGGCCAGGACCTCCGCCAGTACGGCGGGCAGTTCCTCATGCCGCCGGAACACGTCGACCATGTCCGGTACCACCGGGAGGTCTTGTAGCGCCGGATAGGTTGGCACGCCGTCGATTTCGCCGGCGTACGGGTTGACCGGGTACAGCGTGTAGTGACTGTGGCGAGCCAGATAGCCGAACACATCATTGCTCGGCCGGGCCGGGTTGTCCGAAGCGCCGACCACCGCGACGGTGCGGGTGTCTTGCAGGATCTCCCGCAACCGGTTCGCGTCGGGGTTGGTGCTACTCAGCGTCGGACTCCGGATCGGGTTCGGTGGTCACGTCGGCATCGCTGTCGCCGGCCTCGGCCTCGTCGGGTTCGACGTCCGCTTCGGATTGGGCGCCCTGGGCGCGGATCTTGGCGAACCGGTCGGAGAGTCGCCGCATCCGGATCATCAACGACGCCGCCGGGCTGACCGACGCCGCCAGGAATCCCGCCAGTTCAGCGGCCGAGACACCGATCCGCGAGGCGAACTCGCGTTCGGTCAGTCCGGAGCGCTCCATCAGCAACCGGACGTGCCGGGAGGCCTCATCACGTTCGTTTGCCTCCAGGTGGGCCCGCGCCCGGGAGAGCACTTCGCTCAGCGCCTTGGAGATCCCGTACGGTTCGGCGTCGGCCAGAACCTCCTCGACCTGACGCGCGGTGCGGCCGAAGGGGTCCCGTTTGATCGCGACGACGATTCGCTGCCAGATGCTGATGTCACCGGACTCCAGCGCGGAGCGGATCGCGGAGGTGGGCCAGAATTCGACCGGCCGTTCGCCGGCCGGCTGATCGGATGGGCGAGTCAACTCGCCTCCTCCAGGATCGCCACCGCCAGGTTCAGGCAGGTCTTCGTGACATTGTCCCACTCGCTGGGCGCCGGCCCGGCGGGGTCCCCGTCGTCGGAGGGCATCGGGTCGGCCAGCCGCCGCACCAGTTGGGTCGCGATCCACTGTTGGGCGGAGGCCTGGCCGGAGGTGTAGTACCGATCGATGCCGGCGAGCACCGTGGCCGCGTTGGCCATCCCGTTCGCCTCGACCAGTTCGGCGAGCTGGACGTAGTCGGCGCGATGGTTGCGGCACAACACCAGGTAGCTCTGCAGTCGCAGGGTCTCGGCGCCGGTCGGGATCTGCACCCGGTCGCCGGTGGGCAGTTGCACATTGGTGGTCTCGACCGGGCTGCACCGTGCGGTGGCGGCATCGGTCTCCAGCGCGTCCAGAGCCACCGCGAGCCGGCCCCGCCACACCGTCACCGGATGCTTCGGCCGGGCCACCGCCAACCGGCCGGTACTGGCGTCGTCCCCGCCCTTGATCCTTCCGGTCAGCGCGCCGTCGGCGATCCCGCATCCGCTGAAGGCCAATGGATCCGCGACGCTGACGGCATCCGGCGCCATCTCCTTGAGGCGCGCGGCGCTACGCACCATCATCTTCAGATCTGCGCTCGGGGGAGCGAGGGTGGCCAGGTGATCGGGCAGTACGACGAGATCGCCGAGATCCAGCTTGGGCAAGGGTTTTTCGAAATCGACCGACGGCAGTATCCGCGCCAGCCAGCCGGGCAGCCACCAGTTCCACTGGTCGAACATCGCCATCAGCGATGGCACCAGAACCAGCCGGACGATGGTGGCGTCCACCGCGATCGCCACCGCGCAGGCCACCCCGAGCTGAGCCACCAGTGGCATGCCCGCGAAGGCGAAGCCGATGAACACCGCGATCATGATCAGTGCCGCACTGGTGATGGTGCGCGCACTGGTGGCCACGCCGTAGGCCACCGAGTCGCGGGTATCCCCGGACTGTAGGTAGCGCTCCCGGATCCGGGTCAGCAGGAAGATCTCGTAGTCCATCGACAGGCCGAAGGTCATGGCGAGCACCAGGGGCGGGATGGTGCTGTCGATGGACGACAGTGGTTCGAAGCCGATCTTCTCCAGCCAGCCCCACTGGAAGACGACGACGAGGCTGCCGTAGGCGGCGGCGACCGACAGCACGGTCATCAGCACACCCTTGAGGGCGAGGAAGACCGACCGGATGGACACCAGCAGCATGACGAAGGCGATCAGCGCCACGAAGACGAAGACCAGTGCCTGGGTGTGCGCCACCCGGTCGTCGAAATCCTTGATCAGTGCGGTGGGTCCGCCGACGTCGACCCGCAGACCGGACGCCTCGGGAGTGGCCGGTAGTTCCCGGCGCAACCAGTCGACGGTGTCCCGGGCGCGCAACTCCTCCGGATCGACGGCCAGGACCGCCGAGAGCAACGCGCTGCGGTTGTCGTCGGAGAACTCCGGCGGTGACACCGAGACGATGTTGACCGCACTCGAGGCCGTCCTGCTCAGGGCGTCCAGTGCCGGGGTGTGACTCGGATCGGAGGCGTTGCCATCGGGGAAGGTGACCAGGATCCGCACCGGTCCCAGTGCTCCGGGGCCCAGTGCCTCGGCCGCCGCGGCCACCCCGCCGCGCACCTCGTGAGAGGCCGGGAACTGCCGCTGCAGACTGTTGCCGAGCACCATCGAGAACGCCGGCGCCGCCAGCACGAGCAGGACCGCCGTCGCGGCCAGCGCGGACACCCACGGTCGTCGCATGACCGCGACCACCCAGCGCGTCCAGAACCGGGAGACCGCGTACTCCGGCCGGCGTGACCAGTGCAGCAGCGGTGAGCGCCGTGCCGCCGCACGGCCGAAGGTGGCCAGCACCGCGGGGATGAGCGTCGTCGATGTCAGCACCGCCACGGCGACCGCCAGGATCGCGCCGGTGGCCATCGACCTGAGCACCGGTGTGTTGATCAGATAGATGCCCGTCAGTGAGGCGATCACCGTCAGGCCGGACAGCACGACGGCCAGGCCGGAGGTCGCCATCGCCGCGTCGGCCGCCTGGTCGGGGTCACGGCCGGCGCGCAACTCCTCGCGGAATCGCATCAGGATGAACAACGAGTAGTCGATCGCCAGTGCGATACCGAACATGGACACCGTCGAGGTGACGAAGACCGACATCGTGGTCACCGTGGACAGCAGGTAGACCACGCCCATGGTGACCACGACCGTGCAGATGCCCAGTGCGAGCGGGATGGCGGCGGCGGCCAGCGAGCCGAACACCGCGATGAGCACGATCAGGACGATGGGCAGGTTCCACCGCTCGGCGGCGGCCACGTCGTGTTTGGTGCTGTTCTGCGCCGCGGCGCCCAGCTCGCCCTGACCGATCACGTACAGCCGGACCCGGCCGTCGGCGGTCCGGCCCGGCTGATCGCCCTGGACGCCGATCTTGGCGCGCAACTGACGGGCCACGTCGACCGCGCCGGTGTTGTTGAAGTCCAACCGAAGCGAGACGACGTAGGGGCGATCGGGGGCCGGGGACCCCTGTACCGGGTTGGGAACGAGCGTGATGCTGGGAATCTCCTGGGCGGCCTTCTCCAGTTCGGCCACCGCCATGGCCATGTCTTCGTAGGTGGCGTCCGGTCGCGGGGCGGCGACCAGGGCCAGCGGTGATGCACCCTGCGCGGGGAAGTGGTCCTCGAGTTCGTACTGAACATGCAGCGATTGGGAACCCTCGACCTCGAAACCGCCGCCGGTCAGGTTGTGGGACTGGGTCAGCCCCAGCCAGATCGACGGAACGAGCGTGAGCAGCCAACAGCAGAAGACCAGCCAGCGGTGTCTGCGCAGGCTGCCACTCAGACGCATCATGAACTGCTGGATGGCGAACTCCCCGCGACTGGCACCAGGCGAATGGCGTGGCTGCGAGACTACCCCAGCAGGCCGTCCCGCCACCCGGCCTTGGTGTCCTACGATTGAGCCAACCGGAGGAATAAGGAGTCCAGCATGTTTCGCCATCTCCTCGGAGCCGGTCTGGTAACCGGAGCACTCGCCGTCGGTATCGCTCCCACGGCCGTCGCGGCCCCGCCGAACTGCTCAGCCGCCGACTTGGCCGGAGTGTCGGCCGGGGTGTCGGCCGCGACGTCCGCCTATCTGTTCACCCACCCCGATGTGAACGCCTTCTTCACCGGTCTGGAGGGCGCGCCGCGCGACCAGATGCGGGCCAGTATCGCCGACTATCTCAACGCCAACCCCATGGTGAAAGCCGAGTTGCAGGGGATCCGGCAGCCTCTGTTCGATCTGCGCAGCCGTTGCGGCGCCGGCCAGGCCCCGGTGCTTCCGGCGTCCTAGCCCCGGCTTCTCATGTCCGGCGGGCCAGACCGGTCCGCACGGCGCGCCAGCCCAGCAGTAGCAATGCGGTGACCGCCGAGGCCACCAGGACGAAGCTGACCGCGATCCCCGCCCGGGTGATGACCCGCAGCGTCATCCCGATGACGATCGTCGAGATCCAGACGGCGACACCGGTGGGGATCAGCGCAGTCGGCCGTCGCCAGCCACGTGAGAGCAGCCAGCCGGTCACCGTTCCGGTCAGGAAGGGCCACGCCGTCTCGGCGATACCGGCGAGCGTGACTCCCTCGGCGTGACTGCGGCGTCCCACCGTCACGAAGATCAGGACACAGATGACGTCGGCGGCGAAGGCCGGCGCGGCGTTGCGGGCGGGGTTGTCAACGGATTGATCCGAACCGGTCGTCATGACCGCCATCCAACCCTGTTCAGGACCGTTCCTCATCTCTGGGTGAATGATCATCGGGGGCGAGTTCGTCGATGACCGCGAGTTCCTGATCCTCGAGTTCGTCGATGACGGTCTCCGGATGCCGCACGCCCTCGGTGCGGAACATGAAGAAGAACACCACCCAGCCGATCGCGGAGATGAAGATCCAGCTGACCAGCCGGTAGATCAGCATCGCCGAAATCGCAGCGGGGAGCGCCATCCCGCTGGACACCAGGCCGGGAACCAGGACCGCCTCGACGACCAGCAGTCCGCCCGGCATGAGCGGAATAGCCCCCACCGCCCGGGCTGCCGCGTAGGCCACGGTGAGTCCGGGCAGTGACGGATGGCCGCCGGTGGCGTAGGCGGCGAACAGCAGGCAGGCCACGTCGGCCACCCAATTCAGCAGCGACCAGCCGAACGCCACGCTCAACTCGCGCCGGCTCAGACTCACCGATTCCAGCTGATGCAACGTCTCGCGCCACCTCGCCAGACCGGCATCGGCGGGCTTGTTGCGGACCGAGTTCAGGTAACCGAGGACCTTCACTCCGATGCCGTCGATCAGTTCGGGCCGGCTCGCCACCGCCTGGGCAAGAAGGAGCAGTGCCACGAACCCACCCAGGGTGAACAGCAGCGAGAACGGATTGTTCTTGGCGCCCAACAGAAATGCGCCGCCGAGACCCAGCAGTGCCAGGCCCACCACCTGCAAGGCGCCGGACATCACCAGCTGCCAGGAGGCCACGACCGGTGACGCGCCCCACCGTCGTTGCTGCCGATAGACGAATGTCGCCGAGAGCACCGGGCCGCCGGGCAGGGTCGTGCTCAGTGCGTTGCCCGCGTAGAAGGCCGCCTCCGAACGCCACTGCTGCACCCTCACTCCGGCGGAGCGCAGCAGGGTTCGTTGGATCTGGGCGAAACTGTGCATCGAGATCATGGCCGCGAACGCGCAGCCGAGCACCCACCAGCCGTTCGCCGACAGCAGGCTGGCCCAGGCCTTGGACAGCTGATCCCACACCAGGTGCGCCTCGACCGCGAGCACGATCAGGGCGATGCCGAGGATCGCCCATCGCACCCACCAATACCTGCCCCGGGCACGTGAGCCGTGTTCGTGGGCCACGTGTTCGAGGGTAGCTGCGCCTTACTCCAATGTGCGGAGGCCGGGGTTAGGCTGACGCTCATGCCGGCCGGCCGGGCGAGTGACGATGACGCGGTGACCCCGTTCGTCCGGAAGGCCGCGGCTTGGTCGTGGCGCCTTCTGGTCATCCTGGCCGCGATCCTGGCGCTGCTGTGGCTGGTGACGAAACTTCAGGTGATCTTGGTTCCGGTCGCGCTGGCGGTGATGGTGACCGCATTGCTGGTGCCCGTCGTCGACTGGCTCGACCGTCGTGGCGCCCCGCGTGGCGGCGCAGTGGCACTCGTTCTGCTCAGCGGCATCGCGGTATTCGTGGGAATCCTGAGTTTCGTTGTCAGCGAGTTCATTTCGGGTCTACCGAGCCTGACCGAGCAGGTCACCCGGAGTATCGACAACGCCACCACCTGGCTGATCGACGGACCGCTGCACCTGAGCCTCGAACAGATCGACAAAGCCGGCGACGCCGCCATCAAGGCCATCCGGGACAACCAGGAGAAACTGACCAGTGGTGCGCTGTCGACGGCGGCTACTCTGACCGAGATCATCACCGGCGCGTTGCTGGTGCTGTTCACCCTCATCTTCCTGCTCTACGGCGGCCGCAACATCTACGACTACCTCACCACGATCATCCCGGCCGGTGCCCGGGAGCGGGTCCGGGCCGCGGGCCGCGCCGGATTCCACTCACTGATCGGCTATGTGCGGGCGACGTTCCTGGTGGCTCTCGTCGATGCCGTGGGTATCGGCACCGGCCTGGCCATCATGGGTGTTCCGCTGGCCTTGCCACTGGCCTCACTGGTGTTCCTCGGAGCCTTCATCCCGGTGGTCGGCGCCGTCATCACCGGAATGCTCGCGGTGGTGGTGGCTCTGCTTGCCAAGGGCTTCATCTACGCGATGATCACCCTCGGTCTGATCGTCGCGGTCATGCAACTGGAGAGCCACGTGCTGCAGCCCCTGCTGATGGGACGCGCCGTGTCGATCCATCCTTTGGCGATCGTGCTGGCGATCGCGACGGGGGCTGTGCTGGCCGGTGTCGTCGGCGCACTGCTGGCGGTTCCGGTGCTGGCTTTCCTCAACAGTGCGACCCGAGTGCTCATCGCCGATGATCCGGAAGGGGAGGCCGCCGAACTGGATTCCGGACCGGACGCGTTGGCGGTTCAGGCCGAACCGGACACCCCCGCCGGGACGATCGGTTAGAGCCGGCCTTCCCGGCGCAGCAGATCCTGCGCGCTGACCCCGCCGCCCTGCTTGCCCCGGGCGTTGAGTTGCTCGGTGGCCATATCGGAATCCTCAGGCCGGCTGATCGGGATGGCCCGGGTTTCCTCAGCTGAAATCTCTTCGGCCGCAGCGGGATTGGAAACAATCGGCATCGCCGTCGTCGCGTCCTCGCTGACCGGGGAACTCACCGGCACGGTAGGGGTGGACATCACCTGGGTCGGTTCCGCCGCCGGCTGGGCCTCCGGTGCACGCCGGGAGGCCTTGGCTCGAAGCTCGCCGAGCCAGGAGCCGATGTCGCGCTCGCCCTTCTCCGCCTTGGGAGCGGCGAACCGGGTGGTCGGCGCGTCGGCGACGGGTGCGCTCACCGGGGTGGTGATCGCCGCGGACGGGGGAGTGGGTGCCGCGACGGGCTGGTGCGGTGAACTCTCGGACGGGAGCATCGGTGCCGGCGCCGGTGCCGCCACGACCGCCAGGGCGCTCTGCGGTTCGGCCAGTGCGGGCCGGCGCTCGTCGGGCAGCGTGGTCTCGCCCAGGCCGATCTTGTGCTGCAACTGCTTCATCCACTTCGGCGCCCACCAGCAGTCGTCGCCGAGCAGTTTCATGATGGCCGGCACCAGGAACATGCGCACGATGGTCGCGTCGAGCAGAAGCGCGATCAGCAGACCGAATGCCAGGTACTTCATCATCACCAGATCGGAGAACACGAACGCCCCGGCGACCACGGCCAGCACCAGGGCGGCGGCGGTGATCAACCGGCCGGTGGTGGCGGTGCCGATCCGGATCGACTCGGTGGTCGACATGCCGCGATCGCGGGCCTCAACCATGCGGGAGACCAGGAACACCTCGTAGTCGGTGGACAAGCCGTAGATCACCGCGATGATCAGACCGATCATCGGCGCCATCAGCGGCTGCGGCGTGTAGTTCATCAACCCGGACCCGTGTCCTTCGACGAACATCCACGTCAGCACACCCATGGTGGAGCCGAGCGTCAGCGCGCTCATCAGTGCGGCCTTGATCGGCAGCACCAGCGAGCCGAATGCCAGGAACATCAGCACGGTGGTCGTGGTGATCAGCAGCAGCACCATCAGGGGCAGTTTCGAGAACAGCGAATGAATGCTGTCCTGCTCCAGTGCCGGGGTGCCGCCGACGTAGAGATGCAGACCTTTCGGCGGAACGATCGCCCGTAGTTCGCTGATCTTCTTGGCCGCATCGTTGCGGGTCACCAGACCGTTCTGGATGACCCGAACCGACGGGTTCTTCGACGCCCCGTCGAGATAAGGGCGTTCCTTCCACATCGCTTCGGGGTTGTTGTCCGGATCGGTGAACCCCTTGATCGCCATGGCCTTGTTGCGGATCTCGGCGACCTGCGCATCGGTGACCGGCTGGCCGTTCTCGCTCTGGATCACCAGAGTCAGCGGTTCGGTGCGGAAGCCGGGGAAGACCTTGTCGAACTCCTCCTGGGCCAGTCGCACGGAGTTGTTCGGCGGCAGGTACTTCTCGCTGATGCCGCCCAGTGAGAGTTTGCCCAGCGGGATGATCAGGATGATCATGAAGATCACGATCGGCGCGGCGAACAGGATGGGCCGCTTCATCACCCGGTTGACCAGGTGTCCCCAGAAGCCGTTCTCGACCTCTTCGCGGGTCTTGGTCTTCTGGGTCTTGTCGGCGAACCAGTCGATGATCTTGCGTGAGAACGACCAGTTGGCCAGGAACGGCACCCGCAGCAGGGTGCGCACGCCCAGGGCGTCGACGTTCGGGCCGAGGATGGCCAGGATCGCGGCCAGCACGGTGATCGACAGGATTGCCGCGAGCATGACCGAGGCGATGATCGCGTAGGTGATCGACTTCAGGAAGCCCTGCGGGAACAGCAGCAGCGGCAGTGAGGACGCGACGATGATGACCGCGGAGAAGATGACCGTCCGTCCCGACGTCATGACCGTGCGGCGCACGGCCGCCTCGGTGTCGTAGCCCTCGGCGATCTCTTCGCGGAACCGGCTCACGATGAACAGGCCGTAGTCGATGGCTATGCCCAGACCGATCAGCGTCACGACCGGCTGGGCGAAGAAGTGCACCGGGGTGAAATCGGCGATCAGCCGCATGATGCCCAGCGCGCCCATGATCGTCAGACCGCCGATGATGGCCGGAAGGCTCGCGGCGACCACGCCGCCGAAGACGAAGAACAGCAGCACTGCCACCAGTGGGATGGCGGCCACCTCGGCGCGCTGCTGGTCCTCCCCGATGGTTCCGGTGAGCTCGGCCGCCAGCGGTTGCAGGCCGGCCTGCTTCACATCGATACCGGGGATGTTGAAGCTGTCCTTGACCGCTTTGTAGTTGTTCAGGATGGTGTCGTCGTTGTCGCCCTTGAGCTGGATCGACATGAACGCGTGCTTCTTGCTCGCGTCGGCCATGTTCGAGAGCAGTTCGGGATTCTTGAAGTAGCCGATCGCCCGCAGGATCTCGTCGGGATGGTCCTTCTGCGCCTTGTCGAGGTTGTCGAGGATCTTCTTGGAGAACTCGGGGTCGTCGACGGTCTTTCCGGCAGGCGCGGTGTAGATGGCGACGATGTGTCCGGAGGTGTCGCGGCCGTAGGCGCCGTCGGCGAGCAGCGAGGCGGTCACCGACTGGCTGCCCTCGTCGTAGAAACCGCTCTGGGTGACGTGCTTTCCCAGGTCGATACCGTAGATACCGCCGCCGACGCAGAGCGCCACCATCAGTGCGATAACGATGTACCGGTAGCGGTATACCGTTCGGCCCCACCAGGCGAACACTCAGGTCTCCTTACTGCAATTCACATCTAAAGCTACGGCGGCCTCGCAGCCGCCGGTCCTACGTTCGCGAGTTCAGCAACGACGACAGCGGCCGGAACGGCTGCAGCCACGCACCTTGCTCTGGCAACGAATCCAAGCCGATTCGCGGCAGGGGCTCGCGGAAAACTCCCGGGATATCCTCCAGGTCGACGAATTCGAAGGTATCCGACGCTAACGCCCAGCTGGCATGTTCGCGAAATCCGAGCACCCGGACTTCGACGCCCTCGCCCGCGATGTCCTCCAGCGGGGCCCGGAACGCCTGCCCGTCGGCCGAGGCGACCAGCAGCGCCGCCAGGCCCTCGTCGCGCCGCAGCGCGATGTGGGCCAGCATGTCGGCGTCGACGTCGCTGTCCTCGTCGACCTTGGGTTTCGCGAACACCGCGAAACCCACGTTGCGCAGCGCCTCCACCCAGGGCCGCACCACGTCCGCGCTGCCGGGGGCGATGTTGGTGAACACCGTCGCCTCCGGCTCCAGGGTCACCCCGGGGTGGCGGGCGGCGAGCTCGGCGGTGCGGACCAGCAACCACCGGCCGAGTGCGTCGAACCGGGGCCGGTGCGCGGCGGTCGGCCGTCCGCCCAGGATCGAGCCCAGTCCCATGTCGAGGTTGGGTGCGTCCCAGACCAGCAGAACCCGTTTGGGGGCCGCGGGGGAGACGAGTTCCGGCGGAACCGCAAGATCGCCGATCTCGGTCACCGGAGTCGTTTCGTCGATGACGGTCATGCTCGCCTCACCCAGATGAATTCGTTCACCGCGCTGCCGGCGTGGTGGGCCTTGGTTTCGTACTTGGTGGTCGGTCGGGCCGTCGAAATCGGCAGTCGCTCATCGGTTCCCGCACGGCGCAGCAGTGGTTCGCCGTCGCCGACCTCGGCGATCTGCTCGG
>CAYFMA010000001.1:28997-150622 GCA_964344085.1 uncultured Mycobacterium sp.
GTATAGAGCTGCGCCCAGAGGCGAGCCTCTGGCGCGGCCTCGGCGACCTCCTCGGCAGATCCGGGATGGTCGGTGGCGACGTGCAACACGCCGCCGGGCCGCAGCCGGTCGGCCATCAGGGTCACGGTCGCCGGCTGGAGAAGCCGGCGCTTGTGGTGACGTGCCTTGGGCCACGGGTCCGGGAAGAACACCCGGATCCCGGTCAGCGACCCGCTCGTCAGCAGATGCTCGAGGACGTCGGTCCCGTCGCCGCGGATCAGCCGGATATTGTCCACGCCCTCGCGGTCGATCCCGCTGAGCAGCTGAGCCAGGCCTCGGCGGTATACCTCCACGGCGATCACGTCGAGATCGGGTTCGGCCTGCGCCATCGCCAGGGTCGAGGTTCCGGTTCCGCAGCCGATCTCGAGGATGAGATCGGCCTCGCGACCGAACCACGCCACGGTGTCGAGTTTCTCGTCGGTGTCGGCCAGCCGGCCCAGGCTCGGCCACAGCCGGTCCCAGACGCCCTGCTGGGCGTCGGTCAGGGCCGAGCGGCGGGACCGGAAGCTGGTCACCCGTCGGGGCTGATGCGCGGCCGCCTCGGGCATGGCGGGGCGCTGAACAGGCATTGGTACATCGTGGCCCATGGAGCCCGAGGCACCGCCATCGCGGATCAGATTGATACCCAACAGTTGCCTTCCACTGACTGGCGGGTCAAGGGCAGCGCTGCCACTCTGTCCGCCATGCCGGGGCCGCCCATGCTCGACTGCCCACTGGCGGCGGTGTTGACCACCGCCGCCGACCGGTTGGGCCGCCCGGACCTGGCGGAGGCGGCGGCCGGGCTGACCGCACCGGTCCGGGTACTGGTGCGCGGCGCCCCCGGGGCCGGGGTACGGACGGCGGTCCGGGTCCTGCGCGCGATCGGGGTCAGCATCTGCGGGCCGGACGAGCAGGCCGACCTCGAGGTTCGCGTCGTCGCGGAGCCATCGGCCGACCGGGCCGGCCGAGCCGATCTGATGGTCCTCACCAAGACCGATCTCATCGGGCCCGGGGAAGCGCTGCGCCGATGCCGGGAGATTCGGCGGCGAACCGGCGTCAGCACCGTGGGCCTCTCGGCGCTGGCGGCGGTGGCCGCCTTCGATCCGGCTGTCGCCGATGACGATCTGGCCGTCCTCGCCGACCGGATGGCCGTGGCGAGCCCGGGTGCGGACCGCGCCGCGATGAGGACCGTCCTGCGCCGGGCCAGCGGCCTGGACGGGGTGAGCGCCGCGATCGCCGCGGCGGCCGCACCCGTGCGCTACCGGCGCGTCGACACCGCGCTCACCGCGTTGGCCGCCCGGGCCACCGGACCGGACGGCGTCCGGCTGGCGGTCTTTCTGTCCGGCGACGATGTGGTGCTGTCCCGGATGCTGGCTGCGGCGGAGGTGGTCCGGCAGGCAGGCCTGCCGGTGCCGTCCGTGCCCGCCGACCCGCTGGCTGCGGCCATCCGGTGGCGGCGGTATGCAGCGGGCCCGGTATCGGATCTGCACCGCGCTTGCGCCGGTGACCTCACCCGGGGAGCACTGCGGCTGTGGGACCGCTCCTCCCGGCTGACCGGCATCCGTTCCGCCGTCGTCCGCCCGGTTGTCGCCCGGCGGGTGGGGCTGCGGCAGGCCCGCATGGAGGCGGCCCTCGCCGTCCGCGCTTCGTGCGCGACGTTGCGCGCTGAACTGCTGGCCGGCGCGGGAGAGGTGTCCCGGGCCGAGGACTTCGTCCGCCGGGCCCGGGACCGGATCGCTGAGGTCGCGGCCGGGATCGACGCCGATATGACCACCCGCCTGGCCGCGGTCGCCGCTGATCCGGCCGGCTGGCCGGACCCGCCCGCCGTGCCCGAGGAACCCCCGCTGCGGGCGTCCGCACTGGAGAGCCGGCTGGCCGCGCTGCTCGGTCTGACGTTCGGCGCCGGGGCGGCGCTCACCCTGGGCCGGGTGCTCGCCGACCTGCTCTCGAGGTGGTCCGGGGCGGTCTGGCCGGGATGCGCGCTGTTGGGCCTGTTCCTCGGGCTGTGGGTGGTCCGGACGCGGCGGACCATCTCCGAACGGGCGGCCGCCGAACGGTGGGCGGCAGAGTCCGTCGCCTCCCTGCGATCGGCCATGGAGGACCGGGTCGCGGCCCGGTTCGCCGTGGCGGAATTCACGCTGCTGACGTCTGCGCCGTTCGGGGGTTCTCCCCGCCCCGGATCGGACATACTCCAGTAACCGCGAGCCGAGCGCCCGCGTTAATCTTCCATTCGACTGGAACGTAGGCGGGAGATACCGATGACCTCAGCGACCTTCCCGGGTCTGGACAAGGCGCCGACCAAGCACGCCGGCCTGTTGGCCTGGGTCCGGGAGGTGGCTGAACTGACCCAGCCCGATCGGGTCGTCTTCGCCGACGGTACGGCGGAGGAGTCGGCGCGGCTGTGTAAGCAGCTTGTCGATGCGGGCACCTTCATCCACCTCAGCGAGACCTCCGAGCCGCACTCCTACCTCGCGCGGTCGGAACCCTCCGACGTCGCCCGGGTCGAGTCGAGGACTTACATCTGCTCCGAGCGCGAGATCGACGCGGGCCCGACCAACAACTGGATGGCCCCGGCGGAGATGCGCCGGATCATGACCGATCTCTACCGCGGCTGCATGCGCGGAAGGACCATGTACGTCGTCCCGTTCTGCATGGGGCCGCTGGGTGCCGAGGATCCCAAGCTCGGCGTGGAGATCACCGATTCCGAGTACGTCGTCGTCTCCATGCGGACCATGACGCGGATGGGCACTGCCGCGCTGGATCTGCTCGGCGACGACGGGTTCTTCGTCAAGGCGCTGCACTCACTCGGCGCTCCGCTGGAGCCCGGCCAGAAGGATGTGCCGTGGCCGTGCAACGACACCAAGTACATCTCGCACTTCCCGGAGACCCGCGAGATCTGGAGCTACGGTTCGGGCTACGGCGGCAACGCGTTGCTGGGCAAGAAGTGCTATTCGCTTCGGATCGCCTCTGTGATGGCGCGCGACGAGGGCTGGCTCGCCGAGCACATGCTGATCGTCAAGCTGATCTCCCCGGAGAACAAGGCCTACTTCATCGCCGCGGCCTTCCCGTCGGCCTGCGGCAAGACCAACCTGGCGATGCTGCAGCCGACCATTCCGGGCTGGCGAGCGGAGACCGTTGGCGACGACATCGCCTGGATGCGGTTCGGCAAGGACGGCCGGCTCTACGCGGTCAATCCGGAGTTCGGTTTCTTCGGTGTCGCCCCGGGCACCAACTGGAGTTCCAACCCCAACGCCATGAAGACCGTCGCCGCGGGCAACACCGTCTTCACCAATGTGGCGCTGACCGATGAGGGCGGCGTGTGGTGGGAAGGCCTCGAGGGTGACCCGCAGCATCTGACCGACTGGAAGGGCAACGACTGGACGCCCGATTCAGCAGAGCCTGCCGCGCATCCGAATTCGCGTTACTGCACCCCGATGTCGCAGTGCCCGACGCTGGCGCCGGAGTGGGACGACCCGCAGGGTGTGCCGATCTCGGCGATCCTTTTCGGCGGCCGCCGCAAGACGACGGTGCCACTGGTGACCCAGGCCCGTGACTGGCACCACGGTGTTTTCATCGGCGCGACACTGGGCAGCGAGCAGACCGCGGCGGCCGAGGGCAAGGTCGGCGCCATCCGCCGCGACCCGATGGCCATGCTGCCGTTCATGGGCTACAACGTCGGCGACTACTGCCAGCACTGGCTGGATCTTGCCAAGAACGCCGACGAGTCCAAGATGCCGAAGATCTTCTTCGTCAACTGGTTCCGCCGGGGCGACGACGGCCGCTTCCTGTGGCCGGGCTTCGGTGAGAACAGCCGGGTGCTCAAGTGGATCGTCAATCGCGTCGATGGAACCGCCAACGGCGTCTCCACCGCCATCGGCACGGTGCCCGGCGTCGGTGACATCGATCTGGGCGGCCTCGAGGTCGATGAGGCTGACGTTGCCGAGGCGCTGGCCGTGAACGTCGACGAGTGGCGCGCCGAACTGCCGCAGATCGAGGAGTGGTTCGAATTCGTCGGGGAGCGTCTGCCCACCGGTGTGCGCGACGAGTTCGAGGCGCTCAAGCAACGGCTTAACGAGGTCTAGCCGCTCTCGTGCAGATCCGCGAGCACGCGCAGGCCACACCCGATAAGCCTGCGGTGATCATGTACCCGTCCGGGACGGTCGTCAGCTTCGGTGAACTCGAGGCCCGGGCCAACCAGTTGGCGCACGCCTTCCGGTCGGCGGGGTTACGCGAGGGCGATGTCGTCGCGGTCCTCATGGAGAACAGTGAGCACTTCCACACGGTGATGTGGGCGGCTCGGCGCTCCGGGCTGTACTACGTCCCGGTCAACAGCCACCTCACCGCCGCCGAGGCGGCCTACATCGTGGACAACTGCGGGGCCAAGGCGATCATCGGATCGGCCAGGCTGCGTCCGGTGTGCGAGGCACTGGCCGAGTACCTTCCCAACGGCCTGCCGGCCTTGCGGATGATGGCCGACGCAGATGTGGAAGGGTGGCACCGTTATCCGGATTGCGTTGCCCACCAACCAGTCACGCCCATCGAGGACGAGATCGAAGGCGACCTGCTGCAGTACTCGTCGGGAACCACCGGCCGCCCCAAGGGCATCAAGCGGGAACTGCGGCACGTCACACCCGCTGAGGCCGCGTCTCCACTGTCGGCGATCGTG
This sequence comes from uncultured Mycobacterium sp., assembly GCA_964344085.1. Lineage (GTDB taxonomy): Bacteria > Actinomycetota > Actinomycetes > Mycobacteriales > Mycobacteriaceae > Mycobacterium. Next base: position 33,682 of record CAYFMA010000001.1, read on the forward strand.
GCCTTCTGGACCAACCCCGACGCCGTCTACCTCAGCCCCGCACCGCTGTATCACACGGCGCCCAACGTGTGGTCGATGTGCATGCAGGCGGCCGGCATCCCGGTGGTGGTGCTGGAACGCTTCGACGCCGAGGGCACCTTGGATGCGATCGCCCGTCATGGGGTCACCCATGGCCAATTCGTTCCGGTGATGTTCACCCGGATGCTGAAACTGCCCGAGGCCGTTCGCAACTCGTACGACGTATCGAGTCTGCAGCGAGTGATCCACGCCGCCGCACCGTGCCCGATCGACATCAAGAAACAGATGATCGACTGGTGGGGGCCGATCGTCGACGAGTACTACGCCTCATCGGAGGGGCACGGTTTCACGCTCATCGGAGCGCAGGACTGGCTGACTCATCCGGGCTCCGTCGGCAAGGCGCTGATCGGAACGGTGCACATCCTCGACGAGAACGGCGACGAACTTCCCGCTGGCGAAGCTGGAGAGATCTACTTCGAGTCCAACGTGACCTTCGAGTACCTCAACGATCCCGGGAAGACGGCGGCCTCCACCAGCCGGCAGGGCTGGCGCACCGTCGGGGATATCGGCTACCTCGACGACGAGGGCTTCCTCTACCTGACCGACCGGCGGCACCACCTGATCATCTCGGGCGGGGTGAACATCTACCCGCAGGAGGCCGAGAACATGCTCATCACGCATCCGAAGGTGATGGACGCCGCGGTGTTCGGCATTCCCGACGACGAGATGGGCCAGTCGGTCAAGGCGGTGGTGCAACTCGTCGACCATGCCGAAGCCTCCGCGGACACAGCCGAGGAACTGCTGAGCTGGTTGCGGGAACGCCTGTCGCACTACAAGTGTCCGCGGTCGATCTCCTTCGAGCAGACCCTGCCTCGCACCGAGACCGGCAAGATGGTCAAACAGCCGCTCATCGACAAGTACTCAGCCCCCGCCGGCTGATCAGAGTCCCCCGCGGGCGACGAGTTGCGCCGCGATCACATTGCGCTGAATCTCGTTGGTTCCCTCGCCGACGATCATCAGTGGGGCGTCGCGGAAATAACGTTCGGCGTCATATTCGGTGGAATAGCCGTACCCGCCGTGGATCCGCACCGCGTTGAGCGCGATCTCCATGGCGGTCTCGGAGGCGAACAGTTTGGCCATGCCGGCTTCCATGTCGCAGCGCTCGCCGCTGTCGTAGCGCTCGGCGGCGTAGCGGGTCAGCTGGCGGGCAGCGGTGAGTTTGGTGGCCATATCGGCCAGGTAGTTACCGATCGACTGATGGCGCCAGATCGGCTGGCCGAAACTCTCCCGGGTCTGCGCATAGGCCAGTGAGTCCTCGAGCGCAGCTGCCGCGACACCCAGTGCCCTGGCGGCGACCTGAATCCGTCCGGTCTCAAGACCTTTCATCATCTGAGCGAAACCCGCACCCGGCTCACCGCCGAGGACGGCGCCGGCGGGAACCCGGCAGTCGGTGAATGACAGCTCGCACGACTCGACGCCCTTGTAGCCCAGCTTGGGCAGGTCGCGGGAGATCTCGAGGCCGGCCAGAGGAGATCCCGGGGGCGACTCGACCAGCAGCACCGAGATACCGGTGTGCCGGGGTTGCGCATGCGGGTCGGTCTTGCAGAGCAGTGCGATCAGTCCAGACCGTCGCGCGTTGGTGATCCAGGTCTTGGCGCCGTTGATCAACCACTCGTCGCCGACCGCCCGGGCGTGGGTCGTCATGTTCTGCAGATCGGATCCGCCGCCGGGTTCGGTGAGCGCCATCGTCGCCCGCAACTCACCGGTGGCCATCCGCGGCAGATAGGTCTGCCGCTGTTCCTCGGTGCCGAAGGCCTCCAGCAGTTTGGCCACCACCGTGTGACCACCCATCGCCCCGGCCAGGCTCATCCAACCGCGGGCGAGTTCCTCGGTGACCTGCACGTAGCACGGCATCGACACCGGTGATCCGCCGTAGCGTTCGCTGATCGCCAGCCCGTAGATGCCGATCCGCTTCATCTGCTCTATCCAGCCTTGCGGATAGGTGTCGGCGTGTTCGGCATCGCGCACGGCCGGTTTCACCTCACGGTCGATGAACGACCGCACGGTCGCAACCAGAAGTGTCTCTTCGTCGTCGAGTCCCCGCATGAGCGTTACGTTGTCATAGTGAGGCTCCACGGCGCCGAATCGGGCGGTCCCTTCTTCGACGATCTCGTCGTCGGTCAGGTATTCGACTGGGCGCCGTCGATGACGTTGACCTCCGGGGCCGCGGCCGCCCATCAGGCGATCCTCGGCGACCGGCTGCGACTGGCCCTCGATGCCGAACTGGCGCACGCCGTCACCGGCATTCCCGGTGCGATGGCTCATCCGGCGCTGGTCTGCGATGTGGCGATCGGGCAGTCCACGGTGGTGACCCAGCGGGTCATAGCCAACCTCTTCTACCGGGGTCTGCGGTTCCACCGGTTCCCGGTGATCGGCGACACCCTCTTCACCCGCACCGAGGTGGTCGCGCTGCGGCAGAACACCGCCAAGCCGGGCCGCGCGCCCACCGGACTGGCCGCCCTGCGGATGACCACCATCGACCAGGTCGGCCGGCTCGTCCTCGACTTCCATCGGTGCGCCATGCTGCCGCTGAGTCCGGGGGTGACCGAGACCGGTCACGCCGACGACCTGTCGCGGATCGGCGCCGACGAGGCACCGGCCGATCCGACCCTGCACTGGGCCGCCGGGGCTTTCCGGCAGCGGGTGCCCGGACCGCACTTCTATCCGGATATCGCCGGATCGGTCCTGCACAGCACCGGGGACGTCGTCAGCTCCGCCCCGGAACTGGCTCGGCTGACCCTCAACATCGCCGCCACCCACCACGATGCGCGGACGGCCGGGAACCGGCTGGTCTACGGCGGGCACACCATCGGGCTGGCGCTGGCTCAGGCCTGCCGGCTGCTGCCGAATCTGGCGACGGTCCTGGCGTGGCAATCCTGTGAGCACACCGGCCCGGTCTACGAAGGCGACACCCTTCACAGCGAGTTGCACGTCGAGGCTGCCGAACCGCTGCCGGGTGAGCGAGGCGGTGTGCTGTCCCTGCGCTCCCTGGTGCACGCCACCGGGTCGGGCCGGGAAGCCGGCGCCCGGCCGGTTCTGGACTGGCGGTTCACCGCCCTGCATTTCTAGCCCGGCCGTCACCGGCAGCTAACCTTGAGGGGATTGCCTGACCGCAGGGAGACAGCCGGATGACCACCGATCAACCCGTCGCTGAGACGGCCTATGGGCCGGTGCGCGGTACCGACGACGGCCGGTCCGCCTCCTGGAAGGGTGTCCGCTACGCCGCACCGCCGCTCGGCGAGTTGCGCTTCAAGGCCCCCCAGCCTCCGCAGCCCTGGACCGAGCCGGCCGACGCGACCGCCTACGGCACGGTCTGTCCGCAGCCGCCGGTGCCCAACTTCCCGATGAACCTCGGCGCCGGACAGGACGAGGACTGCCTGACGCTCAACGTCTGGGCGCCGCCGGGAACCGAGCCGGGGGCCGGCAAGCCGGTGATGGTGTGGGTGCACGGCGGCGCCTACGTGCTCGGCTCGAGCAGCCAGCCGTATTACAACGGACGCCGGCTGGCCTCCGGTGGCGATGTCATCGTGGTGACGCTCAACTACCGGCTGGGAGCCTTCGGCTTCCTCGACCTGCCGGGCTGCGACACCAACGTCGGACTGCGCGACGTGCTCGCGGCGCTTCGTTGGGTTCGCACCAATATCGCGGCGTTCGGCGGCGATCCAGAGCGCGTGACGCTGTTCGGCGAGTCGGCCGGCGCCGGAATCGTGACTTCACTGCTGTCCGTTCCGCAGGCCAGAGGACTGTTCTGCGCAGCGATCGCGCAGAGCTCACCGGTCACCTCGGTTTACGATCGCAGCCGCGCCCAGTTGGTCACCGACAGCGTGCTGGACTTCCTGAAAATCGGTGCAGGCGAGGAGCGCCGGCTCACCGAGGTGCCGGTGGATGCGTTGATCGCGGCCACGAAGAAGGTCTTCGACGAAGTGCCCGTTCGCAATCCGGGCACGTTGGCCTTCGTGCCGATCATCGATGGAGATCTGCTGACCGACTATCCGGTAAAGCTCGCCCGGGAGGGGAAGACTCATCCGGTCCCGCTGATCATCGGCACGAACCGCAACGAGGCCGCACTGTTCCGTCTGATGCGCTCGCCGCTGATGCCGATCACCCCGCGCGCCATCACCTCGATGTTCAACCAGATCGCCGGCGAGCAGCCGGACCTCCAGTTGCCGACCGAGGAACAGCTCAGTGAGGCCTACGACGGCAAGAAGGGCGCGGCCCGCGGTCTGCGCATCGCCAGCGACGTCGGCTTCCGGATGCCGTCGGTCTGGTTCGCGGAGGGCCACAACAACGTCGCGCCCGTGTATCTCTACCGGTTCGACTATTCCTCACCCCTGATGAAGGCACTACTGGTCGGCGCCGCACATGCAACCGAATTGCCCTATGTCTGGGGCACTCTCGGCGCCCCGCAGGATATGACCCTCAAACTCGGCGGCGTGAAGGGCGCCAAGGCGGTCTCCAAGCGGATTCGTGCGCGGTGGACCAACTTTGCGGCGACGGCCAAGCCGTCCGGCCTGCCGGACGAACCGGACTGGACGCCGTATCAGGAAGCCGACCGCGCCTGTCTGATCATCGACCACCACGATCGGATCGTGAACGATGTCGATGCCGACATCAGGAACGCCTGGGGCGACGACCCGGTGCATCTGCGGTAGCTCTCAGCCGCCGCTGGGCAGATTCCGGAACGCGGTGTCCTTGTACGGTTCGGGTTCCTTGGGCAGACCCAGCACCCGTTCTCCGACGATATTGCGCTGGATCTGGTCGGTGCCCCCGCCGATCGAGGTGAAGTAGGCGTTCAACGTCCGGAAGGTCACCGCGTCACCGAGTGCGTTGTCCGCTCCGGTCAGCATGGACTCCGGGCCGATGATCCGGGTCTGCACCTTGGCCGTCTCGTGCAGGATTCGCGACATCGCGATCTTTCCCAGCGAAAGCAGGGTGGCCGCCTCGAGGCGGTCCGACGTCGCCTTGGCCCGGCGGGTGTTCCACCGATTGACCGCCGCGTACTCCTCGACCCGGGCGATCTCCTGCCGGATGTAGGAGTCCGACAGCTTGCCGGCCGCGCGAGCCATGTCGATGATGCCGCTCGTGCTGGCTTCGAACTCGCCACTGGTCCGCGCAGTCCGGGCCACATCGCCCATGAGCCGCCGTTCGTAGGCCAGCGCGAGTTGCAGCACCGACCAGCCCCCGCCGGGTTCGCCGATCAGGTTGGCGTGCGGAACCCGTGCGTCGGTGATGAAGACCTCGTTGAACTCCGACTCTCCGGTGATCTGGTGGATCGGCCGGATCTCCACACCGGGCTGGCGCATCGGGAAGATGAAGAAGCTGATCCCTTTGTGCTTGGGAACGTCCCAATCGGTGCGGGCGATCAGCAGTCCGTAGTCGGCCTTCGTGGCGAACGACGTCCAGACCTTCTGCCCGTTGACCACCCATTCGTCGCCGTCGCGCTCGGCGCGGGTGCGAAGGCCGGCGAGATCCGATCCGGCGCCGGGTTCGCTGTAGAGCAGGCACCACCGGGTCTCACCGCGCACCGAAGGCGGAATCAGCCGATGTTTCTGTTCGTCGGTACCCAGATCGTGGATGGTGCAGGCGAGCAGATCCGAGCGGTCCATTCCGGTTCCCCGTGCCCCGGCTTCTGCGAATTCAGTTGCCACCGAACGTGATTCGGTATCGGTGAGTCCACGACCGCCCCACTCTGGTTCCCAGCTCGGGGCTGACCAGCCGGCATCGAACACCCGCTGGGCCCACTGCGCCCGATCCATTCCGGGCTGCCAGTTCTCGGCCAGCCACCGGCGGACCTCGGTGCGGATCGCCTCGCTCATGCGCTCTCCTCCCGCAGTCGGACATAACGTTCGCGGTGCCATGCCGGCTCGCCCAGGATCTGGGCATCGGTGCGCGCACGCCGGAGATACAGATGCGCCGGATGCTCCCAGGTGAACCCGATACCGCCATGCACCTGGATGCTGTTTGCGGCTACGGATACGTACGCGTCCGAGCAGTAGGCCTGTGCCAGAGCGAGATCCGTGAACCGGTCTCGATGAGCGGCATCGAAGGCCGCCGCCACGTGCCGGGCGGCCGACAGCGCAGACTGCGCCTCCAGCAGCATGTCGACGCACATGTGCTTGACGGCCTGGAAGCTGCCGATCGCGCGGGCGAACTGAAAGCGGTTGCGCGCGTAGTCGGCGGCCATCTGCATGGCATGCATGGCGCCCCCGGCCTGTTCGGCGACGAGTGCCACCGCGGTGCGATCCAGCGCGTCCGTGAGGGCGACATGACCGGCTGTCGGCGCACCGACCAGCCTGGCCGGGGTGTTGTTCAGGCACAGCCGGCCCTGCCGGCGGGTCCGGTCGACGGTCTCCAGTGCGGAAACCGAGACACCCGCCGCATCGCGGTCGACGGCGAAGATCGCCGTTCCGGAAACCGTTCGAGCGTAGACGTAGAACAGCTCGGCAGTCGGCGCGTCGAGAACATAGGTCTTCTCGCCCGACACCGTCCATCCGCCGTCGTCGGAGGCGGAGGTCAGCAGCGGATGCTGCGTGGGCCGGGCCGACCCCACCTCGGCGAACGCGACGGTGGCCAACAACTCGCCGGCGGCGATCCGCGGCAGCACCGTGCGGCACTCGTCGGTATCGCCCAGTGCGGCAAGCAGATACGGGGTCAGCACCGCCGATGACAGATAGGGAGCGCACAGCAGGGCTCTGCCCATCTGCTCGGACACCACCGCCAGATCTGCTGCCCCACCTCCCGCTCCGCCGAACTCTTCCGGAATCACCAGGCCCAGCAGACCCATCCCGGCCAGCTCAGCCCAGAGCGCCGCGTCGTATCCGGACTCGGTCGCCATGACCCGGCGGACCTCGGACTCCGGGGAGCGTTTGGCCATCAGGTCGGCGACCGCGTCGCGCAGGTCCGCCTGCTCCCGGGTCAATGTCGTTGACATCAGTCCCTTCCCAATGCGCGAGCGAGGCTGGCGCACTTGCTGTCGAAATAGGCCTGGGATAGCGCTGCCCTCGGTGCGATTCCGTCGAATCCGTGGAACGCGCCGGGCACTTCGTGGACCTCGCACCGCACCCCCGCCGCGTTGAGACGCGCCGCATAGGCGAGGTCCTCGGCATGGAAAAGATCCAGTGTGCCGACCCCCAGCCACGCAGGCGGCAGTCCGGTGAGATCGTCCCGGCGGGCGGGCACCGCCATCATCGGATCAGCGCCGCCCAGATAGGACGTCCATCCGATGCGGTTACTCGCGGCGTTCCACAGCCTGAATCCCGGTTCGTCTAGCGACGGGTCGACGGTGCGGTCATCGAGCATCGGATACGACAGCACCTGCAGCACCGGTGCGACGTCCCCACGGTCGCGGGCCAGGAAAGCCAGTGCGGCGGTGAGTCCGCCGCCCGCGCTGGCGCCACCGATGGCGATCCGGTTCGCGTCGATCCCTGGTAGGGACGCCAGCCAGGTCAACACGCTGTAGCAGTCCTCGACCGGAATCGGATACGGGTTCTCCGGCGCGAGCCGGTATCTCGCTGCCGCGACGACGATGCCGAGGCGCTCGACGAAACGGCGACACAGCATGTCGTCCTGTTCCGGACTGCCGATCAGATAGCCGCCGCCGTGGATCCACAGCAGCGCGGGGGTGGCGGCGGTCGTGCGCGCGGGGCGGTAGAGCCGCACTCCGGCGCCCGAGGGCAGCGTGAGCACCTCGACACCATCGGTGCGCGGTCTGCGCAACGTCGCGGGCATCCGCTTCAGCAGCGGCAGTGACCACGGGTAGACGATCTGGCGCGGGACGAAACGGGCGACCCGCCGCAATTCCGGATTGATCTCCGTACCGCCCATGAAAGCCATTATTACGATCGGTTTCATGAGCCAACAGGAGAACCCCGAAGACGCCGTCCTCACCGAGAAGCGCGGCCGCATCCTGATCATCACCATCAATCGTCCGGAGGCGAAGAACGCCGCCAACGCCGCGGTGAGCCATGGCCTGGCCGCCGCGATGGATGCTCTCGACGAGGATCCCGGACTGTCCGTCGGTGTCTTGACCGGCTCAGGCGGGACCTTCTGTGCCGGTATGGATCTCAAGGCCTTCGCCCGTGGTGAGAATGTCGCCGTCAAGGGACGTGGGCTGGGGTTCACCGAGCGTCCGCCGGCCAAACCCCTCATCGCGGCGGTGGAGGGGTACGCGCTGGCCGGCGGGACCGAACTGGCTCTGGCCACCGACCTCATCGTCGCGGCCCGCAATTCGGCCTTCGGTATCCCTGAGGTCAAGCGCGGTCTGGTGGCCGCGGGCGGCGGTCTGCTGCGATTGCCGCAGCGCATCCCCTACGCCATCGCCATGGAACTCGCGCTGACCGGCGACACCCTGCCCGCTGAGCGGGCCCACGAACTCGGTTTGGTCAACATCCTCGCCGAGCCCGGCCATGCGCTCGAGGAGGCCATCGCGCTGGCCGAGCGGATCACCGCCAACGGCCCGCTGGCCGTGGCCGCGACCAAGAAGGTGATCGTCGAATCCCGCGGCTGGAGCCCGCAGGATCAGTGGCGCGAGCAGATGGCGATCATCATGCCCGTGTTCGCCTCCAAGGACGCCAAGGAGGGTGCGATCGCCTTCGCCGAGAAGCGCCCGCCCAACTGGACGGGCAGCTAGCCCACCTCACAGCGCATCGGCAGCTGTTCGGCAGGGCGGCGACAGGCAACCGGCAGCATCGATCCAGAGAGCTGTCAGCGAAACGAAAGCCTGCCCTGCTTTCCTTGGGTCATGACCGCGAAACAGTTGCTGCCCATGATGTTCGGAGCCGGCGCGCTGGTGCTGCTGGCCGTGACGGGGGTCCGCACCGGCTTGGAGTCCGGAAGCTCTCAGAGCTATCTGGCCGGCTCCGGACACGGTGTGACCGCTACGTACACGACACCGAAGGCCCCGGCGATGTTGTTGGGTTCGACCGCCGGTGAGGAACCGGCCCCTGTGGTGACCACGACGACGACTTCCGGTCACTGACCGACGATGACGTCCCACGGGTCGCCGGCCGAGAGGGCCAATCGGCCCAGCCGGCACGCGTAGCCCGCGGTGTCGCCGAATTCCCCGATCCAGCTTCGGGCCCTCATGGTCGCCAGCCACAGCCGGTGCTCGATGGTGACACCGATGGCTCCGTGCAACTGATGTGCTGCGGTGACGACTGACGGAACCACTTGTCCGAGGGTGACTTTCGCGACCGTCACGGCGTAGTCGGTCTGGGGGCTGTCGAAGCCGTGGCCGGCGGCCGCGGCGACGGCGAGATCAGTCGCCGCCCGTGCCCTCTCCACCTCACCGGCCATACCGGCCAGCGCGTGCTGAACGGCCTGGAACGCGCTCAGCGGCCTGCCGAACTGTTCGCGTTCGCGGGTGTGCGCGACGGAGAACTCCACCGCCGCGTCCAGCGCGCCGATGATCTGTACGCACCGTGCCCAGGCTCCGCGCCGGGTCAACTCCTGCGCGGCGTCGACCAGGATGACGGCGTCATCCGGACGATCGATGGTCACGGTGTCGCGGGGTTCGCCGCCGGCGTTGTGGCCCCGGGTGATCTCCAACTCCGCGGGGTTGCACACCGCCACCCGCAGCCGGTCGCCTTCGCGCAATGCCAGCACCACAGCGGCCGCGTCACCCCCATACGGCACCGCATCCAGTGCGGTGGCCACCGTCAGCGGTCCGGCGTCCGGCACTTCGAGACCCGCCCGTTCCGCCAGCCAGCCTGCCAGCACATCGGTCTCGGCCAGCGGAACCGAGACCGCGTGGCGGGCCAGCGATCTCAGCACGACCGCCACCTCGGCGGGTCCGGCCCCGGAATCGGGCGTACACATCAACCGGGTCAGGCCGGCGTCTTCCAGGTTGCGCCATGCGGCGTTGTCGAACGCGTCGGGCAGACTCCGGTGACCGATCTTCGCGTCGAAGGAGCGGGCGCCGATGTCGTCGACGAGGTTGCGCAGATCGGTGAGATCATCTGGTGCACTGCCGAACACGCCGCCGCTGAGCACAGTCACCGCAACCCCATGCCTTTGGCCACCATCCCGCGCAGCACCTCGTTCGTCCCGCCGCGCAGGGTGAACAGCGGGGCGTGCAACTGCCCGGCTGCCACCAGTGCCGCCACCTCGGACCGGCCAGGGGTGTCGGCGGCGACGTATGCCAGCAGGTCCTCGGCGAGTTCCACCGATTCCTGTTCGAACCGGGTTCCGAGGTCCTTCACCAGTGCGGCCTCGTTGACCGGGGACCGGCCGCCGGCCAGGGAGCGGGCCACCGACACAGACAACTGCCGCAATGAGATCAGTCTCGCAAGCAGATCCCCGACCGCGGCAGCGGTTCGGTCATCGACGTGGTGTTGCCTGCCGAGCGCCCCGATGAGTGCGATCAGCAACGGCGCAGTGGTGAGAATCCGTTCCGGTCCGCTGCGTTCGAAGGACAACTCAGCGGTGACCTGGCGCCAGCCGTCGCCGACCTCACCGAGCAGGTTGGTGTCGTCGATGAACACCTCGTCGAAGGTGACCTCGTTGAAGTGATGTTCACCGGACATCAGCACGATCGGACTGATCGTGATGCCTGCGGCATCGGTCGGCACGATGAACTGGCTGAACCCCGCGTGCCGACGCTGTGGGTCCAGCGGACTGGTGCGTGCCAGCACCACGATCTGATGGGAAAGATGCGCCCCGCTCGTCCACACCTTCATGCCGGACAGCACCCACCCGCCATCGGTCTTAATGGCGCGTGCCGCGGCGGCTGCCAGATCGGAACCCGCCTGTGGCTCACTCATCCCGATCGCCGAGAAGTACCGCCCGGCAGCGATTCTCGGCAGAATCCGCCGACGCTGCTCCTCGGTGCCGTAGGACAGCAGGCCTGGACCGACCTGCCGGTCGGCGATCCAGTGCGCGGCCACCGGAGCACCGGAGGCCAGCAGTTCCTCGGTGACGACGTAGCGGTGCAGATGGCCGAGTCCATGTCCGCCGTACTGCTCGGGAATCGTAAGGCCGAGGAAGCCCGCTTCGCCCAGTCGCGAACTGAAGTCCTCGTCCCAGGCCGACAGCCACGCATCGACCCTGGGCTGCCAACCGAATTCGCTGCGATCAGCGGTGAGGAATTCCCGAAGTCGGCCGCGCAGCGCCGAGAGTTCCGGCTCGTTGACGCACAACGCGGCGTAACCGTCGATGCCGTCAGTCATGGTCACCGGTACGCCGTGACCCGGGCGATGACCGCCACCTTGCCGTCGTCACCCACCGCCCGGGCGTCGCCGACCGCAGAGGTGCGACCGATTCGCAGCGCCGTTCCCTCATACAGGGATTGTGCACCGGCGACGAACGGGCGCAGGAAGTTCACCCGAATCGAGGCGGTCCGCATCGGATTGTCCCGACCGTCGTTGATCGCCGCTGAGGCCACCAATTCCAGTCCGGCACTGCTGACCCCACCGTGCACGATGCCGATCAGGTTGTTGATCATCGGGTCCGGCCGCTGATGCAGACGATGCGTACCGTCGTTGAGGGGATCTACCGCCAACAACTGCGCAAGGGTCGCACCGGAATGCCCCGCCAACGGATCATCCCGCCGGGGGAGAGGTCCATCCGGCCCACTGTCCAGCGGCATGGTGTGCACGGTGCCTCCTCCGATCACGGCGTCGCAGTGCGTCAGCGTGCAGACGGACAGTAGTGGGACACCGGGCAGGCCGAGAGGACGCGCGCTGGCGATGACCGGCTCATCGGGTGAGGCGAGCAGGCTGTCGACGGCCTCCGGGCTCAGTTCAACGGTCAGCTCACTGGAGACCGTCCATACCTCCCGTCCGCGACGGATGAAGTTGACCCGTCCCGCCACGTCATCGACGAGGATCGCCAGGCCTGCCAGCGAAGGCTGGCCGGTGAGCGGATTCTTCATGCCGCCCAACGGCATTGACGCCTTGACGGTGCATGCGTCCAAATCCTGCTCGAGTGTGTCGATGGTGAACCGGCTCAGTACGCTGAGCGGAGTCTCCGGATCGTTCACGACATCTCCCTGGCGACGAATTCACGCGCCTTGATCAGGAACTCCATCTCCCTGGCGACGTCGTTGAGGGGATCGAGGCTGCGCATCGAACGGCTCAGCACCACCGCTCCCTCCAGGGCGGCGATGGTGGTGTGTGCCAGGGCGGTCGCCTCCTCGGCGGCGAGGCCCTGCCGGCGGTAGGCGGACTTGGCGGCATCGCGCCAGCGGCGGAAGATCTCCGCCGCCACCTCCGTGAGCTGCTGGTCATCCTGATTGGCATCCAACGCCGCCGCCAGCACCGGGCTGCCCGCCGTGTAGTTGCTCTCAACGAGAACCCGGCCCCACAGCGTGACGATCTGACGAAGGAGTTCGACGGCGCCGACATCGGCCGCGCGGTCGACCTGACTGAGAATCTCGTCGCCGGCGAACTGAAGGGCTTCGCGCAACAGCTGGCTGCGCCCGCCCGGGAAGTGGTGGTACACCGAACCGCGGGGGGCACCGCTGCGGTCGAGCACCGCATCGATGGTCAACCCGGCCGCCCCGCGCTCCCGCAACACCTCGACGGCGCTGACCAGCATGGTGGTCCGGGTCGCACCCCGGGTGCGGGTGGTCACGTCGGTCAGTGGGCCGAGCGAGTGGAGCCCGCCGGCTCGAGCTCGCGCGGTGCGAACGACCGCGGATCCGGTGCGATCAGGTGCCGGCGCTTTTCAGCCCAGCGGCGGATCCGGCAGCCGGCGAAGTTGAGTTCGACGACCCACATCAGATACCTCCTGCGGTCAGATTATGGACGTAACCATAGTTACGGCCTCGCCGGGCGGGCAACACCCGACACAGTCGACTAGGTCACAGTCTGGGCGGGGCGGATTTGTATGATCCAGTCCATAAAAACCCGGGAAGGCGGTCGACTATGCAGGTCATCAAGTCCATCGAGGACGCCCAGTCGCTGGTCGGCCGGGAACTCGGGGTCGGCAACTGGCTGGAGATCGACCAGCAGCGGGTCAACGACTTCGCCGACGTCACCGGTGACCATCAGTGGATTCACGTCGACGTGGAGCGGGCCAAGAAGGAGAGCCCCTACAAGGCGCCGATCGCCCATGGATTCCTGACCCTGTCGCTCGTCCCGGCACTGAGCAAGGACAACTTCCGCGTCGAGAACGCCAAGCTGGCCATCAACTACGGCCTCAACAAGGTGCGCTTCCTCAATGCCGTTCCGGTGGGCAGCCGCATTCGGGTGCGTTCGGAAATGGCCGATGTCAGCGCGAAGGACGGTGTCGCCGACCTTACCGTCAAGCACACCATAGAGATCGACGGTGCGGACAAGCCTGCCGCAGTCGCCGAGATGATCGTCCGGATAGTCTTCTAGCGCAGGACCTTCCAGCCGCTAGATCTTCGGCGTGTAACCGAAGGGCAGCAGCACGCTCTTGTGCTCGACATACTCGTCGATACCCTCCGGTCCGTTCTCCCGTCCGATGCCGGAGTTCTTGTAACCACCGAACGGCGCGCACGGATCGAACGCGTACATGTTGACCGCGTAGGTCCCGGTGCGAATCTTCGAGGCGATCTGGATCGCCTTGTCGAAGTTCGTCGTCCACACACTGCCGGCCAGGCCGTAGTCCGAGTCGTTGGCGATACGGACCGCGTCCTCCTCGGTCTCGTAGGGGATGACCGACAGCACCGGGCCGAAGATCTCCTCGCGGGCGATGGTCATGGAGTTGTCGACGTCGGCGAATACCGTCGGCTGCACGTAATAACCGCTGTCCAGGCCTTCCGGACGTCCACCGCCGGTGACCAGGCGCGCGCCCTCCTGGATGCCCTTTTCGATGTAGCCCTCGACGCGTTCACGTTGCTTCTCGGTGATCAGCGGGCCGATCACCGCGCCCGGGTCATCCGGCAGGCCGACCGGGGTCGCGGCCACCGCGGCGGCGAGTTTCTCGACGATCTCGTCATAGCGGGAACGTGGCGCCAGGATGCGGGTCTGTGCCACGCAGGCCTGACCGGAGTTCATCAGGCCGGCGAACAGCAGCATCGGCAGTGTCGAATCCAGGTCGGCGTCCTCGAGGATGATCGCCGCGGACTTGCCGCCGAGTTCCAGCGTGCACGGCTTTAGTTTCTCGGCGGCGAGCTTGCCGACCTCCTTGCCGACTGCCGAGCTACCGGTGAACGTGTACTTGTCCACGTTCGGGTTGGCGGTCAGGGCACGGCCGGTCTCCGCGCCGCCGGGCACCACCGACAGCACGCCCTCGGGCAGTCCGGCTTCGGCGAACGCCTCCGCCAATGCGTTGACGCTCAGGGGGGTTTCGGCCGCCGGCTTGAGCACGACGGTGCAACCGGCCAGTAGTGCCGGTCCGAGTTTGTTGCATGCCAGGAACATCGGCACGTTCCATGCCGCGACCGCGCCGACGACGCCGATCGGCTCGCGCAGCACCAGGGTCTGGCCGTAGATACCGTCACGGATGTCCGACCAGGTGAACTTGTCGGCCGCATTGGCGAAGAACTGCAGGCTCGACAGCGCCGCGCCGTACTGCATCATGTCGACGATCATCTGCGGCTGGCCGGTCTCGGCCTTGAGCAGGAACTTGAGCAGATCGTCGCGATCCTCGATCAGCTTGACCGCATTCGAGATCACCGCCTGGCGTTCCTGTGGGGTCATCCTCGGCCACGGGCCCTCGTCGAACGCCTTGCGGGCCGCCGCGCAGGCGGCGTCGACATCGGCCTTCGCCGCGAGCGGAACCTTGCCGACGTACGCACCGGTGGCCGGCGAGTGCACCTCGATGACTTCGGAGGTCGACGGCTCGACCCACTTGCCGCCGATGAACAGTTTGTCGTACTCGGTCTTGTAGGCAGTCTGCGTCATACAGGTCACACTACCGAGGATCGCCGCGAACGAGAACAGGTTTCAGTTTGGCGGTGACAGCACGAGCACCAGGTTGCTCACCAGGAACTCCCGGACTCCGGGAACCGACGTCAGCCCCCACGCCCAGCGCGGGTGGTAGCGGGGGAAAGCGGCCACCAGGGCGCCGGTCGAACGGGCCCAGCGCAGCCCCTCGCCCGCCGACACCGCGAACAACGACGACCCGTAGTCGTTCTTGGGCCGATGCCCATGCCGACGGGTGTAGCGCTCGGCCGCCCTGGCGCCGCCGAGGTAGTGCCACAGTCCGGTCTCGTGACCGCCGAACGGACCGAGCCACACCGTGTAGGACAGGATCGCCACACCGCCCGGACGGGTCACCCGCAACATCTCGGCGCCCAGTTGCCATGGGCGCGAGACGTGTTCGGCGACGTTCGAGGACAGGCAGACATCGACGCTGCCGTCGGCGAAGGGCAGGTCCAGTCCGGACGCCCGCACGAAGTCCCCCGGGCCACCGCGCTCCACCCGGCCGGCGGCGTGCATCTCACCGGGATCGGGTTCGACACCGATATAGCGCCACCCTGCCTCGGTGAACGCCGTCGCGAAGTATCCGGGCCCGCCGCCGACGTCCAGCAGGACTCCCGGCGGATCGGTCCACAGATCGTCGACCATCGCCGCGGTGTCCGCGGCCAACGCTCCGTAGAACCGGGCCGGGTCGCTCTGTTCGTAGCGGAACTGACTGAGCAGGCGCACCGATCGGGCAAGCGTCGCTCGCTGGGCGAACAGATCGGTGCGAGCCATCGGAACAACCCTAGGGGATACGCTGGCCACCGATGTCTGGTCCCGTGCGCTCCGTGCTGCTGTTGTGCTGGCGCGACACCGGCCACCCACAGGGCGGCGGCAGCGAGACCTATCTGCAACGCATCGGCTCGCAGTTGGCGAACTCCGGTATCGACGTCACCCTGCGCACCGCCCGCTATGACGGCGCCGGTCGCGACGATGTGCTCGACGGTGTGCGGATCAGTCGCGGCGGCGGCCGCCACACCGTCTACATCAGAGCGGGTCTGGCCATGGTCGCCTCCCGGGTCGGACTCGGTCCGCTCCGCGACGTCCGCCCCGATGTGGTGATCGACAGCCAGAACGGTCTGCCTTTCCTGGCGCGGCTGGCCTTCGGCCGCCGGGTCGTGGTGCTGGTCCACCACTGCCATCGCGAACAATGGCCCGTTGCCGGTCGTTTCCTCGGCCGGTTCGGCTGGTTCGTCGAGTCGCGTCTGTCCCCCTGGCTGCACCGCCGCAATCAGTACGTCACCGTCTCACTGCCGTCGGTGCGGGATCTCACCGAACTCGGCGTCGACGCCGACCGGGTAGCGGTGGTGCGCAACGGTCTCGACGAAGCGCCTCCGCAGACTCTCGAGGGTGAACGGTCGGTGACCCCACGGGCGGTCGTGCTGTCCCGATTGGTGCCGCACAAGCAGATCGAGGACGCCCTCGACGCGGTGGCCTCGCTGCGGACCCGTATCCCGGGTCTGCACCTCGACATCGTCGGCGGCGGCTGGTGGCAGGACCGATTGGTTAAGCATGCCGAGGCACTCGGTATCGCCGGCTCGGTCACCTTCCACGGACACGTCGACGACGTCACCAAACATGCTGTGGTGCAACGGTCCTGGGTTCACCTGCTGCCCTCGCGCAAGGAGGGCTGGGGTCTGGCCGTCATCGAGGCCGCACAGCACGGGGTGCCCACCATCGGCTACCGCTCGTCAGGCGGGCTGACCGACTCGATCGTCGACGGGGTGACCGGAGTTCTGGTGGACAACCACACCGAGCTCGTCGACTCGCTCGAAGTGCTCCTCGGCGACCGGGTGCTGCGCGAGGAGCTCGGCGTCAAGGCGGCCGCGCGCAGTGGTGAGTTCTCCTGGCCGCAGAGTGCCGTGGCGATGCGCAGCGTGCTCGAGTCGGTGCACGCCGGCCGCCGGGTCAGCGGCGTCATCTGACCGGGCGGCGTGATCTGATCCCGGCGATCATCCCCGCCGCACCCGCGGCCAGCATCGCCACCCACACCAGGTGGGCTCCCATCACCACCGTCCGCTTCCAGCCCGGCGCACCGGGTGTCGTGCCGCCGATCCGGTTCAGCCGCATCGTGTTCTCGTCCAGCAACCACCCCACCCCGGCCGATGCCAGGGTCGCCTGGTCTGCGCCGGCGATGACCAGACGCTGCACCTCGCGGGCATGGGATCCCTCGCCGGGCACGGTCTGCCCGCCGACGACGAGATCGCCGGTGCTGAGCACGTCGGCCCGCACCCAGCGGGGAAGCGGGTCCAGTACCGGGACCGGCCCTGCCCAGTCGAACCGGCGCATGCTGTCGGGCGGCAGTGAAACGACGGTCAGCGGGTCGGCGTTGATCCGCGCGGCCACCGCGGCCCACTGCGGCGGGTAGCGCACCGGAGCGATGCGTCCGCCCACACCCCAGGCCAGATCGGGCAGCACCGCGATCAGTGCCGCCGCGCACACCAGTGCGCTGACGCCGGGCCGCGCCCAGCGCCGCAGAGTCAGCACCGCGCCGGCGCCGGCCACCGCGTATCCGGGCATCGCCAGGGCAACCCACTTCTGGCCGTCGCGCAACACCGCCAGGCCCGGCATCGAGTCGACCACTGCCCGCAGCCCTGCCAGGCCCGGTCCGGTGGCCAGTGCCGCGGGCAGAATCACCGCGGCCGCGGCGAGCATCAGCAGGGGCTCGGCGGCAGGTCGGCGGATCGCGGTGATCGCCCCGAGCACAACCACCGCCAGTAGGACGATCGTTCCGGCGATCGCGAAAAGCGTTGCCCGAGAGGGGGGTACGGATTCGGCATTCCAGAGACCGCCGAGACCGGCCAGACTGCCGAATGTCCCGAGACCCGGCTCGGCGCGGGCGGCGAACGGAGCCAGGCCGTCGGCCTGCCGGTTGCCCAGTGCACCACCGAGCACCGAGGCCGCCAGCCAGGGCAACGCCCCGGCGATCGCGATCCCGATCACCGCGGCGCTCAACCGGCCACGCCGCACCCCGCCACCCGGTGCGGCCACACAGACGATCGCCACCACCGCGGCCAGTAGCAGTCCGGTGGGCGTCAGCCCGGCCAGCGCCACCCAGAACACCAGCGCGGCCCACCGCGTGCGGTCCGGACGCATCCGAAGTCGCAGGACCGCGGCAGCCACCCACGGCAGTGCGCCGTAACCGAGCAACAGACTCCAGTGCCCCTGCAGAAGCCGTTCGGCCACATAGGGATTCCAGACCGCCAGCGTCGTGGCGACCAGTTGACCGGGTAGAGCCGCCTCCGGCAGCAGCAGCGCCGCCAGGCGGCCCGCACCCCAACCGGCCAGCAGCAGTGCGGCCACCAGAACGGCCTTGACCACAAGTCCGCCGTCCATCAGCACCGAAAGGCACGCGACGGCGAAGTCCTGCGGAACCGCCCGTGGCGCGGATTCACCCAATCCGAGTGCGGCATCGGTCAGATAGGAACGCGGCGTGGACACCGCATCCCGCAGCAGCAGATAACCGGGCCGCAGCAGGGGAGCGGTCACCGCGAGGCTCAGCGCCGAGGCATACCCCGGCAGAACCCAGCGGCTAGCGGTCGGGTGCAGGGGGCTCCGGCCGCCGGGTGGGGATCTTCTCGGTCACGGCCTGGGCGGCGGGCATCGGCCCGGTCTCATCCTTGCCGAACAATCCCAGATCGAGGTCGCTGTCGTCCTGGCCCGGCTCGGCCAGCGCCGATTCCACGCGAATCGCGAACGCGCCCAACAAGGCTCCGCCGATCAGAGCGATCAGACCGGAGGCGCCGAAGGTGATCGGCAGGATCCGCGACCACAGCGCGACCCGGTCCCGCTCGTTGCGGGCCGCGGCCACCTGCTCCTCCACGGTCTGCTCGGTGGAGGTCACCTTGTAATCGGCCAGCGCCATCTCGGGCTTGAGCCCATCACGCGCGTAGTAATGGTTGGCGTGCTCCTGGGACTTCACGATCGTGCCCGACACCGGGTCGACCCAGAAGGTGCGCTGCGCGGCGTAGAAGCGCGTCATCGTCACCGGCTCGTACGGATCACCCGGAAGCCCCCACAGACCGGCGCGCGCGGTGACCTCGCCGTCCTCGTTCTTGTCGTAGAGCGAGGCGTACTTGATCGGGTCGACCAGCTTGCCGTCGGCGTCGTATCCGACGTTCTGGGTGAAGCGGTAGGTGCTCAGACCGTTGACGTCGTCCTCGCCGTCGTAGTTCGCATCGAACGCCTTCTGGGCGATCGGATCGAACATCGGGTACGACTTCTTCTCGGTGTCGAACGGGAAGCGGTAGGACAACCCGTCGTGTGGAAGCGCGATGTTGGTCGCCGGCTTGTCGTCCTCGATGGTGCGCGGCTTCTGTACCGAACCGCCCGGACGCTCGTCGTCGGACACCGCTTCAGCGGTGCTGCGATTGAGCGTCACGGTGTCGACCATCGCCAGCAGCAGACCGTTGTCCTGCTGACGATCGGTGCGCCGGACGGTTGTGCCGACCTGGAAGGTGACCACTTGGGCGTTCGCCGGAGTCTCCACCGTGATGGCCTGCTGGGAGACCAGTGGAACATCCTTGTCGATGACGAACTTCTCACCGGACAACGAGGCCGGATCCAGCGCGGTGCCGGTGCCGCCCGAGACCAGGGTCTCGTCGATGTTGAGCGGAATCTTCCGGATCTTCCCGGCGGTGTAGGTGGACAACAGCACCGCGGCGATCAGCAGAGCGGCTCCCAGGCCGATGATGCCGGCTGCTGCGAGACGCAACATGCTTGCGCGATTCACGCTGTCCACGCCTCCTCGTCGGTCCGGTAAGCCGCCCTGACCCTAACAGCCGGTCACCCCCTTAGGCTGGTGGGATGACGGCCGCGCCTGAGCAGGTCGGCGGGACGCGCAGCTTCCTGCCGGCGGTCGAGGGCATGCGTGCCTGCGCGGCGATGGGTGTGGTGCTGACGCACGTCGCCTTCCAGACGGGCACGTCGAACGGTGTGGTCGGGAGGCTGCTGCACCGGTTCGATCTGGCCGTCGCGGTGTTCTTCGCGTTGTCCGGCTTCCTGCTGTGGCGCGGCCACGCCGCCGCCGCCCGGGGCCTACGGCACCGTCCGCCCACCGGACACTATCTGCGCTCCCGGCTGGTCCGGATCCTGCCCGGTTACCTGGTGGCGGTCGTGGTGATCCTGACCCTGCTGCCGGAGGCCAGCCACGCCAGTCCGACGGTCTGGCTGGCCAATCTGACGCTCACCCAGGTCTACGTCCCCTTGACACTGACGGCCGGGCTCACCCAGATGTGGAGCCTGTCGGTGGAGGTCAGTTTCTATCTGGCGTTGCCGATCCTGGCCTTCTTCGCTTACAAGCTGCCGGTGCGCGCCCGGGTCCCGGTGATCGCATCGGTGGCACTGCTCAGTCTCGGGTGGGGGTTGCTGCCGATCCACACACCGCAGTTCGTCAACTTCCTCAACTGGCCGCCGGCCTACGCCTCGTGGTTCGCCGCCGGGATGCTGCTGGCCGAGTGGACCGTCAGCCCGCTGGGGTGGCCGCACACACTCGCCCGCAACAAGCCGGCGATCACCGGTATCGCACTGGTGGCCTATCTCGTCTCGGCCTCACCGCTGGCCGGACCCAAGGATCTGGTTCCGGCCACACTGGCGCAGTTCGTGGTGCGCACGTCGATGGGTGCCATCGTCGCCGGTGCACTGCTCGCGCCATTCGTCCTCGATCGGCCGGACACCGCGCACCCCATCATGGGCAGCCCGGCGATGGTGACACTCGGGCGATGGTCTTACGGCCTGTTCATCTGGCATCTGGCCGCTCTGGTGATGGTTTTCCCGATGGTCGGCAAGTTCATGTTCAACGGAAACCTCATCATCGTGTTCATCCTGACCACGGTGCTGGGCTTCGCGATGGCGGCGGTCAGCTACGCGCTGATCGAATCACCGTGCCGGAATGCGTTGCGGCACTGGGAATACCGGAAGGCCGGTGCCGAAGCAGCTGTGCCTCCGCCCCTCGACAGCTCGGTCACCGACGATCCTGAGCCTGCAATCGCTCGATGACGGCATCCCGAACCGCGGTCCGACGGGCCTTGCCGGCCTCGTCGCGTAACGGTTCGTCGACGAACTCGACACTGCGTGGCACCTTGTAGTCGGCCAGCCGGTCCGCGACGAACGCCTTAACCTCGGCCGCATCGAGGTCATGGCCGTCTGCGAGATGCACCAGCGCGTGCGGTACCTGCCCGAGGTCCTCATGCGGAATGCCGACCACCAGAGTCGACATCACCGCCGGATGTTCTGACATCGCGTTCTCGATCTCGGCCGGATAGACGTTGCGGCCACCCACGGTGAACATGTCGACCCGCCGGTCGGCGAGATACAGATAGCCCTCGTCGTCGAACCAGCCGAGATCGCCGAGAGAGTCCCATCCGTCGTGCTGTTTGGCGGTGCTACCGATATAGCGGTAGGTGGGCCGGCCGCCGGGCCGCGGCCGCATGTAGATCTCCCCGACCACGCCGGGTGGACATTCGTTGCCGTCGTCGTCCAGAATCCTCATCTCCCCGGACACCACCCGGCCGACCGAACCGCGGTGGGTGAGCCACTCGGTGCCGCTGATGAAGGTCAGCGCCTGCAATTCGGTACCGCCGTAGAGTTCCCACACCGCGTCGGGGCCGAGGATCTCGATCCAGGCCTCCTTGATGTTCGGCGGACAGGGCGCGGCCAGATGCCACCAGCGGGTTATCGACGACAGGTCGTACGCCGCGGGGTCGGACCGGTAGACCGGCAGCAGCCGCTGCATGATGGTCGGAACAGTGGCCAGGTAGTTGACCCGGTGTTCGGTGATCAGCCGCAGGAACTCCTGTGGATCGAAGCGACTCATCAGAACGAGATGCTGTCCGGTCGCCAATGCCGTTGTGGCCGAGGTGAATCCGGTGTTATGGCTCAGCGGAACCGAGACCAGTTGGGTGTCGGTCGGCTGGTTGCCCATCATCGCCGCCACCACGGCACCCTGATAGCGGCCGTCGATACCGGCTTCGATCAGTTTGGGTCGTCCGGTGCTGCCACCCGAGGCCATCGACTTCAGCGACGGGGAGACGGTCTCGGGCAGTGGGGCGTCCGACACCTGCGGGCCGGGATCGAAATCGCCGGGAACCGAGGGGACCAGGCCGCGTGGATCCGGGCGCCCGACGAGCAGTGCTCGTCCCTGCAACTCCAGCAGTCCGATGTATTCGTGGTCGGGTAGTCGCGCCGACAACGGCTGCGGGATGGCTCCAAGCTTCCAGGTGGCGACGACGGCCGCCACCCACTCGATCGAGTTCGGCAGCGCGATCGTCACGTAATCACCCTGGCGCACACCGAGATCGGCGTAGGCGCGGGCGAGTCGGTTGGTCAACGAGTCCAGTTCGCCGCGGGTGATGGTGCGTCCACCGTGGCTGACGGCCGCAGTGTCCGGGCTCTCCGCGGCCAGCAGACTCATCTGGGTCCCGATGGCGGGGACCTCGGGCAGGCCCATCAGTAAGCGCCGCCGTGGCTGAAGATCGACCTCGGGTTGCCGACCAGCATGGTGGTGATCTGCTCCTCGGTGACGCCTCGCTGCCGCAGTGCCGGCAGTACGTCCTTGTGGATATGCAGATAGTGCCAATTCGGGAGCACCACAGGCAGTGCGGCCTCGGGCAGCCAGTCGATATAGCAGGACGCGTCGTGGGCGAGCACCATCTTGCCGGCATGGCCCCGCTCGCACATCCGCGCGACCGTGTCGACCCGGTCGTCGAAGGACAGGATGTTGTCGACACCGAAGCGGTCCATGCCGATATAGGACCCGGCCGCGATCAGTTCCTCGAGATAGTCCAGGTCGGTGGTGTCGCCACTGTGCCCGATGATCACCCGGCTCAGATCGACACCCTCCTCGGCGAAGATCCGTTGCTGATCCAGTCCGCGGCGGCTGTGCGCATGGGTGTGCGTGGTGATCGGAACGCCGGTTGCGCGGTGCGCGGCCGCTACCGCGCGCAGCACCCGGTCCACTCCGGGAGTGAGCCCGTGTTCGTCGGTGGCGCACTTGAGGATCCCGGCCTTGACCCCGGTGCCCGCGATTCCCACGGTGATGTCCCGCACGAACATGTCGATCATCGGTTCGGGGCCGTTCAGTGCCGTGCCAGGTCCGGTGAAATGGAAATACATCGGGACGTCGCCGTAGGTGTACACACCGGTCGCCACCACGATCTGCAGATCGGTGCGGGCGGCCACCCGTTGGATGCGCGGAATGTAGCGACCCAACCCGATGACGGTCGGGTCGACGATGGTGTCCACTCCGACCGCCTTGAGTGCGTTGAGTTTCTCCACAGCGGCGTCCTCGCGGGCTTGTTCGTCGCCCCAGCCCTCCGGGTAGTTGGCGATGATCTCCGGTGACAGCACGAAGACGTGTTCGTGCATCAGCGTGACACCGAGGCCCGCGGTGGAAACCGCGCCCCGGACTGTTTCGGTATGGGCCGTCATGCTGAAGACCCTACGAAGATGCGGTTGTGGCCGTATCGGTTTCGGGCACCGATCGCCGCGGGTGCACACTGACCGCGGAGGCCGCCAGTACGCCGACGGCGATCAGTGCCGGAAGCTGTACCCAGGGTGAGAAGCCGATGTATCCGTCCACCGACCGCCACGGATAACGCGACAGCACACAACCGGCGAGGATCAATCCGATCGGCACCACCGCCAGGGTGATCCGGTCTCGCACGCCGGTGCGGTCGCGCAGCAGATGGCTCACGGTCAGTGCCGCCGCGACGACGATCGCACCGCCGGCTCCGCCGATCAATACGCCGGCGGCCAGTACACCGGCGGCCCCGGCCGCACCCGGCGACCACGGCCGCGACGAGCTGCGTGGGCGCACCGGACGGCGGCCCGGAAGCAGCGCCAGCAGCAGCAACACCGGCAGCAGTGCCAGTCCGATGGTCAGACCCGCCCGGTAAAGCCCGTTGGAGGGGAAGCTCAGCGTGACGATGCCCTGCTGTCCGGCGGGCAGCACCCAGCCCTGCTGCCAGCCGTTGACCACGATCGGCGTCAGGGTGGCGCCGTCGGCGGTGTGCGCGATCCATCCCGGGTTGACGCTTTCCGGAACCACCAGCACCCGCGAGTTCGGGGATCTCGGCACGGAGATCTCGCGGCGATCCGGACGCCAGGTTCGGATCGTGGCGGTCGCAGTCGGGGCGGTGGACAGCCGGGAGGCAAGCGGACCGCCCAGTTCGATCCCGTCGGCGATGAAAGCCGGACCGGGGCTGACCAGCAGCTCCTGGGTTCCGGGTCGCAACCCCAGCGGTGCGGGATCACACGGTCTGGCAGGAATCGGCCCACCGTCGAGAAGGGCGCCGACCGTGGTGGAGATCGAGGTCTGCACGAACCGTCCGGACACCGCCACCACCGGTCCCTGGCCGCAGGCCAGTTCGATCGGCCGTGAGCGGTTCGCCGTGGCATCGGCTGCTGCGATCGGTGAGCCCTGCGGGGTCAACGCAGTCACCTCCGCCAGCCCGGGCGGCTTGAGCTGATCGAAACCCAGTGCGGTGCGGTCGATTACGTCATCCCAGTCCAGCAGGCTCAGCCTGATAGTGCCGGTGACCCGCGAGTGCAGGCTCAGGGTCTGCGGCCCGTCGCCGGAGCGCAGTGTCCGCACCTGCGGACCGTCGCCGAGGTCGACGGCCACCATCCTCGGATGGGTGGGCAGCACCGAGGCGCTGGGCGTCAGTCGCAGACCGCCGACCTCGGCCGGTTGCGGGAGGGTCAGCGTGAGGGTCGGCGCCGAGCGATGCTGAACGACGTTCTGCTGCGCGGTCCATGCCGTGCGCGGGTCTCCGTCGGCGGCGGCGTAGGCCGAGCCCTGGATGTCGATCAGATCGGCCTCGCCGCTCGCCCGGGCCGTGCCGGGGGGAGCCACCAGGTCGGCCAGACGCGGACCCTGGCGGGCACGCACCCACACCGTCGGGGTGACATCCATCGCGGACGGCACCGTCAGGGTCCGGCTCAGTGTCACCGGTTCCTCCGGCGCCACCGACATCGAGGCCGCGCAGTGCACACCGTCGGGGGAGTCCGCGCACCCGTCACGGCCGAGCAGTTCCGAACCCAGATCCCAGGCCGCAACGGGACTCCCGGGCGCCGGTGCGGGAACCACGACGGTGTGCCGCAGATCCACCGGGTGGGCGAAACCGGAGGCGTCGTACTGGGTGACCGACAGTTCGGTGATGCCGAACTGAACACCGGAGGAACCGTCGTCGGTGCCAACGGCGGTGATCCGCACCCAGGGAGTCTCGCCGTAGGGCAGTGCGACGGTGAGTGGCTTGCCGGGGGTGTCGAAACTCAGGGTGGTGGTGCCGCCCGCGGTCGAGATCTGCAACCGCCGCACCTGCGCTCCGACTGCGGTCGCACTCGGGGTGATGGTGAGCGCCGCGTTGGTGACCGGGTGCTCGAAGTCGATCTGCAGCCACTGGCCCAGTGCCGGTTGCAGCGAGTTGGACACCCACGCGGTCGCCGGGTCGTTGTCGACGGCGGCGAGTGGGCTGCTCGACGGTGACACGTTCGGCAGCGTGGTGGCATCGGAGGAGGAACTCGATGCACTCACCCGTCCGCCGGACCACTGCCCCTGCGCCTCATGCGCTCCGGGCACCGGGTAGTCCGGCACCCGGTTGAAGGTGGTGCGCTTGTCGCCGGCCGCGCGGACGGCTGAGGAATGGTCGTCGACGCGTCCGTAGTCGGTCTCCCGATTGACCGGGGTGTCGGTGACGATGACACCGCGGCCGGGTGGGGTGGACAGCCCGGCGCGGGCGGCGTCGGAGGTCAGGAGCATCGGTCCCAGTGGAACGGCGCCGAGCAGTCGCCGGCGTTCGTCGATCCGTAACAGCGATTCCGGGCCGCCGGAGACCCGCACCATGTCATTGGCGTCGGTCAGGTATGGTGCGCCCGGATTACCTTGTGCCGCAACATGATAGATCTGAACAGCGGGGAACAGCGGCCGCAGTCCACTGTCGCTGATGAACCCCTCGACGGTGCCCGGGCCGACCTTGTCACCGAACTCAGCGACCTTCTGAAGGCCCGGTGAGCCGTCGATGGCACGGTGGACCAGCAGTGGCCGGGCCGATCGCGACGAGTCCGGATCGAGATCGTTGCGCAGCACCACGTACTCGATGCCCTGCCGGGCAAGGGTGTCGGCCAGGCCGGCGGATGGCCGACCCGCCGCCATCAGACGCTGTACCGAGTCCAGGGCGCGGATCGTCTGCGGTGGAGTCAGCGGGATGGAATCCCTGACCCCCCAGGGAAACTCGCCGAGGACCTGCAGTGGCTCATCATGGGTGTTGCCCCAGACCTGGGTGGCGAACGGGGCGCCGGGCACTACTAGCACCCGGCCCGGTGTGGGTCCGGCGGTCTTGTGCTCGGTCAGCCACTCGGCGGCCTCGTGCCAATAGTCCGGAATCGCCTTGAACGCACCGGGCGGGGTGAGCCGCCCGGTCCAGGCCAGTGAGGTCGCGACGAGCAGGGCGGTCAGCACGACGATGCCCACCGCGACACGCTTGTCGTCCTCCGGATGTGCGTACGCGTGCACCCACACCGGCCGGGGAACGCTGCCCGGCAACGGGATTCGGCTCAGCAGATGTGCGATGCCCAGCACCAGCGGGATACGGATGGCGGGTTCGAATTTATGAACATTGCGCAGCGGGGCGCCAGCCGCGTCGAGGAAGGACTGCACCTGATGGGCGATCGGCGAACCGAGACCGCCGGCGTAACCCGCCGTCAGCAGCATCAGCCCGACCATGAGCATGGTGATCAGCCGGCCGCGGGCCGGCATCGAACGCAGCGCCAGACCGGCCATTCCGCCGGCTGTCACCAGGACGGTGGCCAGGATCATCGACGGTTGCGTCACCAGTGAGGAGGCCGCCGTCGCGTTGGGCGCCACGAACGGTGTCCAGGCGGAGGTGCCGCGCAGCACTTCGGTCAGCGAGGTCCACTGCGTGGTCACGCCGGAGGATTCGATGAAGTCCAGGAAGGGCGGGCTGACCCGGCCGAGTTGCACCAGTGCGACCACCCACCAGGCGATGGCCAGCGCCGAACTGAGCAGCCACCATCCGCTGAATCGCCACCACCTGCGGTCGGGACGATGACAGGCCCACCAGATCAGCGCGGGTACGCAGGCCGCCAGGCTGGCGACCGCGTTGACCGCACCCATCAGTGCCAGTGCGATGCCGGCGCGCGCGGCCAGTACCCGCGGCGGTTGACGGGCGGTGCAGTCGAGTGCCAGGACCACCGGCAACAGCACCCACGGCGCCAGCATCATCGGCAGTGTCTCCGAGGAGATCGACCCAAGCGTGCCGAGCACCCGCGGCGCCAGGGCGAACGCGGTGGCGGCCACCAGGCGGGACGGACGGTTGCCGATGCCCAGCGCCTCAGCCACCCGCAGCAGACCCCAGAAGCCCGCGGTCAGCAGCAGCGCCCACCACAGCCGCTGGATGACCCAGCCCGGAACGCCGAGTTCGGTGCCGATCAGAAAGAACGCGCCATGCGGGAAGAGATAGCCGTACGCCTGGTTCTGTGCCTGACCGAACGGCAGATCGCTGTTCCACAGCGTGGCAGCCCGCGACAGGAAGCGCAGCGGGTTGGCGGTCAGGTCGAGTTTGGTGTCCGTGGCGATCAGGCCGGGCCGTTGGGCGAAGCACAACAACAGTGCGACGACGAAGACTCCGGCCAGCCAGCGGCGGGACAGCGGCGGGTCGGCGGGTGAGTCCTCCGCGACGTACCTGCGCCCCCGGGGAGCCTGCGCGGCGAGGGTGCTCGAGCTAGCCGCGGTTGCCGTACTCAACGCGGTTGAGTACCGACGACGCCGGATCGCCCGGCTGCAGCGGCGGCTTGGTGTCCTGCTGGATCATCAGCGTCACGCCGAACACCGATGCGGCCCCGAGAAGGAGTCCGACCAGGACGCTGGCGGCCGCCGGCACCACGAAGCGGGTCATAGCGGCTCCTCTCGCACAGCAATCCAGGGTCGATCCCTGCTGGTCAACCTAGCACGGGCAGTGCTGCCGGTTGGACTCAGCCGTACGCCGTGCAAGCATGTCCGGATGGTCACTCTCCGCTCTCTCGCGGCCTGCGCGGCTCTTCCGCTGATGATCGCCGGGTGCTCGGCGCCCGCGACGCAATCCCAGTCCTCGGACCAGGTGAGCTCCGCGCAGAGTCCGGTCACACCGATGGCCGGCCCGATCCAGGTTCCGGCCGCACCGGCCAAACCGTTCTGCGGTGATCTGGCCGCGATGTCGACCCGCGACAAGCTGGCACAGTTGCTGATGGTCGGCGTGCGCAATTCGGCCGACGCCCGCGCCGTGGTGGGCGCCTCCCATGTCGGCGGCATCATGATCGGCAGCTGGACCGACCTGTCGATGCTCAGCGACGGGACGCTGGCCGATATCGGCAACGTCGGGCCGCTGCCGCTGGCCGTCAGTGTCGATGAGGAGGGTGGCCGGGTGTCCCGGCTGGCGTCGATCATCGGTTCTCAGCCCGCCGCACGGACGCTGGCCCAGACCCAGACCGTCGATCAGGTCTACGGGATCGCCCTGGCTCGCGGCCGGCAGATGCGCGGGTTGGGAATCACCGTCGACTTCGCCCCCGTGGTCGACGTGTCCAACCAGGGTGCCGACACCGTGATCGGTGACCGGTCCTTCTCCAACGACCCGGCCACCGTGACGGCCTACGCAGGCGCCTACGCCCGCGGCCTGCGCGACGCCGGTGTGCTGCCGGTGCTCAAGCACTTTCCCGGCCACGGCCACGGCTCGGGTGATTCACACACCGCCGGCGCGGTCAGCACTCCGCCGCTGTCGGAGTTGATGAACAGTGACCTGGTGCCGTACCGCACCCTGACCGCCGAGGCCCCGGTCGCGGTGATGATCGGTCACCTCGAGGTGCCCGGTCTCACCGGGACGATGCCGGCCAGCCTCAGCCCCGCCGCGGTCAACCTGTTGCGCAGCGGCGGTTACGGCGGTCCCGGCTTCAACGGGGTGATCTTCTCCGACGACTTGTCCAGCATGGCCGCGATCTCATCGCGCTACGGCGTCGCCGAAGCCGTGCTGCGTTCACTCCAGGCCGGTATCGACGAGGCGCTGTGGATCACCACCGACGAGGTGCCCGCCGTGCTCGACCGTCTGGAGAAGGCGGTGGGCGGTGGCGAGTTGTCGATGCAGGCCGTCGAGGGTTCGGTTCTTCGGCTGGCGGGCATCAAGGGCACCAGCGCGCGCTGCGGCGGCTAGCTCTCTGATGTCAGGCGGAGCAGGTGGCACCAAAAGGTTGCCGCGTGCGGTCCGAGAGCAGCAGATGCTCGACGCCGCCGTGCAGATGTTCTCGGTCAACGGCTATCACGAGACGTCGATGGACGTCATCGCTGCGCAGGCGCAGATCTCCAAGCCCATGCTCTACCTGTATTACGGCTCGAAGGAGGAACTGTTCGCCGCCTGCCTCAGCCGTGAACTGGGCCGCTTCATCGAGTCGGTGGGCGCCGATATCGACACCAACCTCAGTCCGCGGGAGCTGTTGCGCCGCACCATCGTTTCGGTGCTGCAGTACATCGACGCCAACCGCGCCTCGTGGATCGTGCTCTACACCCAGGCCACCAGTTCGCAGGCTTTCGCCCACACGGTGCGGGAGGGTCGCGAGAAGATCATCGACATGGTCGCCCGGTTGCTGGAGTCCGGCACCCGCGATCCGGCGCCAGACAGCGACTTCCACATGATGGCTGTCGCCCTGGTGGGCGCCGGTGAGGCGGTCGCCGCCCGGGTCAGCGTCGGTGACGCCGACGTCGCCGAAGCCTCCGAACTGCTGATCAACCTGTTCTGGCGAGGGCTCAAGGGAGCGCCCGCACCGACCCGGTGAGGTGCGGATAACCCTTCGTCAGGTTCCGCAAGCTGATGTCCCAACCCTCATGCTGGGGTGAGCCGGTCGCGTCGATGTAGACACCGAGGGCGGCCGGCAGGAACACCGGCTTGCCGAACTTGACGTCGTAGCGGACCGCATCGGGAATCCTGCCCTCGATATTGGCCAGAACCGCTGCAGCGCTGAACATTCCGTGTGCGATCGGCTTCGGGAAGCCGAACAATCTCGCTCCCAGCATGCTGGTGTGGATCGGATTGTGGTCGGCGCCGATCGAGGCGTAGCGGCGGATCTGGCGGCCGGTGACGCGCAGGATCGTGTTGGGAGGCGGCAGTTTCGGCTGTTTGGGCGGCTGCGGCTTGGGTTCGCCGGAGAGGCTGGTGCGCTGCTGATGAAGGAACGTGGTGACCTGATCCCATGCCGCTTCGGTGCCGACCGACACCCGGCTGATCACGTCGACCAGCAGGCCCCTGCGGTGTTCGCGAAGGTTCTCGGCATGCACCGAGACCCGGACTGTGTCGGTCACCGCGATCTGACGGTGCCGGGTGATCCGGTTCTCCATGTGCACCGCGCCGACGGCGGCGAAGGGGAAGTCGAACCCGGTGACCAATTCCATCACCGTCGGATAGGTGAGCACGAACGGGTAGGTCAACGGCACCGCGTCGCCGTACCGGAGGCCGGTGCACGCCGCGTAGGCCGCGACGTTGGCGCGATCGATCGGCACGTCGTCGACCCTGATGGTGCGTTCGGGCAGCCGATCACCGCGGGGGATGAACGGCAACGACCCGGCCGCGGCGCGGGCCATGTTGAGCAGACCGCCTGCCATCTTTGTCAGGCCCCCAGCCAGGCCTGGCCGCACACCCGGATCACATTGCCCGACACCGCGTTCGACGCCGGACTGGCGAAGTAGGCGACGGTCTCGGCGACGTCCACCGGTTCGCCGCCCTGGAAAAGCGAATTGAGGCGGCGGCCGACCTCGCGGGTGGCCAGCGGAATCGCCGCCGTCATCGCCGTCTCTATGAAACCGGGTGCCACCGCGTTGATGGTGATGCCCTTCTCACCCAGCGAGGGCGCCAGCGCCTCGGTGACGCCGATCATGCCGGCCTTGGTGGCGGCGTAATTGGTCTGGCCGCGGTTACCGGCTATCCCCGCCATGGACGACAGTCCGATGATCCGGCCGCCCTCGCCGATGCTGCCGTTGGCGACCAGACCTTCGCTGAGCCGAAGCGGCGCAAGCAGATTCACCGCCATCACCGCGTCCCAGCGGGCGTCGTCCATATTGGCGAGCAGCTTGTCCCGGGTGATGCCGGCATTATTGACCAGGATGTCGGCCCGGCCGCCGTGGTTGTCGGCCAGATGCGCGGTGATCCGTTCGACGGCGTCGACCGCGGTGACATCCAGTGCCAGCGCGGTGCCGCCCACTCGGGCGGCGGTCTGGGCCAGGGCGTCGCCGGCCTGTTCGACGTCGATCGCCACCACCTGCGCGCCGTCCCGCGCGAACACCTCGGCGATGGTGGCGCCGATTCCGCGCGCGGCGCCGGTGACGATGCCTACCTTTCCGGCCAGCGGCTTGTCCCAGTCGGCCGGAGGCGCCGAGTCGGCCGCGCCGACCCGGAACACCTGTCCGTCGACGTAGGCCGACTTGCCGGACAGGATGAAACGCAGCGTGGATTCGCATCCGGTGGCACCCGGCTTGGCGGCGGGGGAGACGTAGACCAGTGCGACGGTGGCACCGCGGCGCAATTCCTTGCCGAGTGAGCGGGTGAATCCCTCCAGTGCGCGCTGACTGATGTGTTCATCGGTACTCGCGGCTTCGTCCGGACTCGTGCCCAGGACGACCACCCGGCCCGACGGTCCGAGGTTTCGCAGTAACGGTGTGAAGAACTCATACAGCGCGCGCAGTCCGGTGGGTTGGGTGATGCCCGTCGCGTCGAACACCAGACCCCCGAAAGTGTCGGCCCACCGGCCGCCGAGGTTGTTGCCGACGATGTCGTAGTCGCCTGCCAGGGCGAGTCGGACCGGTTCGGCGAGGCGGCCCTCGCCGCCGATCAGCAGCGAACCGGCCATTGCCGGATCACCGGGCCGGTAACGGCGCAACGTCTCCGGTGCAGGCATGCCGAACTGCTTGGCGAGAAACGATCCCGGGGCGGAGTTGATCACGGTGGACAACAGATCGGAGGCCATGAATCGAACTTACTCCAGAGTAAGAAGGATGCGTAGTATGAGTGGATGGCAACTGAACGCAGGGTGGCCGTGCTGGGCGGAAATCGCATTCCATTCGCACGATCGGATACCGCCTATGCCGAGGCATCAAACCAGGACATGTTCACCGCTGTTCTCAACGGTCTGGCGGAACGGTTCGGACTTCAGGGCGAACGTCTCGACATGGTGATCGGCGGCGCGGTGCTCAAGCACAGTCGCGACTTCAACCTCATGCGTGAATGTGTGCTGGGCAGTTCGCTGTCGCCGTACACGCCGGCCTTCGATCTGCAGCAGGCCTGTGGCACGGGTCTGCAGTCCGCCATCGCCGCCGCCGACGGAATCGCCCGCGGCCGCTACGAGGTGGCCGCGGCAGGCGGTGTCGACACCACCTCGGATGCGCCGATCGGGTTGGGCGACAACCTCCGTCGTGCACTGCTGGCCTTGCGCCGTTCGACGTCGAACGTCGATCGGCTCAAATTGGCGGGCCGGTTGCCCGCTGCCGTCGGGGTGGAGATCCCCACCAATGGCGAACCGCGGACCGGCCTGTCGATGGGCGAGCACGCCGCGGTCACCGCCCGGCAGATGGGTATCAAACGGGTCGACCAGGACGAGTTGGCCGCGACCAGTCACCGCAATATGACGGCGGCCTATGACCGCGGGTTCTTCGACGACCTGGTGACGCCGTTCCTCGGTCTCTACCGCGACAACAACCTTCGCGCCGACTCCAGTGCCGGGAAACTGGCGAAGCTCAAGCCGGTCTTCGGCGTCAAGGGCGGCGATGCCACCATGACCGCCGGCAATTCCACCCCGCTGACCGACGGCGCCTCAGTGGCACTGCTCGCCTCCGAGGACTGGGCGGCGCGGCACTCACTGACTCCACTGGCATATTTCGTCGATTCCGAGACCGCCGCTGTGGACTACGTCAACGGCCATGATGGTCTGCTGATGGCGCCCACCTACGCGGTGCCCCGTCTGCTGGCGCGTAACGGGTTGACCCTGCAGGACTTCGACTTCTACGAGATCCATGAGGCGTTCGCCTCGGTGGTGCTGGCTCATCTGAAGGCCTGGGAGTCCGACGAATACTGCAACCAGCGGCTCGGCCTGAGTTCGGCCCTCGGTTCGATCGACCGCACCCGGCTCAATGTGAACGGCTCGTCGCTGGCCGCCGGCCACCCCTTCGCCGCGACGGGTGGTCGCATCGTGGCCCAGCTCGCCAAACAACTGGCTGAGAAGAAGGCGCTGACCGGACAGCCGGTTCGCGGATTGATCTCGATCTGCGCGGCCGGCGGTCAAGGCGTCACCGCCATCCTCGAGGCGTGAGGTGTTTGACGGGCTACCGCTACGGGTAAACCAGAACCCGGATAGCTCCGTGTTGCCGTCTAATCCCCCCGACCCGGCGGTGGCACGGGGCAATCCCTGGTTTCAGCCGTAAACGAGGCCCGATTGAACCAGCGCGGCGTCGACGTAACGCTGCACTGGCCGGGCCTCGAAGAACCCGGTGTGTCCGCCGCGGTACCAGCCGATATCGGGCCGTCCCCAGTGTTCCCACAGCTGCATCACCTGTTGCCGTGGATGCACGATGCGATCGGCGACACCGGCGTAGATGAACCGGCCACCCTGCGGCACTTTGGGTTTCAGTGACAGCGGCGAGACCATCCGGCCGATCGGCCTCGCCAGTTCCAGGGTGGCCTGCCGCGGATCACTCCGGGCCAGGCCGGAGTGCCGGCCGAGCAGTTCGACCAGATTGGAGGGCGGCACCCCCAGCACGGCACAGGTCAGGTCGTCCTCGAGGCTGGCGACCAGGGCGGCGATGTAGCCACCGAGCGAGATGCTGTTCAACCCGATTCGGGCGCCGGGCTGCTGCACGCGTATCCAGGCGATCACCCGCCGGACGTCCCATACCGCCTGGGCCGTCCCGTGGACGTCGTCCATCACATCCTCGCCCGGGAACACCGCCCCTTTGGGCAGTCCCCTGGCGCGCGGACCGTGCATGGGCAGCACCGGCAGGATGACGTTGAGGCCGAGGTCCTCGTGCAGATGCCAGGCCCGGAACAGGGTCATGTCCAGCCCGGCCCGGCCCATCTCGGTGCCGTGAACGCAGACCAGCCAGGGCCGCGGCTCAGGATGCCTCAGCATCAGCGCGTACTCGCGGTGATTTCCGGTGTAGCTCATCCACCGGTCGGCGCCGGGTTCGCCGGGATGCGGGGAATAGCCGCTGTCGAAGACCAGCCGTTCGTGAGTTCGGTTGCGGCTGGTGAACTTTCGGGTAGTGACGTCCTCGGGCGGCGGTGGAGCCGTGAAGAAACCCTCCGGCTTCTTCAGCCAGCCGTTGCGGCCGTAGAACTCGATCGCTGCTTCGACCTCGCCGTTGATCCGCTGGTATGCGGTGGGATCGCTGAGCGGGCGTTTCCACAACAACCCGACCAGAACCAGTTCGTCACGCAGTGCGTGGGTGGCCAGTGACAGAGTGGGCCGGGCGACCGGCAGTTCATTGCGTGTGCCGCCCAGGTAGGCACCCCAGGACCGGGCGTAGTACCCACCCGCCTTCGTGAACGGTCCGATGACGTTTGCGAGCGGACCCTTGTTCTGGGGCGCTGTCACACCTGCACGTTAGCGAAATCTCCGGCACCGTGATGGTGCCGAAGGTCATCCGTCGGTCAAAAAAAGCGGCCCCGGGACCGAAGTCCCGGGGCCGCCGTTTCGCGCCTTTTTAGAACGCGGCCTCGTCGAGTTCCATGACCTCGTTGTCCAGTGCCTCGATCACCTGGCGCGTGCCGGTCAGCAGCGGCAGGTAGTTCTTGGCGAAGAACGACGCGGCGGCGATCTTGCCCTCGTAGAACGAACGGTCCGCACCGGCGGCGCCGGCGTCCAGGGCCGCCATCGCAACGGTCGACTGACGCAACAGCAGCCAGCCCATGACCAAATCGCCCACGCTCATCAGGAAGCGCACCGAACCCAGGCCCACCTTGTAGATGCTCTTGGGATCCTCCTGTGCGGCCATCAGGTAGCCGGTCAGCGTGGCGGCCATGGCCTGGACATCCTCCAGAGCCTTGGCCAGCAGGGCCCGCTCGGTCTTGAGCCGTCCGTTGCCGGACTCGTTGCGCACGAACTCGTCGATCTGACCGGCGACGTGGGCCAGCGCCTGGCCCTTGTCCCGGACGATCTTGCGGAAGAAGAAGTCCTGCGCCTGGATGGCCGTGGTGCCCTCGTACAGCGAGTCGATCTTGGCGTCACGGATGTACTGCTCGATCGGGTAGTCCTGCAGGAAGCCCGAGCCGCCGAATGTCTGCAGACTCTCGGTGAGCTTGGCGTAGGCCTGCTCCGAGCCGACACCCTTGACGATCGGCAGCATCAGGTCATTGACCCGCATCGCCAGGTTGGCGTCGACGTCGTGCAACGCCTTGGCCACCTCGGGATCCTGATACGTGGAGGTGAACAGGTACAGCGCACGCAGACCTTCGGCGTACGCCTTCTGGGTCATCAGGCTGCGACGGACGTCGGGGTGATGGGTGATGGTGACGCGCGGTGCGGTCTTGTCCGTCATCTGGGTCAGATCGGCACCCTGAACCCGCGATTTCGCGTACTCGAGCGCATTGAGGTAACCGGTCGACAGCGTGGCAATGGCCTTGGTGCCCACCATCATTCGGGCCTGCTCGATGACGTCGAACATCTGCGCGATGCCCTCGTGCACCTCGCCGACCAGCCAGCCGACGGCGGGAATGCCGTGCTGACCGAAGGTCAGCTCACAGGTGGCCGAGACCTTCAGGCCCATCTTGTGCTCGACGTTGGTGACGAAGGCGCCGTTGCGCTCACCCGGTTCGCCGGTCTCCGGATCGAAGTGGAACTTCGGAACGATGAACAGCGACAGGCCCTTGGTGCCCGGTCCGGCGCCCTCGGGGCGGGCGAGCACCAGATGCATGATGTTCTCGAACAGGTCGTCGGAATCGGCCGAGGTGATGAATCGCTTCACACCGTCGATGTGCCACGACCCGTCGGCCTGCTGGACCGCCTTGGTGCGGCCGGCGCCGACATCGGAGCCGGCGTCCGGCTCGGTCAGCACCATGGTGGAGCCCCAGCCGCGCTCCGCGGCGAGCACCGCCCACTTCTTCTGCTCCTCGGTGCCGAGGTGGTAGACGATCGAGGCGAAGCCGGCGCCGCCGCCGTACATCCACACCGCCGGGTTGGCGCCGAGCACGTGCTCGTGCAGCGCCCACAGCAGTGCCTTGGGAGCCGGCACGCCGCCGAGCAGTTCGATCAGGCCGACCTTGTCCCAGCCGCCGTCGATGAAGGCCTTGACGGACTTCTTGAACGGCTCGGGCAGGGTCACCGTGTGGGTGTCGGGGTGGAAGACCGGCGGGTTGCGGTCGCCCTCGACGAACGAGTCGGCGATCGGTCCCTCGGCCAGTCGGGCCATCTCTCCGAGCATCTCGGTGGCGGTGTCCACGTCGAGATCGCTGAAAGTGCCCTGGCCCAGTGCCTTGTCGACGCCGAACACCTCGAACAGGTTGAACACCTGATCGCGCACGTTGCTCTTGTAGTGGCCCACAATTCCTCCTCGATGGAAACGCCACCTATTTGGGTTGGGTACTCGGTCTAAGTTACCCACCAGTAACCTGCTTAACTATACCGGTCGGTAACAAGAACGCAAACAAGTGTGATCCAGCTCAAACGGCTTATCAACCCAGCGGTGGGTTGGGAGGCCGGTGGAGCCGCCGATATCAGCCTTCTCGCTGTTCAGCCGGGTGTGATCACTCCGCGGCGGCGGGTGCGCCCGGTTCCGACTCGGGCAGCTGGGAGACCAGATGTTCGGCGAGTTCCCCGATCGTCGGGTAGTCGAATACCGCCGTCGGGCTGATGTCGAACTTGCCGCCGAATTGCCCGAACAGGCGGTTGCGAAGTTCGACCGCCATGAGCGAGTCGGTGCCCAGGTCCAGGAACCGGCTGGTGGCAGCCGGCGGCTGCGCGAGCCGTAGGAATCCCTGCACCTCCCGCTGCAGGAATTCGGTGATGAACGCTGCGCGTGCCGCCACCGGAATCTCCTGAAGCTGCCGCAGCAGTTCGCTGTCCCCGGAGGCCTCGGCATCACCGCGCGGCAGCACGTTGTCCAGCAGCGGCGGGCGGGAGCCGCCGAACATCTTGGCTGCGCGCTGCCAGTTGGCCTTGAGCACGGTGGCCTGTCCGGTTCCGTGCCGGACCACCTCGCCGAGCGCGGCCAGCGCGGCCGTCGGCTCGAGCGGCATCATGCCCTGCGCGTTGAGATTCGCGATCACCACCTGTGAGCTGGCCATACCGCCGCGGCCCCACGGGCCGAAGTTGATGGCGGTAGCCGGCAGCCCCTGTGCACGGCGCTGAGCGGCCAGGCCGTCGAGTAGCGCGTTGGCGCAGGCGTAGTTCGCCTGGCCCGGCGAGCCGAGAACAGCCGAGGCCGACGAGTAGAGAATGAAGAACTCCAGGTCGTCGTCCTCGGTCAGCCGGTGCAGATGATGCGCGGCGAAAGCCTTGGGCCCCAGAGTCTTCCGGAACCGATCCAGGTCCTGCTGCGGTAACAGCGCGTCATCGAGCACACCGGCCAGGTGTGCCACACCACCCAGCGGCGGCAACTCGGTGCGAATCCTCGCCAGCAGATCGGTCAGCTCGGCTTCGTTGCCGACGTCGGCACAGAAGACGTGCACCCGGCAGTGGAAACGTTCGGTGATCGCATCGATGGCCTGTTGCGCACCGGCGTCCGCGGCGCGGCGACTGGTCAGCACGATGTCGCCGGCGCCGAGCTGAGCGAGGTGGGCCGCGGTGTGCAGACCGAGTGCGCCGAGGCCGCCGGTGATCAGATAGGTCCGGTCGCTGCGAGGCTGCAGCCCTTTGGGCATCTGCAACACGATCTTGCCGATGTGGCGGGCCTGCTGCATACGACGGAACGCGGACTTGGCCTCGGTGATCGGATAGACCTCGGCCGGCACCGGCGTCCATTCGCCGCGGGCCATCCCCTCAGACACCTCCAGCATCAGGCGCTGGATGTGGTGTGGATCGTTGAGCGTGGTGGCGTCCAGCGCGATGATGCCGTAGTCGATGTCAGGACGGGCCGCACCCATCTGCTCGGGTGTCCAGATGTCGCGCTTGGCGATCTCGGCGAATCGGCCGCCCCGGGCGGTGGCCCGGACAGTGGCCTCGACGAAACCTTCGTTCGTCAGGCTGTTGAGCACCACGTCGACGCCCTCGCCGTTGGTGTCGGCGAGGATCTGATCGGCGAATTCCGTTGTCCGCGAGTCATAGACGTACTGCACGCCCATCTCGCGCAACGTCGGGCGCTTGTAGGCGCTGGCGGTGGCGAAGACCGTCGCTCCGCACTGGCGTGCAAGTTGGATCGCCGCCAGTCCGACACCGCCGCTGGCCGCGTGGATGAGCACCCTGTCACCCGGCTTGAGCTTCGCCCAGTCGAAGGCCAGGCGCGCGGTGAGTGCGGCGGCCGGGATGGTGGCCGCGCCGACCGGGTCGATCCCGTCCGGAACCGGAGCCAGCAGAAGCGCCGGCACGTTGATCCTGCTGGCGAATGCGCCCTGCATGAAACCCATGACCCGCTGCCCGACCTGGAATCCGGTGACCTGCGAACCGATCTCGGTGACGACACCGCACAGGTCGCCACCGATCGGACCGGGATCGCCCGGATACAGGCCAAGGACGTTGAGCACGTCGCGGAAGTTCAGGCCGGCGGCCTCCATCCGGATCTGTACCTCATGGGCGCCCGGCGGCGGCACTTCGGCCTCGACGAGGCGCAGATTGTCGATCGCACCGCGCTCAGTCGGCGCCAGCACGTAGTCGTCGCTGCGGGGAATCGGAAGCTGCCCGCTGCGGGCCCAGTGCAGCAGCCGCGGAACCA
This sequence comes from uncultured Mycobacterium sp., assembly GCA_964344085.1. Lineage (GTDB taxonomy): Bacteria > Actinomycetota > Actinomycetes > Mycobacteriales > Mycobacteriaceae > Mycobacterium. Next base: position 72,517 of record CAYFMA010000001.1, read on the forward strand.
GAAATTTTCCTTGCCGCACAGCCATTTCCGGCTCGACGACAGCTCCGCCGAGAGCACCGGCCAGCCAGTTCGTCGATTCGTCGAACGAATCGCAGTCCACCAGCCGGCAACGCAGCGTCGGCTGCTCGGCGATGATCGTGCGGCCCAGGCCCCACAGCGCGGCCTGCACCGGATCGACCTGCTCGCCGGACTCGGTGGCCACCGCCCGTTCGGTGATGATCCACAACCCTCCGGTGAGACTGAGCTTCTGTTCGGCGAGGGCGCTGTGCACCGCGCCCAGCAGGCCGGTGAGTTCGGTCTCCAGCCGCGCGGCGAGTTCGCTGGTGGACTCGCCGGTGTTGGGCCGGGTCGTGCTCCGCCAGACGATTCCGGTGACCGGCGCGCCGCGCTCGGCGGCCTCGGCGAAGGCGCGCTGCCAGGCCTGCCGGCCGGCCGCGGGATCCGGTATGACGGCCGTCGGCAATCCGGCCTCGAGCGTGTCGAAACCAGACACCAGCCAGGTGCCGTCGGCGCCGGCGTCACCGTCCGCCGCCGGGGCCGGCGCCTCATGCCAGCCCACCGTGTAGAGCAGTCGGGTGGTGTCGCCGCCCAGTCCGCGCAGCAGGGCCTCCCGCGGCGCGCGTTTGACGGTGAACTCGCTGATCCCACCGAGGCGTCTGCCCTCGCGGTCCACGAAATCGATGTCGAAGACCTGCGTCTCGCCATCGAGGCTGCCGGCGTGCCAGCGTGCCCGGCACCAGAAGCGCTTGGGCATCCGCTCGCGCAATTCGACCTGCCCGTAGCGCAGCGGCAGGAACAGATCGGCCACGCCCTGCTCCGCGGCGAGCAGCGCGGGGAAGGCCGGGAAGGCCACGCCGGTGCACAGGTCGAGTAGTACGGGGTGCACCGGCTCGCTGCCCAGATGCTCAGCCAGTTCGTCGCCGACGGACACATCGCCGATCGCCTCGCCGGCCATGTCCCCGGTGCCGACCCACAGTGACTTCAGTGACGTCGCCCAAGTGGGTCCCCAGGCGAGTTCCATGTCGTTGAAGGTGTCGAACAGCTGCTGCGGATTGATCCGGTTGAGCTTCTCGACGGCCTCGTCGACGGCTTCGGGCGTGGGCTGCTCGTCATCCGCACCGGTGATCACACTGCCGTCGGCGTTCAGCGACCACTCGGCGTCGCGCACGCCGTGGGGACGGCTGTGCACCTGGAACTTCCAGCCACTGCCGGCCTCAAGGGGATGCATGGTCAGCTGAACTTCGCGAGAAGCCTTCTCCGGCAGGATGATCGGCTCGTAAAAGAACACGTCTTTGACCCGGGCCGGTGCTCCCGCGGCAGCCAGCGCCATGGTCGCGTAGGTGGCTCCCGGAACCACGACCGTGCCGTAGATGACGTGGTGTGCCAGCCACGGCTGGGTTTTGACCGACAGCACGGTGGTGTACACGGTGTCGCCGGAGGCGAGGTCCTTGGCGCTGCCCAGGATTCCGGACAGCCGGATGCCGTCGGCGCCGGTGGCCGTCGCGACGGAGGCCTTCGGCCAGTAGCGGCGCCGCTGGAACGGATAGGTGGGCAGCTCCAGCTTGTGCGCATGGTGATGCGCGGTGCCGTGGTGCAGAGCGGCGAAATCCGGGCGGTGTCCGCTGACGTAGGCCGCGGCCAGCGCCTCGGTGATCTGCCGCTGTGCGCCGGTGCCCTTGCGCAGGGAGACGATCGCGCGCGGCGTGACCGAGGATTCGGGCCAGCTCTGCAGTGCGGCCGCGGTCAGGATCGGCTGCGGGCCGATCTCCATCAGGACCGACACTCCCAGTGCGGCCACGGTGCGCACGCTTTCGGTGAACTGCACCGGCTGGCGCGAATGCCGGCGCCAGTACTGCGCGTCCATCGGAGTCTCGGCGGTGAGCACCGCGCCGGTCCGGTTGCAGACCAGGGGCAGGGTCGGCACCGCGAAGTCGCATCGCTTGGCGAAGGACTCGAACTCGTCGAGAACGGGATCGAGCAGTTCGGAGTGGAAGGCATGGCTGGTCTCCAGCCAGGTGCAGCGGGTGCCGTCCTCGCTGCACGCGGCGACGATCTCCTCGAGGTCCGCACCGGGCCCGGACAGCACCGTGTTCTGACCGTTGTAGGCGCCCACCGACACCCGCGGGTATCCGTCCGCGGCCCTTTCCACAACCTCTGGATCGGCGAACACCGCAACCATCCGGCCACCGGCGGGCAGGCTGCCGAACAGCCGGCCACGCTCGGCGATGAGCCGCGCGCCGTCCTCGAGGCTGAACACCCCGGCCACACAGGCGGCGGCGTACTGACCGACGCTGTGGCCCAGAACGACGTCGGGCTCGACGCCCCAGGACTGCCACAGCCGGGCCAGTCCCATCTCGACGGCGAAGATCGCGGGTTGCGCGAATGCGGTGTTGCGCAGCGTTTCCGCGGCATCGCGGTCGGTCGAGAACAGCACCTCCAGCAACGGCCTCGGCAGTATCGGGTCCACGGCCTGCGCGCAGCGCCGGACCGTGTCGGCGAACACCGGTTCGGTGTCGAACAGTTCCCGTGCCATCCCCGGGTACTGGCTGCCTTGACCGGGGAAGAACCACGCGGTGGTCGGTGGGTCGCCGCACTCTGCGCGTTGGACGCCCGGTCGCTGGCGGTTCTCGATGAGATCGTCGAGCAGCAGACGGGCCTCGTGCACCGAATCGGCGACGACTGCGGCGCGGTGCTCGAAGTGTGAGCGGCCCACCCCGGCCGTGAAACAGACATCCTCGAGTGATGCCTCGGGATGCTCCGCCAGCCAGTCGGCGTAGCGCTGGGCCAGTGCCGCCAGGCCCTGGGCCGAGCGTGCCGACATCGGAAGTAGTTGTGAGAGGCCACTTTCCGCAGCGGGGGCGGTCGAGGCCGTCTCGTCGCCGGCCTCGTCGATCACCTGAGGCGCTTCTTCGATCAGCACATGGGCATTGGTGCCGGTGAAGCCGAACGAACTGACCCCGGCCCGTCGCGGCCGGTCGCCGGCAGGCCACGCGGTTGGCTGATCGACGACGTGAACCGGCAGGGAATCCCACGGGATGTGCGAGGAAGGGTTGTGGAAGTGCAGGTTCTGCGGCAGGAGTTCGTGCTCCATTGACAGCACGACCTTGATGAGACCGGCCACGCCTGCTGCGGATTCAAGATGACCCAGGTTGGTCTTCGCCGAACCGATCAGCAGTGGCCGGTTCGGGTCACGGTCGGCCCCGTAGACCGCGGCGGCCGCCTGGACCTCGATCGGGTCGCCGAGTGGCGTGCCGGTGCCGTGCGCCTCGAGGTAGTCGACATCGCCGCCGCGCAGGCCGGCACGGTTCAGCGCCGCCTGGATAAGCCGTTGCTGCGCGCCGCCGTTGGGCACCGTCAGGCCGCTGGATGCGCCGTCCTGATTGACCGCCGTGCTGCGGATGACCGCATGGATCTGATCACCATCGCGTTGGGCGTCGCTGAGCCGCTTGAGGATCAGCACGCCGCAACCCTCGCTGCGCGCGTAACCGTCGGCGGCCGCGTCGAAGGTCTTGCAGCGGCCGTCCGGGGACAGCATCCGGGCACGGGAGGCGGCGACGGTGGAAGCCGGGCTCAGCAGAGCGTTGACGCCACCGGCCAGGGCCATATCGCAGTCGCCGGAGTGCAGTGCCTGACTCGCCTGATGGACGGCGACCAGCGAGGAACTGCATGCGGTGTCCACCGCGACCGCCGGTCCTTCCAGACCGAGGGTGAAGGCCACTCGGCCGGAGATCGCATTGAGTGCGTTGCCGGTGATGAAATGCGCCTCCAGGCTTTCCACCGAATCGTTGGACAGCAACAGTGAATACTCGTTGGCGGCCACGCCGACGAAAACACCGGTACGGCTTCCGCGTAGCGACGCGGGGGAGTACCCGGCTCTTTCCAGTCCCTCCCAGGCGATTTCGAGCATCAGGCGCTGTTGTGGATCGATCCACAATGCTTCCCGTGGGGAGATTCCGAAGAATTCCGGATCAAAACCGTCGATGCTCTCCAGGTATCCACCGCTGCGGGTGTAGATCTTGCCCGGCGTCTGCTGATCGGGGTCGTAGAACTCGTCGATGTCGAAGCGGTCCTCGGGGATCTCCCGGATGGTGTCCACGCCGTGCGAGAGCACATCCCAGTACGCGTCCGGATCCGGCGAGCCGGGGAAGCGGCAGGCGAAGCCGATGATCGCGATCGGCTCGTCGGTCGCCGAACCGGACAGCGAGGCCGGCTGAAGCGCGGTCTTGACGCCCTCGCGCTCGTTGAGGCGCAGCACATCGCTGAGTAGATAGTCGGCCACGTCGGCGATCCGCGGGTAGTCCATCGCCAGCGTCACCGGCAGTTCGGCGCCCACGGCCTGCTCCAGCCGGCGCCGCAGTTCCACGGCCATGAGCGAGTCCATCCCGAGGTCGAAGAATCCGGCCTCCTCACGGATCTCGGCTGAATCGACCCGCGTCACCTCGGCTACGGCGTCGCGCAGGTATTCCAGGACCAGTTTCTTGCGCTGCTGCACCGGCGCGGCGGTGAGTTCGGCGACCAGTCGGGTGCTCGCTGTCGAGTCCGGCGCGGCCGACATCGACTCGGGCACCTCGCGGGCCACCTCGGCCAGCAGCGCCCGGCGGCCGGTCTGCAGATAGATCGGCAGGAAGCGGGACCAGTCGACCCGCGCCACGACCGCCTCGGGGGTTGTCGATCCTGCGCCGGCCATGACGTCGGCCATTCCGGCCAGGGCATCGGCCGGCGACAGCGTGCGCACGCCGCGACGCTCCAGTTGCGCCCGTGCCTCCGGATCGGCCATCCCCGCCGACCACGGTCCGAAGTTGACGCTGACGCCGGGCAGGCCCTGCTCGCGCAGCCGCCAGGTCAGGCCGTCGAGGAAGGCGTTGGCAGCCGCGTATGCGCTCTGCCCGAAGCTTCCCCACACCGACGAGATCGATGAGGTGGTCAGGAAGAAATCGAGCTTGAGGTCGGCGATCGCCTCGCTGAGATACCAGGCGCCCCAGACCTTCCCGGCGAAGACCCGGTCCATCTCGGTGCTGTCGAGAGCGCCCATTGTCACGGTGCTGTTCTCGCCGGCGGCATGAACGATGCCGGCCAGAGGCGGCAGTTCGTCCTGCACGGCTGCGAGCAGTCGTGCGACGTCATGCGGGTCGGCGACATCGGCCGCCACCGTGCGGACTTCGCAGCCGTGCTGTTCGCGCATCGCGTCGATCTGCCGCTGTGCCGCTTCACCCGGCGCCCGCCGGCTGGTCAGCACCAGTTGCCTCGCGCCGTGCGCGGCCAGGTAGCCGGCGATCTCGAGTCCGAGCGAACCGAGGCCTCCTGTCACCAGATACGTTGCATCGGAACGCAATTCGAGTGCGCCTGGATTGGGCGCGCCGGTCCGGCGAACCAGTCGCGGAACGTGGACGCCTGTCTCGCGTAATGCGATCTGATCCTCGCCGGGTGCGGCGGTGACGATCCGGCGGATGAGTTCCGGCCAGTCGTCGGCGCCACCGCCGGACAGGTCCGCCAAACCACCCCACACCTGGGGGAACTCCAGTGCGGCGACGCGACAGAAACCCCAGAGTGTGGTCTGCTCGGGCGCCACGGTATCGGTGTCGGCGATGTGCTGCGCGCCGCGCGTCACCACCCAGATCGGCACGCGCAGTTCGGCGGTGGACGCCGCGCGGAACAACCGTTGGGTGCCGCCGAGAACGCGGTGCTGCATCCGCAGCAGCGAGCGCATCGACGAGGCGCCGGCGCGGTCCGCTGCCGCGTCAAGGGCGCCGACGTTGAGGATGCGCAGTCCGGGTTCGTCTTCGACGGCGGCGCGTAATTCGCCGACCAGTCGTTCCTCGTCGGCGTCGGAGACCGGCAATCCGAGCGCGCGGTGCCGGTGGCCGCGGGCGGTGAGCGCCTCGGTCAGCGGAGCCATCACGGCGTCGTTGTCACCGATCAGCAGCCACGCCGTTCCCTCACCGACGTCGGTTGCCGATGACTGGCCAGACTCATCCCATCGGATCTCGTAGCGGGCGTCGGCGATGGTCTGCGCGTTGCGTTGGCCGTTGTGTTGTGCGGCAAGCTTCTTCAGGACCTCGGCAGTGCTCTGGCTGGCCCCTGCGAGCCCCACGCCGTCCAACAGAGCGGCCAGTTCGTCGATCCGGCCGTCCTCGAGGAGCCGGACCGCCTCGGTGCGCGATGCGTCGTCCTGTTTCGGGGAGATCGCGGACTGCCTGTCCCGGAACCAGTACTGCCGGTGCTGGAACGGATAGGTCGGCAGGTCCACCTTGTGGGCGGCCTCCGGCGCCAGCGAGGCGAAGTCGGGAAGATGTCCGGCGGTGTAGGCGGCCGCGACCGCCTCGGTGAGCTGCCGGTGATCGGAACGGTTGCGGCGCAGCGACGGGATGGCCTTGGGCGCGGTAGCCGGGTCGGGCCATGCGCGCAGTGCGGCCGCGGTCAGCACCGGTTGCGGGCCGACCTCCAGCAGTACGGTGCAGCCCAGTTCGGCCAGCGTTGCCACACCCTTGGCGAACTCGACCGGCTGGCGCGCATGCCTGCGCCAGTACGAGCCGTCGAGCGTGGCATTGCGGCCGAGTGCCGCTCCGGTCCGGTTGCACACCAGGATCCGTTCCGGCGCACTGAACTTGAACCCGTCGGCGTAGATCTCGAATGCGTCGAGTGCAGGGTCCAGCAGTGCGGAGTGGAAGGCGTGGCTGGTGTCGAGCCAGTCGCACCGCACGCCGTCGGCGGTCAACCGGGCGACGGCCTTCTCAAGATCGGCTCCGGGACCCGACAGCACGGTGTTGGCACCGTTGTACGCGGCGACCGACAGACTCGGGAACTCATCGGTGAAACGCTCGACCCGCTCCGGGTCGGCGAAGATCGCCGCCATCCGGCCGCCTGCGGGCAGGTCGCCGAACAACCGGCCACGCTCGGCCAGTAACCGGGCGCCGTCCTCCAGACTGAACACCCCGGCGACACAGGCCGCCGAGTACTGGCCGACGCTGTGGCCGATGAGCACGTCGGGTTCGAAGCCCCACGACTGCCACAGCCGGGCCAGGCCCATCTCGACCGCGAAGATTGCGGGCTGGGCGTGCCGGGTCTGCTGGAGGGTATCGCCGCCGTCGGCGTCGAAAATTATGTCCAGCAGCGGCTTTTCGAGCTTGTCCGCGACCGCCTCGGCGCACCGGGTCATGGTCTCGGCGAAGACCGGTTCGGTCTCGAACAGTTCGCGGGCCATTCCGGCGTACTGGCTGCCCTGTCCGGGGAACAGCCACGCGGTCTTGGGCGCATCGGCGCTGTCGCCGCGCACCAGACCTGCGGCGGGACGTTCGTCGGCCAGGGCACTGAGAAGTTCGCGAGCCGAATCAGTCGAATTCACCACGAGGGCCGCGCGGTGTTCGAAGTGGGCCCGCCCCGCCCCTGCGGTCAGGCACACGTCTGCCAGTGCGGCATCGGGGTGCGCGCTCAGCCAATCGCGGTAGTTCTCCGCAGTCTGGGTCAGCGCGCCAGGGGTGCGCGCGGAGAGTGGCAGCACCATGAACCGGCGTTCATCGGTGGGGTACGAAGCGCTGACGGCCGGCGCTTGTGGCGCCTCCTCGAGGATGACGTGTGCGTTGGTTCCGGAAAAGCCGAACGAACTGACACCCGCGATTCGGGGACGGTCGGTGCGGTTCCAGGGACGCGCCTCATCGACCACCCGGACCGGAATCCGGTCCCAGGGAATATGCGGGGACGGATTGCGGAAGTGCAGATGCTTGGGCAGTTCCTGATTTTCGAGTGACAGGACAACCTTGAGAACGCCGGCGATGCCCGCGGCGGCCTCGAGATGTCCGATGTTGGTCTTTGCCGAACCGATCAGCAGCGGTCGCCCGGCGTCGCGGCCCTTGCCGAGCGCGGCCGCCGCCGCCTGAACCTCGATCGGGTCGCCCAGCGAGGTGCCGGTGCCGTGTGCCTCCAGGTAGTCGATATCGGCCGGTGTCAGACCGGCGCGCTCCAGCGCCTCGGTGATGACCCGCTGCTGGGCGACGCCGTTGGGAACGGTCAGACCGCCGGACGCACCGTCCTGGTTGACCGCGCTGCCCCGGATAACCGCCCGGATCCGGTCGCCGTCGCGAATCGCGTCCTCGAGACGCTTGATCGCCACGACACCGCACCCCTCACCCCGCACGTAGCCGTCGGCGGCTGCGTCGAACGTCTTGCACTTGCCGTCCGGGGACAGCATGCGGGACTGCGAGAAGGTGATCATGGTCGCCGGGCTCAGCAGCACGTTGGCGCCTCCGGCGAGGGCGAGATCGCATTCACCCAGACGAAGCGCCTGACAAGCCTGATGGATCGCGACCAGCGACGAACTGCAGGCGGTGTCGACGGTGACCGCCGGACCCTGCAGGCCGAGCCGGTAGCTGATCCGCCCGGCTCCGGCCGCTGCGGCCGTACCGATGGCCAGGTAGGCGTCGACCTCCGAATAGCTCAATTCGTCGGAGGCCATACCCAGGTAGTCATGGGTGGACAAGCCGACGAACACACCGGTGCGGGTATTCGCCAGCGACGCCGGCGAGGTGCCTGAATGCTCGACGGCGCGCCAGGCCGTCTCCATCAGCAGACGGTGCTGCGGGTCGATGAGATTGGCTTCGCGGGCCGACACGCCGAAGAAGGGGGCGTCGAACCCGGTCGCATCCTCGACGGTCGCTGCGCGCCGCGTCACGACCTTGCCGGGCGCGGAGGGGTCCGGGTCGAAGAACTCATCGACGTCCCAGCGGTCCGCCGGAATCTCCGAGACCGCGTCACGGCCGCTGCTCAACACATCCCAGTACTGGTCGGCGTCGGAAGCGCCGGGCAGACGCGCCGCGTACCCGATGATCGCGAAACGGGGCGTCTGCCCCGCCGGATGCTCGGTACTTGCCATGAGGTTGTGCTCCCCGCGTCGGCCGGTGAAGTTTCGTGCCTGCGGGAGAACGCTTCAGATCCGGATCCGGTTCCGACGGGCGTCGGTCCGGGGTGTCTCCCGCCGGTTGATGCCGGCTCAATCTCCCGCCCGCAAGTATGGCACGAGCGTTGCTGGGGTGGCTAATTTCGATCCCAGCCGGCGGCCGTACCCCATCGGGGCGCTGCGGCCCAGCACAGCGCGCTTCGAGCGGTCCCGCGAAGGCCTATCGGGCCTTACCGCGCGACCCCCACAGCAACAGAGGCTATGTTGGTTTGGCCACCGGTACCTCCGGCCCGCGGCAGACCGTTGGAGAAGTCGAAAGGGTAGTTGTGCACATCGGGAAGATCACCATCGGCACAATCGAGGATTGGACGCCGAGCCCGGGTGTGCTGATTTCCTGGCATCCGACGAATTCCGCACTGGAAAAGGCACGCCAGGCGCCGGTTAGTCCCGTTCCGGTCAGCTATATGCAATCCCAACACATTCGTGGCGTCCACCGGCAGGAAGCCGCCGGACTGGACTATTCGCGACAGATCATCGCCACCTGCGAAGTTCCTGGTCAGTGCGATATCGACGCGATGAACCACGCGATTAACGCCTATCTGCGCCGGCATGACACATACCGCAGCTGGTTTGAGTACTCAGGCGAGGGCGATATTGTCCGGCACACCATCGCCGACCCCACCGATATTGAATTCGAGCCGGTCGATCACGGTGAAATGAGTGTTGAAGACGCCCAGAAACATATCGTCGACATCCCCAGTCCGCTCGAATGGGGCTGCTTTTCTTTCGGAATTGTCCAGAGCGAGGATCACTTTGATTTCTACGCCAGCATCGACCACGTCCACGGGGACGCCGCGCTGATCGGGATCACCATGCTGGAGGCCCACGGCATGTATTCCTCGCTCATGCTGACCGGCCAGCCGATGGCCCTTCCCGCCGCCGGCAGTTTCGACGATTTCTGCGTCCAGGAGCGGTCCGCGCTGGCCGATTTGACCCTCGATTCGCCCGAAGTCCGGGCCTGGATCGAGTTTGCCGAGAACAACAACGGCACTCTGCCGGAGTTCCCGCTGCCACTGGGGAACGCGGCCGAACCGACGGTCGCCGACATGGTCGGTGAGATGCTGCTCGACGCCGATCAGACCGCCCGCTTCGAGGAGGCGTGCGCGTCGGCGGGGGTCCGCTTCGTCGGCGGTCTCTATGCCGCGACCGCCAGGGTCGAACATGAGCTGACCGGCGCGGCCACCTATTACGGCCTGACCCCCCGCGACACCCGTCGCACCTCGGACAGCTTCACCACCCAGGGCTGGTTCACCGGCCTGGTCCCGGTCACCGTCCCGATTGCCGCGACCACCTTCGCCGAAGCGGCCTGGTCGGCGCAGACCTCGTTCGATTCCGGCCTCAATCTCGCCCGGGTCCCGTATTACAAGGTTCTGGAACTTGCGCCCTGGCTGGAACACCCGCACCCGAACTTCCCGGTGTCGAATTTTCTGCACGGCGGGGCGGCACCGCTGAATGCCGTACTGGCGGCGGCCGATATGGGCTACTCCAACAACATCGGCATCTATTCTGACGGCAGATTCAGCTATCAGCTGACCATCTACATCTTCCGTTACGAGGAGGGCACCGCGATGTCGGTGCTGTTCCCGGACAACCCGATCGCCCAGAAGTCGGTCACCCGCTACATCGACGCGATGAAATCGGTGTGCCAGCGGATCGCCGATGCTGGCGACTGGGGCCGCTCTTGAACCTCATCACGGTGTCCGGAACTGCGGGACCGGCGTGCGACGGCTAGCCGATCTCGTCGCGCGGCGGCCTTGGGCGGTCATCCTCTTGTGGGTGGCGATGGCGGTGGTGCTGCCGCTGTCGCTGCCCAGCCTCAACCAGATGGCCCTGAAACACCCGCTGGCGATGCTGCCCGCCGACGCCCCGTCGAGCATGGCGGCCCGCCAGATGCCCAAGGCCTTCCAGGAAGCCGGCACCGACGATCTGCTCCTGGTTGTTCTCACCGATGAGCGTGGACTCGGTCCGGCACAGGAGGCCACCTACCGCAAACTCGTCGAGGCGCTGCGCGGCGATCACGACGTCGTGATGATGCAGGACTTCGTCGGAACACCCGCGCTGCGGTCGTTCCTGACGAGTAAGGACAACAAATCCTGGGTGCTGCCGGTCGGCCTGGCCGGTGCGCTGGGCACCCCGCAGTCCTTCGCCGCCTTCAACCGGGTGTCGGAGGCGGTCAGGCAGAGCACCGCCGGCAGTCAGCTGGAAGTCCATCTGGCCGGACCGGCGGCCACCGCCGCCGACCTCACCGTCGCCGGAGAACGGGATCGACGGCCGATAGAGATCGCGATCGCAGTTCTGGTGCTCCTCGTGCTTCTTGTGGTGTACCGCAATCCGATCGCGATGTTGCTGCCGCTGACCGGTATCGGCATCTCCCTGGTGATCGCGCAGTCGGTGGTCGCCGGTGTCTCGGAGTCCACCGGACTGGGCGTCTCCAACCAGGCGATCATCCTGCTGACCGCGATAATCGCCGGTGCCGGAACGGATTACGCGGTGTTCCTGATCAGTCGCTACCACGATTACGTGCGACGCGGCGAGAGTTCCGACGATGCGGTCGCTTCAGCGCTGGTATCAGTGGGGAAGGTGATCGCCGCCTCGGCGGCGACCATCGGCATCACCTTCCTGGCGATCAGTTTCGCGCGGATGGGTGTGTTCTCCACCGTCGGCGTGTCATCTGCGATCGGTGTCGCGACGGCGTTCCTGGCCGCGGTGACCTTGCTTCCCGCCATCCTGCTGGTGACCGGACCGCGCGGCTGGATCGCACCGCGCCGTGAACTCACCGCGCGGTTCTGGCGGAGTTCGGGTATCCGGATCGTGCGCCGGCCGGCTGCCCATCTGTTGGCCAGCCTTCTGGTGCTGGGCCTGCTGGCCGGTTGCGCGGCCTGGGCCCGATTCAACTACGACGATCGCAAAGCGGTGGCACGGACTGCTCCGAGTTCGATCGGGTATGCCGCACTGGAACGCCACTTCGAACTCAACCAGTTCATCCCGTCCTACGTCCTGGTCCGTTCTCCCCACGATCTGCGGACACCGAGGGCGCTGGCGGATCTGGAGCAGATGGCGGGCCGCATCGGGCAACTGCCCGGTATCGCCATGGTCAACGGCATCACCCGGCCGTTCGGCGTCGTACCGGACGAGTTTCGGGCCACCTTCCAAGCCGGCCTCGTCGGCGATCGGCTGGCCAGCGGTTCGGCGATGATCTCGGACAAGATGAAGGATCTCAACCGGCTTGCCGGCGGCGCGGACACGCTGGCGACCGGCTTGGCCGACGTGCGCGGTCAGGTCAGCCAGATCGCGACCAGCGTGCAGGGGATGGTGGACGCCTTCAGCGCCTTGAAGGGCGAGTACGGCGGAGACCAGTTGGTGCGCAACGTCGAGGTCGCGGCCAAACTCGTCACCAAGATCAATGAGCTGGGCAACTCCATGGGCGTGAGCGTCACAGCCGCCAGGGATATGTTCGCCTGGGTCGGCCCGGTGCTGATGGCGTTGCAGGGCAACGTCGTCTGCGACCTCAACCCCTCCTGCGCCGAGACGCGAGGCCACTTCCAGAGTCTGGTCGATGCTCGCAACGACGGAACCATCGAGGAGATCAACAACCTCGCCGGGCAGCTTGAGTCGTTGCAGGACAAGCAATCCCTCAACGCAACGCTGACCAAGCTGACCAATGCCTTCGCCAATCTGACGCACGTGATGCGGACGATGGGACTCGACTCCCCGGGCGGTGCGCAGAACAGCCTGACCAAACTCCAGCAGGGTGCCGATCGCTCGGCCAAGGGCAGCCGAGAGGTCGCCGACGGCGTCGATCAGGTCGTCGAACAGATCAAGACCATGCGCGCCGGACTCGACCAGGCCGCGGCATTCCTGTTGTCGCTCAAGGAGAACGCCACCGGTCCGGCGATGGCGGGCTTCAACATCCCGCCCGAGGTGCTGGCGCTGCCCGACTTCCAGGCCGCGGCCAAGACCTTCATCTCGCCCGACGGCCACACGGTGCGATATCTGGTGTTCAGCAAGCTCGATCCGTTCAGCGACGCGGCGATGGATCAGGTCGAGTCCATCCTCGACGCCGCCCGTGGGGCCCAGCCCAACACCGCACTGGCTGATGCCTCGATCTCGATGGGCGGGTATCCGGTCGCACTGCGTGACACCCGTGATTACTACCGCCACGACATCCGCTTCATCGTCGTCGCAACCCTGATCGTGGTGCTGCTGACACTGATGCTGCTGCTGCGGGCGGTGATAGCGCCGCTGTACCTGGTGGGCTCGGTGGTGATCTCGTACTTCGCAGCCCTGGGTATCGGCGTGCTCGCCTTCCAGGGTCTTCTCCATCAGCAGTTGCACTGGACGGTGCCGCCATTGGCGTTCGTCGTACTCGTCGCGGTGGGCGCCGACTACAACCTGCTGTTCGCCTCACGCCTGCGTGACGAGTCTCCGCACGGAACGAGGTACGGCATCATCCGGACGCTGTCGTCGACCGGCGGTGTCATCACCGCCGCGGGCGTGATCTTCGCGGCTTCCATGTGGGGTCTGCTGTTCTCCACCATCGGCACCGTGGTCCAGGGTGGCTTCGTCATCGGTGCCGGCATCCTGCTGGACACCTTCCTGGTGCGGACCGTCACGGTGCCCGCTATGGCTACTCTGGTCGGCAGGGCGAACTGGTGGCCGTCACGGGTCATATCGCAGGGGAGCGAGGCATGAGGAAACTGGCTGCGGCGATGACCGCACTGGTGACGCTGGCCACCGCGGGGGGAGTCGCCGGCGCAGACGATGTGACCGGGGACGGTGCCTCACCGGCGGGGCAGCGCGGCACTCCGGGCCACGGCTACGCCCTGGGCGGCGCGCACGTGCTGGGCATCCCGTATGACGAGTACATCCGCCGAACCGGCGCGGACTGGTTCCCCGGCCTCGACCGCCAGATCGTCGACTACCCGGCCGGCCAGGTGCAGGGGCACGTCCTGGAACGGTTGTTCCCGGGCATCGGCAGGTTGGACGATTCGCTGCCGGGGATCGGTATCGACGGTCCGAGCATTGGTGAGTCCGTCGACGTGGGCGAGGGCAACCTCGAACGGATCATGCGTCAGGACGGTCGGGGCACCGCTATCGGACTCTCCGAAGGCGCTCTGGTGCTCAACGCCGTGCAGGCCCGACTGGCCGCCGACCCGACCGCTCCGCCGCCCGATCAGTACTCCTTCGCCACCTATGGCGACCCGGTTGCGCGTCACGCCTTCGGTTCGAGTTTCCTGACCCAGAACTTCCCGGTGGGCGCTGTGGTGCCGGCTCTGGACTATCGGATTCCCGAACCCGTCGACAGCCAGTACGACACTCACATGTTCGTGTCCGCCTATGACAGCATCGCCGACTGGCCGGATCGGCAGGACAACATCATGGCGGTCCTGAATGCCATCGTGGGTCTGGCCACCGGTCACACGGCTGTGGCCTTCACCAACCCGAGCATGGTTCCGCCGCAGAACATCCGGACCACGGTCAACTCCCGCGGCGCCACCACGACGACGTATCTGATCCCCGAACAGCACCTTCCACTGGTGCTGCCGTTCAAATATCTCGATGTGGACGAAGCGACCCTGAACCGGTTGGACGCGGTGCTCAAACCGATGGTCGATTCCGGATATTCGCGCAATGACGATCCGGCGACCGCCCCGGTCGAGGTGGACCCGGTGCACGGCTATGACCCCGCGGCGGTCACCGCCCCGGCCACCCAGGCCGCCTTCGGCGGCGGATCGGACCCGCTGTCGCAGATCCTCGCGGGTGCGCAGTACGTGCTCACGCACAGCCCGCGCTGACCGAGTCACAGCGCCAGCAGTCCTACTGCGAGCAACACCGTTCCGACGAGGGCCAGCAGTGCCGCGACCTCGTTGCGCCGCCGGGCCCGGATCACATGATGCAATCGCGTCATGACGGCGTGGGTGCGGTGCGGGGCGATCAGATAGGCAAGCAGTGGGATCTCGACCAGAGCGAAGGCCACCACGTTGAACATCAGCAGGGCCGAGAGTCGGATGGCCGCTGTGCTCGCGCCGGCCGCGATGACGGCCAGCGCCGCCAGATAGTCCAGCGAGGGCAGCGCGATACCCAAGCCGGCCGCGCCGGCGACCCACAGCGACTTGTGCTCAAGCAGCCGGATCAGCCACACCGGCGGTGTGCGGAGGCGGCCCTTGGTCAGCACCAGGTATCCGGCGATCAGCAGTGCCAGCGCGCCGATGACGATCTGAACCTTCGGCAGGGTGAACTGTGCGGATTTCGGCAGCCGGGATTCGACGGCGAACAGCACCACCGTCCCGACCGACAGTCCCATCAGGAAACCCCCGGCGAGAAAAGCGGCCAGTTGCAGCGCGGGGCGTGGACGGTTGAGCATCAGCACGGTCATCCCGACGCGAAAGGGCTCCAGGCTTACCGCCAGGGCCATGACGAGCAGGGTGATCCACATCGGCCGCCAGGCTAGGCGATGGCCTGACAAGATGGGATCGTCATGAGTAACACCGAACTGAGTCCAGCCGTGCTCCGCGAGGCGTTCGGGCATCACCCGTCCGGTGTCATCGCAGTCGCCGCCGAGATCGGCGGAGTCCGGGTGGGTCTGGCGGCGAGCACGTTCGTCCCGGTGTCGCTGGACCCGCCTCTGGTCGCATTCTGTGTGCAGAACACCTCGGAAACGTGGCCGAAGCTTCAGCAGTCACCTGCGCTCGGGATCAGTGTGCTCGGCGAAGCCCACGGTGCGGCCGTGCGCACGCTGGCAGCCAAGACCGGGGACCGGTTCGCCGGGCTGGAGACGGTGTCCTCAGCGGCCGGAGCGGTGTTCGTCAAGGACACCTGCGTGTGGCTCGAGAGCGCGATCGAACGGGAACTACCCGCTGGCGATCACACGATCGTGCTATTGCGCATCCGCGACGTCACGGTGCACACCGGGGTGTCTCCGATCGTCTTCCACCGCAGCGGTTTTCACCGGCTGAACGACTGACTCAGGGTAATCGGCTCAGCTCCTCGCGGTACCCGGCGATGCGCTGTTCGATCTCCGCCGCATCGTCGGGCCGACCGTCCTTACGGGCCAGTTCGGCGCGCAATGTCAGCTCCTTGATCGCCGAACGAATCTCGGTGACGCTGTGTTGTGCCATACCGGGTGCACTACCCGGTTGTGACGCTGACGAAACGCTATTTATCGCTACTTGCCCCGACGGAACAGCTTATTGCCGAGCCAGACGACAGGGTCGTACTTGCGGTCGGCCACGCGCTCCTTCATCGGGATCAGCGCATTGTCGGTGATCTTGATGTGCTCGGGGCACACCTCGGTGCAGCACTTGTTGATGTTGCAGTATCCAAGGCCGAATTCGTCCTGAGCCATGTGCTGACGGTCCAGGGTGTCCAGCGGGTGCATGTCGAGTTCGGCGGTCCGCATCAGGAAGCGCGGCCCGGCGAAGTTCTTCTTGTTCTCCTCATGGTCACGGATGGTGTGGCAGACGTTGTTGCAAAGGAAGCACTCGATGCACTTGCGGAACTCCTGTGAGCGCTCGACATCCTCCTGGGCCATCCGGTACTCGCCGGGCTGCAAATCCTTCGGCGGCGCGAAAGACGGGATCTGACGGGCCTTCTCGTAGTTGAACGAGACGTCGGTCACCAGGTCGCGGATCACCGGGAAGGTGCGCAACGGAGTGATGGTGACCGTCTCGGCCGGATCGAAGGTCGACATCCGGGTCATACACATCAGCCGCGGGCGGCCGTTGATCTCCGCCGAGCACGATCCGCACTTGCCGGCCTTGCAGTTCCACCGCACCGCGAGGTCGGGGGTCTGCTCTGCCTGCAACCGGTGAACGATATCGAGGACGACCTCGCCCTCGTTGACGTCGACCTGATAGTCGCGCAGCTCGCCGCCGTCCTCGTCGCCCCGCCAGACCCGCAGGTTCGCCTGGTAGCTCATATCAGCCCTTCCGTCCCGGGTGCTGCGCGAGTTCCGCGTCGGTGAAGTACTTGCCGAGTTCCTCGACCTCGAACACCTCGAGCAGATCCTCCCGCATCGCGGGCTGAATCTCCCTGGTGGCCACGACCTCCGGCATGACCGGGTCGTTGCCCGACGTGCGGCACACGACCAGCGCGCGACGCCAGTCCGGATCCATGTTCGGGTAGTCGTCGCGGGTGTGTCCGCCGCGGCTCTCGGTGCGCGTCAACGCCGACTTCGCGACGCACTCACTCACCAGCAGCATGTTGCGCATGTCCATGGCCAGGTGCCAGCCGGGGTTGAACTCGCGGCGGCCATCGGACTCGATATTGCGGAAGCGGACCTTGAACTCCTCGATCTTGTCGAGAGCCTGCTGCATCTCCTCGCCGGTGCGGATGATGCCGACCAGGTCGTTCATCGTCTGCTGAAGCTCAGCGTGCAGGGTGTAGGGGTTCTCCGGCTTCGCGGTGCCCTGGGGACCCTCGAACGGGGTCAGGGCGATCCTGGCGGCCTCCTCGACCGCCGCCTCGGAGACCTGCGGGTGTTCCTTCAGGGCTCGCACGTAGTCGGCCGCGCCCAGACCCGCACGCCGACCGAACACCAGTAGGTCCGACAGCGAGTTGCCGCCGAGCCGGTTGGACCCGTGCATACCGCCGGAGCACTCGCCGGCGGCGAACAGGCCCGGGGTCGCGGCTGCGCCGGTGTCCGGGTCGACCTCGATGCCGCCCATGACGTAGTGGCAGGTCGGTCCGACCTCCATCTCGTCCTTGGTGATGTCGACCTCGGCCAGCTCCAGGAACTGGTGGTACATCGACGGCAGGCGCCTCTTGATCTCTTCGGGCGTCATCCGCGAGGCGATGTCGAGATAGACCCCGCCGTGCGGCGTGCCGCGGCCGGCCTTGACCTCGGAGTTGATGGCGCGCGCCACCTCATCGCGGGGCAGCAGGTCAGGGGTACGACGGGCCGAGTCGTTGTCCTTGAGCCACTGGTCGGCCTCTTCCTCCGTCTCGGCGTACTGTCCCTTGAACACCGAGGGGATGTAGTCGAACATGAAGCGCTTGCCCTCGGAGTTCTTCAGAACACCGCCGTCGCCGCGCACGCCCTCGGTGACCAGGATGCCCTTCACCGACAGCGGCCAGACCATCCCGGTCGGGTGGAACTGGATGAACTCCATGTTGATCAGGCCCGCACCGGCACGCATCGCCAGGGCGTGCCCGTCACCGGTGTACTCCCAGGAGTTCGACGACACCTTGAACGACTTGCCGATACCGCCGGTGGCGAGCACGATCGCGGGCGCCTCGAACAGGATGAATTTGCCGCTCTCCCGCCAGTAGCCGAAGGCGCCGGCGATCCGGTCGCCGTCCTTGATCAGCTCGGTGATCGCGCACTCGTGGAAGATCTTGATACGGGCCTCGTAGTCGCCGAACTCGGCCTTGTCCTCCTGCTGCAGGGAGACGATCTTCTGCTGCAGGGTGCGGATGATCTCCAGACCGGTGCGGTCTCCGACGTGCGCCAGGCGCGGGTAGGTGTGGCCGCCGAAGTTGCGCTGGCTGATCCTGCCGTCCTTGGTCCGGTCGAACAGCGCGCCGTAGGTCTCCAGTTCCCAGACCCGGGCCGGCGCCTCCTGCGCATGCAGTTCGGCCATCCGCCAGTTGTTGAGGAACTTCCCGCCACGCATGGTGTCGGCGAAGTGGACCTTCCAGTTGTCCTTGGGATTGGCATTGCCCATAGCCGCCGCGCAGCCGCCTTCGGCCATCACGGTGTGAGCCTTGCCGAACAGCGACTTGGTCACCACAGCCACCCGCAGACCCCGCTCCCGGGCCTCGATGACCGCGCGTAGACCGGAGCCACCGGCACCGATCACGACGACGTCGTATTGATGCCGCTCGACCTCAACCATGGAACCTCGCTTCAGATCTCGGTAAGTGGTATCGCTTGTCAGCCAACGAATCTCAGGTCAGAGATCACACCGCTGGCGACGAGCATGATGTAGAAGTCGGTGAACATCAGCGTGCCCAGGGTGATCCAGGCGAACTTCTTGTGGTGGACGTTGAGCTTGCTGATCTCGGTCCACAGCTTGTAGCGCACCGGGTGCTTGGAGAAGTGCTTGAGGCGGCCGCCCATCACGTGTCGGCAGGAGTGGCAAGAGACGGTGTAGGTCCACAGCAGGATGACGTTGACCCACAGGATGACGTTGCCCAGTCCGAACCCGAAACCGGACGGCGAATGCATGGCCTTGATCGCGTCCCAGGTGTTGATCACCGAGATCAGCGCGGCGATGTAGAAGAAGTACCGATGCAGGTTCTGCAGGATCAACGGGAAGCGGGTCTCGCCGGTATAGGTGGCGTGCGGTTCGGCCACCGCGCAGGCGGTCGGCGACTGCCACACCGATCGGTAGTAGGCACCGCGGTAGTAGTAGCAGGTGAGCCGGAACAACAGCAGAAACGGCAGCGACAGCAGCGCATAGGGAAGATAGGACAGCGGACCGGACGCCGGGAGGATCTGCGGCCAGAACTCGCTCGCCTCACCGCACTTGACGCTCAGGCAGGGGGAGTAGAACGGCGTCAGATAGTGGTACTTCTCGACGAAGAAATGATCCCGTTGGAACGCCCGAACCGTCGCGTAGATGATGAACGCGGCGAAACCCAGGTCTGTGAGGATCGGTGACTTCAGCCAGTTGTCGGTGCGGAGGGTCCGCTGCGAGATCTGGGCCCTCCCGGGCGAGAAAACGCCGGTGGCACGCCGATTCGTGGCGGGTGCGCTCATGAGTGATTCCCCTTCGACTCAACTTGAATCGAAGGTTACTCAGGTCACTGTGACGGGATCAAAGCGGGTCGGCGCGGTGTCAGCCCCGCCGGAGGCCAGGCGCCGGTGTCCGTGAGTTTGCGGACATTCAGTTCTTGAAACCGCCGCCGACGCCCTCGTCATCGACGTCGCGCCACATCTCCCGGTCGTACGGAGTATCCGGCACCGGGATCTTCTCGGCGGCCGCCGAGACCTCATGGGAAGCGATCTCCAGTTCCCGGGAGTCCATGTCCAGCAGTTCCAGGTCCTGAAGGATCCGTTCGGTGTCGATGACCACCCGCCGCATGGCGGGTCCGTCGCCGTAGTGTGCCCGCAATGACGCAACGCAGGTGCGCAGTCCGCCGATCAGATGGTGCAACTCGGCGAGTTCGCTGGCTTTGGACATGTGACCTCCTCGTCCACCCCAAGGTGTCGTAGGTCACACAGTACAGCCGCGGGGCCGCTCGGGTCAGCGAACCCAGCGCAGCCTGACCGATTGCCCCGGACGCAATTGGGCCAGCCGGTCGGTTTCGGCGTCGGGCAGCACACCGATCACCGGGTAGCCGCCGGTCACCGGGTGGTCGGCTCCGAGGATCACCGGTTGTCCGTTCGGCGGCACCTGAACGGCGCCCCGGGTCGTTCCCTCGCTGGGCAGTTGCCGATCAGGTTGCCGGTGTTTCAGGGCCGGACCCGTCAGTCGCACCCCGACCCGGTCGCTGCGCTCCGAGACCGTCCACCCGGTGCGTATCAGGGCGTCGGCGTCGGTGAACCAGTCGTCGCGGGGTCCGCGGAGCACCCGCAGTTCCACCGCTCCCGAGCCGATCCGGTGCACCGGGGCGACCTCGATCTCGGGGAAGCCGCCAGCCGGCCCGCCTATCGGCAGCAGGTCGCCGGGGCGGGGTGGTGGCGGTCCGATCCGCGACAGGGTGTCGAAACAGCGCGAGTCCAGGACGGGTTCGACGTCGATGCCGCCGCGGACGGCGAGATAACTGCGCATACCCGACGCAGGGGTGGCAAGCGAGATGATCTGTCCATCGTGGACACGTCGAATGCTGTTGGCGCCGAACGGTATTCCGTCGACGGCGGGAGTGGCGTCGGCTCCGGTTACGGCGATGTCGATGCTCCCGCCGAGCACCCGTGCAGCGAACCCGCCGAGGGTGATCTCGACGGTTGCGCGGTCGGGCGGATTGGCCACCAGGCGATTGGCCAACCGGTGCGCTGCCCGGTCGGCAGCACCCGACCGGCTGACGCCGACGTGTGCCAGTCCGGCCCGACCCAGATCCTGTATCAGGGCGAGAGGGCCGGTTTGCAGTACTTCCAGTGCCGTCACGGCGACCGACCCAGTGTGGACACCGCGTGGAACTGCACCCACATCCCCGGAGTCAACAGTGCGGGCTGGGGCCTCCCGGTGTCCCACAGTGGCGCGTCGGTGTGGCCGATGAGCTGCCAGCCACCCGGGGACTCCCGTGGATAGACGCCACTGAACTCACCGGCCAGGCCGACGGATCCGGCCGGAACGCGCGTGCGCGGTTCGGCGCGGCGCGGCACCTGCAGTCGGGGATCGCCATCGACCAGATAGGCGAAACCCGGTGCGAATCCGCCGAATCCAACCCGCCATGGCCGACCGGTGTGGGCTGCAATCACCTCGCCCACACTCATCCCGGTCAATTCGGCCACGTCGCCGAGATCCGCGCCGTCATAGACGACCCCGATCGTCACATCGGCTCGCGGTGCGGTCGGCTCACTTGGTGGTGGGATGCGGATATCAGCAAGCCTGGACCGCAAGGCCATCTGATGCTCTGGACCGGTGAGTGCAACGAGCACGGTTCGTGCGCCGGGCACGATATCGCCCACCCCCGGCAGGGCACCGTGGCGTAACGCGGCAGCGAGTGCGAGAACCTCATCGGTGGAACCACATTCGAGCAGCAGTGCGCGGTCGCCGTAGTCCCGGACGTCCATCACACCAGTGGGGTGTAGGTCGGCTCGTGCCGTTTGATGTAGGCGATCAGGCGGTAGGTGACCGGCAGCATGATCACTTCGACTGCGGTCTTGTAGAGCCAGCCCAGGGCCGTGTAGGTGGCGAAGTCGGCAAAGGTGTTGATGCCGATGGCGTGGGCGGCGATGGCACAGAAGACCAGGGTGTCGCCGAGTTGGCCGGCGAAGGTGGATCCGACCAGTCGGGCCCACAGGTGCTTCTCCTTGGTCCTCTCCTTGATCTTGACCACGGTCCAGGCGTTGATCGTCTGACCGACGATGAAGCCGGCCAGGCCGGCCACGATCAGTTCCGTGTAGGCGCCGACGACGTTGGCGAAGTGTTCCTGATTGGGGTAGAAATCCGCGGCCGGTAGATAGACGGTCACCCAGAATGCCAGCGCGGCAAGGCCGTTCATGAGGAACCCGAGCAGGATCGCCCGTCGTGCCGCCGCAAACCCGTACACCTCGGCGAGTACGTCACCGATGATGTAGGTGAGCGGGAAGACGATGAAACCGCCATCGGTGATGATGGGCCCGAACGCCACTCCCTTGGTCGCGGCGACATTGGAGATGATCACCAGGGCTGTGAAGACGGCGACCAGCACCGGGTAGTAGCGACTACCCACCTGTGCGAATCCGGGCGTCCGGCCGGAGTCGGTCAGGGACTTGGTCACGTCGACAATCCAAACATGTTCGTCAGCTCAGCGCGCTAACCAGCATCGGAGGCAGCTGATCGGCGACGACCGGGTAGGACAGGGGTGAGGCGAAGGCGATCGCGCCGGCCAGGTCCTTACCGGTGAAAACGTTGCGGTTCAGGCCGGTGGCGCGCAGGCTCGCCACGGTCGGATCGGCCAGCAGCGCGTCCCGCTCGGTGTCGCTCTCGGTAGTCCAGATCAGCACATCGGCTCCCTGCAGGCTCGAGGGCAGGTCGGCCAGGTCGATGATGGCGTTGCCGTCGTTGCCGGCCCGGCTCTTGAGGTTGTCGGGTACCCGGAATCCCATCGCGGTAAGGAACCCGTTGCGCCAGCCGTCGACCGTCGCGGTGACGGTGCCGGCCGCGATCCGCCCGGACAGCAGGACCGCCGTCCGGTCCTTGAATGCGGTGTTGGCGGCCGCGATCGAGGCGAACCGGGTATCGACTTTCTCGATCAACCGGTTCATCTCATCGGTTTTGAAGACCGCGTGGGCCACTGCTCGCGCCTGCTCCTTCCATGGCTCGAAGAACGCGTCACCGCCGGACTGGGCGATGGTCGGAGCGATCGCGGACAGTTTCCGGTAGGTCTCGATGTCCAGGCCGGCATTGACCGCGACGATGAGATCGGGTTTGAGCGCTGCGATCTGATCGACCTGAATTCCGTTGTCCAGATCGAGCACAACGGGTTTGGCGCCGTCCAGACTTGGTTGCGCCCATGGCCACACCCCCGAGGGCTGGTCACCGAACCATGTTGTGACCGCGACCGGCACGACACCCACAGCCAGCAGATCATCCTGTTCGGTCAGTCCGGCGCTGATCACACGTGTCGGCGGCGCGGGGATGGTGGTCTCACCGAAGACATGTTGGACGACCGGCGTTGCGCTCGAGCGGCCATCGCCCTGCTTACCGGAGCAGGCCGACAGCAGCGCGGCCCCGGCGAATGCCAGGAATTGGCGCCGCTGATACACACCGGCGATTTTATGTCGCGACCAGTGGGTCATGTCGCGAGCAGCGAGAACCCCAGTGCCAGCATGATCACCGCGATGAGGGCGTCGAGCACACGCCAGGTTCCCGGCGAGGCGAACAGTCCGGCCAGTCGGCGAGCTCCGAAGCCGAGGCCGAAGAACCACACCGCACTGGCGGTCGCGGCACCGGCGGCGAACATCCAGCGGGCCTTCCCCTGCCCGTTGGCCAGTGTCCCGAGCAGGACCACGGTGTCGAGGTATACGTGCGGGTTGAGGAAGGTGAGCGCCAAACAGGTGGACAGCACCGCGGACAACCGTGCCGGGCCTTCTTCGCTCGGGGTCATGACCTGTGGCCGGATCGCCCTCCTGGCGGCCAGTAGTCCGTAGCCGACGAGGAACGCGGCACCGCCGTACCGGGCGACGGTCATCACCTGCGGGTGACTTGTGACCAATGCTCCGACGCCCGCGACACCGGCGAGGATGAGCGCGAGATCCGATGCGGCGCAGACGATCACGACCGGGAGGACATGTTCGTCGCGGATACCCTGGCGCAGCACGAAGGCGTTCTGAGCTCCGATCGCGACGATCAGGCCCAGAGCGGCGGTGAATCCGAGTAATACGGCGTTCACTCGTCGAGCAGTTCCACCGGATCGCCCACCCGGATGGTGCCGGACGTCAAGACCCGGCATGCCGATCCGGCCCGGCCCCGCAGCGCGGCGGTGGCCCCCGGTCCGACGGCTTCTTCCATCAGCCGGCACGGAGCGGCCACCCGAACCACCTCGAGTTCGACCTCGCCGATGCGCAAGCGTGCTCCCGGCCTGGTGGGGATGTCACCCGTGTCAACCGTGATGTTGCGGCGGGTGGCGCCGGACTCGAACGTGTAGCCCAACTGTTCGGCGGCCCGGTCCAGAGCGGTCCTGGACTGGATCGTCACCTGGCGGTGCCTGCTGCCGTGATAGCGGTCCCCGACCAGTCCCTTGCCCGCCTCGGCCTCGGCGGCGTCGACCGGCCGGGTGGACAGTCGGGCGCCGGGCGCCAGGTGGATCGAGGCCACTCGCGGTCCGCGAAGTTCAGGGTGGGCCACGCCGCGAAGTCTAGGGTGAGCGGCGTGACGCAAGCTGCCCCCCGCACACGATTCGGCCACCCCGTCGGTCTGGTGAACCTCTTCGGTGTCGAACTGTGGGAGCGGTTCTCGTTCTACGGGATGCTCACCATCCTGGGCTACTACCTCTACTACTCGCTGACCGACGGCGGGCTGGGCCTGCCCAAGGCGACCGCCACCGGCATCGTCGGGGCCTACGGCGGTTTCGTCTATCTTTCGACTGTGCTCGGCGGCTGGGTGGCCGACCGCGTTCTGGGTATGGAGCGGACCGTGTTCTACGGCGGTGTGGTGGTGATGTGTGGCCACATCTCGCTGGCGGTACTGCCCGGGCTCACCGGTGTCGCGGTCGGCCTGGTGCTGATCGCACTCGGCGCGGGTGCCCTCAAGGCCAATGCGTCCTCACTGCTGGGAACGCTGTACGAGGCCGGGGATCCGCGCCGGGACGGCGGCTTCACACTGTTTTATCTGGGCATCAACATCGGTGCGTTCGCGGGTCCGTTGATCACCGGACTGCTGCAGACCCGGATCGGTTTTCATTACGGGTTCGGCGCCGCGGCGGTCGGTATGGCACTGGGCCTGACCCAGTACGTCGTGTTCCGCCGCAATCTCGGTGAGCACGGGCGCGCCGTGCCGCATCCGCTGTCCGGTCCGGCACTCGGGCGCGCGATCGCCGTCGCGGTCGCGGTGCTGGGGGCGATCATGGTCGGATTCGCCACCGGTGTGGTGAAACTGTCCAACCTCTCGCAGGTCACCACCCTTTTGATCGTGATCGCCTCGGTCGCCTATTTCGTCACGATGCTCTCGAGCAGTCGGGTGGACGGCACCGAACGCACCCGGGTGCGCGCATTCATCCCGTTGTTCCTCGCCAACGCGGTCTTCTGGTCGTTGTTCCAGCAGATCTTCACCGTGCTCGCCGTCTACTCCGACGAGCGGATCAATTGGACGTTGTTCGGCTGGACCGCACCGTCGAGTTGGATCGGATCGATGGAACCGGTGTGGATCATCCTGCTGTCGCCGGTGTTCGCGCTGATGTGGACCAAACTCGGTCGCCGTGCGCCGACCACCCCGCGCAAGTTCGCATACGGGGTGATCGGCATGGGCTCGGCGTTCCTGCTGTTCCTGCCGATGGCGGGTGGCACCGGCAAGACCGTTCCCGTTCTCATGGTGGTGGCGATCATGGCGGCCTTTGCCGTTTCGGAACTGCTTCTCTCGCCGATCGGCCTGTCGGTCACCACGCAGTTGGCGCCCAACGCATTCAGGTCCCAGATGATGGCGCTCTACTTCTTCTCGGTCGGCCTGGGCACAGCGATGTCGGGTGTGCTTGCCCGCTACTACGACCCGGCTCACGAGTTCGCCTACTTCGGGATCCTCGGCAGCGCGGCCATCGCCGTCGGTCTGGTGGTCTGGGTGCTCGCCCCGCGCATCAGCCGGCTCATGGAGGGCGTGCACTGACCCGGGTGTGATGGAACCGACAGTCCGGGACGTCGCCATATATACCCCTAGGGGTATAAGATGAACACATGATGAGCATCGACGAGATCGATCCCCGGGCTGCGGCAGAACTTCTCGATGAGGCCGGCGCTGTCCTGCTCGACGTGCGTGAGGACGACGAGTGGGCCGCAGGTCACGCGCCGGGAGCCGTCCATCTGAGACTTGCCGAGGTGATCACCGGCGGATACGAATCCGGAAAACCCGTCGTTGCGGTGTGCCGTTCGGGCGCACGATCGCGCAAGGCGGCGAACAGGCTCGCCGACGCCGGGGTGAAGGTCTACAACCTGACCGGTGGAATGACCGCTTGGCGGGCGGCCGGTCGACCCGTCGTCCGTGACGACGGTTCTTCGGGCGCCGTCATCTGAGGGGTTCCTCAGGATCCGGGAGAACCACCCCGTAGATATACCGTCGTGGTGTGGGTGAAGAACTCCCGCGCCGCGGTGCCCTGCTCCTTGGGTCCCAGCCCGCTGCGCTTGGCGCCACCGAACGGTACGTGTGGATCGGCGCCCGCGGATTCGGAGTTGATGTGCAGCACGCCGACATCGATCTGTTCCATGGCCTGAAGTGCGCGGGTCAGATCCTGGGTGAACACCGCTGAGGACAACCCGAACTCGCTGTCGTTGGCGAGCGCGAAGGCTTCGTCGGCGCTGCCGGCACGGCGCACCGCGAGTACCGGTCCGAACAGTTCCTCGGTCCAGATGTCGGCGGTGCCCGACAATTCCACGATGGTCGGCGCGATGAAATAACCCTGTGCCAGCGGGCCATCGCTGTAGCGTCCGCCGCCGGCCAACACCACCGCGCCCTGCGAGGTTGCGGTCTCGATCCCGCCGACGATGCCGCCCTGTGCCGAGTCGCTGACCACCGGACCCATCTCTGTACCGTCTGCGGTCGGATCACCGACCTTCAGCGCGTCGGCCCTGGCGGTCAGCGCCGTCAGGAACCGGTCTGCGATGCCTTCGACGAGGATCAATCGCGACGTGGCGGTGCACTTCTGGCCGGTCGAGCGGAATGCGCCCAGCATCACCTGCTCGACGGCAAGGTCGAAGTCGGCGTCGTCGAGCACCACGGCGGCGTTCTTGCCACCCATCTCGGCCTGCACCGGAACCCCGCGCGCGGCCGCCGCTGCGGCGATCCGCCGTCCGACGCCGGTTGAACCGGTGAAGGTGATCGCATCGACGTCGTCGTGATTCACGACGGCGTCTCCCACCGCCGAATTACCGATCACCAGATTCAGCACCCCGGCCGGTAGGCCGGCCTCGTGGAGCGCCTGAGCGAGCCGGATCGCCAGCAGCGGAACATAACTCGCCGGCTTCCACACCACGGTGTTGCCGTAGATGAGCGCGGGGGCGATCTTCCACGCCGGGATGGCGATGGGGAAATTGAAGGGGGTGATCACTCCGATGACGCCGACCGGCTTGCGCGTGACCAGGATCTGCTCGCCGGCCCGCGGCGAGGAGTAAACCTCGCCGGCCTGCCGGTCGCCTTCGCCTGCGTAGTACCGCAGGATCTGTGCCGCCCGGCCCACCTCGGCGATGCCCTCGCCCTTGGTCTTGCCCTCCTCGGCAGCCAGTTCCACACCCCAGGAGTTCGCGTTGCGTTCGATCACGGCAGCCGCTGCGGCCAGGACCGCACCGCGCTGATGGATCGTGGTGCCGGCCCAACCCGGCAATGCCGAACGTGCCGCGGCGATGGCTTCCTCGACGTCGGATGCGGTAGCCGAAAGCCCCTCTGCCACAACCTCTGCGGGCCGTGTCGGATTGACGCTGCGCACACCGTCCCCGGTTCCGGCACGCCACTGGCCGGCGATGAACTGTCGAAGCGCTGCGACCGATGACGCCATTCTCAGCGGAAGGCTGCCTGGCCGGTCAGTGCCCGGCCGATGGACAGCATGTGCATCTCGGAGGTGCCTTCGTAGGTGAGCACCGATTCGAGATTGTTGGCATGGCGCAGCGGGGAGTACTCCAGGGTGATGCCCGACCCACCGAGAAGGGTGCGGCATTCGCGGGCGATCGCCAGGGCTTCCCGGGCGTTGTTGAGCTTGCCCAGGCTGACCTGCTCGGGCAACACACCCTCGGCGTCCTTGATCCGGCCGAGGTGGATCGCCAGCAGCACACCCTTGCCGAGTTCGAGAGTCATGTTGGCCAGCTTCTCCTGGGTGAGCTGGAAGCTGGACAGCGGACGGTCGAACACATCGCGATTCTGGGTGTAGGCGATCGTGGTCTCCAGGGCGTCACGGGCAGCACCCATCACACCGAAGACGATGCCGAAGCGTGCCTCGTTCAGACACGACAGCGGAGCGCCGAGGCCGCGGGCCTCCGGTAATTGCGCACTGGCGGGCAGTCGCACATTGTCGAGCACGAGTTCGGAGGTCACCGAAGCGCGCAGCGACAGCTTCTTGTGGATCTTGTTGGCGGTGAACCCGGGGGTGTCGGTGGGGACCAGGAATCCGCGGATGCCCTCGTCGGTCTGGGCCCAGACGGTCGCCACATCGGCGAGATTGCCGTTGGTGATCCACATCTTGGTGCCGTTGAGCACCCAGTCGCCGCCGTCGCGCCGGGCACGGGTGCGCATTCCGGCCGGGTTGGAGCCGAAGTCCGCCTCGGTCAGGCCGAAGCAGCCGATGGCCTCACCGGAGGCCAGTCGCGGCAGCCACTCGTTCTTCTGCTCCTCGGAGCCGTAGCGGTAGATGGAGAACATCGACAGAGAACCCTGTACCGAGACGAAACTGCGGAAGCCGCTATCGCCGGCCTCCAGTTCCATACAGGCCAGGCCGTAGGAGACTGCGTTGGTGCCGGCACAGCCGTAGCCCTCCAGGTGCATACCCATCACGCCGAGTGAGCCGAACTCGCGCGCCAGTTCCTTGGGCAGGGTGGCCGACTCGAACCAGCCCTCGACGTTCGGCTTCAGGCGTGTGTCGACGAACTTGCGAACGGTGGCGGCGATATCGCGCTCGTCTTCGTCGAGCAGACGGTCGATGTCGAACAACTCGAGAGGGGAGTAGAGGTCCTTCTTGACTGGCGCGGCTGTGGTGCTCATTTATCGTCCCGATCGCAGGGGTTGGTGTCAGGTGTGAATCTTAGTCTCCAGGTCATCCTCCATTGTTCTCGGCGATCATCCGTTCGGCGGTCCGATACAGCGAACGGCCGTGCATGTCGAAAAGGGTCATCAGGTCGACGCTGTCGCCGCCGACCTCTTTGGCGATGAAAAGGCCGTCGGCGCCTGCCATACCGGTGATCGCCAGCTGGTGGACCTGGGCGTCGGTCAGTTCGGGCGCGAGCTCCCGGATGTTGTCGATCAGGAGCTGGAAGGCGCGCTCCCGGACCTGGAGGAACATCGTCCGCGCCCGCGGTTCCACCGGGCGGCGCTCGAGGGTCAGCATCAGACCGAGCCGGATGAAGTCGGGGGCCTCCGCGAAAGCCTTGGACGTCTGGGTGGCGAGCGCGATCAGGCGTTCCTCGGCGGTGCCACCGATGGGTGGTTGCCATGCGTCGAGCCAGGTTCCGAAGCTTCGCTCGATGACGGCGGCCATCAGGTCGTCCTTATCGGCGAAGTGCCAATAGATGGAACTGGCCGGCAGTCCGCACTTGGTGCTGACGGCACCGATACTGGTGCCGTCGTAACCGCGCTCCGCGGCGATCTCGGTGGCCGCGTCGAGGATCCGGTTGCGCGACAACTCGCCGTCCGCGCGGCGCCGGGGAACCTTCTTGGCTGCCGTTTCGGGTTTCTTCGCCATCTCAACCCTTGCTTCTGTAACGATCATCCCATTACCGTAGTGATCGCTACAGATCATAACCCGGAATGAGGATGTGATGACGGACGCTCCGCACTACGACGTGGTGATCGTCGGATACGGACCGGTGGGGGCGACGGCCGCGAACTTTCTCGGACAGAGCGGCCTGCGGGTCGCGGTGGTCGAACGCGACCCCGACATCTATTTCAGGGCCCGGGCGATCTCCACCGACGAGGAGACCGTCCGGATCTGGCAGCAGGTGGGACTCGCCGACCGGCTCAACGCCGATATGCAGCCGGGAGCGGGGGCCAATTTCGTCGACGCCGGCGGGCGGCCCTTCGCCAAGTTGCTGCCGGTCGCTCGGGGCAGCGGACATCCGCCGCAGCAGTTCATCTATCAGCCCGCCGTCGATCAGGTGCTGCGTGAGGGCGTGGACCGATTCCCTGAGGTCGAGGTGCTCCTGGAGCACGAGTACCTGCGGCTCACTGAGCATCCAGACGCCGTCGAGTTGACGTTGTCGGATCTGTCGACAGGGCAGCAGAAGACCATCCGCGCGACTTATGTGATCGCCTCCGACGGCGGGTCGAGCTCGATACGTGCGCACTTGGGCATCGGCTTCAGCGGCCAGACGTATTCGGAGCGCTGGATCGTCATCGACACCAAGGTGATCAATGAGTGGCCCGGTCACGACCTGCTGCGGTTCCACTGCAATCCGGCGCGGCCCACCGTCGACTGTCCGACCCCGCTGGGTCATCACCGGTGGGAGTTCCCGGTCCGCGACGAGGAGAACGAGGACGACCTGCTCAACGAGGAGGCGATCTGGAAGGTGTTGTCCGCCCAGGGAATCGACCGGGCGAACGTCCAGATCCTCGGCTTCGCCTGCTACAGCCACCACGTGAGATTCGCCGACCGGTGGCGGGCCGGCCGGGTGTTCCTGGCCGGTGACGCCGCCCATGCGATGCCGCCCTGGATCGGCCAGGGGATGTGCGCGGGCGTGCGCGATGTCGGCAACCTGTGCTGGAAGCTCGCCGCCGTTCTCGACGGGGAGTTGCCCGCGTCGGTGCTCGACAGCTATCAGGCTGAGCGGCTGCCCCATGTCACGGAGGTCACCAACCGTGCCGTCAAGGTGGGGGAGTTGATCATCGAGCGCACCCCGTGGAAAGCGACGCTGCGTAATCACGTGCTCCGGACCGCGACCAAGGTGCCCGCCTTCACCGCCTGGCTGCGCAACAACCGCTGGCTGCCCGACGCCCACTACCCGCGGGGACTGATCGCAGCGAACGGCAATGCCGCGGCGGGATGGCTGATCCCGCAACCTTGGGTCACCGACGAGAACGGTGACACCGTCCGTTTCGACGATGTCACCGGCGGCCGGTGGGTTGTTCTGCACAACGGTCCCGGCGACTGGCAGCCGTGGCAGTCGGCAGGGGTTCCGGCGATCCGAATCATTCGGTCCGGCAGCGCATCTGCCCCGAACGCAATCGTGGACCGCGACGGGGTGCTGACCCGTTGGCTCGCCGAGAAGAAGGCAGCCTCGATCGTTCTGCGTCCGGACGGATTCATCTACGCAGCAGCAGGTTCCGGCCAGAAGCTGCCACCGCCCCCGGACGGATTCCGAGTCGCGGGCATGACAGAGAAGGACGTCGCATGACCACCGAGAGCATCATCCGGGCGGAATCCAGCGAGATCTTCGTGACCGACACCGGGGGAGATGGCCCACCGGTCATCCTGTTGCACGGCGGTGGCCCCGGTGCGTCCGGGATGTCGAACTATTCCCGCAATATCGACGCACTGGCGCGGCGCCATCGCGTCGTCGTTCCGGACCTACCCGGATACGGGCGCTCTTCGAAGCGTGTCGACCACAGTGATCCGTTCGGCTTCCTGGCCTCGGCTATCCGCGGCCTTCTCGACGAAATGGGCATCGCCACAGCGCATCTGGTCGGCAACTCCTATGGCGGAGCCGCCGCGTTGCGCCTCGCCATGGACGCACCTGACAGAGTCGGGAAACTCGTGCTGATGGGTCCCGGAGGAATCGGCACCACCCGCGGGCTGCCCACCGCCGGACTCAAAAGCCTGCTCGCCTACTACGGCGATGAGGGGCCGAACCGGGAGAAGCTGGCAACCTTCATCCGTACCTATCTGGTCTACGACAGCTCGGCGGTTCCGGACGACCTGATCGAAGTGAGGTATCAGGCGTCGATCGATCCCGAAGTGGTGGCCAATCCACCGCTGCAGCGGCCGTCGGGACTCAAGACACTCTGGCGGATGGACCTCACCCGGGACCCGCGTCTGAGGCGACTGCCGACACCGACCCTCGTTCTCTGGGGTCGCGATGACAAGGTCAACCGTCCCGCCGGCGGTCCATTGCTGCTCAACCTGATGCCCAATGCCGAACTGGTGATGACCTCGCACACCGGACACTGGATGCAGTGGGAACGCGCCGAACTGTTCAACGAACTCGTCGTCGAATTCCTCGGCGCGGAATCGAAACTGGCCTTCTCGTGAGTGATTCCGAGGTCTTCGGGAAGGTCCACCTCGGGTACCTGGTAGTCGAGACCGAGAGATTCGCCGAATGGGCGAGGTTCGGCCGCGACGCCATCGGCATGCATCTGGACCAGACGCTTCACGATGTCGTCCGGTTTCGGCTCGACGACAACGAGTGCCGCTTGCTGTTGCAACGCGGACCAGCCGAGGACACCACCGCACTGGGTTGGGAGATCGACGATCACGAGACCCTCGACGTGATCGCTGCGCGCATCACCGGGCACGGTGTTCCACTCACCGAGGGCACGCTGGAGGAGACCGCACTGCGGGGCGTGGAGCGTTTCCTCCGCTTTCCCGGCCCCAACGGTCTGGCGCAGGAGATGTACGTCAAAGCCAACCGGTCATCAGCGCCGTTGGAGTTGGCGGCCGGCGGAGGCTTCGTCACCGGCGTTGACGGCATGGGGCACGTCGCGATCGCCACCAAGAAACCGCATCAGATGCACGGCTACTACAACACCGTGTTCGACGCCCGGCTGTCCGACTACATCGACGAGACCATCAGTGGTCTGAAATTCAAGATCCGGTTTCTCCGGGTCAACGAGCGTCATCACACGCTGGCCATCGCCGCAGTGAACCGGCTGCCACTCAATCCGATCCGGACCCGGATTCAGCACTGCAACGTCCAGGTTGCCGAACTCGACGACCTCACAGCCGCCTACCAGCGGGTCAAACAACTCGGCTTCGAGATGGCGCTGTCAATCGGCCAGCACACCAATGACAAGGAGTTGTCCTTCTATGCGTTGACTCCGTCGGGTTTCGAGTGGGAGCTCGGCTGGAACCCGATCGTGGTCGACGAGTCGGCATGGGAGCCGACCACCCATCAGGGCATCAGCATCTGGGGCCACACCCCGGAGGGGCAGACGATCGTCGAACTGCTCGAGCGGATGAAGACCGGTGCGCGGTCACTGCTGCGCCGGGAGGACGCGGTGCCGGCACTGGCCGGGGCCGGCATTCCCGACGACTGATATCAACCGAAGGCAGGCACAGCCGAACACAGCTGTGAGACTTCATTACCGGCCGCCATCACGGTGTGGTCGGGTCGCAGGATCGCCGCGGTGACGCGGCCGTCGCCCAGCCAGGATGCCAGGTCGCTGCCCGGGCCGGCGACGTAGACCGCCGCCCCGCGTCGCTGTACCTCGGCGCGGTCGGAGTCGGACAACTCTCGGCTGGTGACCACCGCGAAGCCGTTTCCGAGCACCTCATCGAGAAAGCGGCCGTCGGGAGTCTGCGGGTTGGGGCAGAGCTTCCCGGCCAGGCGCCCGGGACCCTGCACCAACGCTGAACGGGACAGTGCCGGTGTCTCCGAATCCAGCACCCGCTTCCGCAGACCGGGCAGCAGATGCATCCGCGGCACCACGAGTCCGCGCAGCATGTCGCCGGCCCGGCCGCCGGATGTCATCGCCCGTCCCACCATCAGAGCAAGCTGGATCATGCTGCGCGCGTGCGGTTTACGTTCCTGCTCGTAGGAATCCAGCACCGACGGTTCCAGCGTGCCGTGGACGACGCCGGCGAGTTTCCAGGAGAGGTTCATCGCATCGCGCAGTCCGGCGCACAGTCCCTGGCCGACGAACGGGGGAGTCAGGTGGGCGGCGTCGCCGAGGATGAAGACGTTGCCGCGGCGCCAGTGGTCGGCAAGCTTGGCCCGGAAGGTGTACTCGGCGACCCGGATGATCTCCAGGCGGTCCTGGTCGACGCGTCCGGTCCAGGGGGCGATCAGCGGACCCAGGGTCTTGATGGTGTTGAAGTCCTCGGCCTTCTCTCCGTCGAGCAACCGGAATTCCCAGCGATAGCGGTTGCCGCGGATCCGCATGAAGGTGCCCGCCCGGCGGGAATCGCACAACTGGTGCACGCCGTCCCACTGCTCGAGTTCCACCGGGCTGGAGACGTCGACGACCAGCCAGCGCTGTTCGAAGTTCAGATCCTGCATCTGCGAGCCGATCCGGTTTCGCACCAGACTGTTCGCGCCGTCACAGCCCAGCAGGTAGTCCCCGTCGATGATCTGCACGGTGCCATCGCTGCGATCGGTGAATGTCACCCGGGTCTTGCCGTCGCCGGCTTCGGCGATATCGGTCACCTCGACATTCCCGCGAAGGGTGATCTCGGGATACGTGGTCAGGTTGTCGCGTAACAACCCCTCCAATTCAGGCTGGTCGAACATGTTCGCCGACGGGTAGCCGTTGCGTCGTTTGTGCGGATCGCGGTGGAACTCCGCGAGCACCCGCATCCGCGGATCGATCAGTCGTAGGCCCAGTGCCGGGCGGGAGATGGCCGCGAACGATTCCGCTATGCCCACGCGGGTGAGAATCCGATGGACCTCATCGTCGAGATGCACCGCCCGGGGCTGCGGATAGACACCGGGCCAGCGGTCCAGAACCGTTGTCGCCACACCGTATTGGGCCAGGAGGGTGGCCGCGGTGACACCTGTCGGTCCGGCGCCGACTATCACCACTGACTGCTGGGACTGGCTCACTCGACCTCCTTGCAACTGACGAAATCGTCACATGTCCGCGGGCGGGCGTCAAGTGTTTCTGATGAAATCATCAGAACTGACTTTCCCTGATAGGATCGGCGCGTGGGAGAGACCGAGACGCCGGTCAATCGGCTCGAGCGCCGTAAGCAGAGAACGCGCAGCGCCCTCATCGCCGCCGCGCAGAAGCTGATCGTCGAAGGCCGGCTCAATGTCCCCGTTCTGGAGATCACCCAGCTCGCCGATGTCGGAATGGGCTCGTTCTACAACCACTTCGAGAGCAAGGAAGAACTCTTCGAAGCCGCGGTCGCCGATGTCCTGGATTCCTACGGCGAGATCCTCGACGCGTTGACCATCGATATGGCCGACCCCGCGGAGACCTTCGCGGCCAGCTTCCGGCTTACCGGACGGTTCTTCCGGCGCCGTCCTGAGGAGAGTCGCATCCTGCTGGCGAACTGGACCGCGGTGATCTCCTCCGACCAGGGCCTGGCGCCGCGTGCGCTGCGCGACATCAAGGCCGCTGCCGCGGCAGGGAGATTCAGCATCGACGATCCCGAACTGGCCCTGGCCGTCGCCAGTGGTGTGCTGCTGGGGATGGGAACCCTGTTGCAGCGCGATGCCGGCCGCGATGACGGTGCGACCGCCGATGCGGTCACCGAGGACCTGTTGCGGATGTTCGGCATGTCCGCCCGCGATGCGCATAAGGTCTGCAGCCGGCCGTTGCCCGACGTCGATCTCTAGATATCTAGGCGTACCGGACCGTCGCGCGCTGAGTCCCGAGGTCGATCGCCCCGTCATCGGTGCGGACCGAGGTCTCGACGACGTCGCCGTCCTTCAGATACTTGGGGTTGGCGGCCTGGCTCTTGAAGAACGCCTTCCACTTCACCGCCGGTGGCAGCAGGCGGGAGATCATCTCCACCGGTTTGGGCGGCGCACTCAGAGCGGTGCCGATCGGGGTGCCGGTCAGGATGAGATCGCCGGGCGCCAGATCCTGGAATCGGGTCAGCGACCGCAGCGCCTTCAGTGGCGGGTACATCATGTCCCCCTCGACGAGGGCATTCTGCCGTTGCTGGCCGTTGACGCTCAGTCGCAGCCGCAACTGTCCGAACCGCCGCAGTTCGTCGGCGTCGAGTAGCACGAGCGCAGGCCCGACGGGGGTGAAGCTCGGATAGGACTTCGCCTCGTAGAACTGGGTCTGCGGCAACTGGACATCGCGGGCCGACACGTCATTGGTGACGACCAGTCCGGCGATCAGGTCCGGGAGATCCTGCTCGGAAATCGTTGTGCCCACGGGGATATCGCGACCGACGACCAGGCCGATCTCAACCTCGTAGTCCAAAAACCTCACATGCTTCGGTTTGACGATCGGATCGAACGGACCACTGATCGAGGCCGACGATTTACGGAAGAACGTCAGCGGAATGACCTTCGGATCCAGCCCGGCGTCCCTGACATGCGAGGCGAAGTTCGTCATCTGTGCGATGACCCGGCACGGCTTGGTCACCGGCGACAGCAGGGCCAGAGTGTCGACGGCAACGGTCGGTGTGGCGGTCTTGGCTGCGTCCACCGCGGCACGGTCGGCGAGAAGTCCGGCGGTCGTCGTCGCCCGGGTGTCGATCTTCGCCGCACCCGCGGGGGTCTGTACCCACCAGCCGTCAGCCGTGCGCAGTACCGAGGTCGTCATGAGCGGGCCACCTTCAACAATCCGATCAACCGTTTGACGTCGAACTCATTGCGATCCCGCAGGGCGGTCGCGATCGCGCCCAGTTCCTCGCGTGCATGCTTGGGATCGATACCGAGGAAGTCCTTCGTCGCAGGCGGCCCCCACTGGGCCAGCCCGGAGGCGGTGAACGGCGCCCACCCCGTCTCGACGGTGTCGTCGAACACGTCGCCGTCGGCGTAGTGCTCGACCATGAAACCATCCGGGTCACGCCAGTAGTCGAAGAGCTGGCTGCCCTGGATATGCCGTCCGATACCCCAGGACCGGAAGTAACCGCGTTCGCGCAGATACTCACCACCGGCCGCCAACGCATCCAGATCGCTCACCTCATAGGCCGAATGCACATACCGGTTGGCCGGGCCGAGCGCCATCGCCAGCGTGTGATGATCGGACGGGGTGCTGCCGCGATCGCACCGGATGAAGCTCATCGTCGGGCCGCGGTCCCGTTGGCCGGCGAAATACTGGAAGTCGCTGACGATCAGACCGAAGTGCTCGAGATACCAGTTGAGGTTCTCGATGTACTTCGTCGAGGACAGCACGACATGGCCAAGCCGCTGAATGCGTGCCGGCGAACGGGGCGGACGCTGAGTCGTGTTGATCCGTTTGGTCTCCTCGCCGAAGTTGAAGACGTGTGCCTGCTGTCCGGGAAGCGCGGGGAGTTCGTGCAGACCTGCCACCACCTTCACCCGGTTGCCACTCGGATCGACCAGAGTCACCACCTGGCCGCCGATGCTCTCCGGCAGTCGCTGCGGCGCCGCACCGGTCTTGTCGGCCAGTCGCAACAGATCGGCTTCGTCGTCGGCCCGGAATGCGAAGCCGCCGAACCGGGAATGCGTCCCTCGGCGGATGAACACACACGGTGCGGCCGCTTCGGTACCGCGCAGGGCGAGTTCGCCGGCGTCTCGGGATGCCGTTTCGAGTCCGAAGGCATGCGCGAACGCCTCGGCGCGATCCAGATCGGGCTTCTCGAATTCCAGCCAGGCCAGACCGGCGACCTTGATCACCGGGTTGCGCGACCGCCCCGGATGCTCGCCCCGCAGGGCGCCCTGCTCACTGTGCAACTCGTTGTGGGCACCCACGATGTCACTCACCAGGACCAGCCTCTCCGCCAAATGTTGACGAAATCGTCACATGCGACGGACCGGTCAGTCAAGATGCTGCAATGGCCCGGTCCGTCGTCGCACCACGCTATGAGCCGGATATCTACACCGCCGCGGCGATACTCGATCCATACCCGCATTACCAGCGGATACGAGATCTCGGGCCGGTGGTATGGCTGCCCCGGCACAGGGTCCACGCGGTTCCGCGATACGCAGAGTGCAAAGCGGTCCTGCGTGACGACGGCCTCTTCCGGTCAACCGGTGGTGTTGCACTCAACCCACTGAGCAACCGGTTGTCGCGCGGAACCACACTGGCCAGTGATGGCGCCGAACACGACCGGCGGCGCAAGCTCGTCGCGCACCGGATGCTGCCCCGCGCACTCAACGCCGTCAGCGATCGGGTGCAGCAGGTCGCCGAGGAGGTGGTCGACGCCGCCCTCAGGGAAGGTGAGGTCGACGGTGCCGAACTCGCGACCGCCCTGCCATCCTCGGTGATACCCGACCTCGTGGGCTGGCCGGCCGATCGGCGGGATCACCTCATCGACTGGGCAGGCGCGACCTTCGACATCCTGGGTCCGGCGAATCGGAGAATGCTGCGCGGAATCCCCGGCGCAGTTCAGATGCTGCGCTTCGCCCGCCAGGTGGTCCGGCAGCGCAGCGCGATCCCCGGCAGCATGGCCGATGATCTGCTGACAGCCGCCGACAACGACGTGCTCAAGCTCAGCGAATGCCCGGCGCTGCTGGTGGACTACCTCGGTCCGGCGCTGGACACGACGATCAGCGCGATCGCCACCGGGCTGGTCCTGTTAGCCCGCCACCCTGAGCAGTGGGATCTGCTCCGGCGCGAGCCGGCGCGAATTCCCAACGCCGTCAACGAGATCGTCCGTTACGAGTCCGCGGTGCGGGCCTTCGGCCGGCGGGTCGGGGCCGACACCGAAATCGGCGGGGTCGCGTTGCCCGCGGGTACACAGGTTCTGGTGATGTACGCCTCGGCGAACCGGGACGAACGTGAGTGGGAACGTCCGGATGAATTCGACATCACCCGTGACGCCGGCCGGCACCTCGGTTTCGGTCAAGGTGCCCACGCCTGCGCGGGGCAGGCACTGGCCCGTCTGGAGACCGGGGCCTTTCTGACGGCCTTGACAGCGCGAGTCGAACGACTGGAACTCACCGGACGTCCGCAATGGGCGTTGAACAACATCATCCGCCGATACGAGCGGATACCACTACGTCTGGTGGCGTCGGGTTAGGTGGACATCGCGGTCAGGGCCTGCTGCATGGCGTCTTGCACGCGGGCGGCGAAGGATGCGGCGTCCTCGCCCTTGCGCGGGTTCATCTCAGGCAGCACCCGGGTGTGCATCTTGGCCGGCAGCGGCAGATAGGGCACCATCCCGACGAGACCGACATTGATCCCCCATGGCACCGAGACACTGACCGGCAGTGCCTTGACCCGCAGCAGTTTGTCCAACCTGAGGGCCTTCGCCAGTGGCTTGCCGTCGGTGAGGACGAACAGCGTGTCTCCGGCGCCGGCGGTGACGATCGGGATGATGGGGACCTTCTGCTCGATGGCCAGCCGGGCGAAACCGGTGCGGCCACCGAAGACGATCTCATTGCGGTGGAACCAGGACTTGCCTGCGTCCACGTCACCGCCGGGGAACACCACGACGTGGTTCCCCTGCTCGAAGGCGGTCGCCGCATTCTCCTCGCTGGCGGGCCGGGCCCCGAGATGCTCGATCAGCGGACCGACGCCCACCGTCCACGCCAGCTGATGGGTCAGGAAGATCACCGGCCGGTCGAGGTTGAGATCGTCGAGGGCGGCGAAGGCGGCGAGAACGTTGAGGTCGAAGATTCCGCCGAAGCCGTGATTGCCGACGAACAGGACCGGAGAGTTCAGCGCTGCCACTCCGCGGTCGATCTCCAGCCGGTGATAGCGGCGAACGAACTCGGTGGCCCGGTGCCGGAATGCCGTCAGCGCCGCATCGAGTTCGTCGGAATCACGGTCGCCACGGAGGCGCTTGTCGAGGGCAGCGAGTAGGGCGTGCGCCGCTGATTCGGTCACGTCTCCGACCCCCGGCGGGCATAGGGCCACGGGTTGTTGCGCTCCGGAACCGAAGCGGCACGGCTCTCCTTGAGCCGCATGCGCAGATACTGGCGCAACTCGTGCAGTGCCGGATCCTCCCACCGGTTGACCGCCTCGCACGGATCGCCGGTCAGGTCGTAAAGCTCCCATTGATCGTCGAGTGGACTGGTGCGGTACACGTCACCGCCGGGGCCGTTGGCCGCCAGATGTCGCACGCCCGGCTCGGTCCACGTCGAAGGATCATCGAAACTTCGCACCAGCTTCCACAGACGATCCTCGGCTTCGAGCACCAGGCCCTCGAAATTCGCCGCGGTGTGCGCCGGCAGCCGGATGCTCAGCGGGGCGGGGGGATTGGACGTCTGCTTGAGCTGACGGCCCAGACCCGACGCCCCGGAATCGCCCTCCAGCACGTTGTCACGCGTCATCAGATAGACCGCGCGATCCGCCTCGGGCGGCGCACCGTCGACGACCGGCATGAGATTGCGGCCAGGCAGTGGGTGCACCTCGGTGAAGGACTTCCGCAGTGTCTCGGCAACCGCTTCGACGTTCACCCCGGCAGCCGCGAGCAGTGTCGGCACCAGATCGACGTGAGAGGTGGGTGCCTCGATCACCCGCGCTATGGTGGCGTGCTCGCCGGCCCGTGCGATGGTAAAGGGCACCCGGGTCGCCTCGTCATAGAGGTTGAACCACTTCTGGTGCAGGCCGCCGTGGGCGCCCAGGAGGTCTCCGTGATCGGCGGTGCGGACCAGAACCGCATCGGCGGAGCCCTCGGTGACCGCACGGCGCACCCGGTCGAGTTGGGAATCCACCTCGAGATGCAACCGGTAATAAAGGTCGCGGTAGCGCTGCGCGTTGCGCTGATATATCGCCTGCACGGCAGGTGCCGGCCCGTATCCGGAGTAGTAGGTCTCACGGAAGGCGATCTGGGCGGCAGGCTTGGTGCGCAGATCCTCCTCGGCGGTGGGCGCCGGAGGGATACGGGGCGGGTCAAGTGGTGATTGCTTGACCGGACTGCGCAGCACCCAGGTGGGGAAGAGCACGATGTCGTGCGGGTTGACGAAGCTGGCCACCAGCAGGAAGGGACGCATCGCCTCCGCGTCGCCTGCTCGCCTGCGGGCGTAGCGGTCGTTCAGCCATGACACCACCCGTTCGGCGATCAGCGGGTCACGGCGCATCCCGCTGTTGGCCAGTCCGGCACCATGCGGTTCCGGACCCACCCAGCCGGAGAATCCGTAGGAATC
Source organism: uncultured Mycobacterium sp. (assembly GCA_964344085.1). Taxonomy (GTDB): domain Bacteria; phylum Actinomycetota; class Actinomycetes; order Mycobacteriales; family Mycobacteriaceae; genus Mycobacterium. The sequence continues at coordinate 113,295 of CAYFMA010000001.1, forward strand.
CAGCGGATCGGCATCGAGGTAGCGTCGCACGGCTGCGGAGTCCACCACTCCGTCATCGTCGTTGGTGGCCAACGGTTTACCGGTCTCGGGATCGGTGAGATCCGCGTGCGAGATGTGCCACTTGCCGTCGTAATGGGTGTCGTACCCTGCGGCCCGGAACCAGTTCCCGAGTGTGGGCACCTCGCCGGGACGCAGCCAGCGCATCCGCGAATCCTCGGCAGTCTTGCCGATCCCATCGGTCTGGGTGACCCCGTGCAGATCGGGGTATTGACCGGTGAACATCGTCGGCCGGCTCGGCACGCAAGCCAGCGAACCGGTGTAGTGCCGCATGAAGTTCACGCCGTGCTCATCGAACCAGCGTCGCCCCGTCAGTACCCGCTGCCGCCAGGCCAGCACGTCATCGGACTCGTACGGCGGAATGGCGCGTTCCTCGTCGGTCATCACGATGACGATGTCGGGGCGGTCAGACATCAGAACCCTCCACTCGGTTTGCCAACCCGGCGAGCATGGTGTCGGACTGCTTGGCCATGAACCGGCACACCGCCTTCTCGGCGATGCGGGCCAGCGGATTGGCGCCGATCTCGACGGTGCTGGTGAGTGTGACGGCTGCGGTGCCGCCGAACGGAGTCACGGTCCATCTGTTGGCCAACCGGCCCAGCGGACGGGGCAGACCCTCGATCGTGTAGCGCAGCGTGCTCGGCGCGGTGCTGTCGGTGATCCGCTCGACGAGGGTGTCGCGACCGACCTGCACACGCCGCGAGGTTCCCACGGCCGCTGGATCCTCACCATGCTCGAGTAGACAGGAATGGTCGACGTTGGCGGCCCAGGCGCTGATCGAGCCGAAATCGGCGAGCACGTTCCAGACATCCGACGCGGGTGCCGCGACGGTCCGCGTCCGGCTTATCGTTGCCACCGCTTCAGAATAGGTTCCTCGCAGAAGCCGGGTCGCCTCATCACCTCATTCACCTAGGCTCGGTTCATGAGCCTCTCTGATCTGGGCGCGCAGGCGCTGGGAAAGATCCAGCAACTCGCCGAACGTGGTTCGACGGAGTTGCACTACCTGCAGAAGATGATCGCGGCCGGTGCCTTCGGACTGGAGCCGCCGCAGAACCTCGCAGCGATGGTCGCCGACCTCCGCCGCTGGGGCGAGGTCGGAATGATCCCCGCGCTGAACGCCCGGCGAAACCCGCACCGCCTGGCGATCATCGACGATGAGGGTTCGATGACCTTCGCCGAACTCGACAACTCCGTCAACGCGGCGGCCAACGGACTGCTGGCGATGGGGGTCACCGGGGGCGACGGCGTGGCGATCCTGGCCCGCAACCACCGCTGGTTCCTGATCGCGAACTACGCCTGCGCGCGGGTCGGGGCACGCACGATCCTGCTCAACACCGAGTTCTCCGGTCCGCAGATCCGCGACGTCGCCGAGCGTGAAGGCGCCCGGGTCATCATCTACGACGACGAGTACGCCGATGCCGTCAAGATGGCCAAGCCGGAGATCGGCATGCTGCGTGCGCTGCCCACCAATCCGGACAGTCCCGACGAGTCGAAGAGCATCGACGAGACGCTTGCGGAACTGATCGACCGCAGCAGTCGTGAACCCGCGCCGAAGGCGACCCGACGGTCGGCGATCATCGTCCTGACCAGTGGCACCACCGGAACGCCGAAGGGTGCCACCCGGCACGCTCCACCCACGCTCGCGCCGATCGGCGGTGTGCTGTCCAGCGTTCCGTTCAAATCCGGCGAGGTCACCGCTCTGCCGTCGCCGATGTTCCACGCCCTCGGCTATCTGCACGCCACCGTCGCGATGACGCTCGGTTCAACGCTGGTACTGCACCGCCGGTTCAAGCCGGCCCAGGTGCTCGAGGATGTCGCCAAGCACAAGGTGACCGCGATCGTCGTGGTGCCGGTGATGCTGTCCCGAATGCTCGACGTGCTGGAGACGATGGATCCCAAACCCGATCTGTCTCCGCTGCGGATCATCTTCGTCTCCGGCTCACAGTTGGGCGCCGAGTTGGCCGGCCGGGCGATGAAGGACATCGGCCCGGTGGTCTACAACCTCTACGGCTCAACGGAAATCGCATTCGTGTCCATCGCCCGGCCACAGGATCTGAAGAAGAACCCTGCCACCGTCGGTCCTCTCGTTCGTGGAGTCAAGGTGAGGATCCTCGACGAGCACGGCAACGAGGTGCCACAGGGCGAGGTCGGCCGGATCTTCGTCGGCAACGCGATGCCGTTCGAGGGCTACACCGGTGGTGGCGGCAAGGAGATCATCGACGGGCTGATGTCCTCCGGTGATGTCGGCTACCTCGACCGTGACGGTCTGCTGTACGTCAGCGGCCGCGACGACGAGATGATCGTCTCCGGTGGTGAGAACGTCTTCCCGGCCGAGGTGGAGGATCTGATCAGCGGCCACCCCGATGTGGTCGAGGCGACCGCGATCGGCGTGGAGGACAAGGACTTCGGCGCCCGGCTGCGCGCCTTCGTGGTTCCCAAGGATGGTGTAGAGCTCACCGAGGAGACCATCAAGAACTACGTCCGCGATCACCTGGCGCGCTACAAGGTTCCGCGTGACGTGATCTTCCTGGCCGAACTGCCGCGCAACCCCACCGGGAAGATCCTCAAGCGAGAGCTGCGCCAGATCGAGATCACATAGGCGTGCCGCGCAACTACGGATCGCGGGGGAGGCCCAGCAGTCGCTCGGCGATGATGTTGAGCTGCACCTCTGAGGTGCCGCCGTAGATCGTGGTGGCCCGGCTGGCGAGCAGGTACTCCGCCCAGGTGCCCTGCAGCGAGTTCTTCTCCCAGATGGCGCCGTCGATGCCGAACGAGGACACCACGAACTCGGCGTAGCCCTGCCCGGTGCGCATCGACAGCAGCTTGGAGACCGCTGCTGAGGGCATCGCGTCGCCGCCGGCCAGCGTGAGCAGAGTCGAGCGCATGTTCATCAGCTTGGCAGCATGCCCCTCGGCGATCAGTTCACCGGCCCGCACGTGGCCCACCTGGTCGAAGTGACCGTCGGCGGCGAAGGCGACGAACTTGGTGAGGTTGGGCAGGAATCCCGGCTCGTCACTGCCGATCGAAACCCGTTCTGCGGTCAGCGTGTTGCGGCTGACCTCCCAACCGTGGTCGACCTGGCCGAGAACCATCTCGTCGGGCACGAACACGTCGTCGATGAACACCGTGTTGAACAACGCGTTGCCGGTGAGTTCCCGCAACGGCTTGACCTCGACGCCCTCGGACTTCATGTCGAGCAGGAAATAGGTGATGCCGTTGTGCTTGGGGGCTTCGGGATTGGTGCGGGCCAGCAGCGCGCCCCACTGGGAGAACTGCGCGGCGGTGGTCCAGATCTTCTGCCCGGTGATCCGCCAGCCGCCGTCGACCCTGGTGGCTTTGGTGGTCAGGCTTGCCAGGTCCGAGCCGGCGCCCGGTTCGGAGAACAGCTGACACCAGATCATCTCGCCGCGGAACGTGGGCGGCAGGAAACGCTGCTTCTGCTCCTCGGTGCCGTAGGCCACTATCGACGGGATGAGCCACGCCGCGATGCCCATGTTGGGCCGCTTGACCCGGCCGGCTGAGAACTCCTCGGCGATGATGATCTGCTCTACCGGCTTGGCGTCGCGGCCCCACGGCCGGGGCAGGTGCGGCTGCACCCAGCCGCCCTCGGCGATCGCCGCGCCTCGCTCCTCGCGTGGAATCGCCTTGAGCGCAGCCACTTCCGAACGGATCTCCTCGCGTAGCTTCTGGGTCTGAGGGTCGAGGGTGATCTCGATCGGGCGCATCCCGGTGGTGGTGGCGGTGTCGAACACCTGCTGCGGATACTCGTTGCGACGGCCGAACGAGGCCACCAGTGCCAGTGTCCGCCGGTAGTAGATGTTGGTGTCGTGTTCCCAGGTGAAACCGATACCGCCGTGCACCTGGATGCAGTCCTGGGAGCAGCGCTGTGCGGCTGCCGGAGCCAGGGTCGCGGCGACCGCGGCAGCGAATTCGTAGTGGCTCTCACCATCACCGGCGGCCGCCTCATCCAGCGCCCGGGCTGCGTCCCACACCGCTGCAGTGGCCCGCTCGGTGGTGGCGATCATCTCGGCGCACTTGTGCTTGACGGCCTGGAACTGCCCGATGGGCCGGCCGAACTGCTCGCGGATCTTGGCGTACTCCGCTGCGGTGTCGGTGGCCCACCGGGCGATGCCGACGGCCTCTGCTGAAAGCAGGGTGGTGACAATCGCCCGACCGACGGACTGCGGAAGACTCGACAGCAGTGCGTCGGCGCCCACCTCGATACCGTTGGCTCGGACGTGGGCGATCGGATGCAGTGGGTCCACCGATCGCAGCGCCTCGATCTCGCACGACGAGGCCTCGAGGACGGCCCACTCGATGCCGCTGTCGATCGCGACCGGAAGCACCAGAAGATCGGCCTGCGCGGCGCCCGGAACCGAGCGCGCTTCGCCCCGGATCACGCAGGTGTCCCCATGCCGGTCGGCGGTCAGGTCCGACTCCAGTGCGTAGGCGGCGATGACCTCGCCGGATGCCAGCTTGCGCAGCACATCGGCGTCGGGGTTGTCTGCGGCGATCAGTGCACTTGCGATCGCCGAGGCAACGAACGGTCCGGGCGCGGCGGCGTAGCCGAATTCCGCTATGACGACCGACAGTTCCAGGAGGCCGGCACCCTGGCCGTCCACCGATTCCGAGAGGTGCAGCCCCTGCAGACCCTGTTCGGTCGCGCCGCGCCAGTACACCGGTGGGTTGGCCACCGGCGCCTCGAGGGCGGCGTGCAGGACCTCCGCCGGAGCCACCTTCTCGAGGAGGGACTTCACCGACTTCGCCAGTTCGACGTGCTCGGATTCGATCGCGATGGGCATATCCGACCCCTTGGGAATCAACCGGTTGATTGGGACCGAGGGTACTACTCCTTCGCGGGCTGGCGGTCCGGTGCCGGGGTTGCCCGGAGTGCCACGACGAGGACCGCGCAGACGACCATGATCACACCCACCGCCCACATGCCTGCCCGGTTGCTTCCGGTCAGATCGGACAGCGCGCCGGTGGCGTACGGCGCGGCGAAACCGCCCAGGTTGCCGAACGAGTTGATCAAGGCGATCCCGCCGGCGGCGGCCGCACCGGTGAGGAACCGCGAGGGCAGAGCCCAGAAGACCGGTAGCGCCCCGTAGACACCCATCGCGGCCACGATGACCGGGATCATCACCGCCACCGGGTTCCGCAGATACAGCGCCACCGGAATCGCCAAGCCCCCCAGTAGAAGTGGGATGGCCACATGCCAGACGTGCTCGCGGGTGCGGTCGGCGTGCCGGGACCAGAAGAACATCATGGCCGCGGCGAAGACATAGGGGATCGCGGTGATCAGTCCGACCTCGACGATCGACAACTGAACTCCGAAGGTCTTCTTGAACCCGGCGATGATCGAGGGCAGGAAGAAGGCCAGGGCGTAGAGGCCGTAGGCGACGCCGAAGTAGACCACCGCGAGCGCCCACACCCGCGGACTGGTCAGTGCCCGGCGCAACGGGAAGGAATATGTCGTGGCGACCTCACGATCCTCGGCGGCCAGGACGTCGACCAGCCAGCGGCGTTCGTCTTCGGCAAGCCAGTGCGCATCGGCGGGCCGGTCGGTCAGATAGAACCAGCAGATCCCGCCGAGGACCACCGCCGGCAGCCCGACGCAGATCATCATGAATCGCCACCCGGCCAGTCCGAACAATCCGTGTCCGGCCTGAATCAGCCACGCCGCCAGGGGAGTTCCGACGGCCGAGGCGATCGGCACGGCGAGCATGAACGCGCCGACGATCCGTGCCCGGTAGGCGGCCGGGAACCAGTGGCCGAGGTAGAACAGCACCCCCGGAAACAGGCCCGCCTCGGCGATCCCCAACAGGAATCTCAACGCCAGCAGCCACCCGGCATCGGGTGCGAAGGCGAGCGCGACGGCGACGATTCCCCAGGAGACCGCGATGCGGGCCAGCCACCGTCGCGCGCCGAACCGCACCAGTGCCAGGTTCGACGGCACCTCCACCAGGACGTAGCCGATGAAGAAGATGCCCGACGCCAGACCGAACATGGTGGCCGACAGTTGCAGATCGGCACTGAGTTCGGTCTTGGCGATCCCGAGGTTGGTGCGGTCCAGATAGTTGACGAAGTACAGCGCCATCAGGATGGGTAACAGCCGGATGGCAACCCGGCGTAGCGTGCGCGCCTCCAGCGATTCACCGACTGAGACGGACTCATTTTCCGAGACGGACATGGGACCTCCCGTTGACGACATTGATCAGGTCCGCACCGTCGCGCAGTCGCCGGCAGTTGTCCACCGCCTGATGTAGATAGCGGCGCATGGTGTCACGGGTGTACCAGACCACGTGCGGCGTCAGCACGACGTTGCCCAACGCCAGCAGCGGATTGTCCGGCTGAACCGGTTCGCTGGCGAACACGTCCAGTCCGGCGGCGGCCGTCCGACCGGACCGCAACGCCTCGACGAGTGCCGCCTCATCGACCACACCGCCACGTGAGGTGTTGATCAGCAAGGCCCCCGGCTTCATCAGGGCAAGTGTCGAACCGTCGATGAGTTTCTCGCTCTGCGCGGTCAGCGGCAGGTGCAGGCTGACGATGTCACTGGAGGCCAGCAGATCGGCCAGCGGTCGCCAGCCCGGCGTGCCGTCGTCGGCGGTGCTGGTGTGCAGAACCTCGGCGCCCATCGCCGCGACGATCCGCTCGACGCGTTGCGCGATGTTGCCGTAGCCGACCAGGCCGACTGTGCACTCGCCGATATCCCGCACGGTCTCCCCGAGGGTCGAGTCGGTGGGCCAGCCCCGTCCGGTGCGGGTGGCACTGTCCAGTTCCAGCAGCCTGCGCATCGCGGCCAGCATCAGCAGCACGGTTCCCTCGGCGGCTGACGGGGCGTTCGCACCGGGCATATTGGCCACCGCGATGCCGGCATCGGTGGCGGTGTCGACGTCGATGGTGTTGACCCCGGCGCCGAGCTTGTGGACGAGCCGTAGCCGGGCGCCGCGATGCAGATCTGCGCCGGACAGTGGACGCAGCACATGCCACACCACATCCGCCCAGGGCAGGTTGGCGTGCAGGGTCTCGTCGTCGTCCTCATGGCACCACCGGATATCGAGCCAATCCGATTCCGGGGCAACGATGTCCAGCACGGTGTCGCCGGGCAGGAAGTGTGCGAGCACTCTCACGGCCATCGGCGGCCGATCCAGCCGGCGATCACATCGGCCTGCTCATCGCGGGCTCCCGCGGTGGTGAAGTAGTGGTCGGTGTCGATCGAGCAGGAGGTGACATCGTCGCTCGCCAGCGCCGCGGTGATGCGGGCGGCATCGGTGGGAAACACCCCGGTGTCACGGTCGGCGTTGATGACCAGGGCCGGGCAGCTGATCCGTGCCAGGTGCGGTTCGGCGCGGGTCTGCGCGGTCTCGAGGCTCCACATTCCCAGCCAGTTACGCAGCGTGCATGCGGCGGCGATGCCACGTGCGGATCTATTGGCGGTCACCGGTACCCCGGCGTAGCACATGTTCGGTTCGCGTCCGGTCGGCTCGAGTGTCGGGTCGACCATCCGGGGGTCGGCCCAGGTGCGCATCACGGTGAACGGCCGGTCGGAGAACCCGGCGGTCCGCACCCGGACCAGTTCGTCGCGCGCCCAGTCGGTGATCTTCTGGTTGCGTGCGGTCTGTGCGGCCCGGTATCGCGCAACGAACTCCGGTGAGAAGGGCGGGCCGTTGCGCTCGTCGAAGAGATCGAGATCGGTATCGCTCGGCACCGGATCGTTCTCGTCGATCACTGCGCCGTCCATCCAGGCGGTCAACACCTCCGGACGGCCGGGATGCGCGGCACTGGCGATGTAGCCGTCGGCGGGCGGTAGCTCATCGAGACCGGTCGCTGGACGCATCCCCTCCAACGGGGTGACATTCGGGTCCACTGCCTGGGACTGATAGGCCGCCATCAGTGAACCGCCACCGGAATTGCCCAGCAGCACAACCGTTTGCACCCCTTGTGTCTCGCGCAGCCAGTGCACCCCGGCGCCGATGTCCACCAGCGCGTGATCCAGAAGAAAGCTGCTCTCGAACCCGCGGAAGCGGGTGTTCCATCCGAGGAAGCCGATACCGCGGGCGGCGAGGTAGTCGGCGATGTAGTGCTCGGAGAAGTCGATCTGATAGTGCGTTGCGATCACCGCGATCGCCGGCCGGGTGCCCTCGAGACGGTGATAAAGCCCCTGACACGGGTGGCCGCCTGCTCCGGCGCGGGCTGCGGTGGCAGACGTCAGTGCGACGAACTCGCGGACGACACCGGGCGGCATGACAGATGACGATATTCGCTGCCCCGTTGCCCGCCTAGAATCGGGGCAACCGAGGAGGACCGCCAGTGATCAAACCCGACTTTCCCAACCGCGAGTTCGAGTTCGGCGGGATCAACCATGTGGCGCTGGTCTGTTCGGACATGCAGCGAACCGTCGACTTCTACACCGGCGTGCTGGGAATGCCGCTGATCAAGTCGCTCGACCTCCCCGGCGGTATGGGCCAGCACTTCTTCTTCGACGCCGGAAACGGGGACTGTGTCGCCTTCTTCTGGTTCACCGCCGCCCCCGATGGTGGGATAGGGGAGACGGTTCCCGCGGCTCTGCCCGGCGTAGGCGACATCGTCACCGCCGTCGGCTCGATGAACCATCTGGCCTTCCATGTGCCCGCGGAGCGGTTCGACGAGTACCGCCAGCGGCTGATCGACAAGGGTGTGCAGGTCGGGCCCGTGCTGAACCACGACAACAGCCCTTCCCAGGTGGCGCGGAAGATGCAGCCCGGGGTCTACGTGAGGTCGTTCTATTTCGCCGATCCCGACGGGATCCTGCTGGAGTTCGCGTGCTGGACGGCTGAGTTCACCGACGAGGACATCCGGGCCGTGCCCAAGACTGCGGCCGACCGCCACCCGCGCCAGGCGGTGGCCGGGTAGCGCGGGGTTCTCAGTCTCTGAACAGGTGGGGCTGGCTGAACGCGTTGACCAGTGCGCTGAGTTGATCGACGAGTTCCTCGGAGTTCAATTCCACGCCGCCGGCCAGCCAGGCGCTGATGGTCTGTGCCACGCCGCCCACCACGAAATGGGACACCGCGTTGATCCGCGCGTTAGTCGGGCGCTGAAGCACCGATCTGACGTGGCGACCGGAGAGCATGGCGAAGAAGGCCTCTGATTCCTGCCGCTTGCGGATGACGGCGACGTTGGATACCTGCGCGCCGAACAACAGCCGGCCCAGCCGCGGATCCCGCTCGATGGACCCCACGATGTTGGCCAAGCCCGCCCGGTTGCGGTCGCCGGGCAGCGCGACCGCAACCGCCGCTTGGGTGGTGGCCGCAAGTTCGGCGATCACCCAGTCGAAGACAGCGCCGACGAATTCGTCTTTGTCCAAGAAGCTTTCGTAGAAGTAACGGGTGGCGACACCGGCTTCCTGGCAGACACCGCGCACCGTCAACTCCGCGGGCATGACACTGCGTCCCATCAACTCGAGTCCCGCCTGCAACAGCCGGGTGCGACGACCGGCGAGACGATCGGCGGCTTCCACACCGGCATAGGGCCTTGCCTGAGTCACCGCGCCATCTTGACACCAATGGATCGCCGACCACAATGACCCGAAACGACTGTTTCTATTTTTCGATCGAGGGGACCCGGTGACGATCCATCTGCCCACCAGTGTGGTGGAACGTCCGGTCAGCGAGTCCAGTGGAGCGACGGCGCCGCACAAGCCGTGGTGGTCGCGTCGAGGTGCAGGAATCGATGACGGTCTGATGGGTATCGCTCTGCTGGCCGGTCCGGCGAACGTGATCATGCAACTCGGCCTGCCTGGCGTGGGTTACGGCGTGATGGAGAGCCGGGTCGAGAGCGGTCGGGTTGACCGCCATCCCATCAAGCGGGCCCGGACCACGTTCACGTATCTGGCGGTGGCGACCCGGGGCACCGAGGAACAGAAGCGGGCGTATCGCCGGGCGGTGAATCGCTCGCACGCGCAGGTGTTCTCCACTGATGAAAGTCCAGTGTCCTACAACGCCTTCGACCGGGATCTGCAGTTGTGGGTGGCCGCCTGTCTCTACAAGGGAGGGGTCGACGTCTATCGCACCTTCGTCGGTGAGATGGACGATGCGACCGCCGATCAGCACTACCGCGACGGTATGGCTCTGGGGACCACGCTGCAGATGCCGGCCGAGATGTGGCCGGCTGACCGTGCCGCCTTCGACCGGTACTGGCGGGAGTCGCTGGCGAAGATCCACATCGACGACGCGGTGCGGGAGTACCTCTACCCGATCGCGGTGTCACGGATGCGTGGTGTGCGCCTTCCCGCGCCGCTGCAGAACATCGGCGAGGCGACCGCCCTTCTGATCACCAGTGGCTTCCTGCCTCAGAAGTTCCGCGACGAGATGCACTTCGAATGGAATGCCGGCAAACAACGTGAGTTCGACAGGCTGATGCGCGCGATCCGGCTGGCGAACAACATCGCTCCGCCGTTCGTCCGGGCCTTCCCGTTCAATGTGCTGCTTCATGATGTGAACTGGCGGATCCGGACCGGGCGTCCACTGGTCTGAGTCGGATGTCCATCGCCGGCGACGCCATCGGCGTGATAGTCCTGGTCCGGTGACCTCGCGCCGCTCCGGAATCCTCGTGGCGGTCGCGCTGCTGATCTACGCGGCGTTGTGGCTGGGTTTCGCCGATGATTGGGGCTGGATCGCCGCCGTGGACAACGAGACCCTGCGGTTGTTCCACGAATTCGGCGTCACACGCCCCGGCTGGATCGCCTTCTGGGGCGGCGTCTCGTCGGTTTTCGGGCCGACTGGGATGCGGTTCATCGCTGCGCTCGGCATCGGTGCGGCGCTCCTTCGCCGGCGGCTCCGGACCGCTGCCTTCGTGGCGGTCGCCGTCATGCTCATGGGACCACTCGCGGCGGCTGCCAAGGCGCTCAGCGACCGGCCGCGTCCGGACACCGCTCTGGTCATCGCGTCGTCGACATCGTTCCCGTCCGGCCATGCGTTGGGGGCCATGGTGGGCGTGCTGACTTTCGGAACGGTGCTGTGGCCGTTGATGCCGGCACGGGCCAGGCCGCCCGCGATCGTGCTGGGAACACTGATTGTGCTGACCGTGGGGATCTCGCGGGTGGCGTTGAACGTGCACCATCCGACCGATGTCGTCGCAGGCTGGGCGCTGGGCTACCTGTGGTTCAGGTGTTGCTTCGCGCTCATTCCTCCGCTGTCCCGGCGATCCGGCTCGTCCGGGCCGCAACAGGTTTCCCGTCGATCCGCGTCGTGACGGTGGGCGCGGCCCAGGCTGGGGTGACTCGGCCCTGAACCGGAGCGCCGTTGCGCGGCGATGACACCGCGAGCCGTCTTGTGTCGGGTTTCCCATCGCCGCCGGCCGCGGGTAATGCGGTGGGCGGAACCATCGGCATACCCGTCATCGCCGCGGGCTGCGTCCGGGCCGGTGGCGCTGTGCCCACCCGGACGGGAGGGGTTGCGCTCGAGGCCGACGGATGGGTGGCCGACGACGCTGATGGTGCGGGACCCAGCACGGCGGCGGGGATCGTCGGCATCACGGCTGGGGGTTGCGGCTCGCCGGGATCGCCGAAATCGATCGGCTCTGGAACTGATTCGTCTCCGCTACCCAGACCGCGATCCTCGACGGGCAGCGGGTCGGACGAACTGTTCTGCCCTGCAAGCGATGTCGTGGCCCGGACGGCTTGCTGCGCACCCTGTGCGAGTTGCTGGGGGAGCTGGGCAAGGGGCTGCAGCACCCCGCTCAACGCTCCGGTGAGCGAACCCGCGACGCCCGAGATGATCTGGCCTGCCGCGGCGGTGTCCTGTCCGGAGAAGGTGCCAGCGGCTTCGGTGGTCCACGCATCACGCTGGGCATGAAGGTCCGCGCTGTCGGCGTTGTCTGCGGGATCGCCGGAATTGGCTGCCAGGCCGAGCACCCGCAGGAGTTCTTCGACCGGGGTTGCGCCGTCTACGAGTGGGTCCGAGACTGCGGCGGGCGGAGCGATATTGAGAGTTGCGGCGTGCCGATAGCCGTCGATGCCGGCGTCAAGGTGCTCAGCCACCGGTGTACCTCCGCGCAGGGATGTCGGTGCCGCAAGCGTCGAGCACCGCCTGGATAGACCCGTAGATCTCCTGCATGCACAACGCCGAACGGCTGTCGGCTTCGGTTTGCGCCTCCTGAACCACCTCGGCGATCCGTGCGGTCTTCGCCGGTGCGGGATCGTCGCCGTCGATGATCGAGTGGATCTGTCTGGCTCTGCGATCGGCGATCTCGGCCAGCGCCGACCGGAGTTGGGCGGCGCACCGCTGTGCTCGCGCCAGCGCGTCGGCCTTGGCGGCGTTACGTTCGCCCACCCGGCGCGCATGGTCCGCCCCTGCGCGAAACGACTCCCGGATACTCTCGGCCGCATCACCGCGCTGATCGGACAACACCGAATCGGCGACCGAGCACAGCACATCGGCGTAGCCGTGAAACGCACTGCCGACCTCACGCCGAGAGGCTGCCGCAGCCGACAGGGTGGTCAGCGCCGAGGATCCGGGCCACTGATGGCCCACCAGAACAGCCGCCCACTCGTCGCCGGTCAGATCGCTCATGGCGGCGATGCTAGGGACGCTGGTGTCAGCGCGGTATTCACCCGAACACCGTGGGACCATGAGCTCATGGGGTCTGTGCGCCGGATCATGTCGTCACTCGTCGCCGTCCTCGCGACGATGGCCCTTTCCCTCGTCTCCGCCGCGCCGGGTAGCGCGGTCACCCCCTGGTTCGAAGGAAAGGTCGGTACCGCGGCGCAGGTGCTCTCCGTCGTCGGCACCGGCGGGTCGGTCGGCACGATGGATGTCTGGCAGCGCGGCCCGGCCGGCTGGCGACCGGTGGGCACCGGAATTCCGGTGCACCTGGGTTCAGCCGGGCTGGCGCCTGAGGCACGGGACAGTGTTCCGGCCACCCCGATGGGCGTCTACAGCCTCGACTTCGCGTTCGGAACCCAGCCGAGTCCCGGCGGCGGACTGAAGTACTACCAGACGACACCGGATTACTGGTGGTCGGCGGATGGTCCGACCTACAACACGATGCAGGTCTGCAAGAAATCCGACTGCCCGTTCGACACCTCACCTGCCAGCGGTACCGAGAACCTTTACATCCCGGCCTATGCGCATGCCTTGGTGATGGGCGTGAACAAGGAACGGATTCCCGGCCACGGTGGCGCCTTCTTCGTCCACACCACCAACGGGGCGGCCACCGCAGGTTGCGTCGCCCTCGATGACGCCACCCTGGTCAAGATCATTGAGTGGTTGCAGCCCGGCGCGGTGATCGCGATCGCACAGTAGCCGCCGAAGGGGTAGATCAGGCCAGCGCCGACCCCGGCGTGAGCTTGAAGTTGGTGCCCTCCAGTGACTGTGTCACCTCGTAGGTCCGCTGATACCCGGTGGCGCAGATCTTCCAGCCGTCCTCGGTCTTGCGGTAGCGATCGTGGTAGAAAGCCGCACCGAAGAGCATGAAGTTGAACTCCGGCACGATGACCCGGTCCTGGAGATACCAGGTGCCCTCGGCCTGGTCGAAATCGTCGAGGGTGATCTCCGGGTGCGTGACCCGGTGCTCGGTGTAGACGGTGGCCGGCATCGAGGCTCGCATGAACTCGACCAGATCGGTTCGATTGGTGAACTTGTGCTCCTTGCCCATCGACGACCCGTACTCGCCGACGATGTCGGGGGTCAGGGTGTCGGCGAAGTCATCCCAGTGTTTGGTGTCCAGCGCTCGCAGGTAGCGGTACTTCACCCGTTTGATCGCCTCGATCGTCTCCAGATCAGCCATGATCGACATTGCAACACAACCACCGGCGGTCTCAACTAGCTTTGAGCAGGTGAGCTATTTCGCCAGCCGGTATGCCGCGCTGTCCCGCGACCAGCTGGCGGTGCTGGTGCCGGAGTTGCTCCTGATCGGACAGCTGATCGACCGCTCCGGAATGGCTTGGTGCATCCAGGCTTTCGGCCGCGAAGAGATGCTCAAGATCGCCATCGAGGAGTGGGCCGGCTCCAGCCCCCTCTACACCAGACGGATGCAGAAGGCCCTGAACTACGAGGGCAGCGACGTCGTCACCATCTTCAAGGGGCTTCAACTCGACATCGGCGCCCCGCCCCAGTTCATGGACTTCCGCTACACCGTCCATGACCGCTGGCACGGCGAGTTCCACCTCGACCACTGCGGCGCTCTGCTCGACGTCGAGCCGATGGGCCCGGACTACGTCAAGGGCATGTGCCACGACATCGAGGATCCGACCTTCGACGCGACCGCGGTGGCCACCAACCCCAAGGCACAGGTGCGGCCCGTCCACCGGCCCCCGCGTGAACCGGCCGACCGTCTGCCGCACTGCGCGTGGACGGTGATCATCGACGAGTCCTATCCCGACGCGGTGGGTATCCCGGCACTCGACATCGTCGCGCGGACCAGGGCCGCCAACTGGCCACTGGCTCCTATCGATCCGGCCGATCGGGGGCGTGCCGACTACAGCGGTCCGCTGCTGAGCGATTTCGAGTTCGGCGCCTACTCGCATTCGGCACTGGTCCGCATCGCCGACGAGGTGTGTCTGCAGATGCACCTTCTCAATCTGTCCTTCGGCATCGCGGTTCGGGCACGTGCGACCGACGAACAGCAGGCCCTCGACATCTGTACCAAACAGCTCACCGGTATCGCCGGGGTGGCCGCGACAAGGATCCTTCGGGCGCTGAACCTCTCCTCGGACGTGACGGGCCTGGCCCGGGTGCTGGAATTGCATCCGCTGCTGAATCCGGCGGGTTACGTGGTCGCCGGGACCGGCGACCGCCTCGAGGTCCATCCCTCGCCCGCACACGACGACGGCGCGTGGATCGCGCTGTGCTCACCGGACTCGACGGGGCCACTGCAGGCCATCGCCACCGCCGTCGACCCACACCTGCTGGTCCGTATGACGGGAACCGGCACCGACTGGACGGCCGAATTCGAGACGCTCGACGCTCCGTTGCAGGATCCGATCGAGGTGCAGATCACCAAGGTCAGCGGTGGGGCGACGTTCGAGTTCCAGCCACGCCGTTCGCTGCCGTTGCACGTCCTGTAGCCACGGTTCGCTCCCGGCGTATCGACGGATCAGCAAACCCGGCGCACACTAGCTGCTATGGACAACAACGGACCGTTCGGCATCGACCCCGAGGAATTCGACCGAGTCGTGCGCGAAACGGGCGAAGGCCTCCGCGACGCCTTCGAGAAGGTCGGGCAGTTCTTCAACAACTCGCCTGAGCGGGCCGGTCTGGGGATGATCTTCGACCAGTTCATGAAGTCCGGATCGGGGCCGACTCCGCGGCCCCGGCCGCAACCCGAGACCGCCGGCGAGGCCGGCGACGGTGTGTGGGCGATCTACATCTCCGACGGTGAGGGCAAAGCCCATGTCGAGCAGGTCTATGAGACCGAGCTCGATGCGCTGCGGGCCAACAAGCTCAACACCGACCCGAACCGCAATGTGCGGTTCTTGCCGTATGGGATCGACGTCAGCGTCCTCGACGCCAGCCTCGGCGCCGACGTCGCCGACGAGGGTTACGAGACCGAGACCGACTGACGGTCCGCGTTCTGTGTGCCGGAGTGGTGGCAGGCCACCTGATGCCCTGAACCATGCTGCACGAGATCCGGTTCCGTGCTGCGGCACACGTCGGTGGTGATTGCACACCGGGTGTGGAAGCGGCAACCCGGTGGCGGATCGATCGGACTCGGCACGTCTCCGGTGAGTTGGATCCGATGTCGCTCGGCGTTCCTGCGGGGGTCTGGAATGGGAACCGCGGACAGCAACGCGCGGGTGTAGGGATGTAGCGGACGCTCGTAGAGATCAACGGCAGGGGCGTTCTCCACCACTTTGCCGAGATACATCACCGCAACCCGATCCGACACATGCCGCACAACTCCGAGGTCGTGGGCGACGAACAGATAGGACAATCCGAATTCGGATTGCAGGTCTTCGAGCAGATTGATTATCTGGGCCTGGACTGAGACGTCGAGGGCTGACACCGGTTCATCGGCGATGATCAGCTTGGGCTGCAGACCGAGCGCCCGCGCGATACCCAGTCGCTGGCGCTGACCACCGGAGAACTCGTGCGGGAATCGGTTGTAATGCTCTGCTTGCAGCCCGACCCGATCGAGCAGATCCTGCACCCGTCGCTTGAGCTCGGCACCGTCGGCCAGGCCGTGCAGTTGCATCGGCTCGCCGATGATCTGCCCGATGCGTTTGCGCGGGTTCAGCGATGCGAACGGGTCCTGGAAGATCATCTGCATCTGCCGCCGCAGCGGCCGCAGTTCGCGCGGCGACAGCCCGACGAGTTGCCTTCCCTCGAACCGCACTGAACCCGAGGTGGGTCTGATCAGTTGCAGAACGGCCCGGCACAGGGTGGACTTGCCGCACCCGGACTCACCGACCAGACCGAGGGTCTCGCCTTCGTTGAGAACAAGGCTGACACCGTCGACAGCGCGAACCTGTGCCACCTCGCGGTCGATCAGCACACCGGACTTGATCGGGAAATGTTTGACCAGATCGGTGATCTCCAGCAGAGGCGCACCGGTCATCGCGCCACCTCCAGCGGCAGCCAGCACCGGCTCAGGTGGTCGTTTCCGGACGAGCCGGCCAGTGGTGGTGGTTGCCCGCAGTCGGTGAACACCCGATCGCAGCGGGCCGCGAAACGGCATCCGTGCGGCGGATTCAGCAATGACGGTGGGTGGCCCGGAATCTGCGGAAGCCGTTCGGGTCGAGGTTCATCCAGACGAGGGATCGAATTGAGCAGACCCCAGGTGTAGGGGTGCCGCGCAGAGTAGAACAACCCGTCCAGGTCGGCCTGCTCGACGACCTGGCCGGCGTACATGACCACCACCCGGTCAGCCAGTTCGGCCACCACCCCGAGATCGTGGGTGATCAGCAGCACCGCGACTCCGCGTTCGCGGTTGAGCCGACGCAACAGATCCAGGATCTGGGCCTGGATCGTGACATCGAGCGCGGTGGTGGGTTCGTCGGCGATCAGCAACTGGGGTTCGAGCGCCAGTGCCATGGCGATCATCACCCGCTGTCGCATACCGCCGGAGAACTCGTGCGGGTAGTCGCGAATTCTGCGCTCCGGATTCGGAATACCCACCGAGGCAAGCAGTTCCACCGCCCGAGCCTCGGCATCGCGCTTTGACACGTCGCGATGCGCCCGAATCATCTCGGCGATCTGGTCACCGACCCGATACACCGGGTTGAGTGAGGTCATCGGGTCCTGGAAAACCACGGCGATGTGCTCGCCGCGTACCGAACGCAGTTCGTCATCGCTGAGCATCACCAGATCACGTCCACCGAACATCGCAGAGCCGGTGATGGTGGCATTGGGGGAGCGGGTCAGCCCGATCAGGCTCTGCGCCGTCACGCTCTTGCCGCATCCGGACTCGCCGACGATCGCCACCACCTCGCCGGGTTGCATGTCGAAGGACACCCCGGCGACCGCGCCGACCACGCCGTCGTCGGTGGCGAAGTCGACCTTGAGATCGTGGACGCTCAGCAGGGCCGTCATACCGGTGCCGCCTCGCCCAGTCGGATCCGCGGGTCCAGGAAGGCATAGAGGATGTCGACGATGGTGTTGAAGAGCACGATGAAGAACGCGCCGAACATGGTCACCGCCATCAGCGGCGGCAGATCCAGCTTGCCGATCGCCTGTCCCGCGTACAGACCGACGCCGTTGAGGTTGAACACCGTCTCGGTCAGGATGGCGCCACCGCCGACGACCGCTCCGAAGTCCAGACCGAACAACGTCACGATCGGGATCATCGAGTTGCGCAGCACGTGCCGGATCCGGACCTGTCGCTCACTGATGCCCTTGGCGCGCGCGGTGCGCACATAGTCCTCGTTCATCGCATCGAGCATGTTGGAGCGCAACAGCCTGCTGTAGAAGCCGACGTAGAGCACCGCGAGCGTCAGCCACGGCAGGATCAGGTGATATGTCCACTGCACCGGATCCTCGGCGAACGGCACGTAACTTCCGGTCGGGAACAGTCGGGCCTTGAAGCTCAAGACATACAGAAGCATCGCAGCCAGCCAGAACACCGGTAGCGAGATGCCCACCAGGGCCAGGATCGTCAGCGCCCGGTCGGTGAAGCGTCCGGCATGCACCGCACTGAGATAGCCGAACCAGATCGCGAGCACCATCCACAGAATCGCAGCCCCGATGCACAACGACAGCGTGACGGGTAGTCCCTTCCAGATCTGCTGCGCGACGTTCTGATCACTGGTGTACGAGGTGAGTTCGCCGGTGAAGATCTGTTTCATCATGGTGAGGTACTGCACCGGCAGCGACTGATCCAGCCCGAGATCGACGCGCACCCGGGCGATGAGCGCGGGGTTGGCGTTCTTGCCGGCGATTCGGGCGGCCGGGTCGGAGTTGGGGATCACGTTGAAGATCACGAACACGATCACCGAGATGGCGAACAGCACAGTGGCCATTCCGATCAGGCGGCGCACGGCGAATCGCAGCACTGTTACCGCCCCGTTCGGATGGTCGCGCGAGGATCCAGAGCGTCTCGAAGCCCATCGCCGAAGACGTTGAGCGACAACACCGTAAGTACGATCATCAGGCCGGGGACGATGGTCAGATGCGGCGCGGTGTAGATGGTCTGGTAGCCCTCGGCGATCATCGTGCCCCACGAGGCGTTGGGTGGTCGCACACCGGCGCCCAGGAATGACAGTGCCGACTCCAGCAGCATGTTGTTGGCGATGTTCAGGGTGAAGAACACGATGATCGTCGAAACGATGTTGGGCAACAGTTCCGAGACCATGATGCGCAGAGGTCCCTTGCCCTGCGATACCGCGGCTTCGATGAACTCCTTCTCGCGTAGTGCCAGAATCTCGCCGCGAATGGGCCGGGCCATATAAGGCACGTAGACCAGGCCGATGATCAGGATCGGAATCCATAACGAGTCCCCGGCGATCTGCAGCCCGCCGATCCGCAGGCCGCCGAGTGCCAGTGTGGTGCCCAACGCGATGCCCAGCAGCAGCACCGGGAACGCCCAGACGACGTCGAGGATGCGTGATAGCGCGGCGTCCACCCAGCCGCGGTAATAGCCGGCCAGCATGCCGATGACCACCGCGAAGACGGTGGTGATGACGGCGGCGAGCACACCGATGTAGATCGAGGTGCGACCGCCGTACATCAGACGCACCATCACGTCGCGGCCGTTCTGATCAGCCCCGAGCAGATAGCGCCCCCGCATTCCCGGGCCGATCGGGATGCCTTCCGGAGAGACGACATGGAACTGGCGGCCGTCCACCATGATCTTGTCGGTGATGTGGTTCTGATTCGGTCCGGTGTGGGCGACGTGTTCGGCCCACACCGGAGCGGCAAGGCTGAACAGCACGATGAGGACGAACAGCGCGCCGAACACCAGCGCAACCCGGTTGCGGCGCAACCGAAGCCAGGCCAGCTGTCCCGGACTCCTGCTGATACCGGGACCGTCGACGGCAACTCCCATTACTTCAGCGCGAAGGAAGTGAAGTCCTGGGCGAACAACAAATGACGGTAGGACTTGTCGAAGTTCAAGCGGTCGGAGAGGAAGGTGGTGAACTGCTCGTTGCCGTATGGCGCCCACACCGCCTGCTCCATGTAGGCCTTGTCCAGTTCGCCGTACTGCTTCCTGACATCGTCGGTCAACTGTTGCTGGACTAGTTCATCCTGCTTGGCGTCGTTCGCGGGGATCTTGGCCTGCGAGTAGTTGTTGTTGTTCGTGGGAAGGATGTTCTCGCCGTTGAGCAACGGCCGGAAGAAATCGTCCGGATGCGGGAAGTCCTGGAACCAGTCGGCGAATCCCGTGTCGAGACCGGGAGTCGATGTGTTTCCGATGGTCTGGAAATAGACGTCGCCGGAGACCACCTTCAGTTCAGCGTTGAACCCCAGTTCCTTGAGGAGGTCCTGGTAGTACTGCCCGATCCTCTTGCGGTCGGGCTCGTCGTCGGTCCATACGGTGATGTCCTTGTCGGCCGGATTCGCCTCGGCCAGAAGAGCTTTGGCCTTGGCCATGTCCGGACCCGGGTAGAGCTTGTACTCGTCGTAGCCGGGCATTCCCGGCGGCAGAATCTGCTGGGTCGCGTGCAGGCGGCCGCCGAACACCCGGTTGAGCGCCTCAGGATCGATGGCGTAGTTGATCGCCTGGCGAACCTTGACGTCGTTGAAGGGTGCTGCCTGGTTGTTCATCCAGAAGTAGTAGGTGTTGATCGAGTCCTCCATCCGGAACCGATCGGAGAATTTGGCCTTCACCTCTGGCAGACGATCGGCGTCCGGCGGATCGTTCATGTAGTCGATGGTGTTCTGTTCGATGCCGGTCACCTGGGCGGAATTGTTCTTGTTCTGGGTGACGATGATCTTGTCCACCGACGCGTCCGACACCTCAGCGGCGCCGGCGTCCTTGACCGTCTTGAACTGCGGATTACGTTCCATCGTGAGGGTGTTTGGCGCGTCGACCTTGGTGATGACGAAGGGGCCACTGGATGGCGGCGGGTTGTTGGTCGCCTCCTTGTCCAGCGGGGTGCTCGGCGGGACCGGCGCGGCGAACATCAGGCCGAGCAGATTGTTGAAGGTCCCGTTGGGCTTATCAAGGGTGATCGTGATGTCACCGGCGTTGTCGTCGGTGACGATCCCGCTGATCGTGTCCGCTTTCCCGTCGGCGAAGTCCTTGGCGCCGACGATGCCCTCGTAGAACACCGAACCGCCGGAGTTGGCCTTGAAAAGCCGCTTGATCGCGTAGGTGAAATCGCTCGCCTTGATCGGGGTCCCGTCGGAGTACTTCATGTTCGGGCGCAGCGTCAGCTTGTAGGTCTTGCCGTCCGCGGATACCTGGGGCATGTCCTTGGCCAGTCCCGGAACGAGGTCGGTGCCGGGTTGGCCCTTCTGATGGCGGTAGGTGAGCAGCGGGACGTAGGTGTTCCACAGCACCTCCCAGCCCTCGACGGTGTACGACAGCTGCGGATCGATGTAGTCGGGGAAGGATGTCATGGTGACGTTGACCTCGCCGCCGGTCTTGCCTCCCCCTGAGGCGCTGGTGCCACTCTTGGAGCCGCAGCCGGCGACGCCCCACGCGGCGACCGCCGTGATCCCCACCACCGTTACTGCCTTGCGAAGCGTGCCCATGGCTCTCCTTCGTGACGCGATATCAGACGTGACGACGATTCGGTGAGGACACTGTGCCTCAGCGCAGAGATTTTGGCGCGTTAACCGTCAGCTTCGCGATCGCCGCCGATCTGGGCGTGCCCGCCGGTTCGCTTCTGCGCGGTCGGCTTCCCATGGAGCTTGACCGCACCGTCGTCGCGCCCATGTGTGCGGCCGACGGAACCGCAGGCGTCAGATCCGCGACGAAGTCGTGCACCCCCTGGCCGACTGCGGTCACCAGTTGTCCCACCGCGGTGACGGGGTCGATCCGTGGCAGCAGGCCGGCCGTCACAGGTGTGCCGGGACCCGTGGATCGGTCGTAGCCCCAATCCACCATGACCGTCAGCGCAGGTTCGATCAGATCGAGCAGTGGGGCGGGAACGCCGATGTCGTAGAACGGCATCAGCAACGGTAAGTGGGGTGTCTTGAGGGTGATGTAGGTGATGTTGCCGACCGTCGAGTCCGGCAGCGCCCGCGGCCCGTTGATGTCGGCGCGAAAGTAGTTCCCATGCACGATGGATCCCATCACGACGGCGTTGACGACGGCCAGCAGATCGATCGGGTAGGTGGGGAAGTCGGAGGCGGCGTCGTACTCCCAGCTGACGTCGGTCGTGGTGTACGGAGTGTCCAGCGGGGTGGACCCGTCGAACGGAATATCCAGCAGTGGGACGTAGAGTCCGGCGAACCGTTGCAGGATCCCGCCATTGGGCCGGTTCGGATTGCCCAGCAGGAAGAACTGCAAGTGGTCAGTGGCCGGTGCGCCGCCGGGCCGGTCCTGCAGCGCACGCATCTCGCGGACCATGACGTTGGCGCTGGAGGAATAGCCGAGCGCCGAGGCCTTCTCGCCGGTACCCAGCGCGGCCAAGGTGGACGACAAGACGCGGTCGATGTTGCTCAGTCCCTGCTCCTGGGATGCCTCGTAGGGCGTTCGGCCCAGCGCGGCGGGCAGGATGTCGGCCGGCCAGCTGACAGGAACGAAATCCCAGCCGAAGAACGGCGAAGCGGGATTGTTGGCGGTGTCGAAGTAACCGTGGCCGAAGGTGCCGACCCGGTGGATCGGATCGAAGTTCGGAGCGGGGTACCAGGGGTCACCGCCGAGTTCCTGCTGGATCAGCGGAAACGTGGCGGTGCCGTTGAACGTCCCGCCCATCACCAGAAGCGTGTTGGCAGTGAGTTGGACGGCGGTGCTGACGGTGGCCGTCAGGGACAGTGTGAGAGTGCCCGCGACGGCGGCAAGCCCGGCTGCGGCGCCCCGCGCGAACCCGGGCCTGTTGTCGCCCACCGTGCCTCCCTCCCATCCGCTGCGTCCCCGACGTTGCCGCGCAAGCTAAACAGACATTTTCCAGCAAATGTCCGTAATCAGCGTTCTAACTTGTAGGTGGCGTTTTTCTCGATCTGCAGCATAGCTTTCTCCGGGGTTTTGCCGCACCCGGTTGCAGGTGCGTCACCTGTCCCCGCTTACAGTGAAAGCTATGTCCGACTTCGACCGTCGCAGTCTGATGGTGATGGCCGGTTTAGGCGTCGCCGCCGTCGCGATCCCTACTCCCGAGGCCGGAGCCGACCCGGCCCCTGACGTACCGCCGCCGCCTGGGGTGCCCGCACCGCAGGCCGCTGCCCCTCAGTTCCTCGGCGATGAGTTCGACGGACCCGCCGGTTCGGGTCCCGATCCCGCCCGGTGGAGCGTCGCCCAATTCCGGGAGACCATCAAGAACCCGGTCTTCTGGGACCGTCCCGAGAACATGGGCCAGTACAGCGACGACCGCGAGCACGTTTTCCTCGACGGCAACTCGAACCTGGTGATCCGGGCCACCCGCGACGGCGGCGGCCGCTACACCAGTGGCAAGGTGGTGGCCAACTTCGGTGCCGGCATCAACAACACCTTCGAGGCCCGGGTGAAGTTCAACTGCCTCACCCCGGGTGCCTGGCCGGCCTGGTGGCTGCTCAACGACAACCCGGATCGCGGCGGCGAGGTCGACCTCATCGAGTGGTACGGCAACCAGGACTGGCCGTCGGGAACCACCGTGCACGCCACCCTGGACGGTACCTCCCATGTCACCTGCAACTACCCGGTGGACAGCCTGTGGCACACCTGGCGGGTGACTTGGAACAACTCCGGAATGTATTTCTGGCAGGACTACCGGCCCGGCATGAAGCCGTACTGGGAGGTGCCCGCCGGTTCGATCGAGGGCTGGCCGTTCAACGATCCGGGCTACGAACTGCGGCCGGTGTTCAACCTCGCGGTCGGCGGATCCGGCGGGCGCGATCCCCGTCCGGGCAATTACCCGGCCGACATGCTGGTCGACTGGGTGCGTATCTTCCCGGGCTAAACCCACTCCGTAATAGCCGGCCACGTCTTAATGTTCGGGCGTGGACATTCTCATCATGATCCTGTTACTGGTGATCGCGTTGATGATCTGGCGGGGTGCCAAGCACGGCCTGATCCTCGGTCTCTGGGTGATCGGTGTGATCGCCATGATCGGGCTCTTCAAATATCACGTCACCTCCGTCCTGGATCTGAGCTTCTGATGGTGGAGCAGCAGACCGTCGAGCGCGGCGGCATCTGGGGGTTCCTCAGCTACTGGGGTCTGCACGGCTGGATCCTGGCGTACTGCTTCGTCATGGGCAGTGCGTTCTTCATCCAGTTCGTCGAGGGCGAATTCCCCTGCCCGCTGTGCATGTTGCAGCGTTACGGAATGATCCTGGCCACGCTCGGGGTGCTGTACGTCGTCATGCAAGCCAGACGGGGAACGCTCACCCCGGCGCGCTATGCGCAGGGACTCGGTATGGGTCTGATCGCTGTCGTCGCCGGAGCGTCGGTGTCGATACGTCAGATGCTGCTGCACATCAAGCCCGGCGACCAGGGTTACGGTGAGCCGGTCTTGAGCCTGCATCTCTACACGTGGGCCTTCATCACGTTCGCAATCGTGATGCTCTACGTCGGGGTGATGCTGATGCTGATGCCCAAAGGAATTCCGACGGCGCCGGTGCGCGGCAGCGCGGGCTGGATGATCTCGACGGCGATCATCTGGTTGTTCATCGGAATCGTCGCCGCCAACGTGGTGGCGATCATCTTCCTTGAGGGCTTCGCCGGTGTCTTGCCCGACGATCCGGAGAGCTACAACCTGATCGACCAGTTGACCGGTCGCTGATCGGATTTCGTTCTCAGCGGTTACGGCGGCGGCGCCGGATGAATCCGAACCCGATGATGAAGGCCGTCGCCGAAACCGGGCTGCTGTTCACCGTGTAGCCGATGTCTTGCAGAATGGCCAGCTCGATCGGGCTCACCACCCGAACGCCGGGTCCACGGTCGGAGATCGCGTTCATAAGCTGGGTGTTGTGCCCGTAGAAAGTGTTGTCATCCAGATGGGAGACCGAGCTGCCCGGCTCCCACGGATTGGGCGTGTACAGCGGGACGGGACCGCCGTACACGGCGATCGCGGTGGGGCCACCGAAGTAGAGTCCGCCGTTGCCGCCGGTGAGATTGGTGTTGTAGATCGGGTTCCAGCTGTAGTCGCTGTTGGAGATCACCGTCGTGCCGTTGTCCGTCACCATGAAGCTGTCGAAGGTCGTCCAGGTCTGGTTGGTGGCATCCCAGCCGGGTTCGTCGACATTCGACAGGAATCCGAAGGCGTGCAGTAGTTCGTGCATCGCGGTCGAGGTGAAGTCGTACTGGGAGTAGCTGACACTGTTGCCGAACGCCCAGGGCTGGCCGAAGTTCCAGTCGATGGTTCCGTCGGCGGCTGAACCGTTGGTGTCGATGCCGGTGAGGATCTTGTGTTGAACCACCGTGTCGTAGAAGCCGGGATCGCTGCTCGTCAGGTCGCTACCCGACTGGGCCAACGTCCCTGACAGCGGGGAACTCTCGGCCGTTACGTCGAAGGTGATGTTCACCGGAGAGGTGACGACGAAATAGGTGGCGAGTTCATCGGCGGTGGATTGCAGGGCCGCGCGTGCGGCCTGGCTCCAGTATTGCGATCCGGCGCCGTAGATGAAGGTGAAGGTCAGCAGCGACTGCGTGGCATTCTGAGCGACCTGGATATAGGCCTCGGTGCTGGCCGGGCGGAACAGGTCGAGCAGGTTGATGTGGAATCCGGTGTCGGTGGCGGCCACGGTGAAGCTGTCCCGGCCTGTGAAACCCGCTCCGGGCGTGTAGGTGTAGCTGCCGTCGGCCCCCAGGCTGACGCTTCCGTGCAGTGGCTGGCCGGTGATGCTGTAGACGATCGGATCGCCCTCTGGGTCCACCCCGCCGACGGTTCCGGTGATCGGACCGTCGAGTTGTCCGGTCAACTGGACCGGGGCGACTGTGGGCGCCTGGTTGAAGAACGTCCGGCGGATCAGCAACCCGATGCCCTCGATGAAGGATCCGATCGGGCCGAACAGCGCGGAGATCGGATCGGTGGCGGCCGCAGTCGCGGCGGCACCGGTGATGTCGACTGCTGTGATGGGTCTGGCGACCGGTGGTGCCGACGCGGTGGCGCTCTCGGCCGCCGAGGCGCCTTCCACAAGCGTGGTGGCCTTCGCCGTGGCCGCAACGGCCACCGGCGGTTCTGCAGCGATAGCGGCCGGCACCGGCGCGGCGCCCGTCGCCGAGGTGACCGGATCGTCGTTGGGTGACACGGGTGCCGCCGCGCTGGGTGCACCCCGGTCGCCCCGACGCCCCTGAGCCGGCCTGCTCGCAGTGCGTGCCGCGGTCCGGTCAGCCGCGGCCGGGCGAGCCGCCCCGGATTCCCGGATGGCTGTCTCGGTGGGGGCGGCCGCGCGGCGGGGCCGGGCCGCCGAGGACTTCGAGGCCGGCGCCGTGTTCTGGGTCTGGGTGTCGGTAGCCGTCGCCGAACCGGTGTCGGTGCCGTCTGCCGTAGCCATGGCGACGCCGGGCCCTGCCAGGGCGAGGCCCAGCGCGACCGCTGCGGCACCCACCCGGGCGCCCTGGCTGGCGACCCACATCAGCAAACTCCAAAGACCGTCGACGACTTTCCCGAAACGCTACCTTGTCCTCGCCCGAAAAGGCGAGACGGGACCGGCGGTCGTATCCCGATCGCGCCGTTGAGCAACGTCGTCACCGGCGGTTTCACCCCGCCACCACAATGTCGGCGTGAATGCCGTCACCGGCCATCCCAGGCTTGCAGGTGGCTCGATAAGTGCCGGGCTGGTCGAACCGGACTTCGAGCCGGCGCTGCAGACCCGGCGAGATGTTCTCGGCCTCGCCCAGGATTCGTTGTCCGGCCGCGTAGATGTAGAACTCGGTGACCTTGGTGCCGGAATTCGCGATCACGAACGTGGTGGAACCCGTCGAGGCCGTGTTCGCGGACAGAACGCACGCGGTGTCGGACGCCTCCACGGCGATCTCGGAAGCTGCCTTGCCATGCTCTGCGGTCTTGCCCGATTGGGCGCATCCGGCGAGCGTGACCGCCGTCAGGATCGCCATCGCCGTCGCCGCGGTCCGGTTCATGCGGCGGACCTTTCCGTCGGTGTCGCGGCCCGCATGCGGACCGGCATGGGGTTCGGCCGCAGGAAGAGCGGCAGCACGACGGCGAGGTAGACCAGCCAGCCGGTGAGTTGGAGCACCGTCGGTATGGGGCTGACGTTGAAGACTCCCTGCAGTACCTGGCCGTACCAGGAATCCCAGTTCATCGCCGCACTGATATCGAACGCGCGGTGATCCAGCATCGGGAGCCAGCCGACGGTCTGCAGTGCGCCGAGGCCGTAAGACAGGATGCCGGCTGCCACAACGATGAGGAATACACCGGTGTAGGAGAAGAACTTTGACAGGTTGATCCGGATCGCCCCGGCGTACATGGCCCAGGCGATCATCCCCGCCGCCGCAGTGCCGGCGATCAGGCCGAGCAGCGGCCAGGACGTTCTGGCTTCCGCGTACCCGACCATGAACAGCGCCGTCTCCACACCTTCCCGCCCGACGGCGAGGAACGACAGCAGCACGACCGCCGGAGCGCCGGTATGGAGTGCCTTGGCCATCCCGGCTCGCAGGTCACCCGAGAGTCCGGCCGCGGCGTGGTGCATCCACAGCACCATGGAGGTGACGATGGCGACCGCCACCAGCGAGGCGATCCCGGCGATGGCCTCGGCGGTGAGGTCTCGGACGCTGTAGACGCCGTATCGGATTCCCAGGAACAGTCCGACGGTGACCGCTGCTGCGCCGGCGGCGCCGAGCCAGACCCACTTGAGGGCGTCGCGGCGACCGGACTTCACCAGGAAGGCGATCAGGACCGTCACGACGATGCCGGCCTCGAGGCCTTCCCGCAGTCCGATCAGACCGCTGCCCAGCAGTTGAGCAGAGATATCAGGCATGAGAGACGATTCCTTTAGTAAAGTTTGGCTACCCTAACTCAATCCCACGGTAGTGTTGAGGGTATGGACAACGCAAGGAAAGCTCTGACGGCCGGCATGGTGACTCTCGCGCTCTCCGTCGCGGTATCCGGATGTTCCGGGACTGCGACCAAGGAGTCGGCCTCCACGTCGGTCGCGACGACCACGGCCACCTCCGCGGTGGCCCCGGCAGCGGCCCACAACCAGGCCGACGCGATGTTCGCGGCGCATATGGTCCCGCATCATCAGCAGGCCATCGAGATGAGCGACATGATCTTGGGCAAACAGGGCATCGACCCCCGGGTGGTTGAGTTGGCCAAACAGATCAAGGCCGCGCAGGGACCCGAGATCGAGCAGATGCAGGGCTGGCTGAATCAGTGGGGAGTGCCCGCGATGCCGGGAATGGGCGGGCACGGCGGTATGCGTGGACCGGAGTCTTCCGGTGTGACAACGACTCCCATGATGCCCAGCGGTTCGATGATGCCCAGCGGTTCGATGATGCCGGGTATGGGTGACATGCCGGGTATGGGTGACATGCCGGGTATGGGGATGATGTCGGCCGCCGACATGGATGCCCTGAAGAACGCCGAAGGTGTCCAGGCGAGCAAGCTCTTCCTGACTCAGATGATCCAGCATCATCAGGGCGCGATCACCATGGCGCAGAACGAGATCAAGGACGGCGAGTTCCCCGACGCCATCGCGCTCTCGAAGTCGATCATCACCAGTCAGCAGAAGGAGATCGACACGATGAACCAGATCCTGGCCACGCTGTAGGTACTCCGTTACGTCGAATACCCCGGAGGCGTCGGTGGATTCCGTCATCTAATCCGCCTTGCCTTCACCTGTCATGAGGCCCGGTTTAGCGGCTCGGCATGATCCGCCTCGGGTAGATACAGGAAATCCGCGGGGTCGTGCGCGCTGGGCCGATGGGCGATCAAGGCCGGCAGGGCGTCAGCGGCATCGTCCACCACCACCAGAGCGTCCCGGATGGCCGGGCGGATGAAGTTGTGCTCAATGCCGTGGTCGATCATGGCGATCATCGGGTCGAAGTAGCTGCCGTAGTTGACGATCACGATCGGCTTGTCGTGATCACCGAGCTGGCGGCCGACGAGGACCTCGAAGAACTCCTCGTAGGTTCCCAGGCCACCAGGCAGTATCACGAACGCATCGGCCAGTTCCATCATCCGGCTGCGCCGTTCCGGCATGGCCGCGACGATCTCCGCTTCGTCGCAGTGCTCCGAGAGGCCCTCGAGTGCGTCGAGCTTCTCCGTGGTGACGCCGACGACCCGGCCTCCGTTGGTCTTGCAGGCCTTGGCGGCTTCGCCCATGAGTCCCAGCCGGCCGCCACCGAAGACCAGCCGCAGGTCGTTGTCGGCGAGCGCGGCGCCGATGGTGTGGGCGGCCTCGATGAACTGCGGGTCGATGGCCGAGCTCGCCGAGCAGTAAACCGCGACCGAGTCCAGCGACGGGACGGGGTAGAGGTCCGTGTTGGCGGTGGTGCTGGTCATCATCTGGCTCCCTGTCCGAGGCGGGGGTTCTGCTTGCTGTCTCCAGCATCGCCTTGCCCAGCGGTTGCACACCTCGGCCGAATGGCCGTCGGGAGGATGATCCTGACTTCCCCCGATCGGTGGACATGCCTTTGCGGCATCGGGGGTTGATGAGAGTGGAGCCGATGACGGGAATCGAACCCGCGTATTCAGCTTGGGAAGCTGATGTTCTGCCATTGAACTACATCGGCATGTCCAGCGAAGGATAGCAATGGCTATACGCTGCTCGGGTGCTGCTCTCCGATCGTGACATTCGCGCAGAGATCGCTGCCGGCCACCTCGGCATCGACCCCTTCGACGACTCCCTCGTGCAGCCGTCGAGTGTCGACGTCCGGCTGGACAACCTGTTCCGGGTGTTCAACAACACGCGCTACACCCACATCGACCCGGCTCTTCAGCAGGACGAGCTGACGAGCATGGTGCAACCGGACAATGGCGAGCCGTTCGTCCTGCATCCCGGCGAGTTCGTTCTGGGCTCCACCCTGGAGGCCTGCACCCTGCCCGACGACCTCGCGGGCCGGCTCGAGGGCAAATCCTCACTCGGGCGCCTCGGCCTGCTGACCCACTCCACGGCGGGCTTCATCGATCCCGGTTTCTCGGGCCACATCACCCTGGAACTGTCCAACGTGGCCAACCTCCCGATCACCCTCTGGCCGGGGATGAAGATCGGCCAGTTATGCCTGCTGCGGTTGACCAGCCCCGCTGAGAACCCTTACGGCAGCGCGAGTGTGGGATCGAAATACCAAGGTCAGCGCGGTCCCACCCCGTCACGGTCCTACCTGAACTTCATCCGCTCCAGCTAACCCCGTCACGATGTAACGTGGTGACGGGTCTGCGCGATGAACCGGATGTTCGGCGGTTCATCGAACCTCGGTCGCCATGAGCGGCCGCGTGTAGGCAGCAAATGAAGGTGGAGGGGCCAGTGGAGGTCGTGCTGGGCGTGTCGATGAGCTCGACGGCCGTTCGCATGGTGCTGGTCCAGGGCGATAAGGCCGACGGGATCACGGTCGATCACGACACGATCGAGATCACCGATGCCGCGGGCGCCGGGACACGGCAGCTGGCCGATCAGGTCGTCTCGGCGATCCTCGGCACCCGGGAGAGCGCGCTGGAGGGCGGTCATCGCCTCATCTCGACAGGGGTCGCCTGGTCCGACCATGCGGTTGCGGCACACCTTCGGGATGCGCTTCGGGCACATCGACTCGACGACGTCGTCCTGGTCTCCGAACTGCATGCCGCCGGTGCCCTGGCTCAGGCGATCGGGCTGGCCCTGGACTGCGATCGAACCGCACTGGTATTCCTGGAACCCGACACCGCGACCCTCGCGGTCGTGCGGACCAGTGACGGCGCGGTGGTCAAAGTGCAGAGCCGCGACGCCGACGCGGTGCCCGACATGATCGCCGGTTTGGAGACCCTCGATCCTCCGCCGCAGGCCGTCTTCGTGATGGGCGCCGCCCTTGACTCCGCTGACACCGATGCGCTTCGCGCCCGGCTCGCAGGCCGGACCACCATGCCGGTGCACGCACCGCAGGACGCAGATCTCGCGTTGGCCCGCGGAGCCGCACTGGCGTCGGCCCACACCCCTCGTTTCGAGGCGGAGACGGTCGGACTCGCGCCCGTTGCCGGTGAGGAGACCGCGGCTGGACCCACCCAGATGGCGCCGGTCGGTTACATGGCGCCGTTGGGCTACAGCGCCGTGGCCGATGAGGACGACGATCTGCTCGGCTACGCCGCCGGGACGGAGTCCGAGCCCGAACCTCTCGCCGGATCGCAGCGCAATCCCTTCCCTCTCGTCGGCAGCGCTCTGTCCGCCGTCTTCGTCGTCGGTGTCGCCGCCCTGGTGATCTCCCTGGCCGTGAGCACCAGGCCCGCGGTGGATCAACGGACCGAGCCGGGACGGACGGGCGCGCAGACCGCGGTGACACCTGCACCCGATGCGCCGGCCAAGCCGGCTCCCGGTCCGGCCCCACAGACCATTCAGGCGCCGGTGCCCGTCGTGCAGCAGGCCCCGCGCACGGTCTACGTGGTGCCGCCGCCCAAGGCACCGGTCAACGAACCTGCAGCCCCGGTCCCGGCCGCGGCGCCCGTGGACCCGGTCCCTGCGGCGCCGGCACCGCAACCGGCACCGGCCGCACCGGCACCGGCCGCCCCGCCGGTTGTGGCTCCGATCATCCCGCCGTGGTTGCGCGGCCCGCAGCTGCCGTCGATCTTCCTACCGCCGGGTGCGAATGTGCTTCCGGCACAGTCATATCCAGCGCAGTCATATCCGGCGCAAACGAATCCGTCGAGTCCGGCGTACTCCTCGGCTCCGTCGGCTTCGAGTACCCCGTCATCCCAGCCGCCGCCGTCGTCTGCCTCCGGATCGGATTCCGACGGCGCCACGAGCGCACCCCAGCCTCGCGGCGATCGTCGCAATCCGCTCTGGCCCACCTGGGCGCCGTTCGGTTAACGTCGGCTGGTGGACAATGCCGCCGCGCTGATCGCCGAGAACGCCGCCTTCGCCGAACTGTTCCGGGACGCCGATCTTTCGATACCGGTTCCGACGTGCCCGGAGTGGACCCTGGATCAGCTGATGCGTCACATGGGCCGGGGCGACCGGTGGTGTGCGCAGATCGTCGCCGAACAGTCGATGGACAACATCGACCCCCGGTCGATCCCTGGCGGCAAACCGCCGCAGGGCGGCGAGATCGAGTGGCTGCACGCCGGGGCGCGAGCCCTACTCGACGCAGTCGCGGCCACCGGCGGGGAGACGATGGTGTGGACCTTCCTCGGACCTCGGCCGGCCGACTGGTGGGTCCGGCGCCGGTTGCATGAGACGGCCGTGCACCGCGCTGATGCCGCATTGGCGCTCGGCGCCGAATTCGACATCGATCCGGTGATCGCGGCCGATGGCATCACCGAGTTTCTGGAGCGCGCCGTGATCCGGGCCAACGAGGAGGGCCCGGCATCCGGAGATCGTCCTTTGGGCGAGGACCAGTCACTGCATCTGCACGCCACCGATGCCGGGCTGGGCGCTGCCGGAGAGTGGACCATCCTCGGCCGCCCCGACGGCATCGCGCTGGCCCACGAGCACGGCAAGGCCACCGTCGCACTTCGTGGCCCGGCCCGTGACCTCCTGCTGGCGGTCGTCCGCCGTGGAAGTGTCGCCGAACTCGGACTCGAGGTGTTCGGGGATCAGGCGGTGTGGGAGACCTGGCTGGACCGCACGCCCTTCTAGCTGCGGTAGTTTGAGCGATCATGAGCACTTCGGAGATCGCAACAGTCCTCGCCTGGCATGACGCCCTCAGCGCCGGGGATCTCGACACGTTGGTGACCCTGTCGAGCGATGACATCGAGATCGGCGACTCGCACGGCGCCGCGCAGGGCCATGCCGCGCTGCGCACCTGGGCACAGGGGTCCGACGCCACGATCGAAGTCGGCGACATCTACTACCGCGACGGTGTGGTGGTCGTGACCGAGCGCATCAGCCCGAATTCGGACTCGGCCGCCGTGAGCACAGCAGCCTCGGCGTTCCGGGTGGTGCACGATCACGTCACCTCGGTCTTCCGGCACCCCGACCTCGCCGCCGCCCTGGCCGCCACCGAACTGGCCGACGAAGACCTCCAGGCCTGAGCGGCATGCGCGGGATCATCCTGGCCGGCGGATCGGGCACAAGGCTGTACCCGATCACCCAGGGCGTCAGCAAGCAACTGCTGCCGGTCTACGACAAGCCGATGATCTATTACCCGCTCTCCACACTCATGATGGCCGGAATCCGGGACATCCTGGTGATCTCCACCCCGGAGGACAGCGCGGGCTTCATGAGACTGCTCGGCGACGGCTCGCAGTTCGGGATCAGCATCACCCACGCCGTGCAATCGAACCCCGAAGGCCTCGCGCAGGCTTTCCTGATCGGCGCCGATCACATCGGGGCTGGCCCTGTGGCGCTGATCCTCGGCGACAACATCTTCTACGGTCCCGGCGTCGGCACGAATCTCAAGCGTTTCAACAACATTGACGGCGGCGCGATCTTCGCCCATTGGGTGGCCAACCCGTCGGCTTACGGGGTGGTGGAGTTCTCCAAGGATGGGACGCCACTGGCGGTCGAGGAAAAGCCCGCCACCCCCAAGTCCAACTACGCTGTGCCGGGCCTGTACTTCTATGACAACGAGGTCGTCGAGATCGCCCGTTCGCTGCGGCCCAGCGCGCGGGGTGAACTGGAGATCACCGATATCAACCGGATCTATCTCAACCGTGGCCGGTTGCTCGTGGAGGTGTTGCCCCGCGGCACCGCGTGGCTGGACACCGGAACGTGCGACTCCCTCTTGGAGGCGGGCAATTTCGTTCGCACGATCGAGGCCAGGCAGGGCCTGAAGGTTTCCTGCCCGGAGGAGATCGCCTGGCGGTTGGGATTCATCGACGACGACCAGCTGGCCGCCCGCGCGCAGACTCAGCTCAAGTCGGGTTACGGCCAGTACCTGCTTGAGCTGATGGAACGGCGCTAGCGGCCGGCGTCGCCAGAGCGGCGGCGACGGCCGTGGTCAACGGCACTGCCAAGGCCAGGGCGATACCGCCGACCGCCGAGCGGGCGATCTCGATCGCCACACCCTCACTGGTGAGTACGTCGCTCAATGAGCGGTTGGCGACGCTGAAGAGCAGCAGCAGTGGCAGTGAGCTGCCGGCGTAGGCCAGCACCAGTGTGTAGACGGTGCTGGCGATGTGATCGCTGCCCACCCGCATGCCGCGCAGGAAGATCTCGCGGCGGGTTCCGTGGCCGACGTGGGCCAGTTCGAACACCGCCGAGGCCTGGGTGATCGTGACGTCGTTGAGGACGCCCAGCGAACCGATGATGAAACCGGCCAACAACAGTCCCTTGATCGAGACGTTGCCCATATAGGCCGCGACTTCGTTGTTGTGGTCCTGGGACAGTCCGGTCAGGTGGGTGAGTTCGATTGCGGCCCAGGATAAGAACGCCGACAGCAGCATGGCGGTGAGTGTTCCCAACAGCGCGGCGCTGGTTCGCAGGCTTACCCCGTGTGCCAGATAGATGACCGCGAAGAGGATGGCCGACGAGGCGACCAGCGCGGCCGGAACCGCCGGAGCGCCATCACGCAACGCCGGCAGCAGAAACACGACCAGCACCGCGAACGCGACGACGATACCGATCAGTGCACGCAGTCCTCGCCAGCGCGCGACGGCTACCACGACGATCGCGAACGCCGCCGACAGTAGTGTCAGTGACCATCCGCGTTCGTAGTCGTAGAAGCCGTACGTGGTGATGCCCTGCTGATCGACCTGACGGAAGATCCTGACGCTCTCGCCGGCCTTCAGATCGGGCTGGCCCGGACTCCGGGAGAACTCGAGCAGAGTGGCCGCGCCGTTGTTGGGTCCGGTGTCGATCCGGACCATCGACTGCACGCACGTTCCGCTGCCGGCTAGGCCCGGTGCCGGACTGCCGGTGATCACCTGGCCGACCGACGGGCTTCCGCAGTCGGCGAGCGCGCTCGACTGGACCTGGCCCCGCTCGGTGGTGACGGCGCCGCCGGAAGCGTTCTGGAAGGGGAGTGGGATGTCCACCTTGTGGCCGGAGGGCCACAGCAGGACGGCGCCCACCACCATCGCCAGACCGATCACCGTGAGTGCCGCGACGACGAGCCGTGCGACCAGTGGACTCAGCGGCGCCGGACCCATGGCGTGTGAATGTGAATGCGGCACAGGGGTTTTATTGCCGGTAGCTGGAGAGGAAATTCCCGAGCCGCTCGATGGCGTTGGAGAGGTCCCTCGCCCAGGGCAGCGTCACGATGCGCAGATGATCAGTCGTCGGCCAGTTGAAACCGGTGCCCTGGGTCAGCAGGATCTTCTCATCGAGCAACAGGTCGAGAACCAGCTTCTCGTCGTCGACGATGTCGTGCACCTCGGGGTCGAGGCGGGGGAATGCATACAGCGCACCCTGCGGTTTGACGCAGGAGACGCCGGGAATCTCATTGAGCTTCGTCCACGCTACATCGCGTTGCTCAAGAAGGCGGCCGCCCGGAAGCACGAGGTCATCGATGCTCTGATGACCGCCGAGGGCGACCTGGATCGCATGTTGCGCAGGAACATTCGGGCACAGCCGCATATTCGCCAGCAGGCTGATGCCTTCGATGAACGACGTCGCATGCTCGGTCGGTCCTGTGATGACAAGCCAGCCGGAGCGGTATCCGGCCACCCGGTAGGCCTTGGAGAGCCCGTTGAAGGTCAAGCAAAGAAGGTCGGGCGCCAACGTCGCCAGGCTGACGTGTTCGGCGTCGTCATAGAGGATCTTGTCGTAGATTTCGTCGGCCAGCAGTAGCAGATCGTGTTTGCGGGCCAGATCGGTCATGTGCTGCAACACTTCCCGGCTGTACACCGCGCCAGTCGGGTTGTTCGGATTGATCACCACCAGCGCCTTGGTCTTGGGGGTGATCTTGGACTCCAAGTCGGCCAGATCGGGCTGCCAGCCGTTGGTCTCATCGCACAGGTAGTGCACCGGCGTCCCCCCGGCCAGTGCGGTCGCAGCGGTCCACAGCGGATAGTCCGGCGCCGGGATGAGCACCTGATCGCCGTTGTCGAGCAGGGCCTGCAGAGTCATCGTGATGAGTTCGGAGACACCGTTACCCAGGAACACCGAGTCGACGTCGAACCGGGGGAAGCCCTCGACGAGTTCGTAACGGGTGACCACCGCTCGCCGAGCCGACAGGATCCCCTTGGAATCGGAGTAGCCCTGCGCGGTGGGCAGCGCCTGGATCATGTCGCGCATGATCACATCGGGCGCCTCGAAGCCGAAGGGCGCCGGGTTGCCGATGTTGAGCTTGAGGATGCGATGGCCCTCGGCCTCCAGCCGGGCTGCGTGGTCATGCACGGGGCCGCGAATCTCATAGAGGACGTCCTGCAGTTTCGTCGACTGTGCGAACGTGCGCGGCCGCCGATGCTGGCTGGTGCCCTGCCACGGCAGCTGGTTGGTACTCACCCCACGATTCTCCCATGAGAGTGCAAACCCTTTTCCAGTCACAGCTCGCACTCGGTTTCGATACATGCTGGATACGGACGTCAATTTCAGGTCAAAAAGCCTGTTAGATGGCCGCATCAGCTCACAGGAGGCTTTCAGACAATGAACCGGGTATTCACACGTTCGCTGGCAGCAGTCGCAATCGCGGCGGGAACTGCGGTCGCGACTGCCGGATTAGCCCAGGCGGACCTCGCCGGTCGCTACGCGGTCGTCGGCGGTTCGGATCAGTTCTATGTGACCGTGACGCCGGCCTGCGCCACCGAGGGCTGCACCGCGAACCTGGTCAGCAATCGCGGCTGGACCGCTGTGGCGACACTGCACAACGGCACCTGGACCTACAACGTGGTCAAGCCGCAGGGCGCGATCTGCGCCGACGGCAATTTCGCCGATATCGTCATCCGCTACGCCATCGACAACAACACACTGGCCGGTCAGGTGACCGCTGACTCCAACGGCGAGTGCCCGGGTGGCCAGGTCACCCAGGCGCCGATCCAGCTCACCAAGGTCGGCTAGCCCCGTTATCCTGGCGCCGTGAGCGGAGAAGCCATCTGGGTGATCCCGGCGATCACCGCGTCGCCGCCGACGCGTTCAACCGCGAGGTCAACGAGTTCTTCAACCGCGTCCGGCACCACATGAACGTCGAGGACATCGAATTCGACTTCTTCACCCGCGACGAAGCGCGCTGAATCTTCTCTAGGTGCGCTTCCCCGGAGGCCGGGCGCCCTTGGCGATGCCCAGGCCCTTGACCGGAGTCTCGGGTTTCGGATCGGCCACCGCTTCGGCCGGAGTCGCCGCCGTCGGTTCGGCCGAAACGGGTGCGGACTCAGCGGGTGCCGGTGCCGCTGCCGGTGCAGCCGGAGCGGCCGCCTTAGCGCCGGGGCGCTTGGCGCCGGCCGCGATACCCAGACCCTTGACGGCGGGCTCTGCGGCAGCCGGTGCCGCGGGTGCGGATTCGGCGGGTGCCGGTGCTGCTGGCGCAGCCGGAGCGGCCGCCTTGGCGCCGGGTCGCTTGGCGCCGGCGGCGATGCCCAGTCCCTTGGTGGCTGGCGCGGGTGCGGCGGGAGTCTCGGAGGCGGGAGCCTCGGCCGCCGGAGCGGCCGCCTTAGCACCCGGGCGCTTGGCGCCGGCCGCGATACCCAGACCCTTGGCGGGTGCGGCAGCCGGTGCGGCCGCGGTCTCCGCCGGAGCGGCCGCGACCGGCTCCGGTATCGGGGCCGCGACCGGCTCAGCCTTCGGGGCAGCGGGCTTGACGGCCGGCGGTGC
>CAYFMA010000002.1:0-41353 GCA_964344085.1 uncultured Mycobacterium sp.
GATAGAGCGGCGCCGCCGGATGCAACTTGCCACCGGACCATGCCTTGGTCTGCCATGCCCAGCGATAGCCCGGCGTGGTGGAGTGTCCGACGACCCCGTCGCCGATGGCCCAGCCCAATTCGTTGACCCCACCGTAGATGCCCGTTCGCTCGACGCCCAGCACCGAGTTGAGGCCACGGAACCATTGCAGGGCAACGTTCTTCCACGTCGGATAGTCCAGCGGTTCGTCGACGCTGAAGTAGATCGGTGCGCTCGCCGGGCCACCGGCGGCGCCGTGGATCCGCAGTGCGGTCTGGGCGTCGGCCACGCCGCCGTCGAATCCACGGGTGAAGTCGGACGGACTGTTGATCCAGCCGGGTTTGCCGTACTGATAGATGCTGACCACGTGCAGTCCATTGGCCTGCATGGCGTCGGTGAACTCGCGGGTCACCGGTTTGAAGTCGAAGGTGGCGCCCGGCCGCAACTCGGACACGTAGACCAGGGCGCCGTCGTAACCCGCGGCCTTGATGCGGTCCGGCCACACCTGCCGGGTGGCGAAGTCGATCAGCCGCAGACCGGGAGCAGCCGAAGCCCTCGGTGGCGCAGCCGTCATCCCCAGTGCGGCCGAACCCGCCACGGCGGCGTACTTGAGCGCATCGCGTCGAGACAGGTTGGCGGACATGGTTCCTACTCGCTGAACTTTCCGCTGCGGATCCGGTCGGCCTCCATCAGATGCAACTCGTGCGCACCGGGTACGACGATCTGGGGGTCGGGCACGAAGTCGAGATCGACGGCTCGTGAACCGTAGGGGACGGCGTCGAGGATGACCTTGATCGCATTGAGCCGTGCCTTGTGCTTGTTCTCCGACCGGACGATGGTCCACGGCGCATCGGGGGTGCTGGTGCGGCGCAGCATGTGGTACTTCGCCTCGGTGAAATCATCCCAGTGTTCCTGAGCCTGTACGTCGATCTCACTGAGCTTCCACTGTCGCAGCGGATCGTCGCGTCGCCGTTCGAACCGGCGGGCCTGCTCCTCCTTGGTGACGCTGAAGTAGAGCTTCACCAGGATGGTGCCCTGACGGACCAGGTCCTTCTCGAAGCCCACGACTCCTTTGAGGAAGTTCTTGTACTCCTCATCGGTGCAGAAACCGAAGACCGGCTCCACCATCGCGCGGTTGTACCAGGACCTGTCGAACAGCACCATCTCACCGCCGGTGGGGAACTGTGCGACGTAGCGCTGGAAGTACCACTGGCTGCGCTGCTCCTCGG
Source organism: uncultured Mycobacterium sp. (assembly GCA_964344085.1). Classification (GTDB taxonomy): domain Bacteria; phylum Actinomycetota; class Actinomycetes; order Mycobacteriales; family Mycobacteriaceae; genus Mycobacterium. Next base: position 1,248 of record CAYFMA010000002.1, read on the forward strand.
TGGGCTTGCCGAGAGCGACCACGCGGTAGTGCTTCTCGTTCATGTACCGGGTGACCCGGCGGATGGTGCCGCCCTTGCCCGCGGCGTCCCGGCCTTCGAATACGACGATCATCCGACGGTTCTCGTCTTCCAGGTACCGCTGCAGTTTCAGCAGTTCTGCCTGGTAGGGCTTGAGTTCGTCTTCTTCGAGAATGCGGCGTGGAACGGACATGACTCAATTGTTGCGCAGCAGTCAGTTCTGGCCAAAGGCCAGGCTGGGCTATCTATCCCACCAGAGGCGAGTAGTGCCGGCCGCTGTCGCGTTCTGAGACCGGTGGCAGGTTCCGGGCGGGGGTGTGCACCAGCGGGCTGTCGGCGGCGATGCGGCCCTGCGCACGATCCCATCCGGCCCGCGCCCGCGGGTGCATCCGCCGGCGCCGTGGGACGACTTTGAACACCGCGTTCACCGCACGGCCGAAGAGCCGGTGCAACCGGGCGTCGCGCTCTGTCCAGGTGTAGCCCATCAGCTCCCGGACCGGCTCGTCATAGAGACCGACGGTCACCCACACCACGAACGGTTCGAGAACCTTGAGCTGGAGCGCCCACAACCGATCCGGAATCCACTGCAGTGAGGGGTGTTTGGGCATGGTGGACAGGTCGAGCACCGCACGGGCCGCCCAGGAGTTCTCCAGTTCCACCCGGCACATGCGATCCCAGTAGACCTGGAACTCCTCCCACGACTGCGGCACCGGACGCATGCTCATCCCGTACATCCGGTACCACTGCACATGCTCGTCGAAAAGCCGGCGCTTCTGCTCCTCGCTGAGGCCGTCCCCGAAATGCACGGCCGTCAGGATGGTGCCCATGAAGAACGTCGCGTGCGCCCAGTAGAAGACGTCCGGATTCAGCGCGCTGTAGCGTCGGCCCTGCTCATCGACGCCTTTGATGCCGATGTGGTAGTCGCGCACTTCGGCTCCGGTCTGCTCAGCACGGTCACCGTCGAAGACCACACCGCCGATCGGGTAGAGCGACCGGAACAGCCGGGGCAGACGCTCGGTGAAGAAGATCGAATGGTCTTTGACCGCCGCACCCAGTTGCGGGTGCATGTTCTGCATCGACCCGGCCCACGGCCCCTGCAGCACCCCGCGCCAGTCGCCGAAGAGTTTCCAGGTCAGTGAGTCAGGACCGAGGGGGACGGCACCGTACCCGCCACCGCTGACCGGGCAGCCCCCGGTCACCGAATCCTCGGTCACCCCACCGAGTGTAGGAGCGGTTCGGCTCAGGACTCCTTGACGCGGGAGTACCAGATCCGATCGGCCACCGAGACGATGTCGTCGGAGATGGCGGAAATCCGGCGGTAGAACTCACGGCGGGCGGTGACGATGCGCACGTCGGTGAACTGCAGCAGATCGCCGGCGGCCTGGCGGTAGATGCGCTCGAGACTGCGCTGGGACTTGACGGCTTCGTCGGCGGCCTCGGTGGCCGGCACGGCGGACTTGCCGTTGCCGTCGAGGAAGGTGAACGCGGTGCGGAGGTGCTCCACGCCCTCGGCCAGCAGCACGGCCATATCGGCGGTCGCCTGATCGGGCGGCACCTCCATTGCCTCGGCCTCGCGCACGGTGTTCTTGGCCCCGTTGATCACCTTGTCCAGGTCTCGGGAGAGCTGAAAGAGATCCTCCGGTTCCAGCGGAGTGGTGAACGCCTCGCTGACGGCGTCGACGAGCCGGCGGCGCACCTCGTCGCAGTCGTGTTCGGCCGATCGCACATCCTCGGCCCGGCCGTCGTCACCACCGGCCCAGGCGGCGAATGCCGTCATCCCTTTGGCGGTGATGTCGGCCTGAGACTGCAGCATGCCGATGACGTCGGGTGTCTCCGGGAGGAACCAGCGGGTGCCTTTTCCTTTTCCGCTCATGTCAGCGCTCTCCATCCGAGAAGGACGACGACCGCCAGTGCGGCGGCCGCCGGAATAGTGGTCAGCCAGGCGACGCCCATCTCGCGCACGATCTGCCAGCGCACGTGTTGCCAGCGCCGCCGGCCCGCGCCGACGCCGACCACCGAGGAGGCCACCACCTGGGTGGTGCTCACCGGTGCGCCGATCAGCGAGGCGCCGAGGATCACGGCCGTCGACGACGTCTGGCTGGAGAGGGAGTCGATCGGGGTGAGACTGAAGATGCGCCGGCCGATGGTCTTGACGATGCGCCAGCCCCCTAGCGCGGTCCCCATGGTGAGGGCGACACCGGTTGCGACCTTGGCCCACAACGGAACCGACAGGCTCTCGGTCTGCCCGGCGGCCAGCAGCAGCACGGCGATGACACCCATCGACTTCTGCGCGTCATTGCCGCCGTGACTGAAGGAGAGTCCTGCCGCCGCGACCCAGCCGCCACCACGGACGGGAACGTTCCACCGGGTCGTCCACCGCCTGGAGATCAGCCGCAGGAACCGCAGCAGCACGAAAGCGAACGCGAACCCCAGGGGAGGTGAGATGAACAGAGCGATCAGAACGCCGAACACCCCGGTGGGATGCCAGCCTTCGAGCCCGCCCCACTGCACCGATTTCAGGCCGCCGTAGCCGGAGAGCACACCGTCTGCGACCGCGGCACCCACAAGGCCACCGACCAGACTGTGGCCCGAGGACGACGGCAGGCCGAGCCACCAGGTGAGCAGGTTCCAGGCCGTCGCGCCCGCCAGGCCGGCGCCGACGACGGCCACCATCTGGCTCTGCGGCACGGTGACGATCTTGCCGATGGTGTCGGCGACCGCGGTGCCGAGGAACACCGCGCCGGCCATGTTGAACACCGCCGACAACAGCACCGCCTGTCCGGGTGTGGCTCCGCGTGTGGCGACCAGAGTCGCGATCGCGTTGGACGCGTCGTGGAAGCCGTTGGTGAGTGCGAACGAGAGAGCGAAGCCGATGGCGATGATCAGCCCGACCTGCATCAGTCTCTCCCGTTCGATGAGCGCCCGGGAAACATAGCAAGAACGCGGGGTGAACGCCCCCTCGCTCATCAGCGCGCATCCACCGATCGGTGGACATCGGGTTCATCCCGCGGACCGGCCGCCCGGCGGACGATTCCGACGCTTCGGGCCGCCGATAGTTGTCCCCAAGAGCACGACCCAAAGACTTCCCGAGGAGAAACCCATGAAGATCATCACCATCGTCGCCGAGAAGATCTCCGCCGACGCACTGACGACAGCACTGCCGACCGAGGGCATCGCATCCGTCACGGTCAGCCAGACCCAGAGCTTCAGCCCGTCCGCACGGGTGGTGGAGAGCTACCGCGGCCGCAAGATCGCCAACCACTTCGCAGATGTCTACCGGGTCGAGATCCTCGCCGATGACGCCGTTGTCGAAGCCGTGATCGCCGGTGTCGGCTTCGCCCGTGGCGCCGGTCTGCTCGGCGATGCCCAGGCGTGGGTCAGCGCATCGGCGAGTGAGTTGCTGACCGTCGCCCCCGCGCTGGCGCTGTCGGCCTGATGCCGGAATCCTCCCGCACCCGATCGCCCGGCTTACCTAGACTGACGGCTTCGGCCGCCGAGTCAGGAGTGCGCGATGAACAACGCCAGAAGAGTCGCCTCTGTCGCCACCGCGGCGACGACGTTGTCCGCCCTGCTCACAGCCTGCGGTTCCGGGCGTAACGAGGCCAAGAACCCGGACAGCCCTTACCCGGACTACACGGCGACCTTCCTGCAGGGCCCGCCGAATCAGGACTATATGGAGGCCAAGCCGCTGTCGAAGGACGGGCACCGGTTCTGGATGCTGCCGGCCACCCCGCAGTCCACCCAGTGGGGTGTCTACGACAACTCCGTCGCGCCGGTGCTGCGGATCGATTCCGGCGACACCGTGGCGATCCAGACCGTCCCGGCGGGCGGCGGCCAGGTTGCACCCGGTATCAACGAGGGGCAGATCGAGAAGATCAACGGCGCCGTCAAGAACCGCGGGCCGCATACCGTCACAGGACCGATCTACGTCAACGGAGCCGAACCCGGGGACGTGCTTGCGATCCACATCAACAAGATCCAATTACCGATGTACGCGACCAACAACACCGCAAAGGGCAAGGGACTGTTCCCGGATGAGTTCCCCGAGCAGGTCACCAGCTACTACCTCGACACGCAGAAGATGCAGATGCGTTTCTCCCCCAATGTCCTTGTGCCCCTAGAGCCCTTCCCCGGAGTCCTGGCCGTCGGGCGTTCGGACACCGCCAGCGCCTGGTGTACCGACGGCAAGTGCAGCACGGAGCAGCCCGGCACCTGGGGCGGCAACATGGACCTGCCCGAGATGCAGGTCGGGTCGACCACCTATCTGCCGGTACAGGTCAAGGGCGGACTGATCTGGACCGGTGATTCACACGCCAAACAGGGCAACGGCGAGATCGATCTCGACGCGTTGGAGACGTGGTACCCCGAGCTCAACATCACCGTCGACGTCGTCAAGAACCAGAACCAGCTGTGGCCGACGGTCGAGACGGCGGCCGGCTGGGTCGCGGTCGGCTACGACGAGGACCTCGACAAGGCTCTCGACATCAATGTGACCGAAGCCGTCAAACTGGTCGCAGCCAAGCAGCACCTGCCGGAATCCGAGGCGAAGGCCGTCCTGGACAAGACCTGGGATTGCCGGATCTCCGAGGTTGTCGATCAGGTACTGGGCACCTACTGCGTCATCCCGAAGGACACCGCGGCTCCGCGGGCCGAGTCGCTGCCCACAGCGGACACCGCCGACGCGTGGGTGTCCACCGGGACCGCACCCAAGGCGATCGATGCCATGAAGGTCGCAGCGTCGGCTGCTCTCGACAAGATGGCGGCCAATCTCGACATCACCCGTAACGACGCCTATCACCTCGCCACCATGGTGCTCGACTGCCGTATCGACCGGTGGGTCGCCGGGGACAAGACCGTGGCGTGCAGCGTTCCCAAAAGCATCAAGGTCCCGCAGTAGCGCACCCGTCCCGAGGCCGGTGTAGGTTCGTTTGAAGCTTCACTGACGGAGAGGACCGGTATGGCCAACAAACGTTTGGTATCGGTGATCGTGGCCGCAGGCGTTGTCGCCGCTGGGGTTTCGATCGGCGCCGCATGGGCTGACGGCCCCGGCGGTGTCGTTCAGGACACCGACATCGCCGAGGCCGTCGGCACCGGGGTGTTCGAGGGCGAACTGGTCGGCTTCCGGGCACCCGGCGCCACCAACGATCAAGCCGCGGCGGCCGTCATCGCCGCCTGCCAGGCCGCCGGTGGCAGCGAGTGCACCGCCGACGAGGTGACCAACGACAATCTCTGCATCGTGTCCGTCGCAGATGACGACACCGATGTGGTCGCGGGTGGCGCCGGTGTGACCATCGAGGCGGCGCGCATCGACGCACTCGCCAAGGCTGCCTCCAACAACACCCCGATCGCCGTCGACTCCCCCATCGTGATTGCGGACTGCCCGTGATGAGCATTCGGACTTCCACCGGAAAGGTGAAGCAGCACATGGCACATCGCAAGACCACGGTCCTGGTGGTGGCGGGTCTGTCGGTGGCGGGTGCCATCGCCATCCCGGCCGCGGACGCCCGTCCGAACTGCCACAGTTCGGACTTCCAGACCGTCTGTCAGACCAACGGCAGCGTCTCGATCAAGGCTCGGCCAGGTACGGTCGCGCCGCCGGCGAATCAGCCGCACATCCCGTGGCTGGGCCAGCCGGGTCGTCGTCGCTGACCCGCCGATGTCCTTCACCCACATCGTGATGTTCAAGTGGCGGGATGACGGTTTCGACGACTCGGAGATCGCCGGCGCGCTGACCGCGCTGGCGACCGGGATGGACGGTGTCAACGACTACCGCTGTGGTCACGACGCCGGGGTCGCGCCGGGCAACTACGACTTCGCCATCGTCGGCAACTTCAGGGATCACGCCAGCTTCGTCGCCTACCGCAACCATCCCGAACACATGCGGATTCTGGATGATCTGATCGCGCCGAATATGCACGTGCGCACGGCCGTTCAGTGGCAGGACTGAGCTGCCGCCGGCCTACCAGGCCCAGGTGTGCGATCCGCTGACCCCGGTGAAGGCGACGTAACCGTCGCCGGTGTCCGTTGCGGTGGCTCCGTTGACCGCTGAGGTCCCGTTCCACACCTGTACACCGTCGGCGTAGATGACCCGGCTTGTTCCCAACGTGGGAACCGCAACGGTTCCCGTCGTACCCCCGGGCGCCTCGACCGTCATCCGGAACACACCGTCGCCCAACTGCCACCGCGATCGGATGGTCCCCTGCGCGCTGGGCGTCTGACCCTGCGCCCAGTCGAGGCCCTGCGGGAAGGGCTTGACCTGCCAGGTCTGGTAGGCCACCGATGACGGCGTGATGCCCACGACGTAGTCGGACAGCGCCGAGGTCGCGCCGGTACTCCAGGCGTGTGAGGCCGAATCTCCGAACAGATAGCGCAGTTGGCTGGCCGACAGGTCTCCGTTGGGCAGGTTGATCCGCTCCCAGGTGGTGCCGGGAGCGCTGTCGGCCATGTAGCCCCACGTGGCGAGCATCTGCTGCATCGCCAGATCCGGACGTCCCGCCAGGTAATCCGACGGCAGCGTGAAACTGCCGATGTAGGGGGAGACGATCTGCGGGTATCCGTTGACTCCCTCTTCGGCGGCCCGCAGTCCGTACTCGGTGGTCAGCGAGTCCGACAGGGTCTGCACGATCTGCGCCGACTGGTCGGCGTCGGCGACGCCGTAGAGCACCGCCCACGAGTTGGCGTCCTGCACCACGAAGCCGCGCCGGTCCGTCGACGCGTCGTAGGCCCCGATACCCGGATTCCACAGGTTGGCGTTGATCGCCGCCTTCAGCGCGGCGGCCTGCGCACTGTACTGCGCGGCCGATACCGTGTCGCCGATCGCCTGCGCCAGCACCGCCGCGCTGGTGAGGCTGTTGTACGCAATCATGTTGGTGGAGGCCACCTGTCCGACCGCCCTGCCGACGACACTCCAGTCCAGACTGGCCATCTGCGGGACGTCGACCAGACCGGTCGACGGGTTGATCAGCGAGTTGCCGTAGGTCACCGCACGCTGCACCGCCGCCCAGTTGACGCGGACGAATTCGGTGTCTCCGGTGAGCTTGTAGTAGTTGCCCATGTTCTGCGCCAACGCCATGGAGTAACTGGCTCCCCAGAATTCGCAACCGCCGCTGGAGACGCCACTACAGACGCCGGCGGCCGGACCCGGATCAGTCAACGTCGTCGGGACCGCGAAGGGCAGGCTGAGAGGCTCCAGGACGAACGCCTTGACCGGATTGTCACTGATGATCTGGATGTTGTTGCGCGCCAGGTTGTCTCCAGCTGCGCCGAGCACATCGTGCAGGGTGACTCCGGCAACGAGCAGGTCGCCCGCCCAGATCGCCCGGTCACGTTTGGCGGCTTCACCCAGGATGGAAAGCGGATACGGCCCGGCGAATCCGGGTGTGCCCGCAGGGATCTCGTCGAGGTTGACCGTGTATGCCCCGTCATACCAGATCCTGTTGATCTGGTCGGCGTTGGACAGGAAGTTGCCGGCGTATTCCTCGGCGGAACGCAGCGGTGCGGTCAGTTCGGTGGTGATATTGGTCAGCGTGATGGTGCCGGGAAGGTTCAGCACGATCCGCTGATACCTAAAGCCGCCCTGGAGTTGGCTGCCCTGATACGAGCCGTTGCCGATGACCGGGATGATCTGGAAGGTGAGCGGATCGCCGGAGTTGGCGAGCAAGGCCGAACTGAACGCTCCGTCTCCGATGGCGCTCAGGTTGTTCAGCGACTCACTGTATGAGGCCTGCAGCAGATTCGGCGTCGCACCGTAGTAGCTGAACCGGGTATAGCCGCCGATGTCCTGCCCGTAGTCGAGGATCACCATCGGCGCCTGGGCACCCAGCGCATAGTTGAGGGTGATCTCGCCATTTTCGCCGACGGTGACGCCGTCGTTCTTGTAGTAGATGCTCACCGGCGAGACACGGCACGGCTGTCCCTGTGAGCATCCCTGCGGGGTCAGGACGTACCGCTGCCAACCATCCTGGGCTGCAACAGGACTCGCCGACAGCGTCTGGGGATCGCCGGTCAGTACAGGTGCGGGCTGGGTGGGTGCGACGGTGATCGCGACCCGCGCCGGAACATAACCGGTGTACGGAGTGGCAAGACCGAACAGTTGCAGGTTGTTGACGAGCTGCGGACCGAGCACCGGCACGTAGGACAGCAGATCGACGATCCCGTGGAAGGTGGGGAACTGCCCGGGAGTCTGATCGCTGACCACGACGTTGAACTGATCGAATCCGCCGAGTTCGTTCATCGATGACGGTGCGGTATAGGTGAAGTCACCGGTGCTCTGGTCGAGTTCGAGTGTGCCGCCGTTCTGCGGAGTGCCGACGTAGGTGTAGCGCAGGGTGTCCCCGTCGGTGTCGGTCGCACCGATGTTGCCGGTGATCACCGCCTGGCCGGTCTGACCGGTGGTCTGCCCGTAGATGACCGGGTTGATGGTGGGTGAGGAGTTGAAGAACTCACGACGAAGGGCGCCGAGGATGTCGAACGCACCGACGGAGTCGGCCTGCCGTCGCGGGGCCGGCGGTGTGGGGACGGCGGTGGCGACCGCGGCGCGCCGGGTTGCCGCGGCGACGGGCGCGAACCCCGGCTGGGGGCGTGACACCGCGGCCGCAGGGCGCGGCGATGCCGAAGCTCGCGCGGCCACAGAACGTGGGTTGCCCGGTGCGCTCACCCGTGGCGTGGAGCCTGTGGTGTCGGCCGACGCCGCCGGTGTCTGACTCGCGGCCAGCGCCGCACCGATTCCCAGGGCGACTGCCAGCCCGCCGACCCGTCCGACATAACGCGATGCACCCATGCCGATTCCCCTTAACCAGACCTGACAGTGAAATTACGACACGGTCAGCCGGTGGCGGACCGTTTCAGGTGCAGCAGTCGGGATCCAGTGCGGCGCACAGCGCCTGCAGCGCTTCCGGGCGGATCCGGTGGAAGACGTTCATGCCGCGCCGCTCGGAGAACACCAAGCCCGCCTTGCGGAGTTGGGTCAGATGGTGGCTGACGGTGGCATCGGTGAGGCCCAGAAAACCGGCCAGATCGCCGGAGGTCTGCTCACCTTCGGGCGAGCTGAACAGGTGGGAGACGATCTTCACCCGGACCGGATCGGCGAGGGCCTTGAGCCGCAGCGCGATGTGCAGGGCGTCGTCATCACTCATCGGACCGGATGCCACCGGCGCACAACAGACCGGTGCCGTGGTGTCGACTACGGGAAGTGCCTTCGGCATGGTTCCACTATGCCACAACGTTCTTGACATATATCGAAAAGGTGGGATGCTCGTCTCATGTCCCGCGTACAACTGGCGCTCAACGTCGACGACCTCGATACCGCGATCGCGTTCTACTCCAAGCTGTTCGGTTCCGGACCGGCGAAGGTCAAGCCCGGCTACGCGAACTTCGCCATCGCCGATCCCCCGCTGAAACTGGTCCTACTGGAGAACCCCGGCCACGGCGGGACACTCAACCATCTCGGCGTGGAGGTGGAATCCAGCCAGACCGTGCACGCCGAGATCGCCAGACTGAGCGATGAGGGTCTGTTCACCGAGGAGGAGATCGGCACCACATGCTGCTTCGCCACCCAGGACAAGGTGTGGGTCACCGGCCCGGGCGGTGAGCGGTGGGAGGTGTACACCGTGCTCTCCGACTCGGAGACCTTCTTCGGTTCCATTCCGGTGGAAGCAGTCGCTCCGGCTGCGCAGGGCGGGTGCTGCGGAGGGTGACTTCGCAAACTGAGATCTCGCCCGCCGCAAGGCTTTCCACACTCGATCGGCTGTTGCCGGTCTGGATCGGCGCCGCGATGGCCCTCGGCCTGGTGCTGGGCCGGCTGATTCCCGGACTGGGAAAGACGATCAGCACGGTGCAGGTCGACGGAATCTCCCTGCCGATCGCCCTCGGACTGCTGGTGATGATGTACCCGGTCCTGGCGAAGGTGCGCTACGACCGGCTCGACACCGTGACCCGCGATCGCAGGATGCTGCTGGCCGCGCTCTTTCTGGTCTGGGTGGTCGGTCCGGCACTGATGTTCACCCTGGCCTGGCTCTTCCTTCCCGACCTACCCGAGTACCGCACCGGCATCATCATCGTCGGACTCGCGCCCTGCATCGCGATGGTCATCATCTGGAACGACCTCGCACGCGGCGACCGCGAGGCGGCCGCCGTGCTGGTCGCGATCAACTCGGTGATCCAGGTGCTGATCTTCGCCGTGCTGGGCTGGTTCTACCTCTCCGTGCTGCCGGGATGGCTCGGTATGAACCAGACCGAACTCGACATCTCGACCCTCCAGATCGCCAAGTCAGTGCTGATCTTCCTGGGCATCCCCCTGGTGGCGGGTTACCTGACCCGCAAGTACGGCGAAAGGGCCCGGGGACGCCAGTGGTACGAGACGACGTTCATCCCTCGCATCGCACCGTGGGCGTTGTACGGATTGCTGTTCACCATCGTGATCCTGTTCGCGCTACAGGGCGATCAGATCACCTCCCGTCCGCTCGACGTGGTCCGCATCGCGCTTCCGTTGCTGGCCTACTTCGCGATCATGTGGACCGGTGGCTACCTGGTGGGCGCCGCACTGAAACTGGGCTATCCGCGAACCACCACACTCGCGTTCACCGCGGCGGGCAACAATTTCGAACTGGCCATCGCGGTGGCCATCGCCACCTTCGGCGCGACCTCCGGTCAGGCACTGGCCGGGGTCGTCGGCCCGCTGATCGAGGTTCCCGTTCTTGTCGGACTGGTGTACGTCTCGCTGGCGTTGCGGCGGTTCTTCCAATGACGGGTAAACCGAGTGTGCTGTTCGTCTGTGTGCACAACGCCGGGCGATCCCAGATGGCGGCCGGGGCATTGGCGCATCTGGCCGGTGACCGCATCGAAGTCCGTTCCGCCGGAACACAACCCGCCGACCGGATCAATCCGGTCGCCGTCCAGGCGATGCATGAGATCGGGATCGACATCAACGCGGCGGCGCCGAAGGTTCTCACCGGCGATGCCGTCGAATCCAGCGATGTCGTCATCACGATGGGATGCGGTGACAACTGCCCCTACTTCCCCGGAGTTTCCTACCGGGACTGGAAGCTCGACGACCCCGCCGGGCAGCCGATCGAAGTAGTCCGCCGCATCCGGGACGACATCGTCGGCCGGGTTCGCGCTCTCATCGACGAGTTGGTGCCCTCCTGAGAACCCCGGTCGATCAGACATCGCCTTCGGTGTGGACGCGTGGCGACTTCCCGGGCGAGCAGACCTGGTCATTCGACCTCTCCGATGAGGACCGCCGGACTCTCATCACCTACGCAGTAGGCGGTGACGACGAAGCCCTGACGGAACACTTCGCGGAATCGGCTCGACGTTGGATCGAGATCCTCACCCGCGAAGGCGGATTCGTGCGACTTCGCCGCTTCCCGATCGAAACGCTGACCGAGGATCAGATCGCGCGGACATATCTCGGGCTCGGCCGATTACTCGGCGAACCCGTCGGACAGGACCGCGACGCGAACGTCCTCACCCATATCCGGGATGAGCGGATACCACCGGGACCCGGCGTACGCAAATACCGCACCAACCTCCGGCAGGACTTCCATTCCGACGGTTCGGATCTGGTGGGCCTGCTCTGCCTTCATCCGGCCAGAACAGGTGGCGAGTCTCGGATCGTCAGCGCACACGCCGTCTACAACGAGATGGCGCGGCGGGCACCGGATCTCCTCGACGTGATGTACCAGCCGATGCCGTGGGACCGTAACGAGGAGCAGACTCCCGGCGAGCCCCCATACTTCGAACTGGCACCGATCATGGACATCGACGGCGCTCCGCGACTGTTCTTCGTCGCCTGGTACATCCGGGATTCACAGCGCCACGCCTCAGCCCCCCGCCTCTCCGACGATCAGCGAGCCGCCCTCGATCTGATCGAGTCAATCGCCAACGATCCCGCCTTCCACATCGAGATGCGTTTCGAACCGGGCGATGTCCAGTTGCTCAACAACACCACGGTGCTGCACTCGCGCGAGGCCTACACCGACGACGCCGACCCCGCCCTGCGCCGCCATCTGCTGCGACTCTGGCTCAAGACAGCCCTGCCCAGCACACAGGAACTCTTACGCGGCGGAATCCCGAAGCAGCAGAAGGAATCCGGCTGAATCAGCGGCCGGCATTGCGAACCAGTTCGATCGCGTAACTGTTGACGAAGGCACCGGCATAAGGTTCGCCACGGTTGCAGGAACCGTCGGATTCCCCGGGGCGCTTGACCCAGAGGTAGGCATCGGCATGCGCACCCGCGGTATTGGTCGTCGGGGCTGTGCCCAACGCCCGGCCGCTGGGATTGCACCAATTCAGTGGACTCTCCGGTGCGGGCCCGGCGCCGTTGCGCCCGGTGTCGATCACATAGTGCGAACCGTTGGTGAGCGCGGAAACCGCTTCGCCGTAACCGATCTCCTCAGCGGTGGTGTAGAAGTTCGAGGTGTTCAGACTGAAGCCGCGAGCCTTGCTGATCCCCACCTGGTTGAGTCGATTGGCGATCTCCTCGGCGGGCAGCCATCGCGAGTGGCCGCCGTCGATGTAGACGATGGCGGCCGGGTTGGCGGTCAGGGTGTCGACGGCATACCGCATCAGACCGAACCGTTCCTGACGCTGATCTGCCGACAGGCAATCGGCCATGTCGAGAGCGTCGGGTTCGAGGACGAACGCGGCCGGCATGGAACCCAGTCCCGCGGCGACGGCATCGATCCACTGCCGGTATCCGGCTGCGGTGGCGAATCCACCGGCGGCGAAGCTGCCGCAATCGCGGTGCGGAATCGCATAGAGGGCGAACACCGGCGTGCTGCCGGCGCCCTGTGCCGCACCCGCGATCCGGGCGACAGTGCTGGTCGCCTTACCTGCGGGGAACGCTTCGTCGAGCCAGTAGGCCGCCGGGGTGTTGGCGATCGCGGCCAATTCGGGGCTGCTCTTGGCTGCCCGCACGGCGGCCGAGATGGGATCGACGTAGAACGGCTTGCCGGCCAGCGGGTTGGAGTCATCGACGAGGCGCACCGCCGGGGACCCGGCGAGTTGAACACCGGCGCCGAGAAGGGCCGCGACAGCAGCCAACGGACCGGCCCACCGGGCCAGTGCGCCCACAGCTGAGGAAATCACTCCAAGAAAATAGTGCCGGGCGTCATCAACTCGCCAATCAATGGCGAAAGTCCCTCATCCCCAGGCTGAGATGCGACCCGTTGCCGGATCCAGGCGGACCGGAACGACGTTCTCCACGGTCGGCGTCGCCGCCATCGGTTCGTCGGGCTTGCGCTCCAGGAACCGGTAGACGAACTGGCCGTCGGAGTACCGGATGGCCTCCGGCTTGATCCGGTCGCCGAGGGGCAGCGCATTGGTGGCCCGCCAGGAACCGCCATCGTCGATGGCCAGCACCGCGTAATAGAAGGTTCCGCTGCCGCCCGGATCGTCGGCGAGCAGCAGGGCGGTGTCCGGCCTGCCGTCCCCGCTGACGTCCCCGGTGGCCGGTTCCCCGACGACCCGGAGCGTCTCCTTGCTGCCCGGCGCGATCTCCTTCTCGGCGACACCGTCGACCAGGGTGAAGTTCTTGTCACCGATCGTCACGGCGAGATGATCGGTCGCGGACCGCGCTGGAGACCCGGTGTGGCTGCCTCGGAAGACGGTGAAGAGCACACCCAGTGCCACGGCCACCACGATGAGCGCGGCGACGATCACACCCGGCTTCTTCACGGCGCGATGATGGTGGGCGGGACGGTGGGCATCGGCGTGGTGACCGGTGCCCCCGGGGTCGCGTACTCATAACCGGGCGGCGGCGGCCCACTGATCGAGTAGTAACCGGGCGGCAGTGCCGGGCGCCCGGCCGCCGGACCGCCGGCCGGAACGGTCGATGCGGTCTCCGAACCTGGCGCGTTGATTGATACGTACCCAGGCGGCAATGCCGGCGCGGGACCCGCGCCGGGCGGCGGGGTGGGCCGTCCGCTGTCGAAGACATCGGTGCTGGGATTCTTGACCTGATCCCACAGATCCTGGAGCGTGCCGAGTACTCCACCGCCGTACTTGCCCGACCCGTAATGCGGGTTCTGGACAGGAGGCACATACGGCTGGAACGGATTGGCCGGAGCAGGCGCGGCACCCGGGTCAGCGGCGGGAACCGCCTGCTGGTTGGGCGTCATCGGGTTCGGAGGCGCAGGAACGGGAGTGACCGGAATCGGCACGTCGGGAACAGCCGGATCACCCGCCGCCGGAGTCGCCCACGTCACCGCGGCAAGGACCGCCGCTCCGATCAGAGCGGGAGCCGCGAAGCGCCGGTGGGTCATATCGGTCATCGTCGCACAGAAGCGCACAGCCCAGCTCGCCACCCGTTCGAAGGCGATGAGCCGGTTCACGACTATTCTCACGACGACCACTTCTCGCTGTAACGGCTGGGCGGATTCATGACCGAAGCAACATCAGACGCACCGGCGCTCGAGGCCCGGGTGGGCCACTGGTACCAGATGGACGGCACCTACCTCGTCGGCCGCGAAAAGGTGCGCGAGTACGCCCGTGCCGTACAGGACTACCAGCCCGTGCACTGGGACGTCGACGCCGCCGCCGCGCTGGGCTATTCGGGTCTGGTCGCGCCGCTGACCTTCACCTCGACACCGGGCATGTCGTGTAACCGCGACATGTTCGAGTCGGTGGTCGTCGGCTACGACACCTACCTGCAGACCGAAGAGGTCTTCGAACAGCACCGTCCGATCGTGGCCGGCGACGAACTCCACATCGACGTCGAACTGACATCGGTCCGCCGGACCGCCGGACGGGATTTCATCACGGTGACCAATACCTTCACCGACGCCGCCGGAATGCGCGTGCACACTCTGCACACCACCGTCGTGGGCGTCACCTCCGAGGACATCAATCCGGAAGTCAAAGTGGCCGTTCAGAAGGCGATGATGCACGACGTCGACATCATGGCCGTCGGCGAGGGCGACTACGTCAAGACGGTCCGGCCGGAGAGGGAATTCCGCATCGCCGACGATTCCGCTCGCGAGCCGGGGTCACGCTCCTTCGACGAGTTGAAGGTCGGCGACGAACTGCCCCCGCACCACACCCGGCTGTCCCGCGGTGATCTGGTCAACTACGCCGGGGTGGCCGGCGATGCCAATCCGATCCACTGGGACGAGACCATCGCGAAGCTGGCGGGCCTGCCCGACGTGATCGCCCACGGCATGCTGACCATGGGCCTCGGCGCCGGGTTCGTCTCGGACTGGTCCGGCGATCCCGGTGCGGTGACCCGTTACGCGGTGCGCCTCTCGCAGCCGGCGATCGTGCCCGCGATGGTGGGTGCCGACATCGAATTCACCGGCAAGATCAAGTCTTTGGATCCGGAGACACGCACGGGTGTGGTCGTGGTCGGCGCCAAGGCCGACGGCAAGAAGATCTTCGGCCTGGCGACTCTCGAGATCCGATTCAGCTGAACCGCGTTCAGTCTCGGCTGTAGACGACCCGCCCGCCCACGATGGTCGCCGCCGCCTGCACACCGTGCAGCGAGGTATCGGGGATCGAGAAGATGTCCTCGGTCAGAACCGTCATGTCCGCCAGTTTGCCGACCTCGATGGTGCCCCTGTGCTCGCCTTCGCCGATCGCCTCCGCGGGCCAGACGGTCCACATCCGTAGGGCGTCCTCGACGGTGATCGCCTCATGCGCCTCAAACTCGCCGTCATCGGACCGGCGCGTGACCACCGCCTCCATGGCGACGAAGGCGTTGACGTTGCCGAGGTAGATGCCGGTCATATCGGTGCTTGCCGCCGGATGCAGACCCGCCTCGATCAGGGTCTTGAATTTGAATCCGGTCCTGGCCCTCTGCTCACCCATATTCTCCTTGTCGGCTTTGATCAGTTCGTTGAGCCAGATCGGCTGGACGGAGATGTGGAATCCCTTTTTCACAAGCTTTTTCGCCCGCTGCAGTTGCGCATCGGTGAGCTGGAACATGCCGAAGTGCTCGATTCGCCGAAGCGACTTGGACGCGGGATTGTGCTCACAGGAATGTTCGTAGGCGGTCAGTCCGATGTCGACGGCGGCGTCTCCCGAGCAGTGCAGCATCGCGATGCGGCCGTTCTCCGCGGCGAGGTCGGCGAACGCGTCAGCCTGCTTCTGCGGCGTGACGAGAGTCCCCCTGCCACCCGGCGGATCGATGTCGAAGTGACCCAGATACGGCTCGTACATGTAACCGGTGCGGCAGTCGTTCTCACCGTCGATCCAGGCCTTGACCCCCACGAAGCGGAAATAATCCGGGTCGGCCTCCGCCGGCATCTCGAAATCGCTGAGTTGGGCGGGAAATCCAGTGCCGTTGGGCTGCGCCCAGACCGAGACCGAGTACCGGATGTTGGGCCGGCGCACCTTCGTGCTCACCGCCTGCAGAGCGGGGACAACTTGGTGCGGGGTGATGGCCAGCACCGAGGTGTAACCGTGTTCGTTCCAGAACTGCGGGATGCCTTCGGCGTAGTACCCCGCCACCTCGGCCGCGGGCGGAGAACTCGGGATGTCGGCGAAACCGTCGGTGATGACACCGGTGGGCTCGCCGTCGTCGTCGAGCAGCACAGTTCCGCCCTTGGGAAGAGAGTGCTGGCCCCTGGTCACCTTCAGCGCCTTCAGCGCCTCGGTGTTGACGATCGCCATGTGGGTGCCGTTGCCCAGGATCAACGGACTCGCCGGGCAGGCGTCGTCGAGTTCAGCCTTGGTGGGCAACCGCTTCTCGGCGAACTTGTTCTCAGAGGCGGACACGCAGGCGACGAAGACCCAGTCGCCCTTCCTGGTCGTGGCCGCGCGCTGCCGGATCTTGTCCAGAGTCTCCGCCACCGACTTGGTATCCGGGAACCGTGCGTCGACGAAATCGTCCTTCATCCAGAGCGTCTCGACCGGATGGCAGTGCGCATCGATGAGGCCTGGAACGACACGACGATGCGCAAGATCGGTCACCGTGGTCGTGGCCGAGGCGAGCTTCTTGATATCGGCGTTGGTTCCGACCGCCACGAACCGTCCGTCGCGGACGGCGACGGCCTCCGTCTCGCTGCCCCGGGGGTCGAGTGTGGTGATCTTGCCGTTGACGAAGATCGCATCGACGGATACTTCGGTCACCGTTCCCACCCCCGTGTCTCATTCCTGCTCACACGCTAACCAAAGGATTCGCGACAGACTCAGTTAAGCGGAATCTCGTTGGCTGCCTTGGACTGCTGGTACCGCTGCGAAAGCTCCGCGTAGCCCGCGCGGATTCGCGCCTCCTGGGTTTCCAGTTCACCACGGAACGGTTGCTGCTCCTGCTGGAGGAGATCGGAAATCGAGTAAGCCGTCCAGTACGCGTTGTTATGCCGGTAGCCACCCGGTTCCACCGCGAAAACCTCGCGCAGGATTCGCAGATCGTGCGGTATGGCGAAACTGTCACGGGATTCCGTGTGGCTGAAGAGGTAGTAGAAGTTGTCGAAACCGGCCCACGTGATCGCAGACATGCACAGCGAGCACGGTTCATGCGTGGCCAGGAAGATCAGATCGCGGGTCGCAGGTCGCTCGGGCATCTCGTAGAACATGTTGAGAGTGCGAACTTCGCCGTGCCACAAGGGATTAGACACCTCGTCATTGGTACCGGAGATCACCAGCGACAGATCGGATTTTCGCAGGATCGCCGCCCCGAATACCTTGTTGCCGGCAGCGACACCGATCTCGGTGAGTGGAAGTATGTCGGCCTCGATGACGTCCAGCAGTCGTCCGGCAATTGTCATGGCGCTGAGCATAGGCCCGGCTCGCGTTTAGGCTCACCCGATGACCGAATCCACAACACAGCAGTCCGGCGACGGCGCTGCGATGCTGATCATCGGGCGCCGGATTCGTCCCGGTTGCGAGGATTCCTATCTCGCATGGGAAAGGGAGATCATCGACGCGGTCGCCCGGTTTCCCGGCTATCGCGGCGTGGAGGTCAAGCGGCCCAGCGATGTTCAGCCTGATTGGGTGATCGTTTATCGGTTCGATTCGGTTCCGGCTGTTCGTAATTGGCTCAACAGCGATACCCGGCAGAGATTGCTCGATCGGGGAGCGGACCTCTTCGACGGACCGGCCACGCAGCAGATCCTCTGCCAGGACAACGAGATCAACGATCCGCTCGTGACGGTGATGGTCACGCACCGTGTCGCGGCTGACCGCATCGACGCCTTCCTGGCGTGGCGCACGCGGATGGCCGAGGCAGAAGGCCGTTATCCCGGCTTCCGCGGCTCGGAGGTGTTCCGCCCGATCGAAGGCCTGCAGGACGAGTGGACGACGATCTACCGATTCGACACCGCTGAGCACCTCAACGCCTGGCTGATGTCGCCCGAACGACGCAGACTGATCGCCGAAGGGGGGTTCGGCGACTTCACACTCCGTACGGTCGACCAGTCCTTCGGCAACTGGTTCGCATTCGACGGTCCCGGTGCCATCGCGCCGTCGAACTTCAAGACATCGATCGCCGTCTGGCTGGGTCTCTACCCCACCGTCGTGGTGCTGACACTGTTGACCGCACCCTTGGGACTGCCGTTCTGGCTTGCGATGCTCACCGGAAATCTGCTGTCCAGCTTCGTCATGAGCTACCTGACGATGCCGTACTACGGCACACGGGTTCTGCGCTGGTGGCTCAACCCCGTGCCGTCGGCGCCGCAGCCGGGCACAGACATCCGAGGATTCCTCCTGGTGCTGGCCGTCAACGGGGCGTGGGCCCTGGTCTTCTACCTACTCACGGTCAAGGCCGGGATCGGTCCGTAGACCCGACCGGACTAGCGGCCGGAACGTGCTGCCGCGGACTTGGCTCCCCGATGCACCGAACTCTTCGCGGCGGCCGCGCCACGGACCGTCTTGCCGAGGGAGGCGGCGGAACGAACCGCACCGCTCTGCCGGGATGCTGCGGCAGTCCGAGCAGCCGCTCGCCGCACGGCCGGCGCCGCGGCAGTGCGCGAAACGGCAGCGGCGGCCGGTGACGTGGCGGCGAAGGGACCCGGAATCCACCCGGTGATCCAGTTGATGACGTTCTGGATCACGTTGATGACGTCCTGGAAGACGTTGGGCACGATTCCGCCGAAGTAGTCGATCTCAGCCTGGACGAATCCGATGGCCGTGTTGACCAGATCGCCGGCCCACACAGTCGCCGAGTTGATCGCGCCGGCGAGATAGTTACCCGGGGCGCCCGAGACCGGCCAGAACTGCCCCTGGACGAGAGGGGTCACAAGGTCGTCGGCCAGGTAGACGGTGCCGCCCACGGCCTGCTGGGTGTAGGTGTAAAGGATGTCGATCTGATCGGCGATCGGGGGCCCCACGATCGGCACAGCGCCGATGGTGGCAGCGACGGTGTCGACGGCGCCGGCCACGATCGGCTGGATCTGGTTGTAGATGTCGGCGATGAATCCGGCCAGTGCGACCTGTTGCATGTCGACCCGCATCACCGGGGCGAGCGAGGGGGCCGCCGACAGGGTCGGCGGGGCTGCGGCGAAAGCGGCGCTCAAGACGAGGACGCCACCGGTCGTCAGAGCCGTTGCGGGGCGGGCGAAAGCGGTCACGGTTCTCTCCTCGCGTCGGAAAAGGTGCCTCCAAACAAGGCAATGCACGAACACTAACCGACACCGGCGCCGAACCTCCAGATGTCGCGGCGTCTCGGAATATCGTGGTCGATCATGGGTTGGCGGTATCTCCGAGGAGCGGGGTGAACGTTCCAGACGTTCCTGTGACAAGCGGTAGCCGACGAAAACACCTGCTGCGGCTGGTGTTGTTCGCCGCGGTCCTGTTTGCGATGTTCTACCTCGTCGCGGTCAAACATCTGATCGACATCGAGGCGGTGCGATCCGCCATCGCCGAAGCGGGGCCGGTGGCGCCGCTGATGTACATCCCGATGTCGGCGATCCTGGCGTCGATCTTCGTCCCCGGCCCGTTACTGGCGGCCGGCAGCGGACTGCTCTTCGGACCGGTGCTCGGCACCGTGGTCACGCTGTGCTCGTCGGCGCTGACCGCGACCATCGCGGCCTATCTCGGCAGGCGCGCCGGGCGCGAGAGCGCGCGTGCGATCGTCGGCGCCGAGTGGGCGGCGCGTATCGACAATCAGATCCGCCAACGCGGTCTGTGGGCAGTGGTCGGTCAGCGATTCGTACCCGGCATCTCCGATGCGCTGGCCTCCTATGTTTTCGGGGCCTTCGGAATGCCGCTATGGCAGATGGCGATCGGCGCCTTGATCGGATCGGCGCCGCGGGCGTTCGTCTACACCGCGCTGGGCGCGTCGATCTCGAATCTGAAATCGCCGCTGGCCTACGCAGCAGTCGGCGTGTGGTGCGTCACCGCGATCATCGGGGCCTTCGCCGCCCACCGCGGATATCGCAGCTGGCGAGCCGGTCGCCGCAGCTGAGCCGTCCCCTGATCGGTGGACAACGGGATCATCCGATTCCGGGGCCGTCCGGCGGACGTCCGACGCCGTCCGGGCGACCGAGACTTGACGGCATGAAGACCATCACGATCATCACCGAGCAGATCTCCGACAAGGCCATGGCGGCAGTGCTGCCCACATCGGGTGTCGCGTCCGTGACCGTCACCGAGGACGGGTCCTCGAGCCGGGGCTCCCACGCCACCGAGAACTTCCACGGCTTCCGCAATCCGAAGCGTTTCAGCCCGCACTACCGCATCGATGTCGTGCTGGACGACGCGACGGTGGACGCGCTGTTCGACAGCATCGCCTTCGCATACGAGGCCGGATTCTTCGGCGATGCCGAAGCGTGGGTCAACAGCAGCGACCTGGCCGAGGTCTGAGGCTCAGACTTCCCACCCGGCGGCGCCGGCAGTGGCCGGAGGAGCCGCATCACGATAGATGTCGTCCCGCGCCTCGATCGCCTTGGCGAGATAGGGCGGCACACTCAGCTTGCCGCGCAGCAGCTCCGGGGTGAGCCAGCGATGCGCCCCCGAGAGCTGCGCGGTCAGGCCCTCGACGGTCGCGACATCGAGCCGAGTGATCAGATCCTCTTTGGAGGCGATGACGAACCCGAGATCCCGCCCGTAACAAGGCGCGTCGACGGCGTACGGGATCACCGAGGGAAAGACCGCCCGCATGGTGCGAATGACCTTGGCGTGCAACGCAACCTCGATCGGTGAGGCCGGGCCGGCCTGGACGGCGAGCACACCGTGAGGCCGCAGCACCCGAGCGATCTCGGAGAAGTACTCGACGGTGAAGCAGAACGTCGACGGCCCGTCCTCGACCGGATCGGTCATATCGGAGACCACGACGTCGAGGCTGGCATCCGGCAACGAGCGGAGGAACCCGACGGCGTCGGCGTAGACCAGGCTCACCCGGGGATCGTCGAACGCCCCGCGGTGGTGCTCGGGCAGGAACTCGCGGCAGGCCGCAACGACCTCGGCGTCGATATCGACCATCGTCACGTTCTCCACCGAAAGCCAGCGCAGCACCTCACGGATGCAGGCGCCCTCTCCTCCGCCGAGGATCAGTGCATCGCGCATCGGCGCCACCGCGGCGGCTGCGTAGCAGGCGGGATGGACGATGCCCTCGTGGTAGATGAACTCGTCGGCATCGGTGCTCTGGACAACTCCGTCGAGAACGAGCATCCGGCCCCAGGCTTCGGAGCGGCCGATGAGATAGTCCTGAAATTCGCTCGTACCGCTGGTGTACACCTCGGCGAGGTCGTGCTCGTACCGGTCCGCCGGCGTGATGAACTCCGCGAACCGGAAGGCCGGTTCCTCAGGGCCACCGGGAACGACCCGCGGCACCGTGGCGCGGCGGATGTTGGTGGGCGCCAGGCCCTCGATGATCAGGTCGACGAGTCGCTCCGGATCCGCGGCCCCGCAGGTGTAGGCGTCCAACGTGGCCCCGCCCCATTCCGGCCAGGTGTGGATGGACACGTGCGATTCGGCGAGGACCACGACGGCTGTGACGCCCTGGGGCTGGAAGGCGTGGTGGTGGCGGGAGAGCACCGTCGCGCCGACCGCCTCGGCGGAGCGGACGAGAAGTTCCTCGAGGCCGACCCCGTCGTCGAGCAGAGGCGAAGTGGAGCCACTGATGTCAGCCAGAACGTGGCTGCCGACAGTTCGCGAGGACACGAGAGCAGGACACTAGCACCCGATAATGAACTCTTCGCCTGTTGAGATCGTCCGCAGGCCCGGGTTCCGGGGCAATGCTCAGCTCATGGCCATCGTCTTCGCAGCGGACTCGGCGATCTTCCGCCGCGGCAGCCCCGACTAGCATCGTCGCCGATGGACCACGACCTCGATGTACGCCCGACCAGCGCCGCCGCCAACCGGCTGGCGACCGAAACCGGCAAGCGCCGGACCTTCGCCGTCATCAGCCACCCGGACGCCGGCAAGTCGACACTGACCGAAGCGCTGGTCCTGCACGCCCGGGTGATCACCGAGGCCGGCGCCATCCACGGCAAGGCGGGCCGGCGTGCCACGGTGTCGGACTGGATGGAGATGGAGCAGGCACGTGGCATCTCGATCACGTCCACGGCGCTGCAGTTTCCCTATACCTCCCCGGACGGCCAGGACTGCGTCATCAACCTTCTCGACACCCCCGGCCACGCGGATTTCTCCGAGGACACCTACCGCGTGCTCAGTGCGGTGGACTGCGCGGTGATGCTGATCGACGCCGCCAAAGGCCTTGAGCCACAGACCCTGAAGCTCTTTCAGGTGTGCCGGCACCGGGGAATCCCGATCCTCACGGTGATCAACAAGTGGGACCGGCCGGGCCGGCATCCGCTGGAACTGCTGGACGAGATCCAGGAGCGGATCGGACTCAAGCCGACACCGCTGACGTGGCCGGTCGGTATCGCCGGTGATTTCAAGGGTGTGCTGGACCGGCGCACCGGGAACTTCATCCGGTTCACCCGCACGGCCGGTGGCGCGACCGCCGCACCCGAGGAACACATTCCGCCGGACCGGGCTGAAGAGGCCGCCGGCATCGACTGGGTGAATGCGGTGGAGGAATGCGAGCTGCTCTCAGCCGACGGCGGTGATCATGATCAGGAAGCCTTCCTGCGTGGGGAGACCACCCCGGTTCTGTTCACCTCCGCGGCGCTGAACTTCGGTGTGAATCAGTTGCTCGACAATCTGGTCCGGCTGGCCCCACCGCCCCGCCCACAGGTCGACGTGGACGGCAACCCACGGTCGGTCGACTCCCCGTTCAGCGCCTTCGTCTTCAAGGTCCAGGCCGGTATGGATTCCTCCCACCGGGACCGCATCGCCTATGCGCGGGTCTGCTCGGGCACCTTCGAGCGCGGGGATGTCCTAACCCACGCCGCCACCGGCAAGCCGTTCGTCACCAAGTACGCCCAGTCGGTGTTCGGCCAGCAACGCTCGACGCTGGACAGCGCGTGGCCCGGTGATGTGATCGGTCTGGCCAACGCGGCGGCGCTGCGCCCCGGCGACACCCTGTTCCGCGATGTCCCCGTTCACTTCCCGCCGATACCGAGTTTCTCCCCCGAACACTTCGCCGTCGCGCGGGGAACCGACCCCAGTAAGCACAAGCAGTTCCGGAAGGGGATCGAGCAGCTGGACCAGGAGGGTGTGGTCCAGGTGCTGCGGTCGGACAAGCGCGGCGATCAGGCCCCGGTGTTCGCGGCCGTCGGACCGATGCAGTTCGAGGTCGCCAGCCATCGGATGGCCACTGAGTTCAGCTCCCCCATCACCCTGGAGTCGCTGCCCTACACCGTCGCCCGCGCGGTCCACCCCGATGACGCGGAGTTCGTCCACCGTCAGGTTCAGGTTGAAGTGCTCACCCGGTCCGATGGTGTGATGCTCGCGCTGTTCCCCACCAAATGGCGGCTGCAGGGATTCCAGGAGGACAACCCGCAGATCCGGTTGAGCTCGCTGGTGGCGGCCGGAGAGAACTGATCTCGGGTGGCCTACCGTTCGGCCGCGGTGGCTGCACACAGGCGGTACCGGCCGATTCGACGATTACGTCGATGAATCCGCATCCCCTGAGCAGACGATGCGGTCCGGATACTGTCGTGCTGGTGACTCGGTCGCGGATGGTGCGGGTGTTGGCCGCCGGCGCAATCATCTGCAGCACGGCGGGGATACCGGCCTGCACTCACGGCGCCCGCCAGCCCGCCGCGGTCAGCACGCCGGCATCCCCGGCCACCCGTACGCCGCCCTCCCTCGCCGCCGACATCACTCCCCCGGTGGTTCCCGAGGGCGACTTCAGCGAGGTGGCTCGACTCGTCAACGCTGATATCGCCGATCGCCGGTTACCCGGCGCGGTGGTTCAGATCGGGCACGCCGGCAATGTCGCCTATCGGCAGGCGTTCGGCTCGCGCAAGCTCGACGGCGAGCCCGGCCTGGACGGCAATCCCTCCCCGGCCGAGCCGATGACAGACAACACGATCTTCGATCTGGCCTCGCTGTCGAAGCCGATCGCGACAGCTCCGGCCGTTCTGCAGCTCTTCGAGCAGGGCAAGGTTGCACTCGATGAGCCGGTGCAGACCTATTTTCCGGCGTTCAACCCGGCCAACGACCCGCACCGCTCTCAGGTGACCGTTCGCATGCTGTTGACGCACACCTCGGGCATCGGCGGTGATCTGAGCCGCGAGGGGACCTGGGGGCTTCCCGTCCCCGACAAGCAGGACGGACTCCGGCGGGCGCTGGCGGCCAGCCTGGAGTTTCCTCCCGGCGAGGGCTTCCACTATTCCGATACCGGATTCATCATCCTGGGGGCACTGGTCGAGAAGATCACCGGTGAGCCTCTCGACACCTATGTGCAACAGCATGTGTTCGCACCGATGGGGATGGCCGACACCCGCTATCTTCCTGCCGCCAAGGCGTGCGGTCCGTACCGGATGCGCGGCGACGCAATCGGTTTCGACACCGCGTTACCGCAGACCGAGCCGTGTCCGGACGGCGCGTGGAACACCGATCTGCTGAAGCGCGTCGCACCGACCGCCCACGACGAGGACAGCCCGGGCGTCAACCCCGACTTCGACTATCTCGTTCGCGGCACCGTTCACGACCCGACCGCGCGGCGCATGGGTGGTGTGACCGGCAGCGCCGGGGTGTTCTCGACAGCCGCGGACATCGGCAAGTATGCGCAGGCACTCCTCGATCGGCTCGCCGGACGTCCGAGCGTGTTCCCGCTGAAACAGGCGACCGCGGAGTTGATGACGACACCGCAGCAGCCCGAATCGGCCGGAAAGGAGTTACGGGGGCTCGGATGGGATATCGATACGTCGCACTCGCGGCCCCGCGGCGCAGTCTTTCCGATCGGCAGCTTCGGCCACGTCGGGTTCACCGGGGTGTCGCTGTGGATCGATCCCGGATCGGACACCTACGTGATCGTCTTCGGCAACGTCATCCATCAGCGCGGAGGCCCACCCATCGTCACGCTCAGCGGTGAGGTCGCGACCGCGGCCGCACGCGCCCTGCATCTCTATGGGAGCTGATCGAGCCTGGCTCTGAGTTCCCGGACCTCGTCTGCATCGATGCCGATCGATGAGAGATCCTCGGCCATGGCGGGATTCGTGAATGCCATCGAGGACGGATGGACCGTCCGCGCCGAACTGTGGAATGCCCTGGCGCCGGTGTGCTTCGCCAGTTCTGCGATGTTGGTGGACCGCACACCCGAGCCCGGCATGATGGTGATGCGATCGCCGGCCGCTTCGACGAGCGTCCTGAGCATGTCCTTGCCCGATTCGACATCGGGTTTCAACCCACTGGTGAGGATCCTCGCGCAACCCAGGTCGATGATCACCTCCAGCGAGGCCATCGGATCCCTGACCCGATCGAAGGCGCGATGGAATGTCACCTGCATCGGACCGGCATGCCGGATCAACTCGGCGCAGCGATCGACGTCGACGGTGCCGTCCGCGCGAAGCATGCCGATGACGACTCCGTCGCAACCGAGGTCTCTGCACACGTCGATGTCGTCGGCCATCGCCTTGAACTCCAAGTCGGAGTAAAGGAAATCGCCACCGCGCGGCCGGATGATGGGGAACAGCTGGATCGAGGTGTGCTCCCGCGCAACGGCGATCGTTCCGCGCGACTGGGTGGTGCCGCCCTCCTGCGGGTTGGCGCACAACTCGATGCGATCGGCGCCCTGCTGTTCAGCGATCAGGCAGGACGCGAGATCGAAACCGATGACCTCGAGTTCGAAATTGGTCACTGTTGCCGACGCTCCGCGCGATGAGGCCGAAGCGCATCGGGCGGAATCGCACCGAACCTTCCGGATTGGAAGTCCTCGATGGCCTGCACCACTTCGGATTTGGTGTTCATGACGAACGGTCCGTAGTGGAACACCGGCTCACGGATCGGCCGGCCACCCAGCAAGAGGACGTCCATGGCCCGTTGGCGCGAGTCCCGCGCACTGTCCGCAGCCACGGTGATGCGGTCGCCGGGCCCCAAAACCGCAAGCTGACCTTCATGAATCGGATGCCGGACCGGACCGACGGTTCCACTGCCGGCGAGGACGTACACCAACGCGTTGTACTCCCGATGCCAGCCGAGATTGAGTTGCGCACCGGGCTGGATCGTGCCATGCGCGAACGTGATCGGGGTGTGGGTCGACCCCGGGCCGGTGTGGCCGTCGACGTCACCGGCGATGACACGCAGTAGCGCACCGCCGTCTGCCGATGCCAGCAAGGTCACCGCGGAACCCTCGATCGCCTGATAGGCCGGCGATGCGAACTTGTCGGCGCTCGGGAGATTGACCCACAACTGAATACCGTGGAAGACCCCGCCGCTCTCGACGAGTTCGGCCGGCGGGGTCTCGATGTGCAGAATCCCGGCACCGGCCGTCATCCACTGCGTCGCTCCGTCGGTGATCAGACCGCCGCCACCGTGTGAATCCTGATGCGCGAAACGACCGTCGATCATGTAGGTGACGGTCTCGAACCCACGGTGCGGATGCCAGTCGGTGCCGCGCGGTTCACCGGGCTCGTATTCGACTTCTCCCATCTGGTCCATGTGTACGAACGGGTCCAGGTCTGCCGGACTCACACCGGCGAACGCCCGCACCACCGGGAATCCTTCTCCCTCGAATCCCCGGGGCCCGGTGGTGATGGAGCGAACCGGACGTTCGGTGTCTCCTGCAGCGGGCGCCGATACCCGCGGAAGCGTCAGGGTGTCGGCCGTGATGGCGGGCATACGTCCAGCCTAGGTCGAATACTTCCTCGCTGCCGTCTTCAGTTCGGCGTAACCCTGCCGCGTGTGTTCGGCCAGCGCATGGATGTCCTCGAGTGCGGCCTTGTTGGCTACGAAACCGAAATCCATATGGTCCCGATAGGAGCTCAGGGTCACGTTCAGCCCGATCGAAGCCGCCAGAGCAGAGATGGGAAAGATGCCCACCAGGGGCGCGCCGTTGAGATAACGATCCTCCGTTGCGCCGGGGACGTTGGAGATGACCAGGTTGCAGGCCGGCACGACGCGGTCCAGGTGGGTAGAGGCTCCCGCTCCCGCCAAGGCGATGATCGCGACGGCATAAGTCATCGCAGCGTCGGGTGACATCCCGCTCAGTTCCTTTTTGGCGGTGGCGACCGAATGCACGATCTGCCGCAACCGCTCGCCGATGTCGGCTTCGGGTGACCCGAGGCGAACGAACATGGCCGACACCTTCGTGCCGATGGCACTGTCATGCTCGCCGCGCAGGGACACCGGAACCATCGCGATGAACTCGTGGGCGTAGCCCTCGTTGCCGTGACCCCTCTCCCGGAGGTAGGCGTGCAATCCGTGGTCGATCACCGCCGCAGCGACATCATTGAGAGTCGCCCCGAACCGATGGCCGATCTGGTGCATCTCCTCCAACGGCAGAGAAAGGGTCGCGAAACTGCGCGCCTGCTTGAGGGGCAGGTTGGTTGGTGCGGGCTTGGCGACGAACGGGAGGCTTCCCTCCAGATGGGAGCCCATGACTGCGCTGATTCCCTTGCGCAGTGCGACCAAAGAGATCTGGTTGATGGCGCCGACTTGTGTGATGGCGCTGCGGACCGTATCGGTGAGACGGCGCAGCGCCGGCGCCGGTTTACGTGGTTCGGAGAGCTTGGGCGGCTGGGCGAAAGCCGGCGGCAGGATGATCGGATCCTCGTTCCGGCTCAGTCCGTCATATAACTTCTTGAGTCCGGACACCCCGTCGATGATGCTGTGGTGAGTCTTGGTGTAGATCGCGAACCGCCCACCCGGGACCCCGTCGATCACCCAGCAACGAAACAGGGGTCGATCCCGGTCAAGCATCGGTTCGTGAAGATCCGATACGAGTCCGAGCAACTCCTCGTAGGAACTTCCTGCGGGCAGCGCGAGATGCTGCACATGGTAGTGGGGATCCCACTCCTCGACTTCCCGGAAGTGCGGTGCCCCCACCCCCATCAGTTCCGGCACGAAGTTGAAGGGCGGCAACGGTTTCTGCGCTCGATACGCATCGACTATTTCGCGGACCAGTGCCCGGCGTCCGGGGGGCTTCTTGAACAAGAGCATCGCCCCGACGTGCGTTGTACCCGCGGGCGATTCCATGAGCAGCCAGCTCAGGTCCAACGGAGCGATCGTGTTGCTCATGTAGTGCATTCTCCACCTGCGCAACCCCGCGGCAGATGGATTCGGCTCAGTGAACGGTGACGTGCACGTGGTTGTAGTGCGCCGGCACCCGCCACATCGTGTAGGAGACGCCGAAGTCGGCGGCATGCGCCTGAACGTCGGCGTTGATCGCATCACCCAGGCCCATGTCGGAGCCGATCATGATGTCGATGGCGTGGCCGCTCGGGTGATCCGGCAGTGCATCCGAGCGCACGCCGCCGATCGACTGCACACCGGGATAGGTGGCCATGATGTAGGCGGCGAGGCTTCGTGCGTTGGGGACCAGACCTCCCATACCCACGGTGGGGATGTTGCCGATCGGGCCCAATGCCGCGACGACCGAAGGGGGCAGCGCGGCACGCTCGTCGGACGGGAGCAATGCGTAGCGCACTCTGGCCGAAGCGATCTGCTTCTGGAGTTCGGACTGCTTCTGCAACAGGTCCGCTCTCAGTGCGACGGCCGCGTCGACGGCGGCCTGAGTCTCGACCTCGGACTTGGCTGAGGCCGACTCCAGCGTCTGGGCCTCATCCCTGATTTCGCGGAAGCTCTGCAGATCAGCGGTCATGCCGGTGGCCATCGTTCGCTGGACATCCAACGTGTCGATGAGACTCTGCGGCGACTCGGCGGTAAGGATTGCGCTGACGCTGTCGGTCTGGCCACCCATGTAGATCGCAGCGGCCAGTTTGTTGACGGCCTCCTGGTGCGGGACCAACGCCGTATCGGCGGTCTCGAGCGCGGCCAGATCTGCAGCGTGTTGCTTATCGATCTCGCTGAGTCGCCGCAGTTTGCTCTCAAGGTCCGCCCGCGCCGATTTGATCGAGTCTGCGAGTTGTTGGGACTGCTGGGCCAACTCGCTGAACTTCGCCACCTCGTCCTGAGCCGGATCTGCGTGGGCGACGGGGCCCCACACGCTGGTGAGGACCGTGAGACCGGCGATCACTGCGGCCACCGTCTTCGTGTGGTCGTACTTCAAGACTGCGCATCCTTTGACTGCCGTCTGCGTTAGGTCTCGATCAGGTTACGGAAGCGGCGTCGGGATTGTCTAACAATCGTGCTGTCAGCGGACCACCAGGACAGGGCATTCCGCATGGTGCAGGACGTTCTGACTGACCGAGCCGAGAATCGCCTCGGCAAACCTGCCCCTGCCGTGAGTGCCCACCACCACCAACTGGGCCTCCCGGGACAGGTCGGCGAGGCCCTTTGCCGGACTGATGTCCCGAAAAACCTTGTTCACGTGCGCATTCGGATATTTCCGCGCGTACGGCTGTACCAACTCGTCCATCCGTTCCCGCTGCCGGGTCTGCAGCACGTCGAGCAAAGCCCAATCCATATTGCCCTGACCGCCGAGATCGCCCATACCCACCGCGGCGTCGATCTCCCACATGTGAACCACCGTCAGCGATGCGTGCAACGAGCGCGCGATGTCGAACGCGGCAGCCAGCGCACGGGTCGAACCCTCGGATTCGTCGATGCCGACGACGACGGGCAAGGGCTTGCCGGTCCGCTTGGCGACCGGCGGCCGCCACACCACGACCGGGCACTGTGCACGATGGGCGATGCGCATGACGTGTCCACCCAGGGCGCGATGATCCGGCGCACCAGTACCCACCACCAGAAGGCGCGCCGATTGCGCTGCCTCCGCCAGCGCCGTGGCGACTGAACCTTTAACGGCCGCGGTGCGCACCATCAGTTCCGGATGAGCCGAGCGCACCTCTGCTTCGGCCTTCGCGAGCACTATGTCGCCGTCAGCACTCCGGTCAGGTTGTGCGGCCGGGTCTACGGCGGCGAAGTGCAAGTCGATCCGCGGGACCACGTGCAGCAGATCCAGCGGTAGACCCTGCCCGGCCGCGTAGCCCGCGGCCCAGCGTGCGGCACCGAGTGCACTGTCCGATCCGTCGATTCCGGCGACCACTGCCGCCTGCTCCGGTGAATGGGTCATGCCAGCACACTATTGGGCGCAGGCCCGAAGCTCTCGAACCGGCCACCGCGATGCGGTTCATCACTAGAATTCCGCCCCAGGGACACGGTCTGGAAATGGGGCAACCGATGGAATTCTTCGCCGACGCGACCAACGTGCGCTCCGCCGATGAGATTCAGACCGAGATCACCGGTGCCCGCCTGGCCGAGTTCTGCGATTCCATCGACGAAGTGATGAGTTGGGACCCAACGACTGACAGCGGCGAGATGTACTGCCTGTGGGGCCAATTCCGCGTCAATCGCGAGTTGCTGAAGCGCGGCGTGCGTTTCACCCTTCCGGATTGCCCCAATGCACTGGCATGGACTGTCACCGCCGAACCGAAGGGCACAGTCATCCACTGCACCGTCAACCAGGCCGTCGATGATCCTGACTTCCTCGAGTCCCTCGAAACCTTTGTCGCCGACTGGAAGGCCGGCGTCTAAGCCGTTGGCCGCCGACGGTGCCAGAGCAGAACGGGCAGCAGTGCGAGGGCGAGAAGCCCACAAGCCAGCGACAGCAGCGCATAGCCGCCCGCGGACATGACGACACCTGACAGGGCGCCGCCGGAAGCGCCCGCGATCGCGATCAGAACATCGACCGAACCCTGCACGCGTGGGCGTTGTTCGGGCGCAGTGGCGTCGACGACGAACGTCGTCCCCGAGATGAGCCCGAAATTCCAACCGAGACCGAGCAGGACCAAGGATGTGATGGTGAGTCCCAGCGAGGTCCCCGGGGCGTAGGCCGCGACTATTCCGGCGCTGAGCAGTGTCGTTCCCGATGCAGCAGCCATCACAGCCGGCCCAATGCGATCGACCAGCGCACCGGTGACCAGTGACGGCAGATACATCGCGGCGATGTGGAGGCCGATCACCAACCCGACGGCCGAGAGTGCATGGTGATGTCCCCGCATGTGGACCGGCGTCATGGTCATGATCGCGGTCATCGCGACCTGCGCGACGATCATCACGACCGCGCCCACGTAGACGCCCGCTGTCGGCCCGGAATCGTTGCTCGCCGCAGTCGCATCGCTTTCCGTCGCCTGGACCGCTTCGATCTGTCGCGCAACCAGATAGGGGTCGGGACGCAGCATGGTGATCAGCACCGCTCCCGCAGCGGTGTATGCGACGGCAGCCAAGAGAAACGGGCCGGCCAGAGCAGGAATGCCGATACCCTCGGCTATTTTCCCCAGCGGCATAATGAGATTCGGGCCCGCAACCGCGCCGAGGGTGGTGGCTGTCAGGGCGACGCTGATCGCCGTTGCGCGCCGCGCCGGATCGGCCAGATCTGTTCCCGCGTAGCGCGCCTGCAGGTTCGTCGCAGTGCCCGCTCCGTAGACGAAGAGGGCCACCAACAACAACGCTACGTTCGCACTGGATGCCGCCACCACGACACCCACAGCGCCCAAACCTCCCACGGTGAAGCCGACTCCGAGTCCTACCCGGCGACCCCAGCGCTGGGTGAGGCGCCCGATCGAAAACGCCGCAGCAGCCGAACCGAGAGTGAAGAGGGCCACCGGTAGGCCCGCCAAACTCTCGGCTCCGAGCATCTCCTTCGCCAGCAGTGCCCCTACCGACACCCCGGCTGCCAGGCCGGCTCCGCCGAGCACTTGGCTCATGACCACCACGGCCAGCGTTCGTTTCTGGATCCGCCGCCGCTCGGCCTCGGTCCATGCGGCGATGTCGGTCGACTGCCGGAAAGATTGCACCATCAGGAGCCGGAACCTACTACATGACGCGGGTGAACTCCGCGAGCACGGGCGGCCGCCCGTCTCCGAGGAGACCCGATTCGTCCTCGCAGGGCGTCACTCGGGGAAGGCGATGCCGGGAGCGATCTCCTCAGGTCCTCGCCCCGCGCCCGACGTCACGTGGCCGCGGTTGTAGTGGCGGTGGGCGCCACGCGAAATACCCACCTGAATCGTGCCCCGAGCCTTCCGTATGGGATACGAAAACAGTTTGAGTCCAGCGGGATTGACGCCCTCGCCGGTTCGGAGGTCGAAAACCCACGCGTGACCCGCACAGGTCAATTGGCTTGTGTCCGGATCGAAGGTGCCGGCCGCCATCGGAATCTCCTGATGCGGGCACAGGCCCTGATACGCACGAAGATCACCACCCAGCAGATGCGCGACCATCACCAGGTGACCGCCCAGCTCGACGTCGAACACGTCGCCCTCCCAGACGTCCTCGACGCCTGCGGCGATGAACCACTGCACATCACTCATAACCGGTGCTTGGCCCTTCTTGAGCTGCCCTTCTTGAGCTGTCAGATCCGGTTCGGATTCTAGCTAAGGTGTGCCGGTGAGCACCCCGGGTTTCGCGGTCCCCACCGAGGGCGTACTGATCAGTGACGGCGGGCTGGCGACCGAACTCGAGGCTCGCGGCCACGACCTTTCCGACGATCTGTGGTCGGCCCGTCTGCTGGCCGAGGATCCGGCCGAAATCCTCGCCGTCCACGAGGCTTATTTCTGCGCCGGGGCGCAGATCGCGACCACCTCCAGTTACCAGGCTTCGTTCGAGGGCTTCGCCCGCCGCGGGATCGATCGTTCCGA
This sequence comes from uncultured Mycobacterium sp., assembly GCA_964344085.1. Lineage (GTDB taxonomy): Bacteria > Actinomycetota > Actinomycetes > Mycobacteriales > Mycobacteriaceae > Mycobacterium. The sequence continues at coordinate 34,253 of CAYFMA010000002.1, forward strand.
GGCCGAGCGTCTGATGAGACGCAGCATCGACCTTGCCCGGGTCGCACGGGACGCAGCAGTGGCTCCGGCATGGGTGGCGGCTTCGGTCGGACCGTACGGCGCGATGCTCGCCCACGGCGAGGAATACGTGGGTCGCTACGGTCTCACCGTTGCCGAGTTGTCTTCGTGGCACCGTCCCCGGCTGGAGGTGCTCCTCGCCGCCGAACCGGATGTGCTCGCATTGGAGACGATTCCGGACAGCGATGAGGCCGAGGCGGTCGTCGGACTCGTGCACGAATACCGAACGCCGGCCTGGCTGAGCTACACCGTCGACGGCGACCGCACCCGGGCCGGACAACCGCTGGAGGACGCGTTCGCCGTCGCCGCCGGTGTCCCGGAAATCGTCGCGGTCGGCGTCAACTGCTGCGCGCCGGCCGACGTCCTGGGCGCCGTCGTCACAGCGCGTCGTGTCACCGGCAAACCGGTGATCGTCTACCCCAACAGTGGCGAGGTCTGGGACGGGGAGAACCGGATGTGGATCGGCGCACCCGGTATGGACACCGCACTGGCCGCCGACTGGGTCGAGGCCGGTGCACAGATCGTCGGCGGGTGTTGTCGGGTCCGCCCGGCCGATATCGCCGCGATGGCAGCCGTCATCGGCGCTTAGCGATGGGCTAGTTTGCTTCCATGTTTACTGGACGAGACACCGGACAGCGCTGGTGGCGAACCGCGGCGGTGATGACTTTGGCCGGGGCCCTAGCCCTGTCGGGGTGTGCGAAGAAGACCGAGTCCTCGTCTGGTGCGTCGGCGGCGCCCACCGGTTCGATAGCCGGCGCCGGGCCGCAGAAGGTCGACGAACTCGCCGCGGGCGTTCCCGAGGACATCCGGAAGTCCGGCAAGCTCGTCGTCGGCGTGACGATCCCGTACACCCCGAACGAGTACAAGGACCCTGACGGCAAGATCGTCGGCTTCGACGTCGACCTGCTCGACGCCGTCGCCGCCACGCTCGGCCTGACGACGGACTACCGCGAATCCGACTTCGCCAAGATCATCCCGTCCATCGAGGGCGGCACCTACAACGTCGGCATGTCTTCCTTCACCGACACCAAGGAACGCGAACAGCAGGTCGACTTCGTGACGTACTTCTCGGCCGGCAGCCAGTGGGCACAGAAGGCCGGGGCTGGTATCGATCCGAACAATGCCTGCGGCAAGAAGGTCGCGGCGATGGCGGCGAGCACCCAGCAGACCGACGAACTGCCGGCCAAGAGCAAGGCGTGCGTCAACGCCGGAAAGCCGGAGATCCAGATCATCACGTTCGACGGCCAGGATGCCGTCACCAACGCGGTTGTGCTCGGCCAGGCCGATGCGATGTCTGCGGACTCTCCGGTCACCGCATGGGCGATCAAGCAGAGCAACGGCAAGCTGGAATCCGCCGGTGCCATCTTCGACTCCGCGCCCTACGGGTGGCCGGTGAAGAAGGGCTCGCCGCTGGCGCAGTCGCTGCAGAATGCGCTTGAGCATCTGATCGCAACCGGCGACTACAAGACCATCACCGCCAAGTGGGGCCTGGAGTCCGGCATGATCGACAAGCCGGTCGTCAACGGGGCGATCAGCTAAGTGCCCGTGGAGATCCGCGGATCGGTGGCCGTCGTCACCGGAGCAGGCTCGGGCATCGGAAGGGCCATCGCGGTGGCTCTGGCGTCGGCCGGGGCGTCGGTGGTGTGTGGCGACATCGACGCCGACTCGGCGACCGAGACGGCGAAGATGACCGGCGGATGCCCTGTCGGTGCTGACGCTTCCAGCGTCGATGGCATCAACACGCTGCTCGACGCCGCACGGCAGAACTTCGGCCCCGTCGACATCTACGTCGCCAACGCCGGCATCGTCGGGCAACCCGGCCTCGGCGACGACGAGTCCGCCTGGGACCGGATTCTCGACGTCAACCTGCGTGCGCACATCCGGGCCGCGAAGGCCGTGGTACCGGAATGGGTGGAACGCGGGCGTGGTCATTTCGTGGGCGTCTCCTCGGCGGCCGGGCTGCTCACCCAGATCGGTGCGGCTCCCTACAGCGTGACCAAGCATGCTGCCGTCGGGTTCGCCGAATGGCTGTCCATCACCTACGGCGACAACGGGATCGGAGTCAGCTGCGTCTGTCCGATGGGTGTGGACACCCCACTGCTACGCGGAATGTCGGATGATCCCGATTCAGAGGGCCGGGTGGCCGGCGCCGCCGTCACCGGCGCCGGTGCGGTGATCAGCCCGCAGGCCGTCGCCGACCTCGTGGTGCAGTCCATCGCCGGCGGAACGTTCCTGGTGCTCCCGCACCCGGAGGTGCTGACCATGTACCGGCAGAAGGGCGCCGACTACGACCGGTGGATCGCCGGGATGCGCCGCTACCAACGCAGCCTGCAGTAACCGGCCGGTCGGCAGCCCAGCGGACGACGGCCGCTCTGGGGCTCTTCGCCGGACCGCGGTTTGGGAACGATCTGATCTCGGCCCGCGCGGTTGACTCGCCGGCGAAACCCGCGTTGTTAGCATCGCGCGATGCACGACTCGTCGGGTAACACCAGCGACCAGGGCGCGCGCCGGATCTCCCGGCGCGACGTCATCCGCTACGCCACCGCCGCATCGGCGCTGGCCGGCTTGGGCGCGGCGGCAGCAAGCGTGGGCACGCCCACGGCGGCCGCCGCCGGCTCCATGCTGATCGACTTCGCCATGCACCAGATTCCGGCCGCAGACATCAAGGCTGCCGGTTACGCCGGAGTGGTCAACTATGTCTCACTGTCACGCCCCGGCTCCAACTTCGGTGCCAAGCCGATCACCAAGGCCTACGCCGACTCGCTCACCGCCGCCGGACTGGTGATCGTCAGCAACTACCAGTACGGCAAGCCGGGCGGGACCGCGCCCTCAGACTTCACCCGCGGTTACGAGGGCGGTGTCGCCGACGCTCAGACCGCGTGGCAGTTGCACACCGCGGCCGGCGGAGGCCAGAGCGCGCCGATCTTCTTCACCATCGACGAGGACATCAGCCGCGACACCTGGAACAGCGTTGCGCTGCCATGGTTCAAGGGGATCAACGCCGTTCTCGGAGTGCAGCGCACCGGCATCTACGCCGGTATCCGGCCGTGCCAGTGGGCCGCCGCCGACGGTGTGATCGGCAACTCGAGCACTCCCGGCTTCCGGTGGTCCTGGCAGACCAAGGCGTGGTCCGGTGGTCAGGTCGACCCGGCCGCGGTGCTGTATCAGCGCATCGTGGCGACCGCGTCGAATCCCGGTCCGCTGGTCGGCGGGTTCGAGGTCGACGTCAACGACGTGATGGCCTCAGACGTCGGTCAGTGGAACCTGCACCCGTAGGTGTTGTGCCGCGCCGATTCCTCGGCGGATCAGTTCGTCAGTTTGTAGAGGCGTTTGAGTTCGGCTGCCGGAAGCGGCTGACTTTCCGAGTCGGGGATCATGACTTCCAGATACGCGGCGCCGGAGTGCCTGCGCGCCTTCTCCAGGGCCGCGTCGAGTTCCCCGACCGTTTCGATCCGGGCGCAGAACCAGTCGTCACAGCCCATGGCTGCCGGCACGCGGTGGTAGTTCCACCGCGCGATGTCGTCGTAGACATGACCGCGTTCACTGGCGACGTCTTCTGCGCCATAGATGCCGTTGTTGAGGACGATGATGACCGGATTGACTCCATAGCGGCCCATCACACCGAGTTCGTTCGCAGTGAGCTGGTGCGCACCGTCGCCGGTGATGGTGACGACCCTCGACGCGGGCTCGGCCATCGCAATACCGAGGGTGCACGGCGTCGCCCATCCGATTGAGCCCCAGAGGATCTGGCTTTCGAACCCGACCCCCTTCGGCAGCAGCAGCGGAGCGCACTTCCCGACAGCACTGCCGCCATCGACGATGAGGACGTCACCGGACCGCAGGAACCGTTGCAGCCGTGGGTAAAACGTGGCAGACGATGTCGGGTCGGTCGCCTTGCCCGCCATTGGAAGCCGGCGCGGCGCGGGGTGGCGCCGATCGGGCACCGGTTTGGCCGTGCGGGCGAGTGCCGCCAGGACGTCGGGCAGCGAGCAGGCGGTGAACACCTGATCGCCGACGTGCACATAGTCCGGACCCACCACGATCATCCGGTCCGGATCGAGCATTGCGCTCCAGTCGCCCGTGTTGAAATCCTCTTGAATCACTTCGCCGAGGCACAGCACGAGATCTGCCGACAACACCGCTTTGCCGGCTGACGGCGGCGCGGACTTCTCGCCGACATACAGACCCAGGTAACCCGGATGGGATTCGTCGACGACGCCCTTGTCGAGAGTCGTCAGCGCGAACGGAATCCGGCTGCGTTTGAGGAACGACAGCAACTGCGATTTCGCGTGATACCGGCCGACCTGTAATGACGGAAGAGCCACCGGCCGTTTGGCTTTGGCGAGCCGTGCGTTGATCGCCTGAACCGCCGCCGTGACCTCTGTGGGATTGCTCTCGCCGCGAAAGACGTCCGGCAGGGCGGCGCCTTTCACCCGCTTTCCGAGTACGGGCATCAGCGCGAAGTCCTGCGGGATCTGAATGAATGCCGGCTTGCTCAACCGAAACGCCTCGCGGATCACACGTTCCATCTCTTCGACCGCGTTGTCCGGGGTGAGTCGCGTGCTGACCCCGCAGCAGGCCGCCGACAGGTCGAAGAAGTTGCCGAACACGCCATCGCCCAAGGTGTGGTGCGTCGCCAGACCGAGGCGCTGGATACGGGTCGACGGTTCGCCGACGACATGGAATACCGGTACCCGATGAGCCTTGGCGCCCATCACGCCGTTGATCGCGCTGAGTTCGCCCACGCCGTATGTTGTGGTCAGGATCGCCGCCCCGCGCCGTCGCGCATAACCGTCGGCGGCGTAGGCTGCGTTGAGTTCGTTCGCGCACACCACCCACTTGAGCCGCTTACTGCTCTCGATGGCGTCGTCGATGGGGAACGAATAGTCCCCGGGCACTCCGAAGACCCGATCGATGCCTAGATCGGCGAGTCGTTCGAGGACATATTCGGCAACCGTTGGGGCACGCATCGCAAAAGGGTAGCCATGGTCTGCTTTCCCCGGGGCGGGTCCGCCGGAGTCGTCACCGGCTACCGAGTCACCCGATCAGCCGCGCAACTCCTTGGCCAGATCACCGAACGCGTCGACCCATTTGTTCATGTCCTCATCGGTGTGGGCCAGCGACACCAGCCACTGATCGTCCATGCCCGGAGGGGTCAGGACGCCGCGGTTGATACCCCACAACCAGCCCAACTCGGCGACGTGGAAATCGGTGACCAACTTCCAGTCGCGGTAGTTGCGGATCGGGGTGGGCGACCACGTCACCGAACCCTTCACACCGAAGCCGACGGTGTGGGCCGGCAGCTCGTACTCGCGGATGATGGTGTCCATGGCTTCCATCGCGTTGTCGTTGACCTGTTCGGCCGCCGCCAGTGCCTGGTCCGTGGCCACCTCGTCCACCGCGGCGGCCGCCGCCATGCACAACGGGTTGCCGTTGTAGGTGCCGAAGTGGGCCATCCGGTTGTCGACAACGACCTGCATGACCTCTTCGGTGCCGCCGAACGCGGCCAGCGGCAGGCCGCCGCCGATGGACTTGGCCAGCGTGATCAGGTCCGGCTTGACGCCGAGGCGCGCGGCGGCGCCGTGGGCGCCGGCGGTCAGACCGGTCTTGACCTCGTCGAAGATCAACAGCACATTGTGGTCGTCGCACAACTTGCGCACCCCGGCGACGTAGCCGGCGTCGGGCAGGATGATGCCGAGGTTCTCGATGACGGGCTCCATGACCACACACGCGACGTCCTTGGCATGGGCGGCGAGCTTGCGTTCCATCTGGCCCAGGTCGTTGTAGGCCACCGTGTGCACGACACCGGGCTCGACGTCGAAGGGCACCTGTGGGGTCGGATTGTCGGCAGGACCGATCTCGTCGATACCCGGCTTGACAGACACCGACAGGCCGTCGTAACCACCGTGGTAGCCGCCCTCGATCTTGATGATCGCCTTGCGGCCGGTGTAGGCGCGCGCGGCGCGCACCGCGTACATCGTCGACTCGGTACCGGAGTTGGTGAACCGCAACATGTCCAGACCGAAGCGATGCTTGAACCGCTCGGCGACATCGGTGGAGATCGGCGACGGCGTGACGAACAGGGTGCCGATCTCGTCCAGGGAGTGCTTGACCTTGGCGACCACCGTGGGGTTGAGGTGGCCCACGAGCATCGCTCCGAAGCCCATCGACAGATCCAGCACCTGGCGGTCGTCACAGTCGGTGACGTAGGCCCCGCGGGCGGACTTGACCGCCATGGGGTACGGATCCCAGTACTGGAAGCTGCTCGTGACGCCCAGCGGCAGAGTCTTGGTCGACCGCGCCGCGTGGTCGGCCGAGCCGGCAGTCGTGGTGGCATACCGCTCCCACTCCTTGGCCATCAGCGCGGCAACCCGGTCCGGGTTCAGCGGCGTGTAGGAATGCGGCAGCTGTCGCCAGCCGGCCGGGTCATGGGCGGGAAACGCGGTGTCTGTCTGTGCGCTCATCGGGATCACCTTCAACTAATCGGTATGCCCGGGGAAGCCTAGTCTCCGCCCGGGCTTTGAGATTCGGAAACCTCCCAGCAAATCAACAGCGGCTTCGCCCACGAGCGGCCGCACTGTACGTTCTAACCATCGGCTGGCAAACAAGCACGAAAAGGGGAAGTGATGGGTTCGTCAAGTTCGGACGCCGTCAAGAGTTCCCTGGGGTGTGTCGGCGCCGTCGCGGTGGCCGTCGGAGTCGGCGCTGCGATCGCCTCGACACAGGGCGTCGCCCTCGCCGATGCGACGGGGTCCGGTGCCGAGTCGGGTTCGATCGCGGCTGCCGGACCCACGGCAAAGCCGCGATCGTCGGCGGGCGCCGCAGCGCAGGACAAGGCTGCTCCGTCCCGCAAGCCGAGGGCGGCCACGGCGGCGGCCCGTGCCGGTGACGTTTCGTCGCGATCGCCGCTGACCACTGTCTCGGGGGCGCGCCGTACCGGTTCGGGCGGACCCTCGACACCGACCCCGGCTCCGTTGATGTGGGCAGAGTTGGGTTTCGTGCGGCGCGAGGTCGGTCTGCAGGCGTCCACGCCGGCTCCGGCCG
>CAYFMA010000002.1:41363-69128 GCA_964344085.1 uncultured Mycobacterium sp.
CATCGGCGGTCACCGACGTCTGGCTGTTCGGCGACGGCACGGCCGACCATCCCAACGCCGGGATCCTGTTCGGCAACGGCTATTCATGGACCGGCTACGCCGGTGTTTGCATGAGTGGCGCCTGCCAGGGCGGTAACGGCGGGCTGTTCGGCAGCGGCGGCAACGGCTACAACGGGGGCAACGGCGGCGCAGCGGGCTGGTTCGGCAACGGCGGAAACGGCGGCAACGGCGTGGCTGCTGCTGACGGCGTGGACGGCGGTGCAGGCGGAAACGGCGGCCTCATCACGGGCAACGGCGGCAACGGCGGCGCAGGCGGGTCGGCCACCGCCGCCGGTGGCAACGGCGGCAAAGGCGGCAACGGCGGCAGCACCGGGTTGCTGTCGCTGAACGGCGGTGGCGGCAACGGCGGCAACGGCGGCAACGGATCGGCCGGGGCCGCCGGCGTGAGCGCCTCGACCGCAGGCGGATCGGGTACCGACGGCGGCAACGGAGGCAATGGCGGCGCAGGCGGAGACGGCGGCGCCGGCAGTTGGATCTTCGGCACGGGTGGCTCGGGCGGAACAGGCGGGGCGGCGGCCGGTGGCGGCACCGGCGGCAACGGTGTCAGCGGCGCGGATGCGACGACTCCCGGCGCAGCCGGCGGAACCGGGGGCAGCGGAGGCAACGGCGGAGCGGGCGGCATCGGAGGAGCCGGAGGCAACGCCGGTACCGGCCGGACGTTGTTCCTGATCGCCAACAGCGGGGCCAACGGCTCCGGCGGCAACGGCGCCGACGGCGGCGGTGCGGGCACACCCGGTAGCGGTGGTGCCGGCGCCCACGGTGACGTCAACGCGCCCAATGGCGGTGCGGGCGGCAACGGTGGCGAAGCCGGCATCGCGGGAACCGGCGGAGCAGGCGGCTCCGCCGGCACGGGTGGCAGCGGCGGTTCAGCCGGCAGCAGCGGGGCTGACGGCTCGGCCATCACCGGGCCGGTCGGCAACGGCGGCAACGGCGGCGCCGGTTACACCAACACCGCCGCCGGCGGCAACGGCGGAAACGGCGGCGCGGGAGGAAACGGCGGCTCGATCTCCGGCAACGGCGGGGCCGGCGGTCTCGGCGCGGCAGCCGGGGCCGGTGGCAACGGCGGTGCCAGTGGCACCGGAGGTAACGGTGGCGCAGCCGGCAACGGCGGTAACGGCGGCGCAGGCGGAAACGGCGGCGCGGCCGACGGCGCAGGCGATGGCGGGGATGGTGGCGCCGGCGGCAGTTCGGGCCTCGGCGGCGACGGCGGCCACGGCGATGTCGCCGGCGGCAGCGGTGGACGCGGCGGCAACGGCGGGGCCGGCGGCCAGGGCGGCACCAGCGCGCTCACCGGTAACGGCGGCGCGGGCGGCAACGGCGCTGACGGCGCCCTCGGCGGCCACCCGGGCATCGGCCGCAGCACGGCGGACAACCTCAACAACAACGTGAACTTCGGCAGCGGCGGTGACGGCGGTGCCGGCGGCGCCGGCGGCAACGGCGGAACCGGCCAGACCGGCGCAGCGGGCGGCAATGCCGGCGCAGTCGGAGGCAACGGCGGCGCAGGCGGCCAGGGCGGTAAGGGCGGTGAGGCCAGCGCTCTCGGCGGGGACTATCACGGAATTTTCGGAACCAACGGCAACGGCGGAGCGGGCGGCAACGGCGGAGCGGGCGGCAACGGCGGCGCCGGCAGCGCGGGGCGCGGCAGCACGGGCGGCGCGGGCGGCAACGGCGGCGCAGGCGGCGCGGCCGGATCCGGGGGCACACCCGGTGGCGGCTATTTCTCCGCTCCGGCTCGTAGCGATCTGGGCGTCGGGACGGGCGGCAACGGCGGCAACGGCGGCGCCGCCGGGGCCGGCGGTGACGGCGGGCAAGGTGCCGACGGGTTCGCCGGCGGCGCGGGCGGCAACGGCGGCGCCGGTGGAACCGGAGGTATCGGCGGCGACGCCGGCACCAAGGCCAGGGCGCAGGGCAACTACGGCGGTGACGGCGGCAGCGGTGGTGAGGGCGGTGCAGGCGGTCTCGGCGGCGTGGGCGGCATCGGTGCCAACGGCGGGTCCGGTGGAAATGCCGGTGCCGGCGGCCAAGGAGGCGATGCGGGCGGCGGTGGCATCGCGGAATTCGTCGGACCCGGTGCGTTCGGCGGTGACGGCGGTATGGGTGGCGCGGGCGGCAAGGCCGGGGCCGTCGGCAAGGGCGGCGCCAATCCCATCGGCGGCAACGCCGGTGCCGACGGCACCGGCGCCAGTGGCGGTAACGGCGGCAACGGCGGCACCGGCGGAAGCGGTGGCCCCGTCGGTTCGCCGGGCACCAATGGAACCGGTGGGCTCGGCGGAACCGGCGTCACCACCGGCACCGACGGCACACCTGTGGCCCAGCACGCGACGATCACGATCACGAAGTACATGAACGGCCGTTTCCCGTATCCGATCGTGAACGTCTCCATCAACGGCGGTGCGGCGCACCCGGTTTTGCTGGACACCGGCTCCACGGGTCTCGTCCTCGCCTACACGCCAACGGGTCTGGGCTCATCGGTCTATTCCGGCAGTTTCACCTACGGCACCTCAGATGCCCTCTCCTACGACGCCTATGACGCGACGGTGAGTTTCGGTGAGGGCATCATCACCACGCCGACCGCCGTCGCCGTTCTCACCCCGGCGTCCGTGACAGTGTTCGACAGCTACTGGAGCGGTATCCCCATCGATGGCGTGCTGGGCATCGGCTCCAATAACAGCTACCCCGGAACCAGCATTGTCATGAGCGCACTGCCGGGCACGCTGAGCCAGGGTGCACTGATCGACGGGGCCGGCAACGAGCTGACGTTCGGCCCCAACACGCAATCAGGCATCGTGGTCGACGGGGCACCGTTGGCCACCCTGCTCGTGCAGATCAATGACGGAACCAAAGTCTCCGTTGCCAATTCGTACATCGACACCGGATACAACAATGGCTACATCGGTTCGTCGATCTACACCGGCGGCCAGGCGCCGGGCGGAAGCGTTCCCGCCGGAACCAAGATCACGGTCTACCGCAGCGACGGCACACTGCTGTACTCGTACACGACAACGGCGCTGAACGGGCCGCAGGTCACATCGGGTTCGGTGTTCAACACCGGTTACACGCCCTACCTCCTGGCACCGATCTACAACGGCGCGGGCCCAAGTGGTTTGGGTACGACGGACTTCAGCGCCTGACGATTCAGCAGAGTTGCGGGACGGCCTGTCGCTCGGCGGCGACGAGCGCCTTCGCCTCGTCTTCGGTGTAGGCCCGCGAGGTCAGCATCAGGATGTTGAGTTCCACCGGAACGTCGTGCCGGTCGTTGACGCAGGCGACATTACCGTCGCTGAGAACCCGCTGGGCGTCCAAGTAGCCGAACCCGTTGGCGGACAGATACTCGAGAAAGGGCATGCCGTCAGCTTGTGCTGGAGCGGCCGTCAGCAACCCGGCCATCGCCACCGCAACAACTGCCCCGAACCGCACCAGCTCGCCTCTCGTCAACGCGTTTGGCACGAGAGTACCGATCAATCAGATCGGCTGAACCGTTATCCGAGGATCGCCCGGGCTGCCCGCTCGGCGATGAGCATCACCGGGGCATTGGTGTTGCCCGAGGTGATGGTCGGCATCGCCGACGCATCCACCACCCGCAGGCCGGCGACCCGGTACACCCGGCAATCGGTGTCGAGCACGGTGGCTGCCGAGCGCGGATTGCCCTGGACGTCAAAGGCACCCATCGTGCAGGTGCCTACCGGGTGGAAGATCGTCGTCCCCAGTTCACCGGCCGACCTCTGCAACTCGTCATCGGTCGTCAGCTGCGGGCCGGGAAGCATCTCCTGGGGGCGAAAGCGCGCCAGCGCCGGTGCCGCCATGATCTGCCGGGTCATCCGCAGGCCGATGACAGCGGCGCGGCGATCGGCATCGGTCGACAGGTAGTTGCATGAAATCGCCGGGGCTGCAAGGGGATCCGCACTCGTCATGCGGACATGTCCGCGCGAACTGGGCCGCAGGTTGCAGACCGACGGAGTGATCGCCCCGAACTTGTGCAGGGGTTCACCGAACTTCGGCAATGACAACGGTTGGACATGCCATTCCAGATCGGCACTGGGCATCACCGGGTCGCTCTTGGCGAAGGCCCCGAGGGTGGACGGCGGCATGGTCATCGGGCCCGATCGCGACAGCAGATACTGCAGTCCCATGCCCGCCCTGGTGAACCAGTTGCGATACAGCGTGTTCACCGTGGGGGCGCCGCTGATCCGGTAGACGCTGCGAATCTGCAGGTGATCCTGAAGGTTCTCCCCCACACCCGGCAAGTCGACGGCCACCGGCACGTGGTGGTCACGCAGCAGGCCGGCCGGCCCCAGACCCGAGACCTGCATCAGATGCGGCGAGCCGACAGCTCCGGCGCTCAAGATCACCTCCCGGCGCGCTCCAATGTCGATGAGCTTGCCGCCCTTGAGGATTCGCAGTCCGGAGACACGATGCCGAGCGGTGATCCACGCGCCGTGACGCTGATGTTCGGAGACCTGATCGTCGAGTAGGAGACGGACGGCCTGAGTACGGGTGTAGACGGTGAGATTGGGCCGTCGCTCGACCGGGTGCAGGTACGAGTCGGCCATCGACCAGCGCCGGCCACGGCGTTGGTTGACGTGGAAGTAGGCACTGCCGGCGTTGTCGCCCCGGTTGAACTCCTCGATCGGTGCGATACCCACCTCCGCGGCGGCGGCCTGCCAGGCGTCGAGGATCTTCCAGCGGACTCGCGGCCGTTCGACGCGGATCTCACCGTCGGCGCCGTGCCACTCGTCGGGTCCGCCGAAGTAGTCCTCCAGATCCTTGTAGACGGCCAGCGTCTCCCCGGGGCGGTCGGGTCCGCCCCAGAGCCATCGCGGGTCACCGGTGGCCTCGGCCCACCGTTCGTAATCGCTGGCCTGACCGCGCATGTGAATCATCGCGTTGATCGATGAACTGCCGCCGATCACCCGGCCACGTGCGTAGTGAATGCTGCGGCCGGCAAGACCCGCGTCTGCCTCGGTGGTGAAGCACCAGTCGGTTCTGGGGTTGGCGATCGTGTACAGGTAGCCGACCGGCACCTTGATCCAGAACCAGTCGTCGTCGCCACCGGCCTCGATCAGCAACACGCGGTGATCGGGGTTGGCGCTGAGCCGGTTGGCCAGAAGACAGCCGGCACTGCCCGCGCCCACGATGACGTAATCGAACTCGGTGCGGTCGAACTCGGTGCCCATGACGATCCATCATGGCGTGCGTGCACTCCGCAGGCCACCGTCCCGTCACGGACCGGACGACGCTTTCGACTTATTTCTTCTTGCAACAGCGACGACGCCGATAGCGTTTGAGAAATGCAGGCCGCACGGGCGGAAGAACTTACGGAGGTTCAGTGCGTTACGTAGCTATCACGGCATGCCCGACGGGCATCGCCCACACCTACATGGCGGCAGAGAAGCTTCAGGCTGCCGCCGCCGATGCCGGCCATGAGATCAAAGTCGAGACCCAGGGCTCAATCGGCGCGGAGAACGTCTTGACCGCTGCGGACATCGCCGCGGCCGACGCGGTCATCATCGCGGCGGACAAGAACGTGGAACTGGACCGGTTCGCCGGCAAGAGAGTACTCAAAGTGGGTGTCGCCGACGGCGTTCACAAACCCGCCGAACTGCTCGACCGCGCTCTCAAAGCGCCCGTTCAAGGGGGGACCGTCGCCGTCGCGACGGAGGAGAAGAGCGGCGTGGGACAGACTCTCTACCGGGCTTTGATGGCCGGGGTCTCGCCGATGATCCCCTTCGTCGTCGTCGGCGGCCTACTCATCGCCGTCAGCCTCTCGCTGGGGGGAACACCGGATCCCTCGGGCGGTCTGGTGGTGCCCGAGGGATCCTTCTGGTGGAAGATGCTGCAGATCGGCACCATCGGTTTCAAGATGATGATCCCGATCCTGGCCGGGTTCATCGCGATGTCGATCGCCGACCGGCCCGGTTTGGTCCCCGGCATGATCACCGGCATCGTGGCCAACACCGGAACGCTGTACGGCTCGGAGGCGGGTTCGGGATTCCTCGGGGCGATTCTGGCCGGCTTCCTGGCCGGGTATGTGACATCGACGATCAAGCGCGTCAAAGTACCCAAGTTCATGGCCGGCATCATGCCGATCATCGTCATCCCGTTGCTCGCCACAGTCGTCTCCTGCCTGGCCTTCATCTACGTCCTGGGCGCGCCGATCGCAGGCGTCTTCTCGGGTCTGACGAACTGGCTGTCCGGACTTACGGGCGCCAACGCGGTCGTGTTGGGCGTCATCCTCGGATTGATGATCGCCTTCGACATGGGTGGTCCGGTCAACAAGGTGGCGTTCCTGTTCGGTGTCGGCTTGATCGCCACCGGCCAGACCGCACCGATGGGCATGATCGGCGCCGCGATCGCCGCGCCGCCGATCGGTCAGGGTCTGGCCACCGTTCTGCGCCGCACGTTGTACGACGACTCCGAGCAGGAGTTGGGCTTGGCCGCGATGTTCATGGGCTTCTTCGGAATCACTGAGGGCGCCATTCCTTTCGCCGCGGCCGATCCCGCACGTGTCATTCCGGCCAACATGGTTGGGGGTGCCGTCGCCGGCGCCACGGCGGCACTGTTCGGCGCGACCAACGCCGTTCCGCACGGCGGTGGAATCGTCGCTCTCCTCGGTGCGGTGCACGGCGTGGTCGGCTACCTGATCGCAATCGCCCTGGGCTCAGGCGTGACCGCCCTGATGACCGTCGGCCTGAAGATGCGGCACCATGCCGCACAGTCAGACGCCGGTGAGGCGCCTGCCGCCCCGCCGATGGAGCAGTCTTCGGTTGGAGTGGGCACCGCCGGAGTCGCAGCCGCAGCGGCGGTGGTAACCGCCTCCGTCAAAGTCGGCCTTGCCCAATACATCACGCCGGACACGGTCGCCGTCGAACTGTCAGCCACGGACCGGGACGCTGCCATCGCCGAGTTGGTCGGCATCGCCGCCCGGACGGGGAGGGTCAACGATCCGGCCGCCGTGGTCGCCAGTGCGCTGGCCCGCGAAGCCACCGTGAGTACCGGACTCGGTGACGGGATCGCGATTCCCCACGCCAAGACCGACGCCGTCTCCGAGCCCGTCGTGGTGTACGCCCGCTCCCGCGCGGGCATCGACTGGTCGAGCCGGGACGGAAAACCTGCCACCGAGTTGTTCTTGATCGCAGTGCCCGAGCAGGCCGCCGGCAACACTCACCTGAGCATCCTGGGGTCGTTGTCCCGCAAGCTCGTCAACGCCCAGTTCCGTTCGGAACTTTCAGCTGCGGGACCGGATCGGGTCTACGAACTGCTCGCCTCTGTCGAGTAGTCCCACGAGATGGTTCGCACCGGTGTCACGCGGATGTAGGCGGCGCCCGGTCTCGGTGCGGTGGGCCATTCGGATTCGGGTACGCCCCGCGCCCGAGCGCCTTCCCGGGATAGCTCCAGGGCTTCGCCCGCTTCGCGAACGATGCGCGCATGGCCTTGGATCATCACTCCCCGGATGTCAGCCATGGTCGAGCCGTCCTCGAGCATGACGCTCACGTTCGGGTTGTTCTCGACGTTGGCGACTTTACGAGTTCCGTCACGCACACCCATGACGATGTCGCGGTCGAGGCGGAAGTAGCCCAGCGGCACGCTGTGGGGGAATCCCCGGGCGTCGATGGTGCTCAAAACCGCCCAGCCCGGGCGACTGTCCAGATACGCCGCAATTTCTTCGTCACTGAGTTTCCGTGGCACCAACGGAGGCTAACAAGAGCAGGTCGCCTCGAGGCATGGCATTTGAGTGACGTCCGACCTTGGGCCATTGACACGAGTAGCCACCCCCATAGATTGAGGGCATGAGCAGTGGCCAACGGCTTGGGATAGTCCTGGCGTGCCTGGCGGCGATAATGCTGTCGTTCATCGGGCCGATCGCCCGCGCAACCGGACCGGTGGTTCTCCTCGATCTCAGCAGTCCCGCTGCGGTGGCCGACTGGGTAACCGTGAACGATCCGGTGATGGGCGGCCGGTCGACCTCGACGGTCACATTCGGCGACGGCGGCCTGATGTTCTCGGGCACCATCTCGCTGGAGAACAACGGCGGATTCGCCTCGACCCGTGGTCCGTTCGATCCTGATATCGGGTTGAGGGCGACCGGCGCCACATCGCTGCGCGTGCGTGGGCTCGGCGACGGCAAGACCTACGTGGTGAAGGTGGAGACGGGCCAGCCGTGGTCCTATGTCCAACGATTCTCCACCGACCCCGGCGTACGACGGACCTACGACCTGCCTGTCGGCGACTTCCAGCCGGTGGGCAGGTTCCTCGATCCGGTCAGCGCGCCGCCCCTGGATCCGTCAGCCGTCAGCCGGGTCGCGTTCTACATCCTCGACAAGCAGGAAGGACCGTTCCGGCTCACCGTCAGTGGCATTGACGCGGCGAGTTGAGTCCGCCTAGCTTTTGAGTATGGGCGTCTTGAACTCACCGAAGACCTACGTCGGATTAGCGGTGTTCCAGGTGCTTGACGCCATCGCCTGCGCGGTGCAGGTACCCCGTATCAAAGAGAGCCTCGACACGGTCGGCTGCCCGGACAACGTCCGAGCGGTGCTTCCGCCGGTGAAGGTCGCATCGGCCGTCGGCCTGCTGTCGGTGCAGAGGTTTCCCGGGCTGGCGCGGCTGACCACGGCGATGCTGACCCTCTACTTCGCCCTCGCCGTCGGCGCCCATGTGCGCGTCCGCGACACGGCCGCCAACGCGCTTCCGGCAGCGGTGTTCCTCGCACTTTTCGGCGCGATGACGATCAAGGGACCGGACGCGCCGCGCACCGCGTAACCGCGCAGCGCACCTTTAAGTTCGTTCTTGTGGCACGGCCCGCACTGATGCATCGTTCGCATATGTGGGATGAGCGCTATCAGGGCGATGACTATGTGTACGGGACCGAGCCGAATGACTTTCTGCGCGCGCAGGCCGATCAACTACCTCCGGGCCGGATCCTTTGCTTGGCGGAAGGCGAGGGCCGCAATGCCGTTTTCCTGGCCGAGCAAGGATTCACGGTCACCGCTATCGACCAATCGGCTGTCTCGTCGAATCCCCAGCCGCTGTCACCGATGCTGCAGCGGACCCGGCCCACCGTGAAACCTCCGTCGTTGACGGCGAAACCGAGCGCCGTCCATGCCCGTTCATCACCGGGTACGCCTAACCACGTCAGGGTGGACATGGTCACCATCGTGACAGCAACATCCGTTCCCCGGGGCAATGAGGTCTACCGTGGGCGGAATGGGTTTGTTCAGTCATGAGGAGTTCAGAGACCCTGCCGACGGCGATGGTGGCGGCGATAGCGATGGGGTTGTCGAGCGAGCTCGACGTGCTGAGTTGGGCGAGTACGGGGTCGATGAACCTACGGTGGTGGGTCCGGGGTTGCCGCCTGAGGATGGTTCGTGCGGTCAGTTCGCTGTGCAGTTTCACGTGTCGACGTCAATGCTGGTCGGGCTGAAACGTATTGCGGACATCCGTGGGGTCAGTGTGCCGGAGGTATGTCGTCAGGTTGTCGGTGTCTTCGTCGCCCAGCAGGAGGGTGAGCTCGGCGCATTACTTGCTGCCGAGGCCGAGTCGGCTGATTACCGGCCGAGCTTGGGTCAGGGATAGTCGCGCGCGCTACAGGCGTCTACTGGCGCGCCATGTTCGTGAACCGCGACAGGTGCAGCTGATGCGCGACGGTGATGGTCTTCGTCGGGCCGTTGCGGTGCTTGGCCAGAATCAGATCGGCCTCGCCGCCGCGCGGATCGTCACGCTCGAAGGCGTCGGGGCGGTGCAGCAGGATCACCATGTCGGCGTCCTGCTCGATGGCGCCTGATTCACGGAGATCCGCGAGCATCGGCTTCTTGTCGGTGCGCTGCTCGGGTCCGCGGTTCAGCTGGCTCATCGCCACCACCGGAACCTCAAGTTCCTTGGCGAGAAGTTTGAGCTGCCGGGAGAATTCGGATACTTCCTGCTGACGCGATTCGACCTTCTTGCCCGACGTCATCAGTTGCAGGTAGTCGATCACCACGAGGCGCAGATCCGACTTCTGCTTGAGCCGGCGAGCCTTGGCGCGGATCTCCATCATCGTCAGGTTCGGTGAGTCATCGATGTAGAGCGGCGCCTCGCTGATCTCACTCATGCGTCGGGCCAGTCTGGTCCAGTCGTCATCACTCATCCGGCCCGAACGCATGTCGGCCAGTTTGATCTTCGCCTCCGCCGACAACAGGCGCATGACGATCTCGGTCTTGCTCATCTCGAGGGAGAACACGACCGACGAGAGCCGGTTCTTGATCGAGCAGGATCGCAGAAAGTCGAGGCCCAGAGTCGAGTTGTGGGTCGGGATCATGGCTTCGCCGGCCAGGTACATGTGATCCGCATTGTCGACCTCGACGCAGCGCACCGGAACGCTCGCGATCGGACGGACAGCGGTGATGAACCGCGATTCCAACCGTGCCGTTCCCACGTCGGCACGCCGCTCCTTATGCGCCACTACCTTGCGATGGAGCCGGAAGACTTCGTCTGATGTCGAGAAGTTCAAGATGAACGCTGTCGAGGATGCCTCGGAACGCCCGTTGACGCGCTTGGTCGCACGTTGGCAGCGGTAGCCGAGGCTGACAACGAGTTCGAAGACGTTGTCGGCCAATCTCGGGTCGGTGACGCTGAACTGGATCGCTCCGCCGTTGGTAACCGTGCCGTCGGTGTCCAACAAACCGGCCAACAACGCGCGGCGTTGCGCCTCAGAAGCCCTTAGGTACTGATCCGGGATGTGCTTGGCGTTCAGAACTCCGATGGTCCGGAGCCGACCTTGTAACGTGCCGACAGCATTGCGGCAGGACTGGCAGAGCTTCAGTCCGCAAGAGGGCCCTCCACAGTTTGAGCACGTGGGTGCCGGAACGGGATGGGAGATGAACCGCGCCCGTCCGCCGCAGGAGCGTCCACACGTCCGCACCTGACTCGTCTGCGGGACGAACAACTTTCCGCATACGACGCATTCGCGTGAATCGGCCGCAGCTGCATCCGGCAAACACAGTTGATAGCGGTAGGTCGCCGCGGCAGACTTGTGCGCCTCGAAGCCCTCGGCCTCGATGTGCATGATGATTTCCGGATCAGCCACGGTGATCTGAGCGCTCGCGGAAGTGCCGTCACCCAGCCAGGCGCCGAGGGTGTACGGCGGCACGAGAAGGTCCGTGTCGGATGCCTGCAGTGCGCGAGCGTTCCTAACCGAATGGTTGAGCCTGCGGTCGACCGTGGCGCACCGAAGCGTCTCGGCGATCTCCTGCGTGGTGCGAACGGCAGCAAAAGTGCGCTGATTCCTGGCCCTGTTGTAGCCGACGGCAGCCGCCTGCGCCGACTTACGGGACGCGCGGGTATCGGTCAACCACTGATGCTCCGCGTCGGCCACGATCACCGAGCCGTCAGAGAACTCGACCTCGTAGCACGGCCGACCCACCATTACCTCGGTCGCGGCGACAACGCGAGTGGGCTTGCCGTCGGCGCCGATCAGATAGTCACCGACGCGAACGTCGCCCATCGTCGTCCAACCCGTCGGCGTCGGCAGGGGGGTGTCGAGCTTGAGGGCCTTGCCCATGCCCGGTCGGGCCGCGACCACGATCATCTGACCGGGATGCAGGCCGTTGGTCACCTCGTCGAGTTCGGTGAAGCCTGTCGGCACACCGCGCGATATCCCGCCCTGGGATGCGATGGCGTCGATCTCGTCCATCGTCGGCTGCAGCAGCGCCTCCAGCGCCACGAAGTCCTCGGCGGTGCGCCGCTCGGTGACGTCGTAGATCTCGGCCTGCGCCCGGTCGACGATCTCGTTGACGTCGGCGCCCTCCGCGCCGGCGTAGCCGTACTGCACGACCCGCGTGCCGGCCTCCACCAGACGCCGCAGCAGCGCCTTCTCCGCGACGATGCCCGCGTAGTAACCGGCGTTGGCGGCGGTGGGCACCGTGGAGATCAGAGTGTGCAGATACGGCGCCCCGCCGATGCGACGCAGCAGCCCGCGCCGGTCCAGTTCGGCGGCCACCGTGACGGCGTCGGCGGGTTCGCCGCGGCCGTAGAGATCGAGAATGGAGTCATAGACGTTCTGGTGGGCGGGGCGGTAGAAGTCCCCCGGCCTCAGCCGCTCGAGGACGTCGGCGATGGCGTCTTTGGACAGCAGCATGCCGCCCAGCACGGATTGTTCGGCAGCGAGGTCCTGTGGGGGCTGGCGACCGAAGTCCTCCGCGGGGGGAGACGACTCCGTGGTCCCCGGCTGTCCGAGATCATCGACGACCGCCATCGGGCTCTACCAACTCCTCTCGACCGATCCGTCGAACTAAGGTTCGATCCACCAGGTTCACGGTAAGTCTGAGCACTGACAACCGGTCTCCCGAAGTCGCCTCACCCGTGGTGCCGAGGGGCAACGCTAGACGTTGCTGACGCGGCGACAAACCACCCCTGTTGACCAATCTGTTAGTGGCCTGTGCATAGCTGCGCACAGGAGTGTTGATGGCTTGGGGAAAACCTGTGGATCGCTGTTTAATTGTCGACCGTTTTGCCACGTAAACGCAGACTAGGCGGCATATGACGCTGTGGATGAGAAGTCGAACGGCGTGTCGGGCGAGGTTGCCGTTCCGGGCGTGTTGCATTGCCGTTGCGCGAGCAAGGAGTTAACGGGTGGTTACGTTAGCTGCGCTCCGGCGAACCCGCCCGATTCGCTGGCATAAAAATTCCCCGGTGACGGCCTGGCTGGCCGTCACCGGGGAATTCAGGGTTCGTGATCGGCCTACTGACCGACGACCTCCAGGGTGATCTTCACGTCCACCTCGGGGTGCAGGTGCACCGAGACGGTGTGGGTGCCGGTCTCCTTGATGTGGGCCTTGGGCAGGTGCACCGAACGCTTGTCGATGTTCGGCCCGCCGGCCTTCTTGATGGCCACGGTGATGTCGCTGGCGGACACCGACCCGAACAACTTGCCCGAGTCGTGCGTCTTCACCGGCAACGAGATCGGGCCGAGGGCCGTGATGGCGGCCTTGATCTCATCGGCGTGCGCGCGGTCGTGGACCTTCTTGGCATCACGGGCGCGACGGATCTCGTCGGCCTGCTTCTGGGCACCGCGGGTGGCCACGATGGCCAGGCCGCGCGGCAGCAGGAAGTTGCGGCCGTAGCCGTCCTTCACCTCGACGGTGTCGCCGGCCACACCCAGGTGGTCGACCTCAGCAGTCAGAATCAGCTTCATCGTTTCGCTCCGCTCTACCGCGTCGCCGACGTGAACGGCAGCAGGGCGACCTCGCGGGCGTTCTTCACGGCGATCGCGATGTCGCGCTGGTGCTGGACGCAGTTACCGGTCACCCGGCGGGCGCGGATCTTGCCCCGCTCGCTGATGTAGGTGCGCAGCAGCGAGGTGTCCTTGTAGTCGATGCTCTGCCCCTTCTTGGAGCAGAACACGCACTTGCGGGTCTTGATCGGCTTGTCCGGAAGCGGACGCCGCTTGGTGGGCTTGGCTTTAGCCATTTTCAATCTCTTTCGTTCTCATACGGCGCGCGCCGGGCGCGCGTTGTCGGTCAGAAGGGCGGTTCGTCGTCACTGCCGCCGAAGGAGCCCGACGCCGGGGCGCTGCCCCAGGGGTCGTCGTGCGATTGGCTTGCGCCCGAACGGCTTCCGCCGCCGGAAGGCGCTCCGCTGCCGAAGCCGCCACCACCGCCACCGCCGCGGGAGGCCTTGTTGACCTTCGCGGTGGCATACCGCAGGGACGGGCCGATCTCGTCGACCTCGACCTCCATCACGGTGCGCTTCTCGCCCTCTTTCGTCTCGAAGGACCGCTGCTTGAGCCGGCCGGTGACGATGACGCGAGCACCCCGGGTAAGGCTCTCGGCCACGTTCTCGGCGGCCTCGCGCCAGATGTTGCAGCGCAGGAACAGCGCCTCGCCGTCCTTCCACTCCCCGCTCTGGCGGTCATAGATCCGCGGGGTGGACGCCACCGTGAAATTGGCGACGGCCGCACCCGACGGGGTGAAGCGCAGTTCGGGGTCGGCGGTCAGATTTCCGACGACGGTGATGGTCGTGTCACCGGCCACTGTGCCCTCCTGACATTGGAGTCCTCCTGGATTTGGCGAGCGGATCGATCGCGAGCCTACGTACGAGCTCCGACGCTTCGCGGCGGTTCTCTAGTGCTTGTCGGTCCGCATCACCTTGGTCCGCAGCACCGACTCGTTCAGGTTGAGCTGACGGTCGAGCTCGGCCACGGTGGCGTGCTGAGCCTTGATGTCGACGACGGCATAGATGCCCTCACCGTGCTTGCGGATCTCGTAGGCCAGCCGGCGCCGGCCCCAGATGTCGACCTTGTCGACACTGCCGCCATCGCCACGGACAACGTTCAGGAACGTGTCCAGAGACGGGGCAACGGTGCGCTCGTCGAGAGTGGGGTCAAGGATGACCATGATTTCGTATTGACGCATGGGAACCTCATCACCTCCTATGGTCGTCGCGGCCACGCCCGAATGGCGTGGCAGGAGGGTCGCCTGCGTCGGCAACCGGCTCAGGCTACAGGAAGGCTGCCTGATCAGCGAAATCAGTCGCGCTGCTCGGAGTACTCCCGGGCCAGCGTGATGATCCGGTCGGAGGCGGTGGCCACGCTGCCGGCATTGAACGGGGGCTGGGGGTCGTACTCGATCATCAGCTGGGCTGCTTCGGCGGCCTGCCGGTCCACCAGCAGTTCGACCAGCCGCAGTGCCATGTCGATCCCACTGGACACCCCGGCCGCGGTGATGATCCGTTCCGGCAGGTGTTCGACCACCCGTTCCTGGGTGTAGACGGCGCCCAGCGAGGACAGGATGTCCTCGCAGGACCAGTGCGTGGTCGCGGTGAGTCCGTCGAGCAGGCCGGCGGCGGCCAGCACCAGACTGCCGGTGCACACCGAGGTGGTGAACAGCGTCCCGGGGTGCACCGCGCGGATCCAGTCGAGGATCACCCTGTCCTTGATCAGCGTCCGGGTGCCCACACCGCCCGGCACCACGATGACGTCGGGTTCGGTCACCTCGTCGAAGGTCGCATCACAGGTCATCCCGAGCATGCCGTTCTCGGTGCGCACCTCTCCTCGTTGATGGCCCACGAAGACCACGTCGATCGACGGGATCCGCTGCAGCACCTCATACGGGCCGACGGCGTCCAGGGCGGTGTTACGTGGAAAGAGCGCGATCGCGACCTGCATCGAACATCTCCTTTATCGGGTTGGTGACAGCACCGCGCGGCTGCAGCCGCGACGGCCATCGGGCGGGAAACGCATCGGGGGCGGCGTTGAACAGACCGCCGGACGGGTCGTCGACACCGTGCCCGCGGACCAGGTCCTCGGCGGGGCAGTAGATCTGACGGATCACGATCGCGATGAGCACCATCACCGCGAGGTCGCGCAGGAGAACGGTAGCGGTGAACCACTGCTCGGGAAGGCCCTTGTTCTTCTCCCCGTACAGATAGAGCATCCGGGGAATCCAGACGAGTGCGTCGACGGCCATCCAGGTCAGCAGGATCCGCCTGTGCGGCAGTGCAAGCACCGCAAGCGGCACCAGCCACAGCGAGAACTGCGGGCTCCAGACCTTGTTGACCAGAAGGAAGGCCGCGATGATCAGGAATGCCAGTTGGGCGAGCCGGGGCCGCCGCGGGGCGGTCAACGCGATGTAACCGATTGCTGCACAACACAAGAGGAACAGCGCGGCGACGACGGAGTTGAGCAGAATCGGCGGCTGCCAGAATCCCAGCCCGGAGTCGAAGCCCTTCCAGCCTGTGAACGACTTCACCACGTTGTAGAGGGAGTCCATATCGTCGCCGCGACGGCTGTTGAGCCGGAAGAACTCCGACCAGCCTCGCGGATAGGCGATCGCGACCGGCGCGTTGACCAGCGCCCAGGTGAGCGCAGCCAGCAGTGCGGTGCGCACGGCGTCGCGCATCCGGCCGGTGCGCAGACCCAACAGCAGGATCGGCAGCAGCAGAAGAGCCGGGTAGAGCTTGGCCGCAATCCCGAGTCCGATGAGAACACCGGCCAGCACGGGCCGGCGCCTGGCCCAGGCCAGCAGGCCGCCGAGCGCCAGAGCCGTTGCCAGGGCGTCGAAATTGGTGAAGATCTGGAAGATCAGAATCGGCGAGGCGGCTACCAGAGCAGCATCCCAGATGCGCCGGCCGGCCAGCATGGCCGTCGCCCAGATTGTGGCCAGCCACGCCAACGCCAATCCGAATGCCGCGATGTCGAAGAACATCACCACCTCTGCGACGCCGTTGAGCATGGTGCTGCGGGTGGACTTCGCTACTGCGGTGTAGGTCTTGGCCAGCGCCATCGACACGTACTGGTACACGCCGGTGAGCACCGGGTACTCCATGTATCGCACTGCGATCTTGCCGTCGTACTGAGTCTTCGGCTTGCCTTGCGCGTCGGTCTCGAGCCAACTGGACTTGTACGGAAACCTGCCCTGCGCCAGCAACTCCGCGCCGTAGAGCGGAACTGTGTCGGAATAACAGAACTCGTAGTAGGCGCGCTGGTTCTGCCAGTTGGCGACCCGTTGCTCAGGCGTACCGGATCCGATGGTCTGCAGGCACGGAGATTTGGTAGACCAACCCAGCGCCAGGAACACCAGGCCGATCAGAAACATCACCCGAAGCGGAGTGAAGAGCCGGGTGCGCCCGATCAGCGCGTGCCGGCCCACCGGTCCGCCGATCACCCCGGACAGAGCGGCACCCATCACATCGGTACGGCTGGGCAGATCCCGCTCGTCATCGCTGCGCAGATCCTCGGCGAGTGGAGCCGGCGACACCGTCTCCCGGATCACGGCGCCGGCGGCGCAGCCGGGGCCGGTACAGGTACTGCCGGCGGCGCAGCCGGAGCGGGTTCGGGCGCCGGCGGCGGGGCCAACGGGCCCGGCTCGATGGCACCCGGCGGCGGCGGCGGGCCCAGCGGAATGGTGACGCCGGGCAACACTTCCACGCCACTCGGCGGCGGGGGCGGCGGCACTTCGGTGTCGGAGGCCTGCGGCCGGGGCGGAGGCGGCGGAGCAGCCGGCACCCCGGCGTAACCGCCCACCTCGGTCGGAGTGGGGAAGGACTCGAAGTCGCTGCCCTTCAGGGCGCCGTCCATGGTCGCCTTCCAGATGTCGGCCGGCAGGCCCGCCCCGTACACCGGACCGCCCCAGCTGTTCACCAGGGGCTTGTCACCCTTGACGGTGCCGACCCAGACCGCGGTGGACAACTGTGGGGTGAAGCCCACCATCCACGCGTCCCGATTGGCGCCGGTGTCCCCGAGTTGATGGGTGCCGGTCTTGGCGGCTGCCGGCCGGCCACCGGCCAGAGTGTGTCCGTTGGACCACCCGGGGATGGGCTGCATCGCGGCGATGACGTTGTCGGCAACCGCCTTCTCGATTCGGCGCTCGCCCTTGTTGTCCTCATTGTTGACGTCGAAGAGCACCTCGCCTTCGGCGTTGACGACCTTCTGCACGAAGTGCGGGCGGTGGTAGATACCCGATGCGGCGATGGTGGCGTACGCCGACGCCATGTCGATGACCCGGCTCTCATACTTGCCGAGCACCACGCCGGGGGCCGCGGGTCCGCCCTGGCCGTCTTCGGACAGGGTGTGTTCCACGCCGGGGAAGCTCTCGGCCACACCGGCGCGGTGGGCGGCATCGGCGACATCCTGCGGGCCGTTACGCAACTTGAGCATCAGCCGGTAGTACACGGTGTTGAGTGAACGCTTGAGCGCCTCGGCGATATTGCAGGTACCGCAACTCTCGCCCTCGGAGTTATTGATGGTGAGCTTGTCGTCGACCTTCAACGGCGAGCTGTCCACCTGATAGCCCAGACCCATGCCCTGCTCCAGTGCGGCGATCAGAGCGAACACCTTGAACGACGATCCGGTCGGCAGGCCGCCCTGCGCGTAATCCCAACCGGCGGCGTCGGATCCGCCGTAATACGCCTTCACGCCGCCGTTGCGCGGATCTATGGACACCACCGCTGTCCGCATCTCCGGCATCTGGCCGTCCATGTAGGTGGTGACGGCATTCTCCGCGGCCTTCTGCGCCTGCGGGTCGATGGTCGTGGTGATCTCCAGACCCTGGGTGTTCAGCGTGTTCTCATCGATGTTGAACAGGTCGAGCAGTTCCCTGATGACCTGCCGTTCGATCAGACCGTTGGGTCCGGTGGCGATGCCTTCGGGCTTCATCTCCTCCGGCGAGATGGTCTGCGGGAAGACCTGCTGCGCACGCTCCTCCTTCGAGAGTGCTCCGATGGTGACCATGCCGTCGAGAACCCAGTTCCAACGTTTCTCGGCGGCTTCGCGATTCACCGCCGGGTCGAGTGTGGAGGGCCGCTGGATCAGCGCGGCAAGAAGTGCACCCTCGGAAACGGTGAGCTGATCGACCGGCTTGTCGAAGTACGCGTGCGAAGCCGCGGAGATTCCGTAGGAGCTGCGACCGAAGTAGATGATGTTCAGATACGCCTGCAGCACTTCGTCTTTGGACCACTCCTGCGACATCTTGGTGGAGATCACCAATTCCTTCGCCTTACGGATCAGGCCGCCGATACCCGAACGCTGATCTCCGACGAGGGCGTTCTTGACGTACTGCTGAGTGATGGTCGAACCACCCTGGATGTCGCCCCCGAACAGGTTGTTGCGGATCGCACGGGCGAACCCGGAGATGGAGAACCCCGGGTTGGTATAGAAGTCCCGGTCCTCGGCGGCCATCACCGCATTGCGGACGTGAACCGGAACCTGGTCGATGTTGACGTCGACCCGATTGCCTTCGGGTGGAACGACTTTGGCCAATTCAGAGCCATCACTGAAAAGGATCGTCGACACCTGGTTGGTCCGGATGTCACCGGGCTTGGGCACATTGACGATCAGGTAGGCCAAACCGAAGGTGACCAGGGGCAAAACCACGAAAACGGCGACCGACGCGGCCAGCCAGCGCCGCCAGTCCCAACTGCGCAGCTGACGCAGCATCCGGCCGAACGGCGGTTCACCATCGTCGCCTCCGGTGGCGGCCGGCCTCGACGGTGGGGCCGGAGGGGGCGTCGCGTCAGCCGATGCGGCGCGCGCAGCGCGCGGCCGGGCCGACGGGGCCGGAGGGGTCCGGTCGAGTGCGGCTTTGACCTCCTCGACCGGATCGCGAAGAGAGGCCGGGACGGCACCGTCGCGGACCGGTGCGATGACGGTGGTCAACCGGTCATCCGGCGGCACCGACTGACGCACGGCGGTCTCGGTCGGGGCCGTGGGATCGTCGGCCCGGTGACGGCCGCTGGACAGGTCCGGGTTGTCGTCGTTATTCACTGGCAGTCCGTGCTCCCGAGCGCTTGGCCGGTTTGACCGTCCGGGGTGCTCCGAGCACATAGGACTTGACCAGATGGTTCCAACTGCAGGTTCGGCATACCTCGACCACGTGAACCGCGAACTCCTCGAAACGGGTGGCCAGCAAGACCAGCTCCTCGGCGGTCCGCGCCGAACCGGAGACGGCTCCCAGATGGTCACCGAAAACCCACGACACCAAGGTCAACTGCTCCTTGCGACAGATCGGGCACATCACCGAACTCTGCCTGCCATGGAACTTGGCCGCCCGCAGCAGATAGGGGTTGGCGTCACAGACCTCGGTGACGCCGGTGCGGCCGGAGTACACCTCGGCCAGCAGGGACCGGCGCCGAAGCGCGTAGTCCACCACCTGTCGCTGCAATCGCACGGTGACCAGAGTACGTCGGCCCTCTGGCCGCAGGGGTGTGACCGGGCCCGGTTACTTCTACGATCGATTGGTGGCTGACCGCACGCGGGCCAAGGACAGCGACCGCACCGACATCTGTCAGATCCTGGATGCGGCGCTGGCCGAGGGTCAATTGTCGATGACCGAACATGAGCAGCGGGTGAAGGCGGCCACGAATGCGGCCACCCTCGGCGATCTGCGGTCCCTGGTGAGCGACCTGCAGACCGCCAATGCACCAGTGCGGCTTCCCGAGGTGAAGCCGGCGGGGCTGTCAGCCGGATTCCCGGCGGGGTGGGGGATGCGCATCGCCGTGGGAGCCGTGCTGGTGCTGCTCGGCGTCGGAATCGGTTGGGGCCTCTACGGGAACTCCAGTTCCCCGCTGAGTCTCACCAGAGATCCCGGCGCCAAGGCGGACGGCGTAGCGCCGGTCGTCCTGACGCCTCCTCGACAGCTGCAGTCCCTCGGCGGGCTGTCGGGCCTTCTCGAGCAGATGCGCCAGAAGTTCGGCGACACGACCGGCTACCGGCTGGTGATCTACCCCGACTACGCCTCCCTGGACCGGGCCGATCCCAATGATGACCGCAGGCAACTCAACTACTACTACCGCGGCGGCTTCGGCGATCCGACTGCGTCGGCGAAAGGCAGCGATGCCCGCGTCGTCGACCTGGCGAAATTCGACGCCAAGGCGATCGTCGGCGTGCTCCGCGGAGCTCCGGAGACGCTGAACATCAAGCCCGGCGAGGTCAAGAGCACTTATCTGATCATCGAACCGGCGCGAGACCCGACCGCACCGGACACCGTGTCGATCTCGATCTACGTCTCCAGCGACTTCGGCAGCGGCTATCTCCAGCTCGCCCCGGATGGCACCCTCAAGAACATCAACTACCCCTGACTCCGGCCGCAGCCGATCAGTGCACCGGCCTGCTGAGCAGCGGTTTTGGCGCGGTATATATCGGGCCGATACTATTTTCGTAGGTGTTGAAACGCCGTAACGAGCGATGCAGAAGGAGGTGACTCGCATGCTGGAACTGGCCGTTCTGGGGCTTCTCCTCGAGTCGCCGATGCACGGTTACGAGCTGCGCAAGCGGCTCACCGGGCTGCTCGGTGCGTTTCGCGCGTTCTCCTACGGGTCGCTCTACCCGGCCCTTCGGCGGATGCAGGCCGACGGCTTGATCGCCGAGGACGCCGCCCCCGAGGGCACCGCGGTGCTGCGCCGGGCGCGTCGGGTCTACCAATTGACCGACGCCGGCCGTCAGCGCTTCACCGAACTCGTCGCCGACACCGGCCCGCAGAACTACACCGACGACGGCTTCGGCGTGCACCTGGCGTTCTTCAATCGGACGCCCGCCGAGGCCCGGATGCGGATCCTCGAGGGCCGCCGCCGGCAGGTCGAAGAGCGTCGCGAGGGCCTGCGCGAGGCAGTCGCCCGGGCGAGCAACTCGCTGGACCGCTACACCCGGCAACTGCATCAGCTGGGTTTGGAGTCCAGTGAGCGGGAAGTCAAATGGCTCAACGAACTGATCGCCGCGGAGCGGACGGCCCAGAGCCGTCCGGAACAAGGCGTCCAAGGCTGACAAGTAAGACCGAAGTAGAAGTACAAGAAGGAGACCGTCCCATGACGAACGAAGTGCGCGTCGCCATCGTCGGCGTTGGCAACTGCGCGTCCTCTCTGGTTCAGGGCGTGCAGTACTACAAGGATGCCGACGTCAATTCGACGGTCCCCGGCCTGATGCATGTGGCGTTAGGCCCGTACCACGTGCGCGACGTCAAGTTCGTCGCCGCCTTCGACGTGGACGCCAAGAAGGTCGGCTTCGACCTCTCTGAGGCGATCTTCGCCTCAGAGAACAACACCATCAAGATCGCTGACGTCCCACCGACCGATGTCGTCGTGCAGCGCGGCCCGACCCTCGACGGTATCGGCAAGTACTACGCCGACACCATCGAGCTCTCCGATGAGAAGCCCGTCGATGTGGTCAAGGTGCTCAAAGACAACCGGGTCGACGTCCTGGTGTCCTACCTTCCGGTGGGCTCCGAGGAGGCCGACAAGTTCTACGCGCAGTGCGCCATCGATGCCAAGGTCGCTTTCGTCAACGCGCTGCCGGTGTTCATCGCCTCGGATCCGGTGTGGGCCAAGAAGTTCGCCGACGCCGGCGTTCCGATCGTCGGCGACGACATCAAGAGCCAGGTCGGCGCCACCATCACCCACCGCGTGATGGCCAAGCTGTTCGAGGACCGGGGCGTCACCCTCGACCGCACGTATCAGCTCAACGTCGGCGGCAACATGGACTTCAAGAACATGCTCGAGCGTGAGCGTCTGGAATCCAAGAAGGTCTCCAAGACCCAAGCCGTCACCTCGAACCTGACAGGCTCGCTGGCCGGCAAGGTCGAGGACAAGAACGTCCACATCGGTCCGTCTGATCACGTCGCGTGGCTCGACGATCGCAAGTGGGCTTATGTCCGCCTCGAGGGCCGCGCCTTCGGCGACGTTCCGCTGAACCTCGAGTACAAGCTCGAGGTCTGGGACTCGCCGAACTCCGCCGGCATCATCATCGACGCGGTGCGCGCGGCCAAGATCGCCAAAGACCGCGGTATCGGCGGCCCGATCATCCCGGCCTCGGCCTATCTGATGAAGAGCCCGCCCAAGCAGCTGCCCGACGATGTCGCGAGGGCTCAGCTCGAAGAGTTCATCAAGGGCTGAGTTCGCACATCGACTCTGCGCCCTGATCGCGTTTCCATCTGAAATGGCGATCTGGGCGCAGAGTCGTTTAATGGTCAGGTGAGCGAGTTCATCTACTTACCCGAGAACGCCGCACAAGCCGGTCTCACCGGCCCGCTACCGGCGGTCGAGCGCACCGACCGCGGACCGATCAGCTCGCTGCGCTGGGGCACCGAGCCTGCGAAGGTCGTCTTCCTGCACGGTGGCGGCCAGAACGCGCACACCTGGGACACGGTGATCCTCGGTCTCGGCGTACCCGCCTTAGCGATAGACCTGCCGGGTCACGGCCATTCGGAATGGCGCGAAGACGGCGACTACGGACCCAAACTCAATGCCGCAGCCGTCGAACCGGTGGTGCGCGAACTTGCCCCCGCCGCGGACCTGATCGTCGGCATGTCGTTGGGCGGCCTGACGGCGCTGCGACTGGCGGTCACCGCGCCGGAACTGGTGCGCAAGCTCGTGATGGTCGACGTCACCCCGTCGGCGCCGGAGCGCCACGAACAGATGACGAAAGCCCAGATGGGCGCGGTGGCTCTGGTGCAGGGTGAGCGCGCCTTCCCCAGCTTCGAAGCGATGGTCGACATCACCGTCGCCGCCTCGCCACAACGATCGCGGGAATCGTTGCGCCGCGGCGTCTTTCACAATTCCAAGCAACTCGACGACGGTACCTGGACCTGGCGCTACGACACTTTCCGCAAGGGCGAGGGCTTCGATGGTCTGTGGGATGACGCCCGGGAGTTGCGTGCGCCGACAACCCTCGTCAGGGGTGGAAAGTCCTTCTTCGTCAGCGACGACGACGCTGACGAGTTCGCCCGCGTCGCGCCGGGGTTTCAGCGGGTGATCGTCGTTCCCGACGCCGGGCACTCGGTGCAAGGCGACCAGCCGATGGCTCTGGTGGAGATCCTGCGCTCAGTGCTTGACTGAGCCCATGAGTTTTCCCGTTCGCATCGGCGTTCAACTTCAGCCTCAGCACTCGAGCCACTACGGCTACATCCGCGACGCGGTGCGCCGATGCGAGGACATCGGCGTTGACGTGGTCTTCAACTGGGATCACTTCTATCCGCTCTACGGCGATCCAGACGGTGCCCATTTCGAATGCTGGACCATGCTCGGCGCGTGGGCCGAGCAAACCTCACGCGTCGAGATCGGCGCCTTGGTGAGCTGCAACTCGTATCGCAACCCCGAACTGCTGGCCGATATGGCCCGCACCGTCGACCACATCTCCGACGGCAGGCTGATCCTCGGCATCGGCTCGGGATGGATGCAGAAGGACTACAACGAGTACGGCTATGAGTTCGGCACCGTGGGCAGCCGCCTCGATGACCTCGCCGCCGCGCTGCCGCGGATCAAGAGCCGGCTGGCCAAGCTCAACCCGGCGCCCACCCGGCAGATCCCCATCCTGATCGGTGGCCAGGGTGAGCGGAAGACACTTCGCCTGGTCGCCGAGCACGGCGATTCGTGGCATTCGTTCACCGACTCCGACACATATCCGGGCAAGGCCGCGGCGCTCGAGGCACATTGTCAGGCCGTCGGGCGGGACCCGGCGACCATCGAACGCTCCTGCGGGGTGACCGGTAAGGATTCCGAGGCCCTGCTAGCCAATGCCGAGTCGCTCGCCCGTCTCGGGGTGACCCTGATGACGGTCGGTTGCGACGGCCCCGACTACGACCTCGGCCCCGCCGAGACGCTGATCCGCTGGCGAGACAGCCGCACAGCCGGATAGTCGACGGTTAGACTGCCCAACCATGTCAGAGTCCCAGGAGGTCGCCGACCTGGCGGCCGACCTGCAACGGATCCTGTCGAAGTTGGTCATCGTGCTCCGCCGGGGCGACAACCAGACCGGCTCTCGACCGGACCTCACGCTGGCGCAGCTGTCGATACTGCTGACCCTTCTCGACAGCGGACCCATCCGGATGACCGAACTCGCCGCCCGGGAACGGGTCCGGACACCGACCACGACGGTGGCGATCCGCCGGCTGGAGAAACTCGGCCTGGTGCGGCGGTCGCGCGATCCCTCCGATATGCGTGCGGTCCTCGTCGAGGTCACCCCCGATGGTCTGGTTCAGCACGGCGAGGCCCTTGCCGCCCGACGGGCCTATCTGGCGGCCATGCTGACCCGGCTCACCGAGGAGGAGCGCCGCGATCTGTCCCAGGCACTCAAACCGCTCGAGCGGCTCACCTCCGAGGGCGACTAGTCCAACCAGTCCAGTACCGCGGCCGCCGTCCACGACTGACGCATGCTGCCAAGCGGTTCACCGGTGAGCGGCTCGTAGTACTCCGCGAAGGCGCCATCGCCGGCCTGACGGAGACCTTCGTGCAGAAGCAGCAGTGCCCGGTCGGACCAGCCGCGGCGGGCGAACGCCCACGAGAACAGCCAGTTGAGAACCGGCCAGATCGGTCCACGCCAATACTCGCGGGGACGAAAATCCTTCGACAGCGGTGACGTTGACGGGATGAGCTCGAACTTCAGATCCGGGTGCCCCAGGAAGTGCGGCCCGTCGAGAATCTGAAGAAGTGCCCGTTCCCGTTCCTCCGGCAGTCCCCCGCACAGCAACGGCGCGAACTGGGCCGCTGTGTCGGTGGTGATCCACGATCCGGCACGCAGATCGAAATCCCTTGCCGCCCCGCTATTCTCATCGGCCATCGAGGCCACGCCGGACCGGAAACGATCTGCCCAGCTCCGCAGATCCCGAATGTCCGCCGGTGATCGCTTATGGTCCTCACCGATGTCGGCCAGCACGTCGCAGGCTACGGCGAAGATCGCCGATACGAACGCGTCCTGGACGGCGAAGCTGATCGCCTTCGGCAGCAGCCGGTCGTCGTAAGCGACGGACTTCATCTCCTCCACCAGCCACAGATAGCGGTCGTATTCGTCATCGGAGGGCCGCTGGCTGCGGTCGGTGACGATGTCGGTGTCGGAGCGCTCGTAGCCGGGAATCGTGCCGGCGATCACGTTGGCATAGGCCGAATCCCACCGCGGTGAGTTGTCCATCCCGGATTCCCAGCCGTGGTACAGCATGATCCGGCCGCACTGTTCGGGGTCGCGAATCTCGGCCAGCCACCGATGCCAGCGCATGAGGTTCGCCCAGCGCCGGTCGATGAAGGATTCGGCGGCGGCGCGGGCGGAACGTCCTTGCGAGCGAGATCGCTCGAGAATGCGTTGCACGGCGATCGCGTGAACCGGGGGCTGGGTGATCCCCGAGGTCTGCCTTCCCGCGGGCGCGGCCGCGGCTAATTGCGAACAGGCCCAACGGTCCGGCCCCGGAAAGTATCCGTCGGCGCCGTCGACGAAAACGATGTGCGGGATCATTCCTGTCCTCCACTGCGCGGAGAGCAGGGTGTCCAGTTCGAGGACGGCACGTTCGACGCTGATCGTCGCCCATCCGACCGCGATGAAGGCGGCATCCCAACTCCACATATGCGGATACAGCCGGGATGCGGCAGACGTCATCGCGCCCAGATCATTACCGCGCAGCAGATCGGCCGCGCGGGTGCGGAGATCAATCGGCGGAACGCCGGCGTCGGATGCCACGGGATCATTCTGCGGTGCCGATACCGGGAAACACCGCTGAGTAGGGTGACCGGATGAGGATGAGGAGCGGCGCACGATGCCGGTAGCGTCGCCGACGATGCCGAGCGCAGCGAGGATGAGGAGCGGCGCACGATGCCGGTAGCGTCGCCGACGATGCCGAGCGCAGCGAGGATGAGGAGCGGCGCACGATGCCCACAGCTCTGATCACCGGTGCGAGCGGGGGCATCGGTTCGGCAATCGCCGATGCCCTGGCGCCGACACACAGCCTGCTGTTGGCCGGGCGGCCCTCACAGCGACTCGACGCCGTCGCAGAGCGTCTCGGCGCCACCACCTGGCCGCTGGACCTGACGGACACCGAGGGCGTCGATGACGCCGCCGAGATGTTCGACGAACTCGACGTGCTGGTGCACAATGCCGGCGTGGCCTACCCGGGCCGGGTGTCCGAATCCGTCCCGGAACAGTGGCGGGCCGCCTTCGAGATCAATGTGACGGGCGCGGTGGCGCTGACACTGGCGCTGCTTCCGGCGCTGCGTGCGGCTCGCGGGCAGGTGGTGTTCATCAACTCCGGGTCGGGCCTCAACGTCTCCCCCGGCCTCGCGGCGTATTCGGCGAGCAAGTTCGCGTTGCGGGCGTTCGCCGACTCGCTGCGCGCCGACGAACCGCGACTGCGGGTGACCAGCATCCATCCGGGTCGGGTGGATACCGAGATGCAGGAAGAACTGGTCGCCTATGAAGGCGGGGTCTATGACCGGGGCCGGTTCCTCACACCGCAGACCGTGGCGCAGGTCGTGGCGCAGGTCGTCGCGACGCCACCGGATGCGCACACCCATCAGGTGGTCATCCGTCCCCGCTAGACGACCCCGCTAGACGACCAGGTTCACCATCTTGCCGGGGATCACGATGACCTTCTTCGGCGTCGCACCGTCGAGGAAGGCGATCACCTTCTCGTCGGCCAGTGCGGCCGCTTCCAGTGCGGACTTGTCGGTGTCGGCGGCGACGGTGATCCGGCCGCGAACCTTCCCGTTGACCTGAACCGGGTACTCGACGGTGTCGGCCACCAGGTAGCGCTCATCAGCAACCGGAAACGGTCCGCGCGCCAATGATCCCTCATGGCCCAGCCGGCTCCAGAGTTCCTCGGCGAGGTGCGGCGCGAGCGGTGCGACCATCAGCACCAGCGGCTCCAACGCCGCTCGTGCGGTCACACCCGCCTTGGTGAGGTGGTTGGTGTACTCGATCAGCTTGGCCGCGGCCGTGTTGTTGCGCAATCCGGCATAGTCGTCGCGCACACCGGCGATAGCGCGATGCAACGCGCGCAGCGTCTCCTCGTCGAGATCGTCCTCGGAAACCCTTGTCGCACCGGTGTTCTCGTCGACCACCAGGCGCCACACCCGCTGCAGGAACCGGTGGGCTCCGACGACGTCCTTGGTGGCCCAGGGGCGGGACGCTTCCAGCGGGCCCATCGACATCTCGTAGACCCGCAGAGTGTCGGCGCCGTAGGAGTCGCAGATCTCGTCCGGCGAGATCGAGTTCTTCAGGCTCTTACCGATCTTGCCGAACTCCTGGAAGACCTCTATCTCGCCATCTTGGCCGGGCAGGTAGAACTTGCCGCCGCGTTCGACGACGTCGGCGGCCGGCACGTACGCGCCGCGGGAATCGGTGTAGGCGAACGCCTGGATATAACCCTGGTTCACCAGGCGCCGGTACGGTTCCCGCGACGTGACGTATCCGAGGTCGTGGAGGACCTTGTGCCAGAAGCGGGCGTACAGCAGGTGCAGTACGGCGTGCTCGACGCCGCCGACGTACAG
>CAYFMA010000002.1:69138-76127 GCA_964344085.1 uncultured Mycobacterium sp.
GTACAGATCGACCCCACCGGGGTCAGCCGCGCCGTGTTCGGCCGGTCGCGGTCCCATCCAATAAGCCTCGTTGCGACGATCGCAGAACTCTTTCGCGTTGTGCGGGTCGGCGTAGCGCAGTTCGTACCAGGAACTGCCCGCCCACTGCGGCATCACGTTGGTGTCGCGCGTGTAGGGGCGCAAGCCGTCTCCGAGATCCAGCTCGACCTGAACCCAGTCCGTTGCCTTGTTCAGCGGCGGGGAGGGTTCACTGTCCGGGCTGTCCGGGTCGAACAGGACCGGTGAATAGTCCTCGATATCGGGTAGTTCCACCGGCAACAACGACTCCGGCAACGGATATGCCTGTCCGTCGGCGTCATAGACGATGGGAAACGGCTCGCCCCAATACCGTTGGCGGGCGAACAGCCAGTCGCGCAGTTTGTATTCGACCCGCGCCCGGCCGCGGCCGTCGGCTTCAAGCCTGGCGGTGATCGCCTTCTTCGCGTCATCGACACCGCGGCCGTTGAAGTCACCGGAGTTCACCAGCGCGCCGTCACCGGTATAAGGCTCCTGTGCGACGTCACCACCGGCGATCACCTCGATGATCGGCAGACCGAACTCGGTGGCGAAGTCCCAGTCACGGGTGTCATGCGCGGGCACCGCCATGATGGCCCCGGTGCCGTAACCGAGCAGCACGTAATCGGCGATGAAGATCGGAACCGGTTGTCCATTAACGGGATTGGTCGCGTACGCGCCGAGGAAGACACCGGTCTTGGTCTTGTTCTCCTGACGCTCGAGATCCGACTTCGACGCTATCGAGCGGCGATAGGCGGCCACCGCCTGGGCCGGCGTCGCGGCACCGGACGTCCACCTCGCATCCACGCCCTCTGGCCATTGGGCGGCGATCAGGCGGTCGACGAGTTCGTGCTCGGGTGCCAGCACCATGTAGGTGGCACCGAACAGGGTGTCCGGCCGGGTGGTGAACACCTCGATATCCGAACCGCCAGCATCGAAAAGAACCGAGGCGCCGGTGGATCGCCCGATCCAGTTCCGCTGCATGCTCTTGACCTTGTCGGGCCAGTCCAGCACGTCGAGGTCTTCGAGAAGCCGGTCGGAGTAAGCCGTGATGCGCATCATCCACTGCCGCAACCGTTTCCGAAACACCGGGAAGTTGCCGCGCTCGCTACGGCCATCGGCCGTCACCTCTTCGTTGGCCAGTACGGTACCCAGACCCGGGCACCAGTTGACCAGCGAGTCGGCGTGATACACGAGCCGGTAGCCGTCGAGAACGGCTGCGCGCTCGGCTTTGGTCAAGGCCGACCACTGCCTGCCGTCATCGAGCGTTCGCGTGCCGCTGTCGAACTCCGCGACGAGCTCGCTGATCGGGCGGGCCTTGTTGACGCTCGGATCGAACCAGGCGTTGTAGATCTGCAGGAAGATCCACTGAGTCCACTTGTAGAAGTCGACGTCGGTGGTCGAGAAGCTGCGCCGCTGATCGTGCCCGAGGCCGAGTCGGCCCAGCTGACGGCGGAAGTTGGCGATGTTGGCCTCGGTGCGGATACGCGGATGAGTGCCGGTTTGCACGGCGTACTGCTCGGCGGGCAGACCGAAGGAGTCGAAGCCCAATGCGTGCAGCACATTGCGTCCGGTCATCCGGAAGTAGCGGGCGTACACATCGGTCGCGATGTAGCCGAGCGGGTGGCCGACATGCAATCCCTCGCCGGATGGGTACGGGAACATGTCCTGAACGAACATCTTGTCCTCGGGGACCGGCGAACCGTCCGAGGGCGCCAGAGAACCCACCGGATTCGGGACGTTGAAGGTTCCCCATTTCTGCCAGTTGTCCTGCCACCGCTGTTCGATCCGGCCCGCCAAGTCGGCGTTGTATCGGTGCGGCGGGACGTCGGCGTCAGCCTCGCCGGTGTTCGTCGCGGCGTCGGGCGAGTCGGTCACGCCCCACAGGGTATCGGCAGGGCCGTCAAGACAACGGGTCGGTATCGGTTGCGTTGCAGGGCGGTCAGAGGTTGGTTCCAGGTCGGTTCCGGAGCGGCTTTCAGCCCTGTGACGTGCATAGAGTCGGGCACGACACATGGGCTCGACGGGCCCAATCGCGTGAGAAGGACAGTTGGAGATGAAAAGCATCACCCGTAATTGGCGGGTAGTGATCGGCGGTGTGGCCGCCGGGTCTGCGGCACTGATCGGAGTCGCCGGCACCAATGCGTCAGCCGAGCCGATCCCTCCCGCGCCGCCAGTGCCGGCCCCGGTGACCGTGACACAGACCGTCACGGTCGCCCCCCAGGCGAGTGCCGCCGCGGCCAGCGCGGCGCCTGCCGCGACGCCGGCCGTCGCGCCCGCCCCAGCCGCGTCCGCAGCCCCCGGCGCCCCGGTGGTGCCCGCCACGCCGGGCGCCACCGCGCCGACTGCCGCGCCGATCTTCCCGGCGTCCTCCGGCACGATCAAGGAGTTCTTCAAGGAGAAGGGGGTGACCATGGAGCCGCAGAAGGCGGCCGGGTTCACCGCTCTGAACATCGTGCTCCCGGTCCCGGCCGGCTGGAGTCTGGTTCCCGATCCCAACGTGCCCGACGCCTTCACCGTGATCGCCGATCGCAAGGGTGGGGACGCCCTGTACACGCCCAATGCGCAGCTGACGGTCTACAAGCTGGTCGGTGATTTCGACCCGCGGGAGGCCATAAGCCACGGCCTCATCGACAGCCAGCTGCTTCCGAGCTGGCAGTCGACCAATGCCGCACTCGAGGAGTTCGGGGGCTTCCCGTCATCGGAGATCGCGGGCACCTACCGCGACACCGATCTGACGCTCAACACCAATCGCCGGCATGTGATCGCCCAGTCCGGGGCTGATCGCTATCTGGTGACGCTGTCGGTGACGACCGCCGCCAACCAGGTGGTCGCAGCCGCGCCCTCGACCGAGGGGATCATCAAGGGTTTCAAGGTCAGCGTTCCTGGCGCGGCACCCGCCCCGGTCACCGCCGCACCCGTCAATCCCGCCTCGGCGGCGGTGCCCGGACTGCCGGCCGCACCTGCGGCGGTGCCGGGCGTCCCGTTGACGTTGCCGGCGCCTGCGGCGGCGGCTGTGCCGGCGGCTCCGGCGGTTGCCCTACCTGTGGCGGCACCGGCGGCACCCGCGGCCCCGGCCGCCGCTCCGGCTGTTCCGGCCGCACCTGTGACCGTGGCAGCGGCTCCGGCGGCAGCGCTTCCCGCGGCAGCGCCTGCCGCCAGCCCGGCAGCGCCCGCGGCGGCGCCGGTGACGGTTCAGCCCGCGCAGTAGCCGAGCCGGCCCGGCTCGTATTCTGACCCCATGACGATCGGGGCGGTGTTGAGCCTGGGACTCGCGGTCCTCATCGGCGGATCAGGCCTGTGGACCCTGATCCGCCGGCCGGCCGTCGACCTGACCACCCAGGTGCTGCGCATGGTGGCACCGACCCAGGTGGCGGCCGGGATCATGCTCGCCATCGGCGGGATCACGGCCCTGGCGGCTCCCCGACAGTTCGGCCTGATCGCGCTGATCGTCGGTGCCGTCGGTGCCGTCGGCACCGTGCTGGCCGGTTCCTGGCAGGGCGCGCGTTACGCCGCGCGTCGCGAGGCCGCGGCAGGGGCGTCCGGAGGCTGTGGTTCCGGTGAGGGCTGCGGCGGCTGCGGCCAGGTCTGCTCGCGCTAGTTGCGGCTCAGATCGATGGGATGGGTTGCCATCAGCGCCATCGGCAGGGGCTGACGCCGCAGCACCCGTGCCCACAGGTCGATTCTGGGCTTGACCAGCACGTCCGATGGCAAGGCGGACAGCACAATCCAGTCGTCACGCTCGATTTCGCCCTCGAGCTGTCCGATTGTCCAGCCGGAGTAGCCGGCGTAGATGCGAACACCCTCCACCGCCGTTGCGATCAGATCCGGATCGGCGTCGAGATCGACCATGACGATGCGGCCGGCCACGTGGCGCAGTCCGGCCATGTCCGTCGGATCGACACCTATCCGCAGGATGCCCAGGCACAAAGCGGCGTCCCGCTTGACCGGACCGCCGATGAACATCGTCCTGGGCTTGGTGGCCAGATCGGCCCATTGCGGCAGCACGTTGTAAACGGCGGTCTCGCTGGGCCGGTTCAGCACCACACCCAGAGTCCCGCCGTCGTTGTGCTCCACGACGTAGATCACGCTGCGGCGGAAGGTCGGCTCAAGCAGCTC
This sequence comes from uncultured Mycobacterium sp., assembly GCA_964344085.1. Taxonomy (GTDB): domain Bacteria; phylum Actinomycetota; class Actinomycetes; order Mycobacteriales; family Mycobacteriaceae; genus Mycobacterium. The sequence continues at coordinate 73,312 of CAYFMA010000002.1, forward strand.
GATGTTGGCAACCAGTAGGGAACCCGCCCGCACCCGGTTCGCCGCGGGTGCGACCGAGTCCTCGGGCTCTTCCGACTGCGGCACCACACCATCATGGCACGGCTCACGACCATGGGCGGGAACGCTGACCGGGGAGAAGTTTGTACTGTGAGCCCGTGGTAGCACCCGAATCCGGCACCCTGTGGCGGTCGGTGCGGGCGCTGCCCGACTTCTGGCGACTTCTGGAATTGCGCACCGCAAGTCAGTTCGGCGACGGGCTGTTTCAGGCCGGGCTGGCCGGCGGGCTGCTGTTCAACCCGGAACGGGCAGCCTCGCCGTGGGCGGTGGCGGGCGCCTTCGCGGTGCTGTTCTTGCCGTACTCATTGCTCGGGCCCTTCGCCGGGGCTCTGCTGGACCGCTGGGATCGCCGCGCGGTGCTCATCGGGGCGAACGCGGCACGTCTCGTCCTGGTACTCGCCGTCGCCGCTCTGCTGGCTGCCGGGGCCCGGGATCTCTTCGTGCTGTGCGGAGCGCTCGCGGTCAACGGTTTCAGCCGCTTCGTGACATCGGGCCTCTCAGCTGCGCTTCCCGACGTGGTGCCCCGTGCACAGGTGGTCACGATGAACGCGGTGGCGACCGCCGTCGGTGCTTCGGCGACGTTCCTCGGCGCGAACTTCATGCTGCTGCCGCGATGGCTGTTCGGCGCAGGAGACGGGGGCGCTGCGACGGTCATGATCCTCGTCGCCATCCCCGCGGCGATCGCCCTTCTGCTGTCGATCCGGTTTCCGCCGCACATCCTCGGCCCGGACCACAACGCCGTTGCGGGATCGGCCTTCTATGCGGTCGCCAGTGGATGGACCTACGGCCTCGGCGCGGTGCGCGCCACCCCGTCGGTCGGCGCGACGCTGTCCGGCCTGGCCGCCCACCGCATGGTTTTCGGAATCAACACCCTGCTCGTCCTGGTCCTCGTGCGCCACACCGGCGACGCGGCCGGATTCGCCGGACTGGGCACCGCGGTGGTCTTCGTCGCGACGACCGGGGCCGGGTCGTTCATCGCGAATCTCCTTGCGCCCCCGGCAATTGGGCGCTGGGGCCGCTACCGGACCGCGAACGCCGCTCTGCTGGCCGCGGCTGCTATCCAGTTGGCCGGCGCAAGCCTGCATCTGCTGGTGATGGTCGGCTGCGGCTTCCTACTCGGCCTGGCCGGTCAGATGGTGAAACTGTGCGCCGACTCGGCGATGCAGATCGATGTCGACGACGCGCTGCGCGGCCATGTGTTCGCGGTTCAGGACGCGGTGTTCTGGTTGTCGTTCATCCTCGCGACCACCGCTGCCGCAGCGGTGATCCATCCGGACGGAAAGTCACCCGCCCTGGCCGTCGCCGGGTCGGTGGTCTACCTGACGGGGCTTGCCGCGCACGCGACGCTAGGGCGGCAGCGACAATTACCATCAGCGTCATGAGCACTGCCGACGCGATCATCGACGATCTCGAGGCCGAGAGCGAGGTTCTCGACGGCCTGGTCGCGAACCTGCCAGCACAGCAGTGGGCACTGCCCACCCCTGCACCGCGGTGGACCATCGCCCACCAGGTCGCCCACCTGCTGTGGACCGATCGCGTGTCGCTCACGTCGATCACCGATGAGCCCGCCTTCGGCGAACTTCTCGTCGAGGCCCAGTCGAAGATCGCAACCTTCGTCGACGACGCCGCCGACGAGCTCGCCTCGCTTCCGCCGGACATGCTGCTGGCCGAGTGGCGAAGCACCCGCGCGGCACTGCACAGCGCACTCCGCGAGGTCCCCGACGGTCGCAAGCTGATGTGGTTCGGGCCACCGATGAGCGCCGCCTCGATGGCCACCGCTCGGATGATGGAGACCTGGGCGCACGGACTCGACGTCGCCGACGCTTTGAGCGCGCCGCCGTCGGCGACAGCGCGGCTGAAGTCGATCGCTCACCTGGGCGTGCGGACCCGCGACTATGCCTACGCGGTCAACGGACAGACGCCACCGGCCGAACCGTTCCGTGTCGAATTGACAGCACCGGACGGCGGGCTGTGGGCGTGGGGCCCCCAGGATGCCGGCCAACGCGTCACAGGCTCCGCCCTGGACTTCTGTTTTCTGGTCACCCAGCGGCGCCCTCGTGCCGAACTCGATCTGAGGGCACAAGGTGCGGACGCCGAACACTGGCTGGGGATCGCGCAGGCCTTCGCCGGGCCGCCTGGCCGAGGTCGTTAGGACACCGAGGCCGTCAGGACAACTGCGTCGCCTGGTCGGCGCTGCCGTCGCCGTCGGTATCGGCTAATTCCACGTCCCAACGGCCGTCCCCGCTGACATCCACATAGCCGATCTGCACCCGTCCATTCGCATCCACGACCAGCGCCCGATCGGCCAGACCGTCGCGATTGAGATCGAGCAACCGCTCGGCGGTCCCGTCACCGTCCACATCGTGAACGGCATCCGGTCCGGTGTGCTGCACACCGTCGAGTCCGAACCAACGCAGCGGGCCACCCGGCGCACCGCCGGCCAGCGCCCAGGTTCCGGAACCGTCATCGGAATATCGGGCCTCGAGGACGCCGTCATCATCGAGATCCACCGCAGCGTGGTCGGCCACCCCGTCTCCGTCGAGGTCGGCCAGCGCATCGTCGAAAGCGCCGTCACCGTCGAAGTCGAGCCGAACACCGTCAAGTACGCCGTCGCCGCTGAGATCGATATCCGGTTGTGCGGTCCACATCGAAGCGGTGCCGCCGCCGGCGTCCAGGCAGTAGTCCATACCTAGTTAGATGCCGTTGCCGCCCTTGGCGTTCCACGCCATCAAGACCCAGCGTTCCACGCCATCAAGACC
>CAYFMA010000002.1:76227-104735 GCA_964344085.1 uncultured Mycobacterium sp.
GCGTTCCACGCCATCAAGACCCAGCGTTCCACGCCATCAAGACCGGGCGTTCCACCACTTCAGCAGTTCTTCGGTGGCTTCCTCAGGACTGAGCGGACCTCGATCCAACCGGAGTTCCTTGAGATAGTTCCAGGCCTCGCCGACCTGCGGCCCGGCCGGGATGCCCAGCAGTTCCATGATCGCGTTGCCGTCGAGGTCGGGACGCACCCGGGCCAGATCCTCCTTGGCGGCAAGCTCGGCGATCCGGGTTTCGAGACCGTCGTAGTTGGACTGCAAAAGCGCGGCACGCCGCTTGTTGCGGGTGGTGCAATCGGCGCGAACCAGCTTGTGCAGCCGCGGCAGCAGCGGACCTGCGTCGGCGACATAGCGGCGCACCGCCGAATCGGTCCACTTCCCGTCGCCGTAGCCGTGGAAGCGCAGGTGGAGATAGACCAGTTGCGAGATGTCGTCGACCATCTGCTTGGAGTACTTCAGGGCACGCAAGCGCTTGCGCACCATTTTCGCGCCCACCACTTCGTGGTGATGGAAGCTCACCCCGCCATCGGTCTCATGACGTCGCGTGGCGGGCTTACCGATGTCATGCAGGATCGCCGCCCACCGCAACACAAGATCAGGCCGGCCCGGCTCCTCGAGCGCCATCGCCTGGCGCAACACCGTCAGCGAATGCTGATAGACGTCCTTGTGCTGATGGTGTTCATCGATGGCCATCTGCATTCCGCCGACCTCGGGCAGCACCACCTCACCCATCCCCGTGCCGACCATCAATTCGATTCCGGCAGACGGGTCGGCTCCGAGGAGCATCTTGTCGAGTTCGGCAGCGACCCGCTCAACGGTGATGCGGGCCAGTTGCGGCGCCATCGCGACGATCGCTTCACGCACCCGATCGGCAACCGAGAACTCCAGCTGCGATACGAAGCGGGCGGCCCGCAGCATCCGCAGCGGATCGTCGCCGAAGGAAACCTCCGGCGCGGCCGGGGTGTCCAGCAACCCGCGGCGCACCGCCTCGAGACCGCCGAGCGGATCGAGGAACTCACCCGGGCCGTCGGCGGTGATACGCACCGCCATCGCGTTGGCGGTGAAATCGCGGCGGACCAGATCCTCCTCGAGGCTGTCGCCGAACCGGACCTCCGGGTTGCGCGACACCTGGTCATAGCTGTCGGCCCGGAAGGTGGTGATCTCCAGCCGGTCACCGGCCTTGCCCACTCCGACGGTGCCGTACTCGATGCCGGTGTCCCACAGCGCATCGGCCCAGGGCCGCACTATGTGCTGAATCTCCTCAGGCCGGGCATCGGTGGTGAAGTCCAGATCCGTGGTCAGCCGGCCGAGCATCGCGTCGCGCACGGTGCCGCCGACGAGATAGAGGTTCTTGCCCGCCAGCGCGAACCGGCCACCGATCTCACGCAATACGTGCCCATGCCGGTTGAGCTCGACGGCGGCACGCGTCAAGAGCTCGGCATCGGTGACTTCAGGCACGTCCGGTGAGCCTAATGCGACACGGGGGATAACCGGCACTCGCCTCGACGCCAACTACTATCGCTTGGGTGTCGGAGGGCGAGCAGGCAAAGCCTCGACGGCGGCGGGGACGCCGCCGCGGGCGCCGTACGGCCAGTTCGCAGGAATCGACGGCCGGCCAGGACAACCGCCCCTCCCCCGCAGAACCCGCAGCAGGTGCGAGCAGCGGCATCACCTCCCGGCGCCGTCCCGGGCCGCGGCTGCGAACCGTGCACGAAACCTCGGCCGGCGGTCTGGTGATCGACGGGATCGACCGCCCCCGTGACGAGCAGCTGGCCGCCCTCATCGGGCGGATGGACCGCCGCGGCCGGATGCTGTGGTCACTTCCCAAGGGACATGTCGAGCAGGGCGAGACGCCGGAGCAGACCGCGGCGCGAGAGGTCGCCGAGGAGACCGGCATCCAGGGTGACGTGCTGGCCGCTCTCGGCAGCATCGATTACTGGTTCGTCACCGAGGGCCGCCGGGTGCACAAGACTGTGCACCATTACCTGATGCGGTTCTCGGGTGGTGAATTGTGCGACGAGGACATCGAGGTCACCGAGGTGGCCTGGGTGCCGGTCGCCGAACTGCACCACCGGCTCGCCTACGCCGACGAGCGCCGGCTGGCGAAGATCGCCCACGAACTGATCGAGCTTTTGCAATCCGACGGCCCGGCGGCACTGCCGCCGTTGCCGCGGACCGCACCCCGCCGTAAACCGCAGACCCATTCGCACACCCGCAACAGGCCGCGGACGAACGGCAGCGGTTCGGACACGTGAGAACGCCGCTGCGGGTCGGCCCCGGGCCCCGGATCATCCTGATTCTGATGTGGGTGACCCTGCTGCTGTTTCCAGGTGCACTGCCGGCGGCGTCCGGGGAACCGGAGGGCGCATCGTTTCTTCAGGTGCGGCTGGACTCCGTCACACCGGATGTCGTGACCACCTCCAGCGATCCGGTCGTGACGGTCACCGCCACGGTTACCAATGTCGGTGACCGTCCGGTGCGCGATGTGGTGGCGCGCCTCGAGCACGGGGATCCGGTGACGTCCTCCTCGGCATTGCGAACCGTTCTGAACGAAGGGGGCGGGTTTCAGCCTGTCGCCGAATTCGCAGGTGTCTCAACGCAACTCGAACGCGGTCAGGCAACCGGTGTCACCTTCTCGGTTCCCGTCAAATCGCTCGGCATCAGCCAGCCCGGGGTTTACCCGCTGCTGATCAATGTCAACGGAACACCGGATTCCGGATCGCCCAGCCGGCTCGATGAGGCGCGATTCCTGCTGCCGGTCACCGGAGTTCCCGCAGACCCGTCTTCTGCATCGGGGAATCCGGTGTACGACGTGACCGCTCCGGACACCACCAAACCGGTGCCGCTGACCATGCTCTGGCCGATCGCCGACAAGCCGCGGTTGGCTCCGGGGGTACCCGGCGGAACCAACCCGGTGCGTCTGATGAACGACGATCTCGCGGTGTCGTTGTCCCCCGGTGGCCGGCTCGACACACTGCTGGGCGCAGCCGAATTCGCCACCAGTCCCGACGCGATCGATCCGAACGCCGGCGTCGACCGGACGTTGTGTCTGGCGGTCGATCCGGACCTGCTGGTGACCGTCAACGCGATGACGAACGGTTACGTGGTGGCCGACGCTCCGGACGGTCTCGGCACCGCCGCGCACCCGGGCAGCGGGCAGGCCGCGGCCGTGGGATGGCTGGACAGGTTGCGCAATGTCGCCAAGAAGTTGTGTGTCACCGCTACCCCGTACGCACAGGCCGATCTCGATGCCCTGCACCGCGTGGGTGACGGCAGCCTCAGCATCGCGGCCACCGCCAACGGCGCCGATATCGTCGACCGGATCCTGGGCGTGTCCTCAACACGTGGCGCCACCGTCCTGGCCGACGGATCACTGACCGAGGGTGCGCTCGCCCTGCTGGACGGTCAGGGCCCGACCGTCACCATCGCCGCCGCCGATCCCGGCGCGGACACCGCCGCGCACCGGCTCTCCGCACAAGTGGTGCTGGCCCCGTTCGACCCATCGGTAGGTGCAGCCCTGGCCGCGGTCGGCACCGACCCCAGTCGGCCCGGCTATCTCGACGATGCGTTGTCGGTTCCCACCGACCACGACTCCCCCACTGCCCGCAGGCAGGACGCCATGGCGGCGCTGCTGTGGCGTGCGCTGCAGCCCGGGCTCGAACCCCGGGCGGAGATTCTGTTGCCACCGCTGAAGTGGAGTCCGCAGCCCGACGACGCGCGCGCCATCCTCACCGCGCTGGGCAATGCTGTGCGCGCGGGTCTAGCTGTTCCACGGCCGCTGGGAACGGTACTCACCGACGCCGCCGCTGCACCGCCGGAGGAACAGCTCCAGCTGCCCACCGACGTGCGCGGCCGATTCGACGACGACGTGGTGACCGTCATCGGCGCCGAACTGAACCGGCTCGGCCAACTCACCCCGGCACTGACCACCGATACCCGAACCGGGCTCACCGGCCAGCAGTACACCGCGCCGCTGCGCGAGGACATGCTGCGCGCGCTGAGCCAGACCGAGCCGCCCGATCGCCGTAACGACATCGCCCGCCAGCGCCTGGGGATCGTCGGCAAGACCATCGAAGACCTCTTCGGCGCCGTGCGGGTGGTCAGTCCGGGAGACTCCTACACGTTGGCCAGCGAGAGCAGCGCGCTGCCGCTCGCCCTGCGCAACGATCTCGCCGTGCCGATCCGGGTGCGTCTGCAGATCGATGCGCCGCCGGGCATGAAGGTGACCGATGTCGGCGAGCAGGAACTGCCGCCCGGTTATCTGCCGCTGAGAGTGCCCGTGGAGGTCCGGGTCACCCAGCGGTTGGCCGTCGATGTCACGCTGCGGACCACCGACGGTGTGCAACTCGGTGAACCGGTCCGGTTGTCGGTACACGCCAACGCTTACGGCAAGGTTCTGTTCGCCATCACCCTCGGCGGCGGTGCGGTGCTGGCGCTGCTGGTGGGCCGGCGGCTCTACCACCGCTTCCGTGGACAGCCCGACCGGGCCGATATCGACCGGCCCTTCGTGCCGGTGGAATCGGTTGCCGGAGAAGACGAATGACACGGCCCGAGCGGACCGAACAACTGTCCGACGACGCGGTGGTCTCCCGGTCCTGGGGGATGGCACTGGCCACTCTGGTCAGCCGGATCACCGGATTCATCAGGATCGTGCTGCTGGCCGCGATTCTCGGCGCGGCCCTTTCCAGTGCGTTCTCGGTGGCCAATCAGCTGCCCAACATGATTGCGGCGCTGGTACTGGAGGCCACCTTCACGGCGATCTTCGTGCCGGTGCTCGCCCGCGCAGAGCGCGACGACAGCGACGGCGGTGCTGCATTCGTCCGCCGTCTGGTGACGCTGGCCACCACACTGCTGCTGCTGGCGACGGTGGCCTCCGTGGCGGCTGCTCCCCTGCTCGTGCGATTGATGCTCGGCAGCGACCCCCAGGTGAACAAGCCGCTCACGACGGCCTTCGCCTTCCTGCTGTTGCCGCAGGTGATCTTCTACGGGCTGTCGTCGGTCTTCATGGCGATCCTCAACACCCGCAACGTGTTCGGTCCGCCGGCGTGGGCACCGGTGGTGAACAACGTCGTCGCCATCGCGACGCTCGGGCTGTATCTGCTTGTGCCGGGGGAACTCTCGGTCGATCCGGTCCGGATGGGCAATGCCAAGCTGCTCGTCCTCGGCATCGGCACCACGCTCGGTGTGGCATCCCAGATGGCGGTGCTGCTGGTGGCCATCCGCCGTAACGGGATCAGTCTGCGACCACTGTGGGGAATCGACGATCGCATCAAGCGGTTCGGCACGATGGCCGCAGCGATGGTGCTCTACGTGCTCATCAGTCAGGTCGGGCTGGTGGTCGGCAATCAGATCGCCAGCACCGCGGCCGCATCCGGACCGGCGATCTACGCCTACGCGTGGCTGGTACTGCAACTGCCGTTCGGGATGATCGGCGTGACGATCCTGACCGTGGTGATGCCTCGGCTGAGTCACAACGCCGCCGCCGACGACAAACCGGCGGTGCTCGCCGACCTGTCTCTGGCCACCCGGCTGACCATGGTGGTGCTCATCCCGGTCGTCGCACTGATGACCATCGGCGGTCCCGCGATCGGCAGCGCGCTGTTCGCCTACGGGAAGTTCGGTGAGGTCGACGCCAACTACCTCGGCACGGCCATCGCCCTGTCGTCGTTCACGCTCATCCCCTACGCGCTGGTGCTGCTGCAGTTGCGGGTGTTCTACGCGCGCGACGAACCCTGGACCCCGATCCTGATCATCGTCGCGATCACCGCGGTCAAGATCGGCGCCTCGCTGCTTGCCCCGCACCTCACCGATGACCGGGAACTGGTGGCCGGGTACCTCGGCACGGCCAACGGCCTGGGGTTCGTCGCCGGCGCGGTGCTCGGCCACATCCTGCTGCGCCGGTCGCTGAAGCCTCCCGGCGGCCGGCTGATCGACCCGGCGGTGCGGCGGGCGATCCTCATCACCACCACGGTCTCAGTCCTGGCGGCACTGGTCGCGGCCGGGACTGATCAGCTGTTCGGTCTGGACGCCTTCACCGAGCGCGCCGGGGGTGCCGGTTCGATGGTGCGGCTGACGATCCTGGCGCTGGTGATGCTGCCACTTGCCGCTGTCCTCATGGTGGCCTTCGGGGTGCCTGACGCGATGTCCGCCTGGGCTGCCGTGCGCCGCCGGTTGCCCGGACACACCGAACAACACCCATCACTGGAGCCTCACGGGGCAACCTCTGTCACGTACCCTGAAATCGGCAGTTCGCCCCTAGCCGGGCCGCCGGCGGATGCCGGTGTCCGCAGCCTGAAAGGACCGGAACTGAGCGACCAGATCACGCCGCAGTCCGGTCCGCCGAACGAACCGACGACCTGGATTCCGCGTCCGGCGGCCGGCGACTTCCAACCCGACGTCCCTGCCGAGGCGCCGCGCCCCGGCGGCCGCCACGAGGCACCTGCCGTTTCCCATCTGGTGCCCGGGGCCAGCATCGCCGACGGCCGCTACCGCCTGCTCGTCTTCCACGGCGGTCCGTCCGGTCTTCAGTTCTGGCAGGCACTCGACACCGCGCTGGACCGCCAGGTGGCGCTGACCTTCATCGACCCCGCCGGACGGCTCTCCGATCAGCAGCTTGAGGCGATCCTCTCCGAAACCCTGAAGCTGGGGCGCATCGAACGGCCCGGGCTGGCCCGGGTGCTCGATGTGACGCGGATCGACACCGGCGGCCTGGTGGTCGCCGAGTGGATCCGCGGCGGCTCGCTCAAGGAGGTCGCCGACACATCGCCGTCGGCGCTGGGCGGTGCTCGAGCCGTGCAGTCCCTGGCCGCCGCGGCCGACGAGGCCCATCGGGCCGGTGTCGCCCTGTCCATCGACCACCCGAGCAGGATCCGGGTCAGCATCGGCGGCGACGTCGTACTGGCCTTCCCCGCCACGCTGCCCGACGCCGGGCCCGAGGCCGACGTGCGGGGTATCGGCGCCACCCTCTACGCCCTGCTGGTGGATCGCTGGCCGATCCCCGAGAGCGGCGCCCCGAGCGGCATGCGGCCTGCCGTGAAATCCCCGGCGGGCGACTTGCTCGAGCCCCGCGACATCAATGCCGAAATCCCATTCCAGATCTCCACCGCGGCCGTACGCGCCGTCCAGCCGGGCGGCGGGATCAGCACCGCACCGACTCTGCTGAATCTGCTGCAGCAGGCGACGGCCTCCGCGGAGCGCACAGATCTGGTCGAACCCGTTTCGGCCACCGCCTCGCCCCCGGCGCCCAGTCCGGCCCGGGACGCGATCGCGCCCCCGGTTCGGGCGGCGCTGAGCAGTGCCCAGGAGCAGGCCCGCCGGCGCAAGACCCTGCTGATCGGCGCCGGCGCCGGCGCAGCGGTGCTCCTCATCGCGCTGATCGTCTTCGTTTCCAAGCTGGGCCACATCTTCGGCGACGTCGGGAGTGGGCTCAAAGGTGAGCGGCTCGGGTTGAACACGACGACCTCGCAGAGCAGCTCGGCGTCGGGTTCGGTAGTGAAACCGACTGGGGCAGTGGTTTTCTCACCTGCCGGCGGGGCTGACAACCCGAATCTGGCCGGACTCGCCATCGATGGTGACCCCGGCACCTCCTGGCCCACCGACACCTACACCGATCCGATTCCGTTCCCGAACTTCAAAAACGGTGTGGGTCTCATGTTGCAACTGCCCGAGCCGACTGTCATCGGCAGCGTGACCCTCACGGTGCCCAGCACCGGCACCAAGGTGCAGATCCGGTCGGCCACCAGCTCGAGCCCGGCCAGCTTGGACGACACCACCGCTCTGACGCAGCCGACCGCACTCAACAGCGGTTCCACCACCATCCAGGTGCCGAGCGCCCCGCCCACCTCACATCTGCTGGTGTGGATCTCGACCATGGGCCAGACCGACGGCAAGAACAAGACCGCGCTGTCGGACATCACCATCCGCGCCGCATCCTGACCAACACCCACAGCCCAGCGCAGGGGTGAAGTGCCGCATCGACCTCCGGTGGTTAGCGTCCCGGTTCGTGCGAAGCGATGCCGATCTGTTGGCCGCGCACGCGGCCGGGGATCGTCATGCGTTCGCGGAGCTGTTCGGCCGGCACCGCGCCCGGCTCTACCGGCTCGCCCGAGGGTCCACCCCGACGGCAGAGGATGCCGATGACGTCCTGCAGGAAGCCATGCTTTCGGCACATCGCGGGGCCGCATCGTTCCGCCATGACGCCGCGGTCAGCAGCTGGCTGCACCGAATCGTCGTGAACGCATGCCGGGATCGCCTACGCCGCAACGCATCCCGGCCCACCGAATCGCTGCCGGAGGACGGCTGCCCGGTGCCCGACCGGACTGGCAGCGTCGAGACCGCCATCGTGGTCCGGCAGGCGCTGCTGCGGCTTCCCGTCGAGCAACGCGCAGCGGTGCTGGCGGTCGATATGCACGGCTACTCCGTGGCCGATGCAGCGGTGTTGCTCGATATCGCCGAGGGCACCGTGAAGAGTCGGTGCGCCCGGGCCCGGACGCGCCTGGCGCTTCTGCTCGGGCAGTTCTCCCCTGTAGCCGGGCGGCCAGGCAGACTGAGCGGGTGTCCTCCCGTCACACCGTGACCGGTAAGTCCGGCGGCCGGCCCGCGCACGCCGCGCGGCCGGGCCTGCCCGCAGCCAGGACCGGTGTCATCCTGGCCGCACTCGGCGCGCTCATCACTGCCGGCTGGGTGGGCGCCGTCGCGTTGCTGAAATCGACCGGCCCCACCACCACGACTCCCGTGAGCGCAAGCCGCATCACGGTCAGTCCGAGCCCCTCGCCATAAGCCAGGCGCGCGGCCGTCATTCCGGCCGGGAACACCCGGGTCTACCCTGATGTTCTGGTCAGTGTGTTATCGCGAGAAAGGCTGGGATGAGTACCGAACCCGCCATCCATGACGTCATCATCATCGGATCCGGCCCTGCCGGTTACACCGCGGCGATCTATACCGCCCGGGCCGAGCTCAGGCCACTGGTGTTCGAGGGCACCGAGTTCGGCGGCGCACTGATGACCACCACCGAGGTAGAGAACTTCCCAGGCTTCCGTAACGGGATTCAGGGCCCTGAACTGATGGACGAGATGCGGGAGCAGGCGCTGCGGTTCGGCGCGGACCTGCAGATGGAAGACGTCGAGTCGGTGTCACTGGCCGGTCCGGTCAAGGAGGTCGTCACCGGCGGCGGTGAGACGCACCGCGCCCGGGCCGTGATCCTGGCCATGGGCGCCGCGGCCCGCTACCTCGGGGTCCCCGGCGAGCAGGAACTGCTCGGACGCGGCGTCAGCGCATGCGCCACCTGCGACGGCTTCTTCTTCAAGGAGCAGGACATCGCCGTGATCGGCGGTGGGGACTCGGCAATGGAGGAGGCCACGTTCCTCACCAAGTTCGCCCGCAGCGTCACCCTGGTGCACCGACGGGACGAGTTCCGCGCCTCCAAGATCATGCTGGAGCGGGCCCGGGCCAACGACAAGATCACCTTCCTGACCAATACCGCGGTCGTCGCCGTCGAAGGCGAGACCGCCGTCACCGGCCTGCGGGTCCGCAACACCGTGAACGGCGAGGAGTCGACCCTGCCGGTCACCGGTGTCTTCGTCGCGATCGGCCACGACCCGCGCTCGGGTCTGGTCCGCGACGCCGTCGATCTCGACGACGAGGGCTACGTGGTGGTGCGGGGCCGCACCACCGCGACCTCGCTGCCCGGTGTCTTCGCCGCCGGCGACCTCGTCGATCACACCTATCGTCAGGCCATCACGGCTGCGGGAAGTGGCTGCGCCGCGGCCATCGACGCGGAACGCTGGCTGTCCCACGACCACGACTCAGCCCACAATGCCGATGCGAACGCGATGATCGGAGCCAAGCCATGAGCGGTGCCACTGTGACCGTGTCCGACGCCACCTTCCCCGATGCGGTGCTCACCAGCACCACTCCGGTCCTGGTCGATTTCTGGGCGGCCTGGTGCGGCCCGTGCCGAATGGTCGCCCCGGTCCTCGAGGAGATCGCCGCAGAGAAGGCCGGCGTTCTGACGGTCGCCAAAATCGATGTCGATGCAAACCCCGCAACAGCGAGGGACTACCAGGTCTCATCCATCCCGACGCTGATCCTGTTCCAGGGTGGGCGGCCGGTGAAACGCATCGTCGGCGCCAAGAGCAAAGCGGCGTTGCTGAAGGAGCTCGCCGACGTCGTCTAGTGCGGCGAATTCGTGACCGGCAAGCTATCCGAGGAGTTTCCGAATAGGCCGCCGCTTCTGCGACAATGCGTGTCATGGCGACTCCAGGTCACAGCGCGGGCGACAGCTTGCGGCACGGCGACCGGGGCGCGGCGGTCGTCGAGATCCGCGTGGCGCTGGCCGCGCTCGGGTTGCTGGAAAGTGATGACGACGACCTGAGTACGGGCCGGCACGTGGCCCCGGACGTGTTCGACGACGAACTCGACCACGCCGTGCGGGCCTTCCAGCAGGGCCGTGGTCTGAGGGTGGACGGCATCGTCGGTGAGGCCACCTACCGGGCCCTCAAAGAAGCCTCCTACCGACTCGGCGCTCGCACACTGGCCCATCAGTTCGGAGCGCCGATGTACGGCGATGACGTGGCAAACCTGCAGTCACGGCTGCAGGATCTCGGCTTCTACACCGCACTGGTGGACGGGTACTTCGGACTGCAGACCCACAACGCGCTGATGTCCTATCAACGCGAGTACGGCCTGGCACCCGATGGCATCTGCGGCCCGGAAACGTTGCGCTCCTTGTACTTTCTGGGCTCCCGCGTCACCGGTGGTTCACTGCACGCGATCCGGGAGGAGGAACGCGTACGGCGCTCCGGCCCCCGGCTCTCGGGCAAGCGCATCATCATCGACCCGGGCCGCGGCGGCGATGACCACGGTGTGATCGTCAATGGACCGGAAGGTCCGACGAGCGAAGCGGACATCCTGTGGGACCTGGCGAGCCGTCTCGAAGGCCGCATGACCGCGATCGGGATGGAGACCTTCCTGTCACGTCCGGTGAACCGCAGCCCCGCTGACGCCGAACGCGCCGCGACGGCGAACACCGTGGGTGCCGACCTGATGATCAGCCTGCGGTTCGAACGTCATGCCAGCCCCGCCGCAAATGGCCTGGCCTGCTTCTACTTCGGTAGCTCACACGGATCAGTGTCCACGCTGGGCCACAACCTGGCGGACTTCATCCAGCGAGAAGTGGTGGCGCGCACCGGGTTACTGGACTGTCGCACCCACGGCCGTACCTGGGATCTGCTCCGGCTGACCCGGATGCCGTCGGTTCAGGTGGACGTCGGCTACATCACCAGTCCGCGTGATCTGAGCATGCTGGTCACCCGGGAATGCCGCGACGCCATCGCCGAAGGCATTCTCGCGGCGGTGAAGCGACTGTACCTTTTGGGTAAAAACGACCGCCCCACAGGCACTTTCACGTTCGCCGAACTGCTCGCCCATGAGCAGTCGGTCGATCAGGGCCGCTCTGCGGTCTAACCGCTGATCTCCGCACCGCTGGCCTGCAGCTGCGAACTCTCCAGCAGTCGCTCCAGCGCCGCCTCCACTTCAGCCTTCCACCCGAGCCCCTTATCGAGCTCGAGGCGCAAACGCGGGAAGTAGCGATGCGGTGCCACGACGGTGAAGCCGGCCTCGATCAGGAAGGGGGCCTCGATCATGCACGTCTCGAACGAGCAGTCGTCAAGGGCGGCCACCACCTGCTTCAATTCCGGATCGGAATGTGGCGTATGCAGATCGGCCGCTGCTGCGGTCCGTCCGAATGCCTCCAGAGCGCGAACCCCGCGGCGGCGAAGCTCGCTCACGACGTGGCCGATGAGCTGATTCTCCAGTCCCGCGTACTGGCCCGGCTCGACGCCCATCGAGGTCAGCAGAACGGCGTCTGCACTGACCGGACCGGTCGGAAACCTCTGTGCACGTGGTACCACCCGCGGCGGCGCATAGAACACGTAGCCCACACACGGATCATCGTCATCGACGGCAGGACCGTCCTCGTCGGGGACCGACATCGCCACCTGCCCGCACGAACCCCACTCCAGCATGACCATCGACAGCCATGCCTCTTTCTCGAATTCGGGGTCCGCGAGATACCCGCCATCCCCCAGGGTCTGAGGGTCGACCTCCCAGAACACGCACCGGCGCGCGTGCTTGGGCAGCTGCTCGAATCCCTCGAGTCGCAGCGGCCTGATTTGGACGGACACTAGTCTCCCCGGCTTTCCCTCGGCACGGACACGCGCACCCGTGCCTTCAGGATAAAAGAGTGCCGCTCACAGCGTCGGGTGTCCGCTGAGGGGATCGAAATCCGTTGTGCCCCTGAGGAATTCGATACCCGATCCGGCAGGGCGCGGCCCGGGGGGCACACTTTTGTCACAGTGACGTAACGATCCGGTGTCCGGGCCTTGGTTATTTGCCGATCGAGGGGTCCATCAGACCCACGATGCGGTGCAGATCCTCCACCGACCCGAACTCGACGACGATCTTGCCCTTCCGCTTGCCCAGGCTGACGACCACCTTGGTGTCATAGGTGCCCGACAGCCGCTCGGCGACGTCCTGGAGCCCCGGCATCTGGATCGGCTTGCGGCGCGGATTTGCGGGCTTCTTGTTCTCGCCTCGGTTTGCCAGTGTCACCGCCTCTTCGGTGGCACGTACCGAAAGGCCTTCGGCCACGACCCTGGCCGCCAGCTCTTCCTGCGCCTCGGGACCGGCCTCCAACGCCAGCAGCGCTCGGGCATGGCCGGCCGACAGCACGCCGGCCGCGACCCGCCGCTGAACGGCGATCGGCAGCTTCAGCAGCCGGATCATGTTGGAGATCACCGGCCGGGACCGTCCGATCCGGCTGGCCAGTTCCTCGTGGGTGACCTCGAACTCGTCGAGCAGCTGCTGATAGGCGGCCGCCTCTTCCAGCGGATTCAACTGGGCCCGATGGATGTTCTCGAGCAGTGCGTCGCGAAGCAGGTCACTGTCGTCGGTATCCCGGACGATCGCCGGGATCGCGGTCAGGCCCGCGCGCTGCGATGCGCGCCAGCGCCGCTCCCCCATGATGATCTGGTAGCGGCCGCCGTCGACCTCACGCACCACGATGGGCTGCATGAGACCGAACTCGCGGATCGAGTGCACCAGCTCGGCCAGTGCCTCCTCGTCGAAGACCTGGCGCGGCTGACGAGGGTTGGGCTCGATCAAGGTCGGGTCGAGTTCCCGGTAGACCGCGCCGACCTCAGAAACCTCGGTTGCCGGTGCCGGCATCCCGCCGCCGATCACCACGTCGGCGGCCGCCTGGCCCAGCCGGGGCCCGCCATCAGACGGTCCGGTGGGGATCAGCGACGCCAGGCCGCGGCCGAGGCCGCCCTTGCGCTTGGATGACTGGCTCATGACGATGCCTCCGGGTTGCGGTGCGCCAGTTCGCGGCTGGCGTCCAAGTAACTCATGGCGCCCCGCGAGCCTGGGTCATAGTCGATGATCGTCATGCTGTAGCCGGGCGCCTCCGACACCTTAACGCTGCGCGGGATGACCGTGTGCAGAACCTTGTCACCGAAGAACCGGCGCACCTCCGAGGCCACCTGATCAGCCAGCTTGGTGCGGCCGTCGTACATCGTCAGGACCACGGTGCTGACGTTCAGGGCCGGATTGAGGTGAGCGCGCACCATCTCGATGTTCTTCATCAGCTGCGAAACACCCTCCAGCGCGTAGTACTCGCACTGGATCGGAATCAGCACTTCTGGAGCTGCTACCAGCGCGTTTATGGTCAGCAAGCCCAGCGAGGGGGGGCAGTCGATGAACACGTAGTCGAAGTCTGTGTCGGCCAGTTCGGCCAGTGCGTTGCGCAACCGATTCTCCCGGGCCACCATGCTGACCAACTCGATCTCGGCGCCGGCCAGGTCGATGGTCGCGGGGACGCAGAACAGGTTGGGGCTGTGCGGGCTCTGCTGGATGGCGTCGCGCAGTGGCAACTCCCCCAGCAGAACCTCGTAGGACGACGGGGTCCCCGACCGGCGGTCCGAGATCCCCAGTGCGGTGCTGGCATTGCCCTGTGGGTCGAGGTCGATGACCAAAGTCTTCAGGCCCTGGACCGCCAGAGCCGCGGCCATGTTGACGGCGGTCGTGGTCTTCCCGACGCCACCCTTCTGATTGGCGACGGTGAAGATCCGCCGGCGGGCCGGGCGCGGCAACTGGCCGGCCGCGGTGTGGAGGACCTTCATGGCTCGCTCGGCGGCCGCCCCGATCGGGGTATCGGTGTCCTCGGCCGGGGACCATGTTTCACGTGAAACATCGCCGCCCCCCACTGGTGGCACAGTCATGGTCCTCTCCTTTCCGGCGTGCGCCCGGCGCGGGGCGCGAGCTGCCGTTCCGACCGGACAGCTTCCACCACCGTGGTCGGTGGGGTCAGATAACCCGATCCACATCTCATCACCCGGATGTCGGCGGCGCCGAGCTTCTCCATGGCGGCCCGGTGCTCGGCGACTTCGTCGTCGGCCCGCTCCCCCTTGAGCGCCAGCATCCGTCCGCCGGGCCGCAGTAGCGGAAGGCTCCACCCGACCAACCTGTCCAGACCGGCCACGGCGCGCGACACCACGACGTCAGCCCCCGCGACGGCATGTCGGACGTTCTTGTCCTCTGCTCTCCCCCGCACCACCGTCAGCGCGATCCGGAGTTCGTCGGCTGCCTCGCGCAGGAAATCGGCCCGGCGAAGCATCGGCTCAACAAGGATCACCCGGAGGTCCGGTCGCGCGATGGCGAGGGGTATCCCCGGCAAGCCCGCACCGCTCCCGATGTCCACGACTCGGGCGTCCGGCTCGATGACTTCTGCGACCGCGGCACTGTTGAGGATGTGCCGATCCCAGAGTCGATCGGCTTCCCTCGGGCCGATCAGGCCGCGTACCACTCCCGGGCCGGCCAGCAGTTCCTCATAGCGCTGGGCGATCTCCAGCCGATCGCCGAACACTTCGGTTGCCGCCGTCGGCGGCGCGTGTTTCACGTGAAACATCCCTCCGCCGTCGTCGAACTACACGTGTGTAACTTCAGTCCTTCAGGACGACTACCCGTCGAGACGGCTCCGTGCCCTCACTCTCGCTGTGCACGCCGGCAACGGCGGCAACCGCGTCATGAACGATCTTGCGCTCGAAGGGCGTCATCGGCGCCAGTTCCTCGCGCTCGCCACTCTCGGCGACCCTGCGGGCGACCTTGTCGCCCAGCGCGCTGAGTTCGTCGCGGCGGCGACGGCGCCAGCTGGCGATGTCGAGCATCAGCCTGCTGCGCTCACCGGTCTTCTGGTGAACCGCGAGCCGGGTCAGCTCCTGCAACGCGTCGAGCACCTCGCCGCGGCGACCAACCAGCTTGGTCAGGTCGTCGCCGCCGTCGATGCTCACCACCGCGCGGTCACCCTCGACGTCAAGGTCGATGTCGCCGTCAAAATCCAGCAGGTCGAGCAGTTCCTCCAGGTAGTCACCGGCGATCTCGCCCTCGGCCACCAGCCGCTCCTCCTGTGCGACCGCCTTGCTCACGGGTGCCGCGGTCTCGGCCTGTTCGGGTGCGCTTTCAGTCATGTCAGTGTCTCTCTCTTGGTGAAGTTCCCGGCCGGCCGGACCTCGTCCGGTCAGCGCTTACGTTTTTTGGGCCGCGCACCCGGACGGGGCGTGCGGTTCGTCGCATCGGCCGTGGATTCCGTCGGCATCTCCGGCTCACTCCCGTCGTCCTCGGCTTCAGTGGCCGCGGCGGAATTCTTGCGAGGCTTGGTCGGCTTGGCTCCGGGGGCCGGCGCATTGGCCGAACGGCGGGCAAGCGCCTCCTCCTTCTTAGCCTCCTCCTCCTTGGCGATCTTGCCGAACACCAAGTGCTGCTGAGCGAAGGTCCAGATGTTGTTGGAGACCCAGTAGATGATGATGGCGATAGGCAGGAAAGGGCCGCCGACAACGACGCCGAGAGGAAACACATACAGCGCGAGCTTGTTCATCAGCGCGGTCTGCGGATTGGCCGCGGCTTCCGGGCTCTGCCGGGCGATGGACGCCCTGCTGTTGAAGTAGGTGGCGATGCCGGCCAGGATCATCAGCGGGATGGCGACTGCGGCCACGGCCGGGCGGCTGAACACGGTGAAGGCCTCGAGTCCGACCCGCTGCGTCATCGATGCACCGATCGGTGCTCCGAACAGATGCGCGTCGAGGAAATTACCGACGTCTGTCGCGCTGAAGACGTAGTTGCCCAGCTTGCGGTTCTCCTCCACCGACAAGCCCAGTCGACCGAAGCCGCTCTGCGTCCGGTTGAAGGACGCGAGCACGTGATACAACCCGAGGAACACCGGAATCTGCGCCAGCATCGGCAGGCAGCCGAGGATCGGGTTGAACCCGTGTTCGCGCTGCAGTTTCTGCATCTCCAGCGCCATCCGCTGGCGGTCCTTGCCGTACTTCTTCTGCAGAGCCTTGATCTGCGGCTGCAGTTCCTGCATCTGCCGGGTCGTCCGGATCTGCCGGACGAACGGCTTGTACAGCAGGGCGCGGAGGCTGAAGACCAGGAACATCACCGACAGTGCCCAGGCGAAGAAGCTACTGGGGCCGAGGAACAGCCCGAAGAGCTTGTACCAGAGCCACATGATCCCCGACACCGGGTAGTAGATGTAGTCGAGGCTGAACCAGTTAAACATCGGCGCTCCTGAGCTCCGGTTTCAAGCCGTCGCCGGCGTCCGAACGTTCGGGGATCGGATCCCATCCTCCGCTGTGCCACGGCCCGCACTTGGCCAGCCGGACCAACGCCAGCCAGCCGCCCCGCAGCACGCCGTACTCCGTCACCGAGTCGACGGCGTACTGGCTGCAGGTCGGCATGAACCGGCAGGTCGGCGGCCGCAGCGGCGAGATCATGTGCCGATAGCCTTGAATCACGGCGATCAGTAGCCTGGCCAGCGCGCCCCGCGGCTGCCCGGTCACCTGTTCCGCTCCATCAGCTGGCGGGTCCGAGCCAGCGCCGTAGTCAATTCCTGTTGCAGCCGTTGGGATTTCGCCTCCAGGCTGCCCGGCAGTGCCCTCACAACTATTCGATCGGACGGTTCAAGATCGACCAGCGCGGCACCGATGAGATGCCTCAGCTTGCGGGCAACCCGGTGCCGCTGCACCGACCCACCGATCGCCTTGGTCACCACGAATCCAATCTGAGGGCCCTCGCCTGCGGGGTCCCGGCGTGCGTGTACGACGAGATCCGGCTGCACAGCTCGGACACCCTGTTTGACGGTGGTTCCGAAATCCGCAGACCGTGTCATCCGATAACGGGCCGGGAGCACGCCGATTGACCGTTGGGTCAGGCAGTCAGTGAACGACGGCCCTTGCGACGACGACCGGAGACGATCGCCCGGCCGGCACGAGTGCGCATCCGCAGCCGGAAACCATGAACCCGAGCCCGCCGACGGTTGTTCGGCTGGAAGGTCCGCTTGCCCTTGGCCACGGCTGTCTCTCCTCGCTGTTGGCGCACCGCGTTGCGGGGAGCTTCCCCGAACCCGATGGCGCTGTCGTTTCGCACTGACCGGCGCGGTCCCGGAGACCCGGTCGCTGCCGTATCGCCACATTCGGGCGACTGTCTGAGGGTACTTACCGCACTTGCGCAGGTCAAACTGCCCTATTGCGGCTACCGGTCCGGCAACCGGCCGGCAGTCCGGTTCACCGGTTGGCACCCGGGGACAAACCTGTTAGCTTCTGGCAGAGCAGCGAGTCCGGAGCCTCTTGACGGAATCGCGGCTCATCGACATTTAATGCCCATATGCTGCGGACGAGGACCATCTAACCCCTGTACACAACTGTGGATAACTATGTGGACAGTTTGGGGTTAGCGTTATTTTCCGTCGCGAAGATTCGAATTAGGGGGAGCTGTCATTGGTCGACGACCCCGGTTCTGATTTCGCCTCCGTCTGGGGATCAGTAGTCGCCGAACTCAACGGCGATCACGACGGAATGTCCGGTGACACGATCGTCGAAAGCCCACTCACACCGCAACAACGCGCCTGGCTCAAGCTGGTCCGCCCGCTGACCATCGCCGAAGGGTTCGCTCTGCTCTCGGTCCCCAGCCCTTTCGTTCAGAACGAGATCGAACGGCATCTCCGGACACCGATCGTCGATGCACTCAGCCGACGGCTCGGACAGCGTGTCGAACTGGGCGTTCGCATCGAACCGGCCGATGAGGACACCCCCGCCTCCGACGGCGTCACCTTCGACTCCGACCTGGACGAGGTCGACGAAGACAGCGAAGCTCTGGCCAGTGCTCACGAAAGCTGGCCCCGTCATTTCATCGAACGCCCCCGCGATGACAGTTCCGCCGAGGCGGCCGGTACCAGCCTGAACCGCAGATACACCTTCGAAACCTTCATCATCGGTGCCTCCAACCGATTCGCCCACGCCGCGGCGCTGGCCATCGCCGAGGCACCCGCGCGCGCCTACAACCCGCTGTTCATCTGGGGTGAATCCGGTCTGGGAAAGACCCACCTGCTCCATGCGGCCGGCAATTACGCCCAGCGGCTGTTCCCCGGTATGCGGGTCAAATACGTCTCCACCGAAGAATTCACCAACGACTTCATCAACTCGCTCCGCGACGACCGCCGGGTTGCGTTCAAACGCAGCTATCGGGACATCGACGTGCTGCTCGTCGACGACATCCAGTTCATCGAGGGCAAAGAAGGTATCCAGGAAGAGTTCTTCCACACCTTCAACACCCTGCACAACGCGAACAAGCAGATCGTCATCTCCTCGGATCGCCCACCCAAACAGCTCGCCACCCTCGAAGACCGGTTGCGCACCCGATTCGAGTGGGGTCTGATCACCGATGTTCAGCCCCCTGAACTGGAAACCCGCATCGCGATTCTCCGCAAGAAAGCCCAGATGGAGCGCTTGGACGTTCCAGACGACGTGCTCGAACTGATCGCCAGCAGCATCGAGCGCAATATCCGCGAACTGGAAGGCGCGCTCATCCGCGTCACCGCCTTCGCCTCGCTCAACCGGACCCCGATCGACACCGCATTGGCCGAGATCGTGCTCCGCGACCTCATCACCGATGCCGGCACCACTCAGATCAGCTCCGCCACGATCATGGCGGCAACCGCCGAATACTTCGACACCACAGTCGAAGAACTGCGCGGACCAGGCAAAACACGGGCTCTTGCACAGTCTCGGCAGATCGCGATGTATCTCTGCCGAGAGCTGACGGATCTCTCACTGCCCAAGATCGGCCAGGCCTTCGGCCGCGACCACACCACCGTCATGTATGCACAGAAGAAGATCCTCAACGAAATGGCCTCCCGCCGGGAGATCTTCGATCACGTCAAAGAGCTCACAACCCGCATCCGCCAGCGGTCAAAGCGCTGAGATTTGCCCGCTTCACCGGGCTTCCCGACACCGAATACGCATTCGTCACCAAAAAACTTTCGACGCAGCAGTCCCAGTCTTCACATCAACAGGTTGTGCAGAGTTTGTGGACAACTGGCGAATACCCGTCATACCCATCGGGAATCCCCGTGATGAATACCGGCCTCTCCACAACCACACCGCTCCGGGTTCACCACCATCCACATTTCATCCACACCTACGTCCTGACCTTGATCAGCACCAACACCAGTTCATCCACAACTTCCACAGCACCTACTACTGTTGCTGTCAGTTATTCGAAGAGTTTCTTCCAGAAGAAGACTCTTGGGGAAAACCTCGCTCGGCTCTGTTCCTCGGCAGCTCACACCCGGGTTGTCAGGCCAGGCGTTTAGCGTTCAAGATGGTCGCCGACGCTTTACGGTTGGTCATCGGTCCGCACGGTATCGGCGGCGTTGCTGGGGACATGAAGGGACACGATTGAACGTGGCGACCATAACGGTGGGTTCGGATCTGAAATTCCGCCTGGTCCGAGAGGACTTCGCCGACGCCGTGGCCTGGGTCGCACGAAGCCTGCCCAGCCGGCCCACCGTTCCCGTTCTTGCCGGCGTGTTGATCACCGGATCGGACGAAGGCCTCACGATCGCAGGTTTCGACTACGACGTCTCGAGCGAAGTTGTCATTCCCGCTGAAATCGCCTCCCCGGGAACAGTTCTGGTCTCCGGTCGGCTGTTGTCCGACATCACCAGGGCCCTGCCCGCGAAGCCGGTCGAGGTCAGCGTCGACGGGAGTCGGATCCTGCTCACCTGCGGCAGCGCGAAATTCTCGCTGCCGGCCATGCCGGTCGAGGACTATCCGGCCCTGCCGACTCTGCCGGCCGAGACCGGGGTCGTGGCCGCCGACCTGTTCACCGAGGCCGTCGGTCAGGTCGCCGTGGCCGCTGGTCGGGACGACACACTTCCCATGCTCACAGGTATTCGGGTCGAGATCGCCGGCGACAAGGTCGTCCTCGCAGCCACCGACCGGTTTCGCCTGGCCGTGCGTGAACTGACCTGGGCCACGACGTCACCCGGAGTGGACGCCGCGGTTCTGGTTCCCGCCCGCACCCTCGCCGAGGCGGCCAAGGCCGTCACACCCGGATCGGACGTCCATCTGGCCTTGGGTTCGGGAGCAGCCGTCGGCGAGGAACGGCTGCTGGGTATTCGCAGTGCGGGCAAGCGCAGCACCACACGCTTGCTGGACACGGAGTTCCCCAAATTCCGGCAGTTGCTGCCCACCGACCACACCGCCCTGGCGACCATCGGGGTTTCCGAACTGACCGAGGCCATAAAACGTGTGGCGCTGGTTGCCGACCGCGGAGCACAGGTTCGTATGGAGTTCGCCCCCGGCGTCCTGCACCTCGCTGCCGGCGGTGCCGACGGAGTAGGCCTCGCCGAAGAGGATCTCGAGGTCGAATTCGTCGGCGAACCACTCACCATCGCGTTCAACCCGACCTACCTCACCGATGGTCTCGGTTCGCTGCACAGCGATCGGGTCACGTTCGGATTCACCACGGCGAGCAAGCCCGCAGTCCTCCGTCCCGCCACCGAGGAAGCGCCGGTCAGTGGATCGGCCGGACCGTTCCCGGCGATGGACACCGATTACGTGTATCTACTGATGCCGGTGCGCCTGCCGGGCTGACCGGAGGAATTCCACACCACGGAGACTCGCATGCAACTCGGACTCATCGGCTTGGGCAAGATGGGCTTCAACATGCGTCAGCGGTTGCGCGACGGGGGTCACGAGGTCATCGGATACGACCCCCGGCCCGAAGTCTCCGACGTGCCGACACTTGCTGCTTTGGCTGCAGCACTGACCTCGCCCCGCGCTGTCTGGGTGATGGTGCCGTCCGGACCGATCACCGACGAGACCATCGTCGCGTTGGCTGATGTGCTCGAGTCGGGTGACATCGTCGTCGACGGCGGTAACTCGCGGTTCACCGAGGACGCACGTCATGCTGAACTTCTCACCCAACGCGGCATCGGCTTCCTCGACGCCGGGGTATCCGGCGGTGTCTGGGGTCTGACCGAGGGTTACGGCCTCATGATCGGTGGCAGCGATAACGACGTCGCCCGGATGATGCCGATCTTCGACACGTTGCGGCCGGCCGGTGAACTCACCGACGGTTTCGTCCACGCCGGTCCGACTGGTGCGGGCCACTACGCCAAAATGGTGCACAACGGAATCGAGTACGGGCTGATGATGGCCTATGCCGAGGGTTACGAACTGCTGACGGCTGAACCGTTGATCACCGACCCGCAGGCCGTCATTCAAGCGTGGACGAACGGCACGGTGGTGCGGTCCTGGTTGCAGCAACTACTCGCAAAAGCACTCAAAGAGGATCCGGGCCTGGCCGATATCTCCGACTACACCGAGGACTCCGGCGAAGGCCGCTGGACCGTCGAGGAGGCCATCCGCCATCGGGTACCGATGCCGGTGATCGCAGCCTCCCTGTTCGCGCGCTTCGCATCACGACAGGATGAGTCACCGACGATGAAGGCGGTCGCCGCCCTGCGTAACCAGTTCGGCGGACATGCCGTCCAGCGCGTTCCGTTGTCCGGCTAGCCTTCCGATGTACATACGGCACCTCGCGCTGCACGACTTCCGGTCCTGGACCGATGTCGAGATCGACCTCACCCCGGGCCGTACGGTGTTCGTCGGTTCGAATGGTTTCGGTAAGACGAATCTCGTTGAGGCAGTCTGGTATTGCGCGACGCTGGGGTCACACCGGGTCGGCACGGACGCCCCTCTCGTGCGCGCCGGCGCCGACCGCGGGGTGGTCTCCACCATCGTGGTCAGCGAAGGACGCGAACTCGCGGTGGATATCGAGATCGCAGCCGGAAGGGCCAATAAGGCAAGGCTCAACCGTTCGCCGGTGCGCAGTACCCGCGACGTCCTCGGCGCGGTGCGAGCCGTGTTGTTCGCTCCGGAGGATCTTGCGCTGGTTCGCGGCGACCCGGCCGAGCGCCGCCGCTATCTGGATGAACTCGCGACGGTTCGGCGGCCGGCGATCGCCGGCATCCGCGCCGACTACGACAAAGTCCTCAAGCAGCGCACGGCATTGCTCAAGTCGGCGGTCGGGGCGCGGTTCCGCGGTGACCGCGGAGTGCTAGACACGCTTGACGTCTGGGACGGCCACCTCGCCGCGCACGGCGCGCAGCTGATGGCGGCCCGCCTGAATCTGGTGAATCAGCTCGCCCCGGAGGTGGAGAAGGCCTACCAGTTGCTCGCGCCGGCATCACGCCCTGCCGCCATCTCCTACCGACCCAGTGTGGAGATCGAGGACCCGGACGCCAATGCCGAATACCTCGAGGCGGTCTTGCTCGCCGGTCTTGCCCGTCGCCGCGACGCCGAACTCGAACGGGGGGTGTGCCTGGTCGGACCGCACCGCGACGATCTCGAACTTCGTCTCGGCGATCAGCCCGCGAAAGGCTTCGCCAGTCACGGGGAGTCCTGGTCGATGGCGCTGTCGCTGCGGCTGGCGGCCTACGAATTGCTTCGCACCGAGGGCAGCGAGCCGGTGCTCATCCTCGATGACGTCTTCGCCGAACTCGACAGCGCCCGCAGGCAGGCGCTCGCCGGTGTCGCCGCCTCGGCCGAGCAGGTACTGGTGACTGCCGCCGTCGGCGAGGACATCCCGGCCGACTGGGATGCCACGAGAATCGGCATCACGATGCGCGATGATGACAGCGGCAGGCGCTCGGAGGTGATGTCGTGAACGATCCGGATGGCGTGCCGCCCGAGCACCTCAACGATGTGCCGGGGATGGACCTGGTGCGGCGGGCCCTCGAAGAGGCCCGCGCAGCAGCGCGCGACCAGGGCAAGGATGTCGGGCGCGGCCGGCGCTCCCCGAAGTCGGACCGCACCGTTGCCCCCCGCGGCAATCGGCGACGCTGGTCGGGGCCGGGCCCGGACGGCCGTGATCCGCAACCCCTCGGCCGGCTGTCCCGGGAAGTGGCCAAGACCCAAGGGTGGTCCGGCCGGGTCGCCGAGGGCACGGTGTTCGCCGAATGGACCGCCGTGGTGGGCGAGCAGATCGCTGAACACGCCAATCCCACGTCCCTCCGTGACGGCGTCCTGCACGTCGCCGCCGAATCCACCGCGTGGGCGACTCAGTTGCGGATGGTCCAGACCCAGCTGCTGGCCAAGATCGCCGCGGCGGTGGGTGACGGGGTGGTGACCACCATGAAGATCACCGGCCCGGTTGCCCCCTCATGGCGGAAGGGACCGCGGCACGTTCGCGGCCGCGGGCCCCGTGATACCTACGGCTGATCCGCCCCACCGGCCCCTCCCGCGGCCCCTATCACACAGGCCTCAGCGCCACCAGAACGTTGAAACCGGGCGTGTCAAGCGTCCGGAGGCATGTCGGCCCGAGATATTCCGCATACGGCTCAAATAGGTATGCAGAAACGCCGCCGCAGAATCGGTCCTGTCCCCCCTTCCCGGTAGACTGGTTCTAACGTTTCGGGCGGCCACCGCCGCTCGCCTGCTAATTCCGAGGAGACCTGTTCGATCGTGGCTGCCCCGAAGAAGAAACAAGACGGATACGGCGCAGACTCCATCAAAGTCCTCGAAGGACTGGAGGCGGTCCGTAAGCGGCCCGGTATGTACATCGGTTCCACCGGTGAGCGCGGCCTGCATCACCTCATCTGGGAGGTGGTCGACAACGCCGTCGACGAGGCGATGGCCGGCTTCGCCGACCGCGTCGACGTCCGGCTGCTCGAGGACGGCGGCGTCGAGGTCAGCGACAACGGCCGCGGCATCCCGGTCGAGATGCACTCCACCGGCGTGCCGACCGTTGACGTGGTGATGACCGTGCTGCACGCCGGCGGCAAGTTCGAGGAGGGCGCCTACCAGGTGTCCGGCGGTCTGCACGGCGTGGGCGTGTCCGTGGTCAACGCGCTGTCCACCCGCGTTGAGGCGGACATCTGCCGCGACGGCCACCAGTGGTTCCAGACCTACGACAACTCGGTTCCGGGCAGCCTCAAACAGGGTGAGGCCACGAAGAAGACCGGCACCACCATCCGGTTCTGGGCTGACGGCAATATCTTCGAGACCCTCGACTACGACTTCGAAACCGTCGCACGGCGGCTGCAGGAGATGGCCTTCCTCAACAAGGGTCTGACCATCACCCTCACCGACGAGCGGGTGACCCCGGAGGAGATCGTCGACGAGGTCGTCAGTGACACCGCCGAGGCGCCGAAGTCCGCCGAGGAGAAGGCTGCTGGTGCCCAGCCGAAGGTCAAGCACCGCACGTTCCACTACCCCGGCGGCCTGGTCGACTTCGTCAAGCACATCAACCGGACCAAGCAGCCGATCACCAACAGCATCGTCGACTTCGGCGGTAAGGGCGAGGGCCATGAGGTGGAGATCGCGATGCAGTGGAACTCCGGTTATTCGGAGTCGGTCCACACCTTCGCCAACACCATCAACACCCATGAGGGCGGCACTCACGAGGAGGGCTTCCGCGCGGCGCTGACCACGGTGGTCAACAAGTACGCCAAGGACAAGAAACTCCTCAAGGAGAAGGACCCCAACCTCACCGGCGACGACATCCGGGAGGGTCTTGCCGCGGTGATCTCGGTGAAGGTGGCCCAGCCGCAGTTCGAGGGTCAGACAAAGACGAAACTCGGCAACACCGAGGTCAAGTCATTCGTCCAGAAGATCTGCAACGAGCAGCTGACGCACTGGTTCGAGTCCAACCCCTCGGACGCGAAAACCATTGTCAATAAGGCGGTTTCATCCGCTCAGGCGCGCATCGCCGCGCGTAAGGCGCGTGAACTGGTCCGGCGCAAGAGCGCCACCGATATCGGTGGCCTGCCCGGGAAGCTGGCCGATTGCCGGTCCACCGATCCCAAGCAGTGCGAGCTGTATGTGGTGGAGGGCGACTCGGCCGGCGGCTCGGCCAAGAGCGGCCGCGACTCGATGTTCCAGGCGATCCTGCCGCTGCGCGGCAAGATCATCAACGTCGAGAAGGCCCGCATCGACCGCGTACTGAAGAACACCGAAGTCCAGTCGATCATCACCGCGCTCGGCACCGGTATCCACGACGAGTTCGATCTGGCCAAGCTGCGGTATCACAAGATCGTCCTGATGGCCGACGCCGACATCGACGGCCAGCACATCTCGACGCTGCTGCTCACCCTGCTGTTCCGGTTCATGAAACCACTGATCGAGAGCGGCCATGTCTACCTCGCTCAACCGCCGCTGTACAAGCTCAAGTGGCAGCGAACCGAGCATGAGTTCGCCTACTCCGACCGCGAGCGCGACGGACTGCTCGAGGCGGGACTCAAGGCCGGCAAGAAGATCAACAAAGATGACGGCATCCAGCGCTACAAGGGCCTCGGAGAAATGGACGCCAAGGAACTGTGGGAGACCACAATGGATCCGAGCGTGCGGGTGTTGCGTCAGATCACTCTCGATGACGCCGCCGCGGCCGACGAACTGTTCTCCGTCCTGATGGGCGATGACGTCGAAGCCCGACGCAGCTTCATCACCCGCAATGCCAAAGACGTCCGCTTCCTTGACGTTTAGCCCATTTAGCACCTAGGGATCACACACCATGACTGACACCACCCTGCCGCCCGACGGGACTGCCGGCGACCGGATCGAACCGGTCGACATCCAGCAGGAGATGCAGAACAGCTACATCGACTATGCGATGAGCGTCATCGTCGGACGCGCGCTGCCCGAGGTCCGTGATGGTCTCAAGCCGGTGCACCGCCGCGTGCTCTATGCGATGTACGACTCCGGGTTCCGGCCCGACCGCAGCCACGCCAAGTCCGCCCGCTCGGTGGCCGAGACGATGGGTAACTACCACCCGCACGGCGATGCCTCGATCTACGACACCCTGGTGCGGATGGCGCAGCCGTGGTCGCTGCGCTACCCACTGGTGGACGGTCAGGGAAACTTCGGCTCGCCGGGTAACGATCCGCCCGCCGCCATGCGCTACACCGAGGCCCGGCTCACACCGCTGGCCATGGACATGCTGCGTGAAATCGACGAGGAGACAGTCGATTTCATCCCGAACTACGACGGTCGGGTCCAAGAGCCGACTGTTCTACCGAGCCGGTTCCCGAACCTGCTCGCCAACGGTTCCGGCGGTATCGCAGTCGGTATGGCCACCAACATCCCGCCGCACAACCTCCGGGAACTCGCGGAGGCCGTCTATTGGTGCCTGGACAACTACGACGCCGACGAGGAGTCGACCCTCGCCGCGTGCATGGAGCGGGTGAAGGGTCCGGACTTCCCGACGTCGGGACTGATCGTGGGAACCCAGGGCATCAGCGATGCCTACACCACCGGTCGCGGTTCGATCCGGATGCGCGGTGTGGTGGAGATCGAGGAGGACTCCCGGGGCCGCACCTCGATCGTCATCACCGAACTGCCCTATCAGGTCAACCACGACAACTTCATCACCTCGATCGCCGAGCAGGTTCGCGAGGGCAAGCTGACCGGCATCTCGAACATCGAGGACCAGTCCAGTGACCGGGTGGGCCTGCGGATCGTCGTCGAGATCAAGCGCGACGCCGTGGCCAAGGTGGTGCTGAACAACCTCTACAAGCACACCCAGCTGCAGACCAGCTTCGGCGCCAACATGCTGTCGATCGTCGACGGCGTTCCGCGCACCCTGCGCCTGGACCAGATGATCCGCTACTACGTCGAGCATCAGCTCGACGTGATCATCCGGCGGACCACCTACCGCTTGCGCAAGGCCAACGAGCGGGCCCACATCCTGCGCGGTCTGGTCAAGGCACTCGACGCCCTCGACGAGGTCATCGCCCTGATCCGGGCCTCGGAGACTGTCGACGTCGCCCGCGACGGCCTGATCGCCCTGCTGGACATCGACGAGATCCAGGCCCAGGCCATCCTCGATATGCAGCTGCGCCGCCTGGCCGCCCTGGAACGCCAGAAGATCATCGATCAGCTGGCCGAGATCGAGCGCGAGATCGCCGACCTCGAGGACATCCTGGCCAAGCCGGAGCGTCAACGCGCCATCGTCCGCGACGAGCTCGCCGAGATCGCCGAGAAGCACGGCGACGACCGGCGAACCCGGATCATCGGCGCCGAGGGTGAGGTGTCCGACGAGGACCTCATCGCCCGCGAGGAGGTGGTCGTCACGATCACCGAGACCGGCTACGCCAAGCGCACCAAGACCGACCTCTACCGCAGTCAGAAGCGCGGCGGCAAGGGCGTGCAGGGCGCGGCGCTCAAGCAGGACGACATCGTCCGGCACTTCTTCGTCTGCTCCACCCACGACTGGATCCTGTTCTTCACCACGCAGGGCCGCGTCTACCGGGCCAAGGCCTACGAGCTTCCCGAGGCGCTGCGCGCCGCCCGTGGTCAGCACGTCGCCAACCTGCTGGCCTTCCAGCCGGAGGAGCGCATCGCCCAGGTCATCCAGATCAAGAGCTACGAGGATGCGCCATACCTGGTGTTGGCCACTCGCAACGGTCTGGTGAAGAAGTCCAAGCTGACCGACTTCGATTCCAACCGCTCCGGCGGCATCGTGGCGGTGAACCTGCGCGACGGCGACGAACTGGTGGGAGCCGTGTTGTGCTCGGCCGACGAGGATTTGCTGCTGGTCAGCGCCAAGGGCCAGTCCATCCGGTTCTCGGCGACCGATGAGGCGCTGCGGCCGATGGGCCGGGCCACCTCCGGTGTCCAGGGCATGCGCTTCAACGCCGACGACCAGTTGTTGAGCTTGAACGTGGTTCGCGAGGACACCTACCTTCTGGTGGCCACCGCCGGCGGTTACGCCAAGCGCACCGCGATCGACGAGTACAGCCCGCAGGGCCGCGGCGGTAAAGGCATCCTGACCATCCAGTACGACGCCAAGCGTGGCAGTCTGGTGGGCGCGTTGGTGGTCGACGACGACACTGAGGTGTACGCGATCACCTCCGGCGGCGGAGTGATCCGCACCGCGGCGCGTCAGGTGCGCAAAGCCGGACGCCAGACCAAGGGCGTTCGCTTGATGAACCTCGGCGAGGGCGACACACTGATAGCCGTTGCCCGCAACGCCGACGAGCAGGGCGAGGATGAGGCCGGAGAGGATGCCGACGCGACGTAGCGCCGGCGCAGGTAAGGAGTGACGGTGGGTTCACCGAACGAGCCGGGCGGCCGCCCGGCTCGTTCGGTGAACCCACC
>CAYFMA010000002.1:104929-106007 GCA_964344085.1 uncultured Mycobacterium sp.
GGCCGGACCGATGCACGCGGCTCCGGCCCCGTCCGCTGCCAACGTTCGGGCCAGCCGGTATGTCACCGGCGTCGCCGCGCCGGATCTGTCCTCGATGGGAGGCATCCCGCAGCGCCCGGATCCTGAGCCGGTGCGGACCGAACTTCGCGCCGAGTCCGCGGCAGAGCGCACCGAGGTCACCCCGATAACCCCGATAGAGGCCTACCCGAGCGAATTGCCGGACCTGTCCGGCGGTGCGAAGCCGGCCGAACCGGCCCCCTACCGGCCTCCGGTGCCGCCTCCAGCCCCTGCACCCCGGGTTCAGGTCGGCGCCGGGCACGCCCGAACTGCGGTGCGCGCGACCATGCAGATCCGGTACATCGATCCGTGGAGCGCGCTGAAGGTCTCGGCGCTGCTGAATGTGGCGCTGTTCTTCGTGTGGATGATCGCGGTGGCATTCCTCTACCTCGTGCTCGGCGCGATGGGTGTCTGGAGCAAGCTCAACAGCAACGTCGGCGATCTGCTCACCAGCGGTAGCGGCGGCGGCAGCGATCTGGTGTCGGCCGGTTCCATCTTCGGCGGCGCAGCGCTGATCGGGTTGGTCAACATCGTCCTGCTGACCGCGATGGCCACCGTCGGCGCCTACATCTACAACCTCAGCACCGACATCGTCGGCGGCGTCGAGGTCACCCTCGCCGATCTGGACTAGCGGGTAACCGCGGTTTGGGCACGTGGGTGCCGGTGCGGTAACCTTCGCGTGCGAAACAGGGGCCTATAGCTCAGGCGGTTAGAGCGCTTCGCTGATAACGAAGAGGTCGGAGGTTCGAGTCCTCCTAGGCCCACGATGTCCTGGTTGATGCGGGTGGCAGTGCTGGCACTGATCTCAGTGGCGGCAGCGGCCGTTCTGCAGTCCCGCCGTCGCGGCGAGATCTGGCACACGCTCCGCTGACCGGGTCGAGGAGGGGCCTTAGCTCAGTTGGTAGAGCGCTGCCTTTGCAAGGCAGATGTCAGGAGTTCGAATCTCCTAGGCTCCACAGAACTTTCACCCTGCGATCGGGTTTCCCGATCGCCAACGGACCCTGCGATCGGGTTTCCCGAT
>CAYFMA010000003.1:0-83385 GCA_964344085.1 uncultured Mycobacterium sp.
GAAGATATCGGTATGGCAACTGTCCCGGCAACGCGAACCGCAACGGCACGCCGTCGCGTATTCCCGGCCCGGAATTAGCTGAAACCGCACGATCAGCCCAGCAATCACAACCGGAACCCGCCGCGCACCGGTCATCAGGGTTGGGCCGGCTTTACAGGACTCCAGCTGGCATCAGGTGCTGAACAGCGCTCGACGCTGCTCAAATATGGTGCGGCGGAACGTTATCCCGCAGCCAGCGATCCCGGTCCGCGGCGTCCGCACCCTCGGATGGGTCGATTTCGTCGGAAGAGGCCTGGGGAAGCTCGGAACCGAATACCCGGTTAACTGCCTCGCGGTCGGGCTTAGGTCCGCCCATCAAATCCTCCGATAAATGTGACAAAGGTCACACGACCGATGTTTGTGCACGTCACAGGGGTGAAACGTGGTGTTAACGCCGGGCGCCGGACGCTGACTCAGACATCCAGGCTCGACAACTCGGAGATCACCTGAGCCGCCAGCGGCCCCAGCGTCGCCATGCCGTCCCTGACGGCCGATCGCGATCCGGCCAGGTTGACCACCAGCGTGCTGCCGGAGATCCCGGCCAGCCCACGCGACAACCCGGCGTCTGTGCACCCGGCCGCCAGGCCGGAGGCCCGCAGCGCCTCGGCGATGCCCAGCACCTCGCGGTCGAGCACTGCACTGGTGGCCTCCGGGGTGACGTCACGCGGGTTGACTCCGGTTCCCCCGACCGAGACCACCAGGTCGACACCGCCGATCACCGCGGTGTTGAGGGCGTTGCGTATCTCCACCTCGTCGGCGGAGACCACCACGACGCCGTCGACGACGAACCCCGCCTCCTCGAGCAGTTCGGTGACCAACGGCCCGCTGTGGTCTTCCTCGACACCGCGTGCCCGGCGGTCGTCGACGACCACGACCAGCGCACGCCCGGTTTGACCCTCAGACTGTTCCATGGGACTCACCGTATATCCCACGGGGCGGTCAGCGACGGCACGGATCAATGATCCCGCCTTGCCGCGCGGATCACTGATCCGCCTTGCCCAACGTGACCTGAACGGTCTGCGGCGCACCCGAGGGGTCGAGGTAGGTCAGGGTCAGCTTGTCGCCCGGCGCGCGGGAGCGGACGGCGGCCACCAGAGCATTGGCGCTGCCGATCACACGGTCGTCGACCTTGGTGACGACAACTCCACTGGGCAGGCCAGCACTGGAGGCGGCGCCGCCCTTGACGACCTCGACGATCTTGGCGCCGTGGGTCGTCACGTCGTTACTCACCTGGACACCGAGCGAGGCGTGCGCGGCACTGCCCTTGCTGATGAGTTCGTCGGCGATCCGCTTGGCCTGATCGACCGGGATCGCGAATCCCAGTCCGATGGAACCGCTTTGGCTGTCCGGCGAGTCACCTCCGAGCGTGGCGATGGCGGAGTTGACCCCGACCAGCTCGCCGCTCATGTTGACCAGCGCACCGCCGGAGTTGCCCGGGTTGATGGCGGCGTCTGTCTGGATCGCGTCCAGGACGGTGTTCTGGTTGTTCGCGTCGCCGCCTGCCGCGACCGGGCGGTTCAGCGCGCTGACGATGCCGGTGGTGACGGTGCCCTCGAGCCCGAGCGGGGACCCGATGGCCACCACGTCCTGACCCACGCGCAGATTGGCCGACGAACCCAGTGTGATGGGGGTCAGGCCGGACACACCCTGCGCGCGCACCACGGCGATATCACTTGCCGGGTCGGTTCCGACGACGGTGAACGGTGCCGTGCTGCCATCGGAGAAGGTGACCAGGGTGGTCATCGCACCGCCGGCCGGATCACCCGACGGGCCACCCGGCGCTCCGGGTACGACCGGAACGCCGGGGACGCCGGGCCGGCCGGGTTGCGGGCTCAGCGGACCGGGCGCCTTCGGCGCGCCGTCCGGTCCGGCCTTGGCCGCGGCCACAACGTGGTTGTTGGTGAGGATCAATCCGTCAGCGGAGAGGATGATGCCCGAGCCCTCTTCGGACTGGCGGCCCATCTTGGTCTCCAGTTTCACGACGCTGGGCACGACCTTGGCGGCGACCTGTTCGACCGAGCCGACCGGAACGTTGGCGGTCGGCACATTGCGTCCGGGGGCGGCAGCGGTGGTGATGGTGGTCGTCGTCGGACCGTCATGGTGCACCGCCGTGGCGACGAATCCGCCGACACCGGCCGACACAGCCGCGATGGCCAGTGCGCTGGCGCCCAGTGCGATCGCGCGGGATCGTTTCCGCGGCGCGCCGGGAACGGCGGCGGGAGCTGACCCCTGCCGGTAGGGATCCCACGCCGCACTCGAGCCCTGCGGGTACTGCTGCTGGGTCGCGTAGCGCCAGTCGTAGGACTGCTGGTAACCGGTCTGGTTGTAACCAGGCGCCGCTTGCTGATTCGGCGTCTGCTGGGCGGGCTGCTGCGGGTTGAACCGCTCGTCCGTCATGTCGCTCGTGTGTTCTTTCTCGAGGGCGTCACCACAGCGGTGCGCGTTGGTATCAAGCTTGCCGAGTACTACTGAGAATCGACTGAGATAACACGCGGCAGGACTGACGTCTTTTCAGAAGAGCCGTTGACCTCGCCGTTTGCTGCTGCGATTTCGCTAACGGCGGAGGAGTCCCGGAAGGTCGACGAACCGGGGCGCCCGGGCAGCAGGACAAAGAACGATGTGCCCGGTGGATCACCACCCGGGTCGGTCTCACCGATGCGGATCATGCCGCCGTGTTTGACGACAACCTGTTTCACGATCGCCAGGCCGAGACCCGAGCCGGGCATGGCCCGCGATGCCGTCGATCGGTAGAACCGCTCGAAGACCAGAGCGCGTTCCTCGGGGGCTATGCCGGGTCCCTGATCGGAGACCACGAGTTCAGCATGTGCCGAATCCACTTGGCGCAGATGCAGTCCCACGATTCCACCTGAAGGACTCCATTTGGCGGCGTTGTCGAGCAGATTGAGGACAGCACGGGACAGCCCCGCAGGATCGCCGTGCACATGCCATCCGATGACGTCTATGTCGAACTGAATATCGTTGCGCCGGCGGCGAACCCGCTCGAGACTGCGGTCGATCACCTCAGCCATGTCGACGTCCTCGAGCACCGTTCCGTGTGCATTGTCCTCACGGGTCAGGTCGACAAGGTCGCCTACGAGCGTTGACAACTCCTCGATCTGGCCGATGACATCAGTACGCAGATCGGCCAACTCGCTCTCCGGAATCGGAGGCGCTCCGGGACTGCTCGAGGCCATCAGCAATTCGACGTTTGTGCGCAACGACGTCAGCGGCGTCTTGAGTTCGTGCCCCGCGTCGGCGACCAGACGTGCCTGGCGTTCGCGCGACTCGGTCAGCGACCGGAGCATCGCGTTGAAGGCCTCGGTGAGCCTGGCGAGTTCGTCACTGCCGAACACCGGAATCGGTCTCAGGTCGTCGGTGCGCGCCACGCGCTCAGCGGCCTCGGTGAGCCGACCGACCGGACGCAGACCGGTACGGGCGACCATGCCGCCGGCCACCGCGGCGATCACGACACCGATGCCGCCGACCGCAAGCAGAACCCATTTGAGTTTCGTCATCACCGCATTTGTCGGTTGCAGGCTCTTGGAGATCAGTAGCGCGCTGTCGTTCGGCAGGTGGATGGCCAGCACCCGTTGATCACCGACGGTGCGCCGGGACATGAACAGCTCACCGCGGATCACCGCTTTCTCCGGCTGGCCCACCGGCAGCGTCTGACCCTGCTGATTGGCGGTGTAGATCGACTTGCCGGGGTTGACCAGCATGGCGTTGACGTCCGAGTAGGCCGTGCCCTCGATCGCCTTCGCGGGGTCGGCTGCCAGCGAGCCACTGGCGATCAGCAATTGCGCGCGGCTCTGAAGCTGGTTGTCGATGTCGGTGTAAAGCGCGGCGGACACAACGGCGTACACCGCAACTGCCATCAGGACGACGACCATCGCGACCATGGACATCGCGAGCAGCATCACGCGCCAGCGCAGCGACAGCGATGTGCGGGCACGTTCGGGCACCCGCATCGCCTGAGCGCGCCGCTTCCAACGAGACATTCACCCAGCCTTTGAGCTATCGGGCAATCAGGGCGGAGTTTCGCGCAGCACGTAACCCACACCACGCACGGTGTGGATGAGCCGCGGTTCTCCTTCTGCTTCAGTCTTGCGGCGGAGGTAGCCGACGTACACCTCCAGCGCATTGCCTGAGGTCGGGAAGTCGAAACCCCAGACCTCCTCGAGGATCCGGCTACGGGTCAACACCCGGCGGGGGTTGGCCATCAGCATCTCCAGCAGCGCGAACTCCGTGCGGGTGAGGCTGATGCTCCGCTTTCCGCGGTGCACCTCACGGGTCGCCGGATCCAGTGTCAGATCGCCGAATGTCAGCAGGGCGCTCTCGCCGATGTCCTCCGGGCCGGTGCGACGCAGCAACGCGCGCAGCCGGGCCAGAAGTTCCTCGAGTGCGAACGGCTTGGGCAGATAGTCGTCGGCGCCGGCGTCCAGACCCGCCACCCGTTCGGAGACCGAATCGCGGGCGGTCAGCACGAGGATCGGCAGGTCGTCCCCGGTGCTGCGCAACTGGCGGCATACCTCCAGCCCGTCAAGCCTGGGCATCATGACATCGAGGACGACGGCGTCGGGCCGCTCGTTGGCGATCGCATCGAGGGCCTCGACGCCGTCCTCGGCCAGATCGACGGTGTAACCGTTGAACGACAGAGAACGCCGCAAGGACTCACGCACTGCGCGGTCGTCATCGACCACAAGAATTCGCACGGGAACCAGTGTCAACTAAACGACTTAGATTCGTCTAAGAGACGCGCCGCCGACCTGCATATTCGCCACCGGCGGAGTCGTTGGTCAGCGCTTGTCGAGGTCGATCAGGCCGAGGCGGGCGGCCTTGAGCAGGCGTCGCGGGACCTTGTGCTGACGGCCGGCGACCGACACGGTGACCAGCCCGGTCGCGGTGGTCTTCCACTGCGAGCGCCGACTGCGGGTGTTCGAGCGCGACATCCGGCGTTTCGGCACAGCCATGGCGACACTTCTCCTTGTTGAACTCGTTGAATGCTGCCGCGCAAGACAAAGCGCAGGCGAGTTGCTCCAAGGATAGCCGCCGGAACGCCCTTCTCCAAAGCGGGGCCGTGTGAGTAACCTACCGGTTGGTTGGTCGGCTCGCGAGGAGGACGCAGATGACGGGGTCCGGGGTCGTACCTGCAGGTCCGGTGCGGATCGGCAACTGCTCGGGCTTCTACGGCGACCGGATCTCCGCCATGCAGGAGATGCTGACCGGCGGCGAGCTGGACTACCTGACCGGCGACTACCTGGCCGAACTCACCATGCTGATCCTCGGCCGGGACCGGATGAAGAGCCCCGACCGGGGCTACGCCAAGACCTTTCTGACCCAGCTGGAGCAGTGCCTGGGCCTGGCCAAGGACCGCGGCGTGCGGATCGTCACCAACGCCGGTGGCCTCAACCCGGCCGGGCTGGCCGACGCGGTACGGGCGCTGGCCGACAAACTCGGCGTCGGCGTATCGGTGGCCCATGTCGAGGGCGACGACCTGCTTCCCCGTACCGCCGAACTCGGACTGGGCTCCCCGCTGACCGCTAACGCCTATCTCGGTGCGTGGGGCATCGTGGACTGCCTCAACGCCGGCGCCGACATCGTGGTGACCGGCCGGGTCACCGACGCCTCGGTGGTGGTCGGACCGGCCGCCGCGCATTTCGGCTGGGAGCGCCACGACTACGACAGGATCGCCGGAGCCGTGGTGGCCGGCCATGTCATCGAGTGCGGAACCCAGGCGACCGGAGGCAACTACTCCTTCTTCACCGAGATCGCCGACCTCGGCCGGGCCGGTTTCCCACTGGCCGAAATCCATTCGGATGGTTCGTCGGTGATCACCAAACATCCCGGCACCGGCGGTGAGGTGAGCATCGGGACCGTCACCGCGCAATTGCTCTACGAGATCACCGGAGCGCGCTACGCCAACCCGGATGCCACCGCCCGGTTCGACACCATCACGCTCTCCAACTACGGATCCGACCGGGTGCGGATCAGCGGCGTGCGCGGTGAGGCGCCGCCGCCGACGTTGAAGGTCTCGCTGAACAGCATCGGCGGCTTCCGGAATTCCGCGACCTTCGTGCTCACCGGTCTGGACATCGACGCCAAAGCGGAGCTGCTGCGCAGTCAGCTCGACGCGGCGCTGACCGACCGGCCGGCCGAGGTGCAATGGGAACTCGCGCGGACCGACCGCCCGGACGCCGCCACCGAACAGACAGCCAGCGCGCTGCTCACCTGCACCGTGCGGGACTCCGATGCCGACAAGGTGGGCCGCCGGTTCTCCTCGGCCGCAGTCGAACTCGCATTGGCCAGCTATCCGGGCTTCCACACCACCGCACCACCGTCGGACGGATCGGTCTACGGGGTGTTCACCGCCGGCTATGTCCCAGCCACCGAGGTGCCACACATTGCGGTTCTGCCGGATGGAAGCCGGACAGCCGTCGCACCGGCCGCCGAGACACTCGAACTCGCCGCCGCCGATCAGCCGGCGCTGCCCGAACCATTGCCGCCGGGACCGGCGCGCCGGCTGCCACTGGGCACCATCGCAGGCGCCCGCAGCGGCGACAAAGGCGGCGGCGCGAATATCGGATTGTGGGTTCGCACCAACGAGCAGTATCGCTGGCTTGCCCACGCACTGACGGTGGAGAAGGTTCGCGAATTGCTGCCGGAGGCAGCCGAATTGGAGATCTCCCGCCATCTGCTGCCGGGGATCCGCGCGGTGAACTTCGTCATCGCCGGCATCCTCGGAAAAGGTGTCGCCTATCAAGCCCGGTTCGATCCACAGGCCAAAGGTCTTGGCGAATGGCTGCGCAGCCGTTACATCGAAATCCCCGAGGAGATTCTGTAGATGAGCATCTGGGCCACCCCTGAACGCCAGGAATTACGCAAGTCGGTGCGCACCTTCGCCGAACGGGAGATTCTGCCGCATGTCGACGAGTGGGAGCGAGTCGGGGAGTTGCCTCGGGATCTCAGCCGCAAAGCTGCCGCCGCAGGACTGCTCGGTGTCGGTTTCCCGGAGACGGTCGGTGGCGAGGGCGGAGATTCCGCCGACGTGGCGATCATCTGCGAGGAGCTTCACGAATCCGGCGTTCCCGGTGGTGTTTTCGCTTCGCTGTTCACCGTTGGGATCGCCGTCCCGCACATGATCGCCGCCGGCGATGCGCGACTGATCGAGAAATTCGTCAAACCGACACTGGCCGGTGAACTGATCGGCTCCTTGGCCATCACCGAACCGGGCGGCGGTTCCGATGTCGGGCATCTTCGCACCACCGCTGCGCGCGATGGCGACCATTACGTGGTCAACGGCGCCAAGACCTACATCACCTCAGCGGTCCGCGGCGACTACGTCGTCGCCGCGGTGCGGACCGGGGGGCCAGGCGCAGCCGGTGTCTCGATGCTGGTGATCGAGAAGGGCACCCCGGGGTTCGAGGTCAGCCGCAAACTGGAGAAGATGGGCTGGCGATCTTCGGACACCGCGGAACTGTCCTTCACCGACGTCCGCGTTCCAGTGGAGAATCTGGTCGGCGCAGAGAACACCGGCTTCCTGCAGATCGCCATGGCCTTCGTGTCGGAGCGCATCGGCCTTGCCGTGCAGGCCTATTCGAGCGCACAACGCTGCCTCGACCTGGCCGTACAGTGGTGCCGCGATCGGGAGACGTTCGGCAAGCCACTGATCGCGCGGCAGACCGTTCAGAACAACCTGGCCGAGATGGCGCGCCGCGTCGATGTCGCCCGGGTGTACACCCGCAGCATCATCGAACGCCAACTCGCCGGGGACCCCAACCTCATCGCCCCGGTGTGCTTCGCGAAGAACACCGCGGTGGAGGCCGGCGAATGGGTGGCCAACCAGGCCGTGCAACTCTTCGGCGGTATGGGATATATGGCCGAGTCGGAGATCGAACGCCAGTACCGCGATATGCGGATTCTCGGTATCGGTGGCGGCACCACCGAGATCATGACGGCCCTGGCCGCCAAGACATTGGGTTACGCATGAGCGCCTTACGGAGCACCGTCGACCCGCACTCCCCCGCCTTCACCGAGTCTGCCGAGGCGATGTCCGCCAAGCTGACCGAACTCGATGCCGAACTGGCCAAGGCGATCGGCGGCGGTGGCGCGAAATACGTCGAGCGCCATCATGCTCGCGGCAAGCTGACAGCCCGGGAACGAGTCGAACTGCTCGTGGATCCGGATTCGCCGTTCCTGGAACTGGGCGCACTGGCCGCCTACGGCACCGAGTTCGCCGTCGGCGCCAGCCTGGTGACCGGGATCGGGGTCGTCGAAGGTGTCGAATGCATGCTCGTCGCCCACGACCCCACTGTCAAAGGCGGAACATCCAACCCCTGGACGCTCAAGAAGGTGTTGCGCGCCAACCAGATCGCCCTCGAGAACCGGCTGCCGGTGATCTCGCTGGTGGAGTCCGGCGGCGCGGACCTGCCCACCCAGAAGGAGATCTTCATCCCGGGTGGCCGGATGTTCCGGGATCTCACCCGGCTATCCGCTGCGGGCATCCCCACCATCGCACTGGTCTTCGGCAACTCAACCGCCGGTGGCGCCTACATACCGGGTATGAGCGACTACGTGGTGATGATCAAGGAACGCTCCAAGGTGTTCCTGGCAGGTCCCCCGCTGGTGAAGATGGCGACCGGCGAGGAGTCCGATGACGAATCGCTCGGCGGCGCCGAGATGCACGCACGGACCTCGGGCCTGGCCGACTACTTCGCCACCGACGAGGCTGATGCGATCCGGATCGGCCGGCGCATCGTGGCCCGGTTGAACTGGACCAAGCAAGGGCCCCTGCCCGCGCCGGTGACCGAGCCGCTGTCCGATCCAGATGAACTGATCGGTGTGGTGCCGGCAGACCTGCGTATCCCGTTCGATCCACGCGAGGTGATCGCCCGCGTCGTCGACGGCTCGGACTTCGACGAGTTCAAACCGCTCTACGGCGGCTCACTCATCACCGGTTGGGCACGGGTGCACGGTTACCCGATCGGCATCCTCGCCAATGCCCGCGGCGTGCTGTTCTCGGAGGAGTCCCAGAAGGCCACCCAGTTCATCCAACTGGCCAACCAGTCCAACACCCCGTTGTTGTTCCTGCACAACACCACCGGATACATGGTGGGCAAGGCCTATGAGGAAGGCGGGATGATCAAGCACGGCGCGATGATGATCAACGCCGTGTCGAATTCGACTGTGCCACATATCTCGCTGCTGATCGGCGCCTCCTATGGTGCGGGCCACTACGGCATGTGCGGCCGGGCCTACGATCCGCGGTTCCTGTTCGCGTGGCCGAGTGCGAAGTCGGCGGTGATGGGCGGCGCACAACTGGCCGGGGTGCTGTCGATCGTCAACCGGGCAGCCACCGAGGCACGCGGCGGCGTTGTCGACGAGGAGGCCGACGCCGCTCTGCGGGCCGCCGTCGAGGCTCAGATAGAAGCCGAGTCGCTGCCGATGTTCCTGTCCGGCCGGCTGTATGACGACGGCGTGATCGACCCACGCGACACCCGAACCGTATTGGGAATGTGCCTGTCCGCCATCGCCACCGGCCCGATCGAGGGGACGTCTAAATTCGGCGTCTTCCGGATGTGAGAAACGATGATCACCCGTGTCCTTGTCGCCAACCGTGGCGAGATCGCCCGCCGCGTCTTCACCACCTGCCGTCGTCTCGGTATCGGCACGGTGGCGGTCTTCACCGAACCCGATTCCGGCTCCCCGCATGTCGCCGAGGCCGATGCCCGGGTCCGAATCGACAGTTATCTCGATTCGGCTGAACTCGTGAAGGCCGCACTGGCGGCAGGGGCCGATGCCGTGCATCCCGGATACGGATTCCTCTCGGAGAACGCCGGTTTCGCGATGGCCGTAGTCGATGCGGGGCTCACCTGGATCGGCCCGCCGGCTGCTGCAGTCACCGCCATGGGTTCCAAGATCGCAGCCAAGAAGATGATGGCCGCCGCCGGTGTTCCGGTGCTTGCCCAGCTCGATCCTGCGACGGTACGAGCCGAGCAGTTGCCTGTTCTGGTGAAGGCCTCGGCGGGTGGAGGCGGACGCGGGATGCGGGTGGTCACCGATATCGCGAGCCTTCCCGAACAGGTGCAGGCCGCCGAACGCGAAGCGCACTCGGCCTTCGGCGATCCGACGGTGTTCTGTGAGCGTTATCTGCCGACCGGCCACCATGTCGAGGTGCAGGTGATGGCCGACCGGCACGGCACGGTGTGGGCGGTCGGCGAACGCGAATGCTCGATCCAGCGCCGCCATCAGAAGATCATCGAGGAGGCTCCCTCACCGCTGGTCGAACGCGTCCCCGGAATGCGGGAGCGGCTCTTCATCGCCGCCCGGCTGGCCGCCAAGGCGATCGGCTACACCGGGGCGGGAACCGTGGAGTTCCTCGCCGACGACGACGGCGAGTTCTACTTCCTGGAGATGAACACCCGGCTGCAGGTCGAGCATCCGGTCACCGAACTGACCACCCGGACCGATCTCGTCGAAATGCAACTGCTCGTCGCCGACGGCGAGAAACTACCCGAGGTGCCTCCTCATCCTGCCGGGCATTCCATCGAGGCCCGGCTCTACGCCGAGGACCCGGCACGTGGCTGGCAGCCGCAGGCCGGCACCGTCCACCACTTCGAGGTGCCCGGCGCCACAACACAATTCGGATTGATCCATCGAACCGGCATCCGACTGGATTCGGGCATCGTCGACGGCTCGGTGGTATCGATCCACTACGACCCGATGCTGGCCAAGATCATCTCCTACGCGCCCACCCGGGCGCGGGCGGCGCAGGTGCTCGCCGATGCCCTGGCCCGCACCCGAATGCACGGTGTTCGCACCAATCGGGATCTGCTGGTCAACGTGCTTCGCCATCGGGCCTTCCTGGCCGGCGAGACCGACACGGCCTTCTTCACCAGCCACGGTCTCGAGGCCCTCGCCGCACCGCTGGCCGATGATCGCACCATACGACTGGCGGCCGTCGCCGCGGCCCTGGCCGAGGCGGCACAGAACCGGACCGATGCGGCCGTTCTCGGCGGGATGCCCAGCGGCTGGCGCAACGTGCCGTCTGGCAACCAGAACAAGGCTTTCCGAGACGCCGCGGGCGAGGAACATCGGGTGGCCTACCGTTACGGACGCAATGGCGCGGCACTGCCCGACGATCCCGGTGTCACACTGATTTCCGCGAAGCCCGTGACGGTGACCCTCGCCGATGACGGTGTGGAGACCGAGTTCGCGGTGAGCCGGTACGGCGTTGAGGTCTACGTCGACTCCGCGCGCGGCGCGGTCGCTTTCACCGCCGTGCCGCGTTTCCCCGAACCCGGTTCGGCGGTCGCGAAGGGATCTCTGCTGGCGCCCATGCCCGGAGCGGTGATCCGGTTGGGAGCCGAATCCGGCGACATCGTCACCGCCGGCCAGCCACTGGTATGGCTGGAAGCGATGAAGATGGAGCACACCATCACCGCACCGGCGGACGGCGTGCTCACCGAACTGAACGTAGCCGTCGGCCAGCAGGTCGAAGTGGGTGCCATCCTGGCTCGAGTCGAGACGCCCGAAGGAGAAGCATGACCGACACCAGCTTCATCGAGAACGAGGAGCGCCAGGCCCTGCGCAAGGCCGTCGCCGCGCTGGCGGCCAACTACGGCCCGGAGTATTACCTGGAGAAGGCTCGTTCCGGCGGACATACCGACGAGTTGTGGTCCGAGGCAGGCAAACTCGGATTCATCGGAGTGAACCTCCCCGAGGAGTACGGCGGCGGTGGAGCCG
This sequence comes from uncultured Mycobacterium sp., assembly GCA_964344085.1. GTDB lineage: Bacteria > Actinomycetota > Actinomycetes > Mycobacteriales > Mycobacteriaceae > Mycobacterium. Next base: position 11,782 of record CAYFMA010000003.1, read on the forward strand.
GCATGTACGAGTTGTCCCTGGTGATGGAGGAGATGTCGGCCGGCGGTTGTGCACTGCTGATGATGGTGGTCTCCCCCGCCATCAACGGGACGATCATCAGCAAGTTCGGCACCGAGGAACAGAAGAAGCGGTGGGTGCCGGGTATCGCGGACGGCTCGATCACGATGGCCTTCGCCATCACCGAACCGGACGCCGGATCCAATTCGCACCGGATCACCACGACCGCGCGTCGCGACGGTAGCGACTGGATCCTGTCCGGGCAGAAGATCTGGATCTCCGGGGTCGATCAGGCCCAGGCGGTTCTCGTCGTCGGGCGTACCGAAGAAGCCAGGACCGGAAACCTCCGCCCGGCGTTGTTCATCGTGCCGACGGACACACCCGGATTCACGTTCACGAAGATCCCGATGGAGATCGTCAGCCCGGAGAACCAGTTCCAGGTCTTCATCGACGAGGTACGACTCCCGGCCGATGCGTTGGTAGGAGCCGAGGACGCAGCCATCGCGCAACTGTTCGCCGGGCTGAACCCGGAGCGGATCATGGGCGCTGCAAGCGCGGTGGGGATGGGCCGACTGGCCCTCGCCAAGGCGACGGACTACGTCAAGACCCGTCAGGTGTGGAAGACCCCGATCGGAGCGCATCAGGGCATCGCACATCCACTCGCACAGAACCACATCGAACTCGAACTGGCCAGGCTGATGATGCAGAAGGCCGCCACCCTCTACGACGCCGGCGACGATATGGGCGCCGCGGAAGCGGCCAACATGGCCAAGTACGCGGCTGGCGAGGCCTCCACCCGGGCCGTCGATCAGGCGGTGCAATCCATGGGCGGCATCGGGCTGAGTCAGGAGTACGGTGTGGCCGCCATGCTGACCGCGTCGCGATTGTCCCGAATCGCCCCGGTCAGCCGTGAGATGGTGCTGAACTTCGTAGCTCAGACCTCGTTGGGGCTGCCGCGCTCGTACTGAGCCGACGGCTCGCTTTGGCCGCTGCGTTTACCGGACGTAGGCTCGGATGCGATGACCGACCCGACGCCGCGTGACGCATCCCTGCGCGCATCCGACGACGATCGGATTCAGGCTGCCCAATTGCTCTCGGAGGCAGCGTCGCACGGGCGGCTCACGCTCGACGATTACGAGGCCCGCCTGGCGAAGGCGTACGCGGCCAAGACCTACGACGAGCTCGAGCGGCTGACCGACGATCTGCCCGAGGCGGCCGAATTCCGGCGGGGCAAAAGCCGGCCGGCTCCCTCGACCATGCTGCTGGCCATCATGAGCGGCTTCGAACGACGCGGCCGCTGGTATGTGCCAGGCAGGATGACGACCTTCACACTGTTCGGCGGCGGCGTGGTCGATATGCGGTACGCCGACTTCACCTCATCGGAAGTGGAGATCCACGCATACTCCATCTTCGGCGGGCAGACGATTCTGTTGCCGCCGGAGGTCAACGTCGAGATCGACGGTCGGGGCGTGATGGGCGGATTCGATCACAACGTCGAAGGGGACGGCACCCCCGGTGCACCGAAGGTGAAGATCAAGGGCTTCTCCCTGTGGGGCGGTGTCGGCATCAAACGTCGCAGACGTAAAGCCGCCGGTTCGGATTGACCTGCACCACAAAACACTTCGGCCCCCCTCTTTCAAGGGGGGCCGAAGTGTTCAGTGCTGAAATCAGTTGGCAGCGCTCGCTCCGCCGTTGGCCGAACCGGCAGCGGCGGCACCACTGACTGCGGCGGTGACCGCCTTGGCCACGCTGGCCACCGCGGAACGCACCGGGCGCTTGCGGCCCGGGGCCGGGGCAACCGCCGGCTTGCTGGCCGGAGCGGAGGCAGCGGCGCTGTCGGCCACCGCGCCGGCGGCCGTGGCCGACGCGGTGTCGGCCGGCTTGGTCTCGCTCGTGGTCGAGCTGGCCGCGGTAGCCGTCGGAGACGCCGAGTCCGCCGGGGCGGAGGTCGGCTCGGTCGAGGCGGCCGCCACCTTGGTCTCGGCGACGGTCGCAGCCGGCGTCGTCGAGACCGCAGCAGTGCCGGTCTCTCCAGCCGGAGCGCCCGCGACGCCGAGAGCTGCGGGAACCTTGGCCGCCAGCGCCGCCGTCGACGCGGCCGACGAGCTCTGTACCAGGGGATAAGGGTTCGGGTTACCGCCGGTGGTGATCACACCGCCGATGTAGCGCAGGACGCCCGAGATACCCGCGTAGGCGCTGTAGTCGTAGACCGAGTCCACCGTCTGGAAGGCCGGGCCGATGTAGGAGCCGATACCGCGGTAGAGGTACTCACCGATGTAGGGCACGTTCGAGGCCGCCTGGGCGAGGACCGACAGGCCGGTGATGTACAGGGTGGTCAGCGCGTAGGGACCCTGCCAAGCCAGCGCGATCAGATTGGCGATGGCCGGGTTGTACAGCGGACCACACGTGACGCCGGCGGTGCCGCACGTTCCGCCAACGGGATTCGCGAGAAACGGGGACTCGGTGATGTATTGGAAACCGGTGGCCAGACTGCCTTCGAAGAAGTAGTTGAGTGCCGACACACTCCAGGTCGAGGCGTTGTTGATGCCCTGGCCGTTACCGTTGATCAGCGCATCCAGGGCCAGATACGCGATGCCGGAGACTCCCGGCACGTAGCAGTTGTAATCGCAGTTGGGGGCCCAGTAGTCAGGGACGTAGTTGTTCGGATCCGGGTTGATCGGCGTGATAGCGCCACCCCAGCCGTTGAAGTAGGTGTAGTTCCAGTCCGCCGGGGTGATCGACAGCAGGTCGGCGAAGGTGGTCAGGTTGACCTTGGCCGACGACAGCGCCGGGGAGGTCACGTTGGTGATCGACGGTGCGAGCGCCGGGGTGGCGACTGCGACCGCGGCAGCCGTCGCGAGAGCGGCAGCCGACATAAGGGGTTTGGTACGAGTCGCCATGATGCGATTCCTTCAGTCTGGCCCGGTTGAGGGGTGGGCGCTGCTTTGCTGAGATCCATCCTCGATGGTCGATTCCAATAGTACGGGCATGTTTGCCATCCGGCAAACCGAAACGGAAAAGTTGGCGTGAGTCAATCTTCGAGCGCTTTGCACGGCAGCCCGACTAGCGGGCACTTTACTGCCGCCCTAAGCCGTTTGCTGCAGTTCATCAGGCCGCGCAAGGTTTTTTCACATGTTGCTCTCAGGTGTCAAGACCCCTAAGAATGTTTGCCAGAAAGACCGTTTCGCCCTCGGCGTAAGCAAGGTCCGGCCAGTCGCACCATTAGCCGTCAGCAAACATCAACTTGCCGCGTCTCACGGGGTGACCATGAGGTAACCGCGCGATAACGGCCGATGAGCAATGGTGCCACGATTCCGGCCGTGGCGCCGGTCGGCGGCGTCGCGGGCCGGAACCGGCCCGCACTCCGTCCGAACCAGCGGAAACCAGGCTGCCGGCCGGGGATCGCTGCGGACGTCCGGGGATCGGCAGCTCCAGCGTCCGGAAAGGCCGATGACCATGTTTGCTCGAGGCGGCGGGATCGGCGCCGGGATTGGTCAGCGACGGCGGCGGGACCGCAGATAGTCCCCGACGACGGCGGCGCCGAGACCGTCGAGATCCGGAACGACCACCCGGCCCTCCACCCGGCGGGCCATGGCATCGATGAACCGGGCCAGCCCGGGATCGTCGCCCAATCGGAAGATCGTCACCTGAGCGCCCAGTCTGGCGACCTCGTCGAACGCGGCGCGGGTCTGGTTGATGGTCCGCGGATGCGGCGGGTAGTAGAAGAACGGTTCCATCCCGGCGCCGAAATCCTCCAGGTGCGCGGTGGGTTCACCATCGGTGACGACCAGCACCACCGGTTGGGCGCTGGGGTGTCGGCGCAGATGCCGGGTTGCCAGAGCCAACGCATGGTGAAGGTTGGTGCCCTGTTCGAAGACGCCTTCCATACCCGCCAGTTCGGAGGCGGTGACGGTACGCGCATACCGGCCGAAGGCGATGATCTCGAGCGCGTCGGAGCGGAACCGGGTGCTGACGAGATGGTTGAGGGCCAGTGCCGTCCGCTTCATCGGCAGCCACCGTCCCTCCATCACCATCGAGAACGAGGTATCGACGAGCAGCGCCACCGCGGCCTGGGAGCGGGTCTCGGTTTCAGAAACCTCGACATCGTCGACGGCGATCCGGATCGGTCCGTCGCCAGCCTCGGTGCCGGCCCGCCGCAATACGGCATTTGTGACGGTCCGCGTGACATTCCACGGCTCGGTGTCACCGAACGCCCATGCCCGGGTAGCTCCGGTTAACTCACCGGCGGCGCCGGTCCGGCGGGTCTCGCGTTCGCCGTGTCGTCCCGAAAGTTGTTGGGCCACATCACGAAGTGCGGCCTTCCCGAGTTGTCGCATCGCCTTCGGGGACAGTCGCCACTTCCCATCCGAATCTCGATCCAGGAAGCCCTGATTCATCAGCGCTCGCTCCAACTCTGCGAGTGTGCGGGCATCGATGGCCGCCTGATCACCCAGCTGGCGGGCCAGCGCGTCGAGGTCGACGTCGTCCATGGTTGCGCCGGCATAGCTCTGCGAAAGCTGCTCTGCGAGCTGCTCGAGTTCGGCGATATCGGCCAGCGCTTGTGCGCCCTGCCCCATGCCGAGCGGGTTATCACCGGAGAACTCCGATGAGCCGTCCCAGTCCTCGCCCGGGCGCGCAGCGCGTAGATGCGAGTCCAGCCGGCTCAGCGACTCCATCAGCCGCGGCGAGCCGAACGCCTGCTGCGCCAAGGCATCCAACTCGGCTCGCTGTTCCGGGGAGAGGCTGTTGCGGAACCGCTGTGCAGCCGCTGCCCGCTGAGCCAGCGAGTCGAGCAATTCCTCCACATTGCGGGGGTTCTCCGGGAAGTACTGGCCGTGCTTGGCCATGAAATCCTGGAAATCCTGTTGGGTGTCCTCTCCGCGGGAATGCTTGTCCAGCAGGTCGTTGAGATCGTCGAGCATCTCATTGACGGCCTGCCGGTCCTCATCGGTGGCGTTCTCGAGGGCCTGCTTCATCCCGGCGAAGCGCTGATCGAGCATCTCCCTGCCGAGCAGGTCCTTGATCTGGTCGTACTTCTGGCGCGCCTCGGCACTGCGCCAGTCATATTCGGAGAGTTCCTGGACCGCCTTGGCCGGCGAGGGGGACAGCGATTCGATCTGCATCTCCTGGAATCGCGCGTCATCGTCGAGAGACCGGGCCAGTTCCTTGCGCTCGGCCAGAACCGCCTCATCGAGCAGCTTCTTGATCTCCTGCAACGTGCCGTCGAGGTTGTTGCGCTCCAACAGTTCCCGGCGCCGCTTGTTGACCTCGGCGGCCAGCCGGTCAGCGCCTCTCATGTTGCGACTGCCACGACGCAACAGTTCGGAGAGCGCACGGCGGGGCGATGAGCCCTCCATGACGTCCTGGCCGATCTGCTCCAGCGCCTCACGCAGATCCACCGGCGGCGCGAGCGGGTCAGGTCCGCCGGAGTAGGCGGAATAGCGCGAGTCGTGGGAATGCCTACCCATTGCCGCACTCCTCATCGCGACGCGTCACGCGTCGCTTGATCGCCGAACAGCCGGGTTCAGCCATAAACCGTTTCGCCGTCCTCGGAGGTCTTGTCGATCTTCTTGGCCAGATACAGCGCCTCCAGGGCGAGTTCCAGTGCCGCGGCCCGTTCGCCCTCGGTGGAGGCTCCGAGTCGTTCGGCGATCTTGTCGATCACCGGCAGTGGCGGCAGTGCGCGCAGCACCTCCTTGGCCGAGATCTGTTCACCGGTGGTCACCGCGGAGTTCTCCACCGCGCCCACCAGTGGTCCGACGTCGATTCCGCCGAGGGCCTTCTGGGCGGTGTCGGCGGTGGCCCGGCGCAGCAGATGCTCCAGGACCGCCATCTCGCGGCCCTCCTCGCCGGACTCGAACTCCAGCTTTCCGCGCAGCACATCGATGATGGTGCCGAGATCGACCACGCGAGCCACCGGTTCACCCTCGCCGAGGATCGCGTCACGATGGCGCGCAGAGGCCGCGACCGTCTCGGCGGCCGCGATGGCGAACCGGGCCGAGACTCCCGAGCGCTGATCCACCGACTGTGACTCGCGCAGTAGCCGGGTGAAGCGGGCGATGATCTGCAGCAGGTAAACCGGGACCTCCGCAGTCAGGTGCGCCTCCTGGGCGATGACGCCCACCTCCGCGTCGAGTTCTCTCGGGTAGTGGGTGCGGATCTCGGCGCCGAACCGGTCCTTGAGTGGTGTGATGATCCGGCCGCGGTTGGTGTAGTCCTCCGGGTTGGCGCTGGCGACCACCACGACGTCCAGCGGCAACCGAAGGGTGTAACCGCGCACCTGGATGTCTCGCTCCTCCATCACGTTGAGCATCGAAACCTGAATTCGCTCAGCGAGATCCGGTAATTCGTTGACCGCGACGATGCCGCGGTGCGCGCGCGGGATGAGTCCGTAGGCGATGGTCTCCGGATCGCCGAGGGTGCGCCCCTCTGCGACCTTGATCGGGTCGATGTCACCGACCAGGTCGGCCACGCTGGTGTCCGGAGTCGCGAGCTTCTCGGTATAACGCTCACTGCGGTGCCGCCAGCTGACCGGTAGGTCGTCGCCGAGTTCGGCGGCACGGCGGATCGACTCCGGGGTGATCGGTGAGTACGGATGCTCACCGAGTTCGGCACCTGCGATGACCGGAGTCCACTCGTCGAGCAGGTTGGCCAGTGAGCGCAAAAGACGGGTCTTGCCCTGGCCCCGTTCGCCGAGCAGAACGACGTCGTGTCCGGCGATCAGCGCGCGCTCCAACTGCGGCAGCACGGTGTCCTCGAAGCCGAAGATTCCGGGCCATACTTCGTCGCCGGCGGCCAGCGCGGCAAGCAGGTTCTCCCGGATCTCCTGCTTGACGCTGCGCTCGCGGTGGCCGGAGGCCCGCAGCTCGCCGAGGGTTGTGGGGCGCTGGTTGAGTGCAGTCACGCCCTCCACGCTACGACTGCTGTCGAGCATCCGGCGGAGAAGTCGGTGACCTGTCGATGACGTGCGGCGACGATCAGTGGGCGAAGTGCCGGGCACCCGTCAGGTAGAGCGAGATGCCGGCCGCTTCGGCGGCCGCGGTCACCTCCTCGTCGCGGACCGAACCACCCGGATGGACGATCGCCTTCACCCCGGCTGCGGTCAGGACCTCCAGGCCGTCCGGGAACGGGAAGAACGCATCGGATGCAGCGACCGCGCCGGCGACACGGTCACCGCCCCGCTCCACGGCCAGCCGGGCGGCGTCCACCCGGTTCACCTGCCCCATACCGACACCGGCTGTGGCGCCGTCGGCGGCGATCACGATCGCGTTCGACTTGACGGCCCTGCAGGTGCGCCAAGCGAAGGCCAGATCAGCCAGGGTGGCCTCGTCGGCCGGACGTCCGGCTACCAGCGTCCAGTTGGCCGGATCGTCACCCGGCGCGGTGAGGACGTCGCGCTCCTGCATCAGCAGCCCGCCGCTGATCTGTCGGATCTCCACACCGTCGATCGCCGGTTCGGCGGCAACCAGAACCCGGATGTTCTTCTTGCGGGCCAGTATTTCCACCGCGCCCTCTTCGTATGCGGGCGCGATGATGACTTCGGTGAAGATCTCCGAGACCCGCTCGGCCATCTCGACGGTGACCTCGGCGTTGGCGGCGATCACCCCGCCGAACGCGCTCAACGGGTCGCAGTCGTGTGCCTTGCGGTGGGCGTCTGCCACCGACACCGAGGAGATCGCGATACCGCACGGGTTGGCGTGTTTGATGATCGCCACGCAGATCTGCTGATGATCGAAGGCGGCCCGCCAGGCGGCGTCGGCGTCGGTGAAGTTGTTGTAGCTCATCTCTTTTCCGTGCAGTTGCTCGGCCTGAGCCAGGCCCGGCCAACCGACGTCATCGCTGTAGAGCGCGGCCCGCTGGTGCGGATTCTCGCCGTAACGCAACTGCGAGGTGCGCCGCCAGCTGCGGCCGAACCACCGCGGCAACGGAGTCTCGCCGTCGGCAGACTCCTCCGGGGCGAGCGTGGAGCCCATCCAGCCGGCCACCGCGAGGTCGTACTCAGCGGTGTGCCGAAACGCCAGCGCAGCAAGCTTTTTGCGTTCCGCGAGGGTGAATCCACCATTGCGAACCGCAGCCAGCACACCGTCATAGCCGAGTGGCTCGACCACCACGGCCACGCTGGCGTGGTTCTTCGCCGACGCCCGGACCATCGACGGTCCGCCGATGTCGATCTGCTCGACGCATTCGTCGATCTCAGCGCCCGAGTCGACGGTCTCGCTGAACGGGTAGAGGTTGACCACTACGAGATCGAACGGCTCGACCTTCAACTTCTCCAGGGCCGCAAGGTGTTCGGGGTTGCGAGTGTCGGCGAGCAGGCCGGCATGGATGTGCGGATGAAGGGTCTTGACGCGGCCGTCGAGCACCTCCGGGAAACCGGTGACGAACTCCACCGGGGTAACCGGGATGCCGTGAGAGGCGATCGTCTTGGCGGTCGAGCCGGTGGAGACGATGTCGACACCGGCCTCGTGGAGACCCTGGGCCAGCGGGATCAGACCGCTCTTGTCGTACACGCTGATCAGTGCACGCCGGATCGGCCTCTTACCGATCAGTGTCTGCGCCGTCATAGCATCGCCTTTCTGCCACTCCAGGTCACGCCGCGCGTCGACAGCGCGGCCAGCACGTCCACCAGCAGTCGCCGCTCGACGACCTTGATCCGTTCGTGCAGGGTCTCTTCGTCATCTCCGTCGCGCACCTCGACGGCCTGTTGGGCCAGGATCGGCCCGGTATCCACCCCGGCGTCGACCACGTGCACCGTGCATCCGGTGACCTTGACCCCGTAGGCCAGCGCATCGGGTACTGCGTGCGCGCCGGGGAAGGCCGGCAACAGCGCGGGATGGGTGTTGATCACCCGGCCGGGGAAGCGGGAGAGGAACTGTGCTCCAAGGATTTTCATGAATCCAGCCGACACGATCAGGTCGGGCTCATGGGCGGCGGTCGCCTCGGTGATCGCGGCATCCCAGGAGTCGCGGTCGGCGAACTCGCCGAGCCGCACCATGTAGGAGGGGATGCCGGCGCAAGCGGCGATCGTGGCGGCCCGGCAGTCCCGATCCACCCCGACTGCCACTACCCGGGCGGGGTAGTCGGCAACTGCCGCCTCGAGCAGGGAATCGAGCAGCGATCCGGTTCCGGAAGCCAGGACGACGATCCTCGCCGGACGGCGGGGCGGCTGGATCGGATCGGGCACGGCGATGACTCTAACGGTGGGGCCGGCATCCGGCAGGACCGGGGACACCTGCGGAAACGCGATGCCGAGGCGAACGAAGACTATCCGGCGCCGGCCGGCGGCCGGCCGGTCCCGTCCGCGGTCTCCCCCTCGTCGAGATCGCCGTCGACGAACATCAGGTCTTCGACATCCTCGGCCTCCGGCGCCGGCTTGACCGGGGGCGGCGCGACGGGTTCGGCCTCGGGTTCCGATTGGGGTTCGGGTTCGGGTTCGCTGTACATGACCCCGGGCACAGCGAGCGATTCAGTGATCGGTTCGGCTTCATCGTCCGCACCGACCTCGTCGCGTGAGGAACCCGCGTCGGGTTCGGGTGCCGCGTCGGGTTCGCACTTCGCCTGCTTCTTCGGCCGCGGGCTGATGCCACCGGCCATCGCGACGGTCATGGCACCGATGAAGAGGAACCAGATGAAGGCACCTGGGCCGAAGGTCGCCTGATCGACCCCGACCATGCCGAAGTTGCCGAGCGGACCGCCGCCGGCGAACCCGAGCAGAACCAGGATGACAGCGGCCAGCGACGATGCGACAGCGACCTTCGCCAGCGCGATGGGAAGCGGAGTGGGCTTGACGGCGCACTGCTGACCGAGTGCCACCCCCGATGCCGCCCCGACGATCAGGAGCGCCACCCAGACCGGACCCAGCGGCGGTGTAGGTGCGGCGGCCAGGATCGGCAGGGCCGGGATGTCACCGCCGAATACGGTGAAGGCGCTGAAGGTGGCGAACCCGATGTGGGCGCTGGAACCGACGGCCATCGCAGCCGCGCCGACGACCACGTTGGGTAGATATAGAACCGAGAGCAGACCCAGGCTCAGTTGGCCGAAGAATGAATCGGTGATGCCGAACAGTTCGTGCATCGTGCCCCAGTGCACGATCAGCGATGCCGCGACCACCGCGCACGACAACGCCAGCAGGGCCATCACGCCGATCACCGCGGGCCGCACCGTGTCGGTGAGCCAACCCGGCAGTCCGAATCGCTCCAGCGCGCGTGGAGCGACCCTGGGACCCAGACCGATCAGCACGCCGAGACCGTGGATCACCAGTACCCAGCAGAAGGCGCTGAGCGCATTCGGGGTCTGCAGCACGCTGATCACCGACGCGGCATCGTGTACGACGGCCAGGCAGACGGCCGCGATCAGCAGCGGACCGCCCAGCGCCGAGGCGACGATCCAGCGGATGACGAACCATGATCCGCGGACGGGGGTGACCTGGGCGACCGTGCGCGCTGTCGCCCACACCATTGCAGCGGCCGGAACAAGAGGCAGGACTCCAAGCTGCTGGCCGGCGATCGACACCGGGACCAGATGTACGGCGAGCCACATGCTGGCCACCGCGCCGAAGGTTCCGGTCAGGTCGCTGTTCGCGATGACCAGCTGCACCAGCGTGATCGCCGCGATGATGGCAAGCGCCACCAGCGATGGCCCGAATGCGACTCGAACCAAGTCACGGGACTGTGGGGTGCCCGTAGGTGTCTGAATCCTGTTCGCCAAGGCGAGTGGTCAGTCGGGCGCGGTCAGGATTGCGGCGTGCCGGAACCCGCGCCCTGCGGGGGTTGCGGGGATCCCGGCGCGGTCTCGGCAGCCGATGGCGGGGTCAACCCGGGGATGCCTGCCGGCGGGGTCGGCGGAGCGTCGTCGTCGACCGCCGGGAAACCACCGGTGGGGTAATTGGCGTAGGGCGCCTGATAGCCGGGGCGCTGGCCGTGCGGACCGGGCTGGCCGCCGGGGAAATAGCCTCCCGCGGGCGGTCCGTACTGCGGGTACTGCCCGTACTGCGGACGGGCCGGCGGAGCCGCGAGGGCACCGGACTCGAACAGCAACGCGGTGACCGCGGCGACCGCCTGCAAGCCGGTGAAGAGCAGCACGAGCCACAGCGCCCAGCCGATCGAGAAACCGTTGGGGCGGTTGATCATCTGACCGATCACCAGGAGCACACCCAGCATTGCGGCCACCGCCACGATCGCGGTGTAGTTCTTGGCCTTGGGCAGCAGACTGACTGCGGCCAGCAGCGCTGCCGTCAAGGCGGCGATGGTCCAGTAGCTCAGACCGCTGGCGGTGAACGACGCTCCACCGAACGGGCCGATATCGGCGTTGATCTTCAGCAGCGGGCCGAAACTGGCCAGGTAGGCGGCCAGGCCGAGGCCGGTGACGCCGGCGGTGAGCAGTCGCGGAAGCTGGCTGGGTCCGGCCGGCGGCGCCGGGTAGGCGGGGGTGCTCGGAAGGCCCGGCGCGCCCGGCGCGCCCTGCGGACCCGGAGAACCGAAGCCGCCGGGTTGCTGGGGCATCGGATAGCCCGGGTTGGTCGGCGGATAAGTCATGGCCTCTCCTCAGCGATGTCTATTGGGACGGCCTCTTGTGCAGGACCTGCGTCCGTTCTCCACGCTATCGCACGGTGCCCGACCGTCCCCGGTAGCGGCGTGTCCCTCCAACCACCTCCCAGCCTTGCCCGACGCAATAGAACACGTTCTAATTCTGGGCATGGACTACGGGCTCGTTCTGTTCACCAGCGACCGGGGTATCACGCCGGCGGCGGCCGCCAAACTTGCCGACGACCACGGCTTCACGACGTTCTATGTGCCCGAACACACCCATATCCCGGTCAAGCGGGAGGCCGCGCATCCGACGACCGGCGATGAGTCGCTGCCCGATGACCGCTATATGCGCACGCTGGACCCCTGGGTCAGCCTGGGCACGGCGTGTTCGGTCACCTCGCGGGTGCGGCTGTCGACCGCGGTGGCACTCCCCGTCGAACACGATCCGATCAGCTTGGCGAAAACGATCGCGACCCTCGACCATCTCTCCGGTGGCCGGGTCAGCCTGGGCGTCGGCTTCGGCTGGAACACCGACGAACTGACCGACCACAATGTGCCGCCCGGACGCCGGCGCACGATGCTCCGCGAGTACATCGAAGCCATGCGGGAGTTGTGGACCAAGGACGAGGCCTCCTATGAGGGCGAGTTCGTCAACTTCGGCCCGAGTTGGGCGTGGCCCAAGCCGCTGCAGTCCCATATTCCGGTACTCGTGGGTGCGGCCGGCACGGAGAAGAACTTCAAGTGGATCGCCCGCTCGGCCGACGGCTGGATCACGACACCGCGTGATTTCGATATCGATGAGCCGGTCCGGCTGCTGCAGGACACCTGGGCATCAGCGGGCCGCACCGGTGCCCCGCAGATCGTCGCCCTGGACTTCAAGCCGGTGCCGGAGAAACTCGAGCACTGGAACAGCATCGGGGTCACCGAAGTGCTCTTCGGCCTGCCGGACAAGTCGGTCCAGGAAGTCGGCGGCTATGTCGAACGGCTGGCCGGCAAGCTGGCCGAGATCGCGCTGTAGAAAACGCTGCTAGCGAGGTATCGCGTCCAGCGACTCGGGCAGCACCTGACCACCGTCGACGGCGATCGCCTGCCCGGTGATGTAGCCGGCCTCGACGGTTGCCAGGAACGCAGCGAGATGACCGATGTCCTCAGGGGTGCCCAACGCTCCGGCGGGAACCGCACGGGTCATCTGCGAGAGGTAATCCTCGCCGAGATCGGCGAGGCCCTCGGTGAGGATGTTGCCGGGCATGATGGCGTTGACGGTGATACGTCTGGGCGCGAGTTCGATTGCCGCAGTGCGCATGAAACCCAACTGCGCGGCCTTCGAGGCGCCGTAATGCGACCAGCCCGGTAGACCGGTGATCGGTCCGGTGATCGACGAGGTCAGGATCACCCGGCCCCGGCCGGATTCCGTCAGCGCGTCCAGGCAGGCCTGCACCGTGTAGATGTTGCCCTTGACGTTGATGTCGAGGACTTCAGCCAATTGCCCAGCGGTCATCGTGGCCAGCGGCGCCTTCGGGAAGATGCCGGCGTTCGCGCACGCCACATCGATTCCGCCGAATGCTTCTACGACGGTGCCCGCCATCTCGGCACAGGATGCCGGGTCCGAGACGTCCGCCCGGATGCCGATGACCCTGCCAGATCCGACGGAGTCGAGACCTGCCACCACATCGTCGACCTCGGAGCGCGCGGCAACCGCGACATTGGCGCCGGCCCGCGCGAATACCGTGGCGATGCCGCGGCCGATGCCCTTGCCACCACCGGTGACAAGTACCGACACTGAGCGAAGATCGAACAACTCGAGTCCCTTTCTGCCGCGAACGTTCTAGACGCGCGAACCGAAGATCGAACCGTGCAGCCAGGTGTCGTCGGTCAGGTATCGGTGCGCAAGCCTGGCGGTGTTCGGCGCGAAATCCGCGCCGACATTCAGAGCGGAATCGGCGTCGTGATGGGAAGCGATCCACGCGGTCAGCATGATCCGGCGCATCATGACGAAGGCCGGTATGAACGTGAGGTCCTCGGCCGGGATCGAGCTGACCTCCGAATAGCCACGCAACCAGTCGGCGATGATCCGCTCCCCAGTCGGAGTGTCCTCGATGAAGGAGACCGCGGCTCCGAGATCGGCCAGAAACCAGGACCAGCCGCAGTCGTCGAAGTCGATCACCGTGATACCGGCGGCTGAATCGTCTGGATCCACCATCAGGTTGGCCAACCGTAGGTCAGCGTGGATGAGCCCGAAACGCTCCGGTGCACAACCGAACTCGGTCAGGCGTGCACTGATGTCGTCAGCGGCTCGTTGAATCAACCCGCGATCGTCATCGGTCAGCCCGGGAGCCAGTCGCCAGTTCCCCCATCGGGCCTGCGCCCCGAAGATCGCGTCCAGATCCCAACTGAACCGGGTGAAACCCGGCGGCGGAGTCCAGGCACGGAAATGCCGGTGCATCACCGCGGTGATCCGGCCGAGTTCGTCGAAACCCACTGCATCCGGATCCTCTTCTGCCGTGCAGCCCGGAACGAAACTGACCGCATCGACATACAGGACATCGCCATCGATCTCAGCTTTGACCACATCGGTCCCGTCGGTGGACGAGACGAGTTCCGGTGTCACGACCGAAGTCTGCTGACTCAACGCCTTCATCCAGGTCAACTCCGAGCGGATCGCCTCAAGAGAGTGGTAACCGGGCCGGTGCACCCTGAGCACAACCGGATCGCCGCCGGCGTCGGCGAGGTAGGTGGCGTTCTCCGACAGGCCCAACAGCCGAAGATCCGAGTCAGCGGCCCTGCCGTAGGCGGGCAGCGCGGCTCGGGCGAACGCCTCGTGATTACGCGGCAGACCCGGCATGAGACCGATTGTGGACCATGGACACCGATCGAGCACACACAGTCCGCGCCCGCTTCACGCTTCTGACGCCGTGTTCGCCTTCTCCCCTGCACTCACCCGGATCCGGGCGCCCAGCGGTTCGCCGTCGGTCAGCAGATCTACCAGTCCCGGATCGTCGGCCAGCGCCATGAACCTGCTTCCGTCGGACTCCATCCGCCCGACGATGACGCCGGTGCGTACCGGCCAGTCGTAGCGCACGGTGTAGGTCTCGATGGTGGCGGTGCCGTCCGCTTTGTCCGCCAACGGCACGGCCGGGCGGTCGGCGACCTCGCGGCACAGCTGGCGACTTCGATCGGACTTCCATGGCGTCGGAGTGCTGGAGTAGACGCCGACCGAGTACTTGCTCATCACGCCACCGTTGGCTGCAACGAGACCGAATTGCCCTGGGGCGACGCGCATCCGGTTGACCACCTCGGCGATGGCATGCAGCGAGTAGCTGTTGCCGGGACCACCGAAGTACGGCAGTCCACCGGTGAGTGTGAGGCCGCGCTGATCGTCGGTCGCGATGCCCATCCCGTCACAGAAGTTGAAGACCGGGACCGGAAAACAGCTGTAGATATCGAAGACGGCCACATCGTCGATCCCAACGCCGGCGACCCGTAGCGCCTCCTGCACCGCTAGCACCGATGCGGAGTTGTAGCCCATGACAGCCCGGTCCAGCAACGGCTGATCGACCAGATCAGCGTGCCCGTGCAGGAAAACCCAATTCTCGCGCGGCACACCGAGACGCCGTGCGGTCTCCACCGACATCAGAATCGCCGCGGCGCCCTGATTCACCTGATCGCGAGCCACGAGAAACCGGGGGTAGGGATCGCAGATCATCCGGTTGTCGTCGGTGACGGTGATGAGTTCCTCGGCGCTGCGTTCGGTTCCTGCCGACGAGAACGGATTAGCTGCCGCCACTTTGGTGAAGGGGGCGAACAACTCACCCATCGACTCGCGGTACGCGGCAACACTCAGGCCCACCCGGCCGCGCCGCGCGTTCTCAAGCAACCCGTACTGGGCCGGCGCACCTATCAGACCGTGGGCGACGGTGTAGGAGTTGAACAACCCCTCGTACCCGTAACCGCGATCCTCGAGTTGCCCCTCGACGGTCTCCGAGTGGTCGGGTCTGTCCGCCGTTCCGGCGAAGGTCCGCAGCGTCGAACCGTTCTCGGATCCGATCACCAGCACCGCATCGGCCGCCCCGACCGCTATCACCGCGGCGAACTCGGTGACGACGTGCTGAGGGCCCTGTCCGCCGATGGGTTCCAAAACCGCACGCACGGGGTCGGCCCCGATTCGCCGAGCCACCGAACGCGGGTAATTGGTGGAACAACCCAGCGGCGCCATATCGCGCCCCGAGATCTCGAACTGCCGTATCCCCACCACCGTGTCGAGTGCCGCCGCCACCGAGGCGGGGGCGACCCCGGTGTCGGCGAGTGCCGCCGCGGCCGCCTCGGTCGCCAATTCGACCGAGGACATGCCGCGGTACCCGGGGTCTTCCCGGCGCTCGGTGAACTGACCGACGCCGACCAGGACCGGTGTGCGCGGGTCCAGCGCCGTCACAGCTTGTTGAGGATCTCCCGTGCCAGCGCTGCGGTGGCCGACGGCGTCTTGCCGACCTTCACCCCGGCCGCCTCGAGGGCTTCCTGCTTGGCCGCCGCCGTGCCCGACGAACCCGACACGATGGCGCCGGCGTGACCCATCGTCTTACCCTCGGGAGCGGTGAAGCCCGCCACGTAGCCGACGACCGGCTTCTTCACGTTGGCCTTGATGTAGTCGGCAGCCCGCTCCTCGGCGTCGCCCCCGATCTCGCCGATCATCACGATCAGCTTGGTCTCGGGATCCTTCTCGAACGCCGCGATGGCATCGATGTGGGTGGTGCCGATCACCGGGTCGCCGCCGATGCCGATGGCGGTGGAGAAGCCGAAGTCACGCAGCTCGTACATCATCTGGTACGTCAGGGTGCCGGACTTGGACACCAGGCCGATCGGCCCCTTGCCCGTGATGGTGGCCGGGGTGATGCCGACCAGTGCCTCACCCGGGGTGATGATGCCGGGGCAGTTCGGCCCGATGATGCGGGTCTTGTTGCCGTGATCGACGTTGTAGGCCCACGCATAGGCGGTGTCCTGCACCGGGATTCCCTCGGTGATGACGACCAGCAGCGGGATCTCCGCATCGATCGCCTCGATGATGGCGTCCTTGGAGAACGCCGGCGGCACGAACGCGATGGACACGTCGGCGCCGGTGGCCTTCATGGCCTCGGCGACGCTGCCGAACACCGGGAGCTCGATGTCCTTGCCGTCGGAGTCCTTGTGCGAAACCGTGGTGCCGGCCTTGCGGGCGTTCACGCCGCCGACCACCTGAGTGCCGGCCTTGAGCATCAGCGCGGTGTGCTTGGTGCCCTCACCGCCGGTGATGCCCTGGACGATGACCTTGGAGTCCTTGTTCAAAAAGATCGACATGGCTCAGGCGTCCTTTCCGGCGGCAGCGAGCTCAGCGGCTTTGTCAGCACCGGCGTCCATGGTCTCGGCCAGGGTCACCAGAGGGTGGTTGGCCTCGGCGAGAATCCGGCGGCCTTCTTCGACGTTGTTGCCGTCGAGACGTACGACGAGCGGCTTGTTGGCCTCCTTGCCCAGCATCTGCAGGGCCTTGACGATGCCGTTGGCCACCGCATCGCACGACGTGATGCCGCCGAAGACGTTGACGAAGACGCTCTTGACCTGCTTGTCGTTCAGGATCACGTCGAGGCCGGCGGCCATCACCTCGGCCGAGGCGCCACCGCCGATGTCGAGGAAGTTGGCCGGCTTGACGCCGCCGTGGTTCTCCCCGGCGTAGGCGACCACATCGAGGGTCGACATCACCAGTCCGGCGCCGTTGCCGATCACGCCGACGGAGCCGTCGAGCTTGACGTAGTTGAGGTCGTGCTTCTTGGCCTTGAGTTCGAGCGGATCCGTGGTCTCCGTGTCCTCGAACTGGACGTGGTCGGGATGCCGGAAGCCGGCGTTCTCGTCCAGCGTGACCTTGCCGTCCAGCGCCAGGATCCGGTCATCGGGGGTGCGCACCAGCGGGTTGACCTCGACCAGGGTGGCGTCCTCGCCGACGAAGACATCCCACAGCTTGGCGATGGTCACCGCGGCGGCGTCGAGCACCTCGGCCGGCAGATGACCCTTCTGGGCGATCTCACGGGCGAAGGCCAGGTCGACACCCTTGACGGCGTCGACCGGCACCTTGGCCAGGCGCTCGGGCTTGGTCGCGGCGACCTCTTCGATCTCCATGCCGCCCTCCACCGAGCACATCGCGAGGTAGGTGCGGTTGGCGCGGTCGAGCAGGAAGGAGATGTAGTACTCCTCGGCGATATCGCTGGCCTCGGCGACCAGCAACTTCTTGACGATGTGCCCCTTGATGTCCAGGCCCAGGATGTTCTTGGCGTGGGTGTAGGCGTCCTCGGGGGTCGCGGCGTACTTCACGCCACCCGCCTTACCGCGGCCACCGGTCTTGACCTGGGCCTTCACCATCACCGGCCGGCCGATCTCCTCGGCGATCGCCTGGGCGCCCTCGGCGGTTTCGGTGACCCGGCCGGGGGTGCTGGGAACGTTGTGCTTGGCGAACACTTCCTTCGCCTGATACTCGTAAAGATCCATGGGCTCGCTGTCCGTAGGGGTTCGTTGACGCTGTCGGTCCGCAGGGAACTGTAACGATTACCGGCTGGTAAGGGTGAGTCGTCCACCACCTCGCGGAACGCAGGTGATTCAACTCACAATCCTGCGCCTCTCCCTGACCCGGGTTGCGAGTTTGGTCTCAATTTGGTTACCTTCTTGCGGTCTATATAACGCTTTGGTCACGACGCGAGGGACTTGGTTTTGAACAAGCTGAGGTCAGCCCCCACCCCGGAGGCGTGCATTCCGGGTGATTCGGGCGATTCAGCCCTCCTCGACGTCATGCGTGATGTCGAGGACTTCACCCCCCTGGTGACCGAATTCAAACCGATCAAGCCCCGTGCCGAGCGACCGCTGTTCAACAGCGCCGAGGTCACCGACGTTCTGCCGCGTACCCCTCAGCACCGCCGTCAGCCGACGAGCGCGGCACGCGGTCGCGTGCTGATCGCCGCGATGGCTGCCGGCGCCGCCGCAGCCGCCGCCTACACGATGGTCAACCCGCACGTCGCCGGACCGACCACCCGTACCGTGCTGGCCGCCGAGAAGGCGCCGATGGAGGGAACGGCTCCGGCAGACCTGCGCGGCGCAGAGGTGATCTCGGCCAAGCCGGCCGCCAACATCGCCGTGCATGCCGAGGAACTTGCCAAGGGCGTCGCCTACGCGGCCGAGCGGGCCGAGCGTGAGGCGCGGCTTCAGCGCCCGATGTTCGCACTGCCCACCAAGGCGCTGTTCACCTCCGGCTTCGGCTACCGGTGGGGCGCCCTGCACGACGGCGTAGATCTGGCCGGCCCGATCGGCACCCCGATCTACGCCGCCGAGGATGGCGTCGTCAAGGAGGCCGGCTACACCAACTCCGGCTACGGCGCCTGGGTCCTGATCACCCATCCCGACGGCACCGTGACCCGCTACGGCCACATCAACAGTTGGACCGTCTCGGTCGGCCAGCAGGTCTTCGCCGGCGATCAGATCGCCACCATCGGCAATCGCGGCAACTCGACGGGTCCGCACCTGCATTTCTCGGTGCTGCTCGGCGGCACCAACGCCACCGACCCGGTGTCGTGGCTCGCGACCCGCGGTATCTCCGTGGGTGCCTACGTCGGTTGATTCAGGGTCGGCTGATCAGCCGCCCAAGATCCGGCGTCATCCCACCGGACCAACCCCCGCTGCGCGAGTTGATGAAACTCGCACACACATCATTCGTCGTACACCGATCGGCAAGCCCGATCCCCGCACGGCGATCGCGGCCTCAGTCGGTGGAATCCTCAGTGGCTGGGCAACCGCGGCCGTGGCCACCGACCTCATCGGCGGCCGTTGGCCCGGAGAACGGGTGTTCTGCGTCGCGATCGGATTCCTGACGCTTCTGTTCGCCGTGACCTCAGTGCCCGGTGTGGTGCTGCTGCTGATGCGCCGCACGATCGGCCGCTATCTGATCGCATTCGGCTCAGCCGTCGCGTTGTTGACCTTCGCCGCGCTATTCGTCGCCGACACCGTAGTGGCCTGGCCGGTCTATCTGATCCCGGTCCTGCCCCTCATGGCCCTCGGATCGGCGCTTCACCCCCACACCCGCCGGTGGTGCGGGTCAGCCTAGCGTCGTCTCATCCTCCAACACCCGAATCCCGGGACCGAAGTAGTATCCGATGACCGGGATGTACAGCAGGAGCATGATCGGTGCGTTGATCAAACCGATGAGGGTGATGACCGGATAGACGATCACGCCGATCCCGTACCAGAGCAACAGCTTTCGCTTCTGCTTCGGCGTCAAGGGCATGCTGAAGAGCCCGCCACGCAGCAAGAGTCTGAGGATCAGAGTGAAGCTGATCGACATGCCCGCCATCACGAGCCCGTAAGCGATCACGGCGATCCTGGCGTCTTCACCACCCTGTTGGACATAGTCCGCGTACGTCGCCGTGGTGAACGGTATCGCCGTGACGAACAACAAGAGAATCAGATTGGCGACCAGTACCGCCCGGTTCACACCGGTGGCCATCCGCAACAGCGCATGATGGCTGATCCAGATGCAGCCGATGATGAAGAAACTGACCACGTAGGCCGCGAAACTCGGCCACTGCTCCCACAACTGAGTACGAAGCGGCACACCGTCGACCCGGTCCACCTTCAGATCCAGCGCAAGCAGGGTGATCGCCACTGCCATGACGGCATCACTGAAGGCTTCGAGGCGACTCTTGTTCATCTAGAGCTTCTGCACGGGGGCGTGGTTGTGCATGAGCTTGACCCGGCCCGCGGTGCCGAAGTCGATCAGTGACATCGCCGACTCACCGACGCCGGAGACCTCCTCGACCCTGCCGAGGCCGTATTTGTCGTGGCTGACCCGATCACCGGGCTCCAGCACGATCAGTGCCTTCCGTCCGGCTCCCGAACGCATCGGCGACGGCCGCACCTCGCCGCCACCGCCGTACCGGCCGGCCACCGGCGCGCTGAATCCCTGTCCCGGCCCGGGGCCGGTGTCGGTACGCCGCCAGTCGATCAGCCCGTCGGGAATCTCGCGCAGGAACCGCGACTCCGGGTTGAGCATCGGCTGGCCCCAGGAAGATCGGATCTTCGCCCGGGACACGTACAGCCGCTGGCGGGCCCGGGTGATGCCGACGTAGGCCAGCCGGCGCTCCTCACTGAGTTCGGTGGGATCGCCGAGTGCCCGCATATGCGGGAACATCCCGTCCTCCCAGCCGGTCACGAACACCACCGGGAACTCCAGCCCCTTGGCGGTGTGCAGGGTCATCATCGTGACCACACCGGCGTCGTTCTCCGGTATGTCGTCGGAGTCGGCGACCAGCGAGACCCGCTCGAGGAACTCGGCCAGCACACCGGTCTGCGGGATGTCCTCGTCATCGTCGCTCTCGCCCCCATCGCCGGCGATCGCCGCGGCGTTGGCCCGGTCGATGCTGAATTCGTGTGCGACGCTGACTAATTCGTTGAGGTTGTCAAGCCGGGCGAGATCCTGAGGATCGTTGGAGGACTCCAGTTCCACCCGATAGCCCGTCCGGTCCAGCACGGCCTCCACCAAATCGCCGAGTTCGGCGTCCAGTTGCCCGCGAAGCCCGTCGAGCATTGCGACGAATCCGGCGATCGCCTTCTCCGAACGGCCATTGAGCATCGGCACCTTGCCCTCGGCGGCTGCTGCCAGGGAATCGGCGAAGGTGGCCCCGGTGTTCTCTGCGTAGATCGCCACGCATGCCTCCGCGCGGTCACCGATACCGCGGCGCGGGGTGTTGAGGATCCGGCGCAGGCTGACCGCATCGCCCGGGTTGTCCAACACCCGCAGGTAGGCGACGATGTCGCGGATCTCCTTGCGCTCGTAGAAGCGCACTCCCCCAACGACTTTGTAGGGAATACCTGCGCGGATGAACACCTCTTCGAGTGATCGTGAGGAGTTGTTGGTGCGGTAGAACACCGCGACGTCGTCGTAGGTGTAGCCGTGCTTGTCGACCAGTTCGTCGATCTCGGCCGCGACGAATCGGGCTTCGTCGTGTTCGTTGTCGGCGACGTAGCCGACTATCAACTCACCGTCGCCGGCATCGGTCCATAACCGCTTCTCCCGGCGGCCGGAGTTATAGGCGATCACCGAGTTGGCCGCCGACAGGATGTTCTGGGTCGAGCGGTAATTCTGTTCGAGCATGATCGTGGTGGCGTCGGGGAAGTCCCGTTCGAAGTCCTCGATATTGCGGATGGTCGCCCCACGGAAGGCGTAGATCGACTGGTCGGCGTCGCCCACCACGCACAACTCCGACTGCCCCACGCTGTCGGTGTCCGGAGCGCCGACCCCGACGAGTTCGCGGACCAGTACGTACTGGGCATGGTTGGTGTCCTGGTATTCGTCGACCAGGATGTGCCGGAATCTGCGCCGGTAGTACTGGGCGATCTGGGGGTGACGCTGCAGCACGGCCACCGTCTCGCCGATGAGGTCGTCGAAGTCCAGGGCATTGGCTCCGCGCAGCCGACGCTGATATTCGGTGTAGACCTCGGCGACGATCCGGGTCAGGTCGTCGGTACCGGGTTCGACCGCGGCGGCGGCATCCTCGGGGGTCTTCAGCTCGTTCTTGAGGTTGGAGATCGCGTTGGCCAGCACACGGGGCGAGTAACGCTTGACATCCAGGCCCAGGTCCTTGCCGATCATCAGCAGCAGGCGGCGGGAGTCGTCGGCGTCGTAGATCGAGAAGTTGGAGTTCAGTCCCGGCAGCAGCGATGCCTGGTTACGCAGGATGCGCACGCAGGTGGAGTGGAACGTCGAGACCCACATATTGCGGGCCCGCGAGCCGACCAGCTGGCTGACCCGCTCACGCATCTCGGCGGCGGCCTTGTTCGTGAACGTTATGGCAAGGATCTGCCCGGGGCCGACGTCTCGGGCTGCGAGCAGGTAGGCGATCCGGCGGGTGAGCACGGCGGTCTTGCCGGAGCCGGCCCCGGCGACGATCAGCAGCGGGGCGCCCTCATGAAGGACGGCCTGCCGCTGCTGAGGGTTGAGGCCCTCCAGCAGTTCACCGGCGCTGGGGGCCCCGAAACCAGCACCGTAGTCGGTCACCTGCACACTCATGTCGACCCCAACTTACCGCCGTGGACGGACAGCCCTTTGCGAAGGCGCGCCTGCAGGTGGCAGACTCTTCGGCGTGCAGCCGCAGCGATTTTTCTACGGGTACCGGTCCGCGGTGCCCGTGGTGGTTTAGCTGCTCAATCCAACAGCCCCGCGGTCCGCAACCGGATCCGGGGCTTTTCTTGTGTGAGGCCCGGACCGGATGACGCCAGAACCCCCCCACCAGGAGAACGACGACATGTCCACCGAGGAACTCACCGAATCCGGGATCGATGCCCTGCGCGAGGAGATCGACCGCCTCGACGCGACGATCCTGGCCGCAGTCAAGCGGCGCACCGAAGTGTCCCAGCAGATCGGCAAGGTCCGGATGGCCTCCGGAGGCACCCGGCTGGTGCACAGCCGGGAGATGAAGGTCATCGAGCGCTACAGCTCATTGGGGCAGGACGGCAAGGACCTGGCCATGCTGCTGCTGCGCATGGGACGCGGCCGGCTTGGGCATTCGTGAGCGTCCCTGACATGTCTGATCCAGATCCTCTCTGCGTTGCGGTATGACCCGCAGCGGGATGAGGTCGGCAGTCCAATCCGGAACGGCAGCGGCCATTGCGCTGGCGCTGGTGACGATCGGCGGGGATCAGGGGACACCGTCATCCCCCGCTGATGTCATCAGCGGTCCCTATGCCCGACTGCTGGCCGAGTCCGCGGATCTAGGTCCGGCCGGCACCGGGTCCGTACATCTGACAGCTGCGCTGCGGCAGCGTTCCAAACCCGTGCAGTTGGACGCTTGGGCACAAAGCCATGACCTGTCGGTGCGATGGCCGGCGGGCGAAGACTGGGCAGTCATCGAAGGCTCCCCCACCGCGGTGGCCGATGCGTTCGGAATCCCGGTGCATGACTACCGAATTCAATTCGGGCCCGACTCGGGCCACCGCTTCTACGCCTCATCCAAGCAGCCGGGAATCCCCTCGGCTGCACGCGCCGAGATCGCGGGCCTCGGCCGGGTATTCGGCTACACACCCACCCGGGAGGCCCTGCCGCCCATACCTCGGGAGGTTCCCAGTGGCGGTCTTCTGCCCAGCCAGCTACTGAACACCTACAACGCGACTCCGCTTGTCGAGCAAGGCCACACGGGCGAAGGCCAAACCGTGGTGGTCTTCGCCTTCGATGGATTTCAGCAGGACGATCTGGACAAATTCGCCGACATGGTGCACCTGCCCCGGTTCACTCCGGAGGTGGTCGGTGGCATGCCCGATCATGTCGGCGGCGAGGCCAACATGGATCTTCAGGTGATCCACGGCGTAGCTCCGAACGCCAAGCTGGTCCTGGTCAATGCGCGGCCGACGACCAACAACGAAGGTGGCGGAGCATTCGAGAAGCTGGCACGGCTGATGAACTCCGTGGACCAGCAGTACCGCGGCGCCGTATGGAGCCTCTCGATCGGTTGGGGATGCGACCGACTCTTCACGGCTGCTGATTTCACGCCGGTCCGTTCGGCTCTGGCCGCAGCTTTGAGCCACGGCACAACAGTCTTCGACGCCTCGGGCGATCTAGCCGGCATGGAGTGCAAGGGCGGTCGCAAGTGGTCGGAGCCGCCCAGCCCGGATGACGTCGGCGTGGACGCGGTGGCCTCTCTTCCGGAGATGACGGCCGTAGGTGGAACCAAGCTGTCCACCGGACCTGACGGTGAGTGGCTGGCGGAGCAGGCCTGGTACAACAGTCCACTCATCCAGGGCACCGCGGGCGGGGCTTCGACGCTGTTCGATCGGCCCGCATGGCAAACCGTGGGAGTGGGCACTGCACTTCCCAATCAGCGGCTGGTCCCCGATATCGCCGCGGTGTCCGATCCGTTCACCGGGGTGCGGATCATCTTGAACCAGCAAGTCATGGTCGGGGGCGGTACGTCCCAGGCCGCTCCGATCTGGTCCGGGCTTGCCGCACTGATGAACCAGAAGCTGGTCGCTGACGGCTCCAGGCCACTGGGCCATCTCAATCCGCTGCTGTACAAGGTGGCCAAGTCAGCCATGCTGCCGGGTTTCCACGACATAAACCTGGGCGGGAACGCCATCATGCCGTCGAGCACGAACGGCTACGACATGGTGACCGGCCTCGGATCGCCGAACATCGCGAACCTCGTGCGCGATATCGAGTTGGTGCGGGGGGTGTCGTGACGCCTCACCGCTCTCCGGCACCGGAGGCGATGGCCGAGAGGTTTGACGGGGTAGCCGTGCCGGCCAGACAGTACACGGCACAGGGCGCCGAAAGGCCGCGTTACAAGGCGGTATTCACGGTCTTGACGGTGACTCTCGCTGTTGCCACCGGTGCGGTCGCGGTGTGGGACAGGATTGCCACGAAGGAATCGATCTACGCCTGCCCACCCGAGTGCGGCCGCCCGCCCGCCGCATTGCCGGTGGCCACTCTGCCGCGTTTCGTCGCCGCCGACGGGGCTTTCTCAGTCGGGTATCCGGTCGCCGGAGCCGACGCCGAAGGCGACACCTACACCGTGACCAAAGGTCCCGACGGCATCTCTGCCGTACGGACTTCAGGTGACGGGGGTGAGTTGCGCTTGTTCGGCGAGCCCGCCGACGGACGCGTCGCACGACGGGTCGTCGAGGATCTCATCGCCAGGGATTTCGCCGGGGCAGAGATCGCTTACCAGGTGCCCAACGCGACCGTCGGATACCAGTTGGGCTATGGCGTCGTCGTCAACGTTCACCGCCCGGGTGCGCTGAACGTGTCACGCGCAATCCTGATGGCCGCGGTGAAGAACGACCTGGCCCTGGTCGCCACCGTCGAAGGGCCGTTCCGGCGGTTCACTCCCGAGTTCGGCCCGGGATTGCCGTCAGCGGCGAACGTTGAGATCGCGATGGACATGAGCAAGTTCGTCGACAGCTTCAGCTGGCGGGGGGATCCACCCCGCTGAATCGCGTAGGCCCATCGGACACTGCGACCGGGACGGGTGGATGATCCCGTCGCACGCGCCGCGAGGATCGGGATGACGCTCCATCGGACACACCGCAAGCGGGGCAGAACGCCATTTCGGGAACGACCTTCTCGCAATACACACACAGCATCGGGTCACCAGTGGTGATGTTGCGCTTCTCGTTGAGTAACGCTATCTGCAGCCCGATCCGCAACACCAGCACCGAGAGAACCGTCAACAGCATGTTGATGGCCAACTCGAGGTGCCGCGGCCATTCCTCGGCGTCAATCGCCCATACGGCCGCGTAGATCACAGCGGTGATCGCCGCGCAGAGAATCAATGCCGCCCGGGCACGCCCGGGCTGTGGGCCGGCTGGATCGGGACGGAACCACAGACTCACGCCGACCATGCCGCCCAAGGTAATCGTCGTGAGGGGGTCGATGACGCCGTAGGTGATGGTGTCTTCGAGCATGCGAATTCCCGTTGTCGTCTGCACGTTGACCAGTCCGGCGACGATCTGGGGCATCCACCACACGACGTAGGAGGCGGTCATGTGCGCCAGTGCCGCGGATGCGCCGACGACGTACCCGTCCAGCGAATCGAACCTGGCCGCCGGGATCAATCGGATCAACGGCAGAGGAAGAACCATGAGAGCGGCGCCGAGCAGGGTGATGGCCAGTCCCTCAACGGCGAGCGTGTTCTGCAGGGCTTGGGCAGCGGCGTTCGTGACGCCATATTTCTTGGAGATGAAGTCACCGGACAACCACCACCATGCCACTCCGATGACCGTCCCCAGAACGAGGGCGATGATCATCCTGCGGCGATCGTCCCGGAACGCGTCGGACTCCCACGCGTACAGCATGAAAAGCAGAGGCACACCCAGGACGGAGATCGTTGCCACCGGGACGTTCCACTGGAGAATGGACATCACGGCCATGCACAGCAACAGCACCCCGAGCGCAATCCGGTACGCAATCGTCGCGCGGTTGGGAAGCCGCGGGAACAACGTACTGCTCATCCACGGAACCAACACCGCCTCATGCGGTGCAGCGGCATAGGCGTTGGATCGCAGAAGCTCCCGCAATCTGTTGTCCGGCGAATCGAAGGCGGCTCCGCAGGCTCCACAGAACACGACTGCCGGGACCACGCTATGGCACGCACGACATTCACGGGTCGCTACGGCGACCTCGTCATCGGCCGTCGGATCATCCATGCCGTCGACCGGCCCCGGGACGAAGCAGGCTTAGTTGCCGGTGATGACGTTGCCCGGCAGCTTGGTCGGTGCGGGCTTGGCGGTGACCGTCGGAGCGAAGGACCCGATATTGGCCTTCTCCGTGGGCGCAACGGCCGGTGCACTCGTCGCCGGCTTGGTCTCTGCGGGCTTCTCCTTGCTGGAGCAGGCCGTCACGGTGCCTGAACCCACGATGGCGGCGGCGCCTGCAATCAATGCGACCCGTCGGATCACAACTGATGACCACATATTCTTACCCCAATTCTCCCAGGCCCCCACAATTGGCGGTGTCACCTGTGGGTTTTTGACGCCTTCAATGATACGCGGCGCAATCCCATCTTCCAGGACGGGTACCGAGCTGAAGCCGACCGCGATCGTTACGGAGTCAGCGCGATGTACTTGATGTCCAGGTACTCATCGATACCCTCGAAGCCACCCTCGCGGCCGAATCCGGACTCCTTGACACCACCGAACGGCGCGGCCGGGTCGGAGATCACCCCTCTGTTGACACCGACCATGCCGGCCTGTATCGATTCCGCCACCCGCAGCGCACGGTCCAGAGACTGGGTGAAAATGTATGCGGCCAAACCGTATTCGGTGTCGTTGGCGGCAGCGATACCCTCGGCCTCGGTCTCGAATCCGACGATCGGGGCGACCGGACCGAACACCTCCTCCTTGAGGATGCGAGCGTTCGATGGCACGTTGGTCAGCACGGTCGCCGGATAGAAGTTGCCAGGCCCGCCCGGGGCCTGCCCGCCACAGGCGACGGTGGCCCCCTTCTCGACGGCGTCGTTCACCAGTTCCTGCACGCTCTGAACCTGCTTGGGGTTGACCAGTGGGCCGAGCTTGGATGACGGGTCCAGTCCGTTGCCGAGGGTCATCTCGCCCATCTTCTTGACGAACTTGTCGGTGAAATCGTCCAGCAGCGAGTTGGCGATGTAGAGGCGGTTGGCCGCCGTACAGGCCTCGCCGCCGTTGCGCATCTTGGCCAGCATCGCGCCCTCGACCGCGGCGTCGACGTCGGCGTCGTCGAACACCACCAGAGGCGCGTTACCGCCGAGTTCCATCGAAGTGCGCAGCAGCGCGTCGGAGGACTGCTTCAACAGCGCCTTGCCCACCCCGGTGGACCCGGTGAAGCTCATCTTGCGTAGCCGGCCGTCATCGATGAGCGCGGTGGTCACATCGCGCGGATTGGTGCTCGGCAGCACCGAGAGCACACCCTTGGGCAGGCCGGCCTCATCGATGAGCTTGGCCAGCAGCATCATCGTCAGCGGGGTCTCCTGCGCGGGTTTGACGATCATCGTGCAACCGGCTGCCAGCGCCGGCCCGATCTTGCGAGTGCCCATCGCCAGCGGGAAGTTCCACGGCGTGATCGCGTAGCAGGGTCCGACCGGTTGCTTGGTCACGACGATGCGTCCGGTGCCCGCCGGCGCCGGGGTGTAGCGGCCATGGATACGGACGGCCTCCTCGGCGAACCAGCGGAAGAACTCGGCGCCGTACTTGACCTCGCCCATTGCTTCGGGCAGCACCTTGCCCATCTCCAGTGTCATCAGGGCGGCGAAATCGTCGGCGCGCTCGATGATCGCCTCGAACACCGTTCGCAGGATTTCCCCGCGCACGCGGGCCGGGGTGGCCGCCCACTCGGCCTGCACAGCGCAGGCTGCGTCCAGTGCGGTCACGGCGTCGGCGGCGGTGGCGTTGGCGATCGACACCAGCACCTCGTCGGTGGCCGGGTTCAGCACGTCGAAGGTCGATGATCCGGGACGCTCCTCACCGCCGATCCACAGACCCGTCGGGACCGAGGACAACACGCGCTTCACGTCGGTGGTAGCCATGCTCCAATCATCTACACCGTCGGCGGTCGCCGCGCACTAGGGTCTGGAGAATGAGCGCAGATATCTCCGCCGCACCCGCCTGGAAGGCCCTGGAGAAGCACTACGGGCAGATCAAGGACCGGCATCTGCGCCAGTTCTTCGCCGAGGACCCCGCCCGGGGCGCCGAACTGACGCTGACCGTCGGTGACCTCTATATCGACTACAGCAAGCACCGGGTCACCAGGGAGACGCTGACCCTGCTGGTGGAACTGGCCCGCGCCGCGGGTCTGGAGGCCCGTCGCGACGCGATGCTCGCCGGCGAGCACATCAACACCTCCGAGGACCGGGCAGTCCTGCACACCGCACTGCGCCTGCCCCGGGACGCGAAGCTCACTGTCGACGGGCAGGACGTGGTCGCCGATGTGCACGCGGTGCTCGACGCGATGGGAGACTTCACCGACCGGCTGCGCTCGGGTGCCTGGACGGGCGCGACCGGCAAGCGCATCGAGACGGTGGTGAACATCGGCATCGGCGGTTCGGACCTCGGGCCGGCGATGGCCTACCAGGCCCTGCGCCATTACGCCGATGCCGGCATCGCCGCCCGCTTCGTCTCCAACGTCGACCCGGCGGATCTGGTCGCCAAGCTCGACGGACTCGATCCGGCCACAACGCTGTTCATCATCGCCTCCAAGACGTTCACCACTCTGGAAACCCTCACCAACGCCACCGCGGCGCGACGCTGGCTCACCGATGCACTCGGAGATGACGCGGTGGCCAAACACTTCGTCGCGGTGTCCACCAACGAGAAACTCGTCAAGGCATTCGGCATCGACTCGGCGAACATGTTCGGTTTCTGGGACTGGGTGGGGGGCCGCTATTCGGTTGACTCCGCCATCGGCCTGGCACTGATGGCGGTGATCGGACGGCAGGCCTTCGCCGACTTCCTGTCCGGCTTCCACCTCGTCGACACCCACTTCGCCACCGCACCGCTGGAATCCAATGCGCCGGCGCTCCTGGGCCTGATCGGGCTCTGGTACTCCGACTTCTTCGGCGCCGAGACCCGCGCGGTGTTGCCCTACTCCAACGATCTGGCCCGCTTCGCCGCCTACCTTCAGCAGCTGACGATGGAGTCCAACGGCAAGTCGGTCCGTGCCGACGGCACACCGGTGAGCACCGGTACCGGCGAGATCTTCTGGGGCGAGCCGGGCACCAACGGCCAGCATGCGTTCTACCAACTGCTCCACCAGGGCACCCGCCTGGTGCCGGCCGACTTCATCGGGTTCAGCCAGCCCACCGACGATCTGCCGACCGCCGACGGCACCGGCAGTATGCACGACCTGCTGATGAGCAACTATTTCGCCCAGACACAGGTGCTGGCGTTCGGCAAGACGGCCGAGGAGATCGCCGCCGAGGGCACGCCGCCGAGCGTGGTGCCGCACAAGGTGATGCCGGGCAACAAGCCGACGACCTCGATCCTGGCTACCCGGCTGACCCCGTCGGTGCTCGGTCAGCTGATCGCGCTCTACGAACATCAGGTGTTCACCGCAGGCGTCGTCTGGGGTATCGACTCGTTCGACCAGTGGGGCGTCGAGTTGGGCAAGACTCAGGCCAAGGCGCTGCTTCCGGTGATCACCGAGGACGCCTCACCGGCCGAACAGTCGGACTCCTCGACCGACGCGCTGGTGCGTAAGTACCGCATGGAAAGGGGCCGCGTTCGTTAGGCGAACGGTTTGGTGAACCGCGGCGGCAACGCTTTCAGCATCGCCACCAGCGGCACCCAGGGCCACGCCGGCACGATCGCTCGGCCCTTCTCCTTCTCCATGGCGTCGACGAGTTTGGCCACACCGGTCTCGGTATCGGTCATCAGCATCGTCGACTCGGACTTGGCCGTCATCTCCGACTCGATGTAACCGGGTTCCAGCACAGTGACGCTGATCGGGCCCGAGGAGTACTCGGCCCGCAGTGACTCACCCAACGAGGACACTCCGGCCTTGCTCGCGGCGTAGGCCGCCTTCACTCCGGCCACCCCCTTGTTTCCGAGCACGCTGGAGACGAGAACCAGATGGCCCGACTCCTGCCGTTTGAAGATCTCAAGTGCGGCTTCGATCTGCACGAGCGCCGAGACCAGGTTGGTCTCGATGGTGGCCTTGTTCGCCCAGACCTTGCCGCTGCCCAGTCGCGCACCCTTGCCCACCCCGGCGTTGACGATCACCCGATCCAGACCGCCGAGTCCGTCGGCGAGCGCCTGGAATACCACCGGAACCCGGTCGTGGTCGTTGACGTCGAGTTCAGCGACGGCGACGGTGATGTTCGGATAGCGCAGTGTCAGTTCGGCTTTGAGATCGTCAAGCCTTTCGACCCGGCGCGCGCACAACGCCAGATCCCGGCCCATGGCGGCGAAGGCGCGCGCCATCCCGGCACCCAGACCGGAACTGGCGCCGGTGATGAGAATCCTTTTCCTGATTCGTTGGCGCCTGATCATTTGAGCAACCTCGACATCCTGCGGTCGGCCAGCACCTTGCCACCGGTCTGGCAGGTCGGGCAGTACTGAAAAGACTTGTCGGCGAACGATACTTCCCGCACCGTGTCGCCGCAGAGCGGGCAGGGCAGTCCAGCGCGGGCATGGACCCGCAGACCGGAACGCTTCTCACCCTTGAGAGTGGCCGCCTGCTGGCCGGCCGACCGTGTCACTGCGTCGGAGAGCACCGAGGTCATCGCATCGTGCAGTGACTGCACCTGGGACGGGGTGAGTTTCGATGCGGTCGCGAAGGGCGACAACCGGGCCACGTGCAGGATCTCATCGCTGTAGGCGTTGCCGACGCCTGCGATCACCTTCTGGTCGGTGATGACCGTCTTGATCCGGCCATTCTGTTTCGCCAGCAACCCGGTCAACTGCTCGGCTGTCACCGCCAGTGCGTCGGGTCCGAGGGAGGCGATACCGGGAACCATCGCCGGGTCATCCACCAGCCAGACGGCCAGGCGTTTCTGCGTTCCGGCTTCGGTGAGATCGAAACCCCGACCACCGCCGAGATGCACCCGCAAGGCGATCGGACCCTTGCCGGGTTTGAGCGGGGCGGGGCTGAGTTTGTCCGACCAGCGCAGCCACCCGGCCCGTGACAGATGGGCGATCAGGAACAGATCGCCTGCCTGAAGACCCAGATACTTGCCCCAGCGGTGCGCCGCGGTCACGGTCCGGCCATGCAGTGCCGTAACAGGAGGGTCGAAGGTCTTGAGCACCGACAGGGAGGCGACGTCGATCCGGTCCACCGTCGCGCCGGCCGCATAGCGGCGCAGGTGATCGGCGAGCGCCTCGACCTCCGGAAGCTCGGGCATGCCCCCAGGCTAACTAGCCCAGCGTTCGCTCGGTGCTGCGGAACGGAGCCGAGAAGACCCAGCCGACGAGCGACAGCAGGATCGCCGCCCACACGGCCGTCCACCAGAAGCGGTCGATCTGCAGCCCCCAGTGCGTGGTGTGCTCGGTGATCCAGGCGGTGATCCACAGCATCAGCGCGTTGACCACGACGTGGAACAGTCCGAGGGTGAGGATGTAGAGCGGGATGGACAGCAACGTCACGAGCGGTTTGATGATCGCGTTGACCACACCGAAGATCATCGCGACGACGAGAACGATCCCGATCTTCTGCACATCGCTGCTGCCCCCGACGAAGTCGATACCCGGGACGATGAGCGTTACCACCCAGAGAGCCAGGCCGGTGATTGCAGCACGAGCCAGGAATGCCATACCCCGATCATGTCACGGCCGCAGGAGATAGGTGTCCATGATCCAGCCGTGCCGGGCGCGAGCGGCGGCCCGGGACCCGGCGATCTGCTCACCGATCTCACCGACCGTTCCCGCCATCAGGATCTCACGCTCGGTGCCCAGATACGCGCCCCACCAGATCCGGGTCTGCGGATCACAACCGAGGAATGCGCAGTCTGCGTCGAGCATCACCACCGCGGAACCAGACAGGCCGTGTTCGCGCAATTGCCGCCCGGTCGTGATGAGAACTGGCTCGCCGACATCGTTGAGCGGGATGCGGTGCCGGGCGGTCAGCGCCTGGATCGCGGTGATACCGGGGACGACGTCGTAAGTCAGTTCGACATGCCCGGCGACCAGATCGAGGATCCGCAGCGTGCTGTCGTACAGCGAAGGGTCACCCCAGGCCAGGAAGGCGCCCACACCGCCGGGATCAAGCTCGGCCTCGATCGCGTCGGCCCACAGGCGCGCCCGCGCCGCGTGCCAGTCGGCGACAGCACGGTTGTAGTCGCCGGTGGCGACGCGTTGCGGATCGGGCAACTCGACGAAGCGGTAGTCCTCTCCGGTGATGAAGCGCCGGCAGACTTCGTGGCGCAACGCCAGCAGGTCGCCTTTGGCCTCCCCCTTGTCCATCGCGAAGAACACCTGCGTGTCGTTGAGGGCCTGGATCGCCTGTGCCGTGACGAAATCCGGATCCCCGGCGCCGATGCCGATGACGTGAATCGTGCGCACTACCGACGCCTGACCGGTGTTCTCAGCAGCGCCCACCGCCCCAGCAATACCGCTGCGAAACCGGCCGCCACGGTGCCGGAAATCAGCAACGGCAGCCGGCCGTCCTCGCCCCAGAGCAGGCCGGCCCATAGTCCCGCGATCAGAATCGCCAGTCCGCTGCCGCCCTGGAAGACACCCTGGGCCGAGGACTGCCGGTCGGAGCCGACCAGCGAGGAGATCCATGCCTTGCCGACACCGTCGGTGCAGGCGGTGAACACTCCGTACACCCCGATCAGCATCCACGCAATCACATGGTTACGGGTCAACCCCAGACCGATGTAACCGATGGCGAAGAACACCATGCCGATGCCGAACACCACCGAACGCGGTACCCGGTCGGCCAGCGCCCCGGCGGGATAGCTGCCCAGCGCGTAGACCAGGTTGTAGGTCACATAGGCCAGGATCACCGCGACGACGCCGAACCCGATCTCGTTGAGCCGCAACAACAGCAACGCGTCGGGGAAGTTCACCAGACCGAAGCCGACGACGATCGCAGTGACCCGCCAGAACCGGGACGGCAGGTCCTTGAGTCCGGCCAGGATCGGCTGCCGGGGCGGACGCGGCCCGGTGCGCGGCTTCTCCGAGACCAGTCCGATCAGCAGCACCGACAAGACTGCCGGCACGACCGCGATCCACAGCAGCGGCGCGATGCGATGGTCGAGCAGTTCATAACCGGCCAGACCGAGCAATGGCCCGACGACCGCGCCAAGGGTGTCCATGGTGCGGTGGAACCCGAAAACCCTTCCCCGGGAACCGGAGTCGATTCCCTCGACGAGTAGCGCGTCTCTGGGTGCGCCGCGCAGACCCTTGCCGAGACGGTCGACGACCCGACCGGTCAGCACTCCGGACCATGTCCCCGCCGACGCGACGATAACCTTGCCCAGCGCCGCCATCCCGTAACCCGTTGCTATCAGCGGACGTTTGGCGAAGCGGTCTCCGAGTGGACCGACCGCGAGCTTGGTCACCGATGCCGCACCCTCGGCCGCCCCTTCGATGGCGCCGACGACGGACGGCGGAGCGCCGAGCACCACGGTGAGATAGATGGGCAGCAGCGGGTACAGCAGTTCGCTGGCTGCGTCCTGGAGGAACGACACCGCGGAGAGCACCCGCACATTGCGGGTCAACCAGGTCACTGATCTGAATGGGTCGGCGCGAGCACGAAGAAGTTCTCCTCCTCCTGCACGAAGTGCAGACACAACAGGGCATAGAGACCGTACAGGCAGGCCAGCAGATCGTCGGACTGGTCGTCGGTCACCGTCCCGGCCGCCTCAGCGATATCGCGGTGACTGTGCACCCGCTGTGCCAACCGGTGGATCTCGGCGTGCATGCGGCTCATCGTCGCGGTGGCCTCCGGGCCGCCCAGAGGCGCCGCCAGCGCCGGGTAGAGCGCAGCATCCTCGGCATCCTCATGCGGCAGCAGGGTGTCCCGCAGGAAGTCGTCGGCCGCCGCCAGCGTCTGCACAGCGGCCTCGCGTCGGCCGGCCGAAATCTGCTGGGCTGCTTCCCGCAGAACCGACAGGTCATCGCGCATCCGGTCATGCTCGCCGGCGAAGCGGCGCACCAGTACCTCGGCGTCACCGGTCAACGGCGGGATGGCGGCGGGATCGGTGCGCAGCGCGCGCAAGGCGTTGAGGATCACCGCCAGGTCGATGCCCTCCTGGAGCAGGGCCCCGTAAGCCGGCCGCAGCAGTCCGAAAGCGGCGAAGCCCATGGCCACCAACGACAAACCCATCCCGATGACCGCGCTCTGCACTGCGATCCGCCGGGATCGCCGTGCGATCAGTTTGGCGTCGGCCAGCCGGTCCAGCCGGTCGGCGGTCAGCACGATGTCGGCGGCCTCTGAACTCGCCGTGGATCCACGCGCCCCCATCGCGATTCCGACATCGGCGGCTGCCAGGGCGGGAGCGTCGTTGACCCCGTCGCCGACCATTGCGGTCACCGCGCGCTCACGTTCGGCCCGGACCCGGGCCACCTTGTCCGCGGGGGTCTGCTGGGCGGCCACCTCGTCGAGACCGAGCACGGTGCCGATCTGCTCGGCCGGCGCCGGGCGGTCTCCGGTCAGCATCACCAGCCGGTTGATCCCGGCGGCCCGCAACCGGCGCAGGGTGCGCGGGGCGTCCGGACGCAAAGGATCGGCGAGCAGAATCGCGCCGGCCAGATCGCCGTCGACACGGACCCAGGCCACCACGGCGCCGTCCATCGCCGCCCGGGACAGCACCGACGCCGCCCACTCGGCTCCGTCGCCGTCAACGCCGAGGTTGCCGACGTGTACACGCTGTCCGGCGATGATCGCCGAAACCCCGGTGCCGGCCTCCTCCTCGACCAGATCGGGCACCGTCAGCGCGAGGTCGCGCAACCGTGCCTCCGCCACGATCGCTGCGGCGAGCACGTGCGGAGAGAGCTGATCGGCAGACGCCGCCAGACGCAGCACCTCATCGACGGTCCAGCCCGGGCCGACGACAATATCGGTCCCGCGTGGCCGCCCGGAGGTCAGGGTTCCGGTCTTGTCCAGCACCAAAGTCGTTGCTTTACCGAGAGTTTCGAGCGGACCACCACCGCGGACAAGCACGCCGATCCGCGACGTCCGGGAAAGGCCGGAGACGATCGCGACGGGCGCGGCGAGCAGCAGCGGACACGGTGTTGCGACCACCAGAACCGCGACCGCGCGGGCGGCCGATCCGCTCACCAGCCAGGCGGCTCCGGCGACCACAAGTGCCAGCGGGACGAACCACGCGGCAACGCGGTCGGCGATCCGCACCAGCGGGGCCGACTCAGCCGCGGCCTGCTTGGCCAGCCGGACGATGCCGGCATAGGTGCTGTCGGCGGCGGTCGCCGAGGCTCTCAACTCCATTCCGCCGCCGGCGTTGACACTTCCACTGCGGACCGAGTCACCGTGGTCGTAACGCACCTGCAGCGGCTCACCGGTGAGCGCGGAATCGTCGATGACGGCGTAGTCGGAATGCACCAGGCCGTCGACCGGGAGCACCTCGCCCGGTCCGACGACGACGACGTCGCCGGCGACGATGGCGTCGAGTTCCACCACCTCGACCTCGTCGCCCCTGCGACGCCGTGCGGTGCGCGGCACCCGGTCCAGCAGCGCCCGCAGGTCCTTGGTCGCGCGCCGCTCAGCCGCGGCATCCAGTGCCTGTCCGGTGGCGAGCATGACCGCGATCAACGCACCGGCCAGATACTCCCCGACGGCCAGCGCGCCGGCGAGAGACAGGACGGCCAGGACGTCGACTCCGAAGCGCCCGGACCGCAGGCCGTCGATCACCCACCAGGAGGCGGGCAGGATCGCCGCGACGGTGCCGGCGATCCAGCAGCCGTCCGCGACCGACGTCGCCCCGGTCGCCCACGCGATCCCGCCGGCGGCCAGAGCGGTCAGCGTCACAGCCAGCAACGCCCAGCGCAGCACCTGTTTCATGACTCCCCCAGTCTGACAGCGCCGCGCCTGAACTGCTGAGCCGGCTGACTCCTTGTAGCATTCGGCGGGTGTCGATGATCAACGGTCTGCCCGCTCACCCCTTCCTCGTTCATTTCGTCGTCGTCCTCGCTCTGCTGACGGCGGTACTGGCGGTGGTGTGCGCGGTATGGCCCGCGGCACGTGAACGGCTGGTGTGGATGGTCCTCGCCTTGGCGTTGGTGACCACAGGCGCCACTCCGCTGACGACCGAATCCGGCGAGTGGTTGGAGCACCACGTCGACAAGTCGCCTCTGGTGAAGGAACACGCCGAACTCGGCGACACCATGGTTTTCTTCTCGCTCGGACTGCTGGTCGCGGCGATATTGCTGGTTTTGGTTCACCGTAAGAGGCTGACCGGCGCGCTCGCCGCGGGAATCACGGTGTTCGTCATCGCTGCATCCATCGCGACGACCTACCAGGTGTATCGGATCGGAGATTCGGGCGCGAAGTCGGTGTGGAGCGACGCACTGAACCCGAGCACGGCGAGCGCCTCCGCCGACGACGACAAGTAGGGGTACCCGCCCGAAACTTACGCGCTGATGACCGTCGGCGCGAAGGCGATGGCCCGGGACTAGAACGCGTTCTACGATCGGCGGGTGCGATTCACCTTTGCCGAGGCAATGACCGACCCGAGCTACTACGTCCCGTTGGCGAAAGCCGCCGAGGCCGCCGGGTACCACGCGATGACCATCCCCGACAGCGTCGCCTACCCCTTCGAGTCGGACTCCAAATATCCCTACACGCCGGACGGGAATCGCGAGTTCCTCGACGGCAAGCCCTTCATCGAGAGCTTCGTCATCGCGGCCGCACTGGGCGCGGTGACGACCACTCTGCACTTCAACTTCTTCGTCCTCAAGCTGCCGATCCGCCCACCGGCCCTGGTCGCCAAGCAGGCCGGATCGCTGGCCGCATTGACCGGCAACCGACTCGGCCTCGGGGTGGGAACCAGCCCCTGGCCGGAGGACTATGAATTGATGGGAGTGCCCTTCGCCAAGCGGGGTAAGCGCATGGACGAGTGCATCGACATCATCCGCGGCCTGACCTCCGGTGACTATTTCGAGTACCACGGCGAGTTCTACGACATTCCCAAGACCAAGATGACGCCCGCACCGACGAAGCCGCTGCCGATCCTGATCGGTGGGCACGCCGACGCCGCACTGCGCCGTGCAGCGCGCAACGACGGCTGGATGCACGGCGGCGGTGTCGAGGACCTCGACGAGTTGCTGGCCAAACTCAACCGCTATCGCGAGGAGGAGGGCACCGCGGACAAGGACTTCCAGATCCACGTCATCTCACTGGACGCCTACACCCCGGACGGCATCAAGCGACTCGAGGACAAGGGCGTCACCGACGTGATGGTCGGATTCCGGATCCCCTACGTCAACGGCCCGGACCCCGAACCACTGGACGCCAAGATCCGCAATCTGGAGATGTTCGCCGAGCACGTCATGAGCAAGGTGAACCGGTAACGCGGCAGAGCGTCGCACGTTACGGTGCTACCCGTGATCGGATATCGCGACGTCTACCAAGCCAGCATCAGCGACCCGGCGGGGTTCTGGGCGAAGGCCGCCGAGGCGGTCACCTGGACCCGTGCCCCGCAGGTGGTGCTGGATGACAGCAACCCGCCGTTCTACCGGTGGTTTCCGGATGCCGAACTCAACACCTGTGCCAACGCGCTGGATCGGCACGTCGAAGCCGGCCGGGGCGAGCAGGCGGCGCTGATCTACGACTCTCCGGTGACCGGCACCAAGCGGGTGCTGAGCTATCGGGAACTCTTGGATGAGACCGCCCGGTTCGCCGGGGCGTTGCGCAGCCTGGGCGTCGGTGCGGGCGACCGCGTCGTTCTCTACATGCCGATGATCCCCGAAGCCGTCATCGCGATGCTCGCCTGCGCACGTCTGGGTGCGGTGCATTCGGTGGTGTTCGGCGGGTTCGCGGCCCACGAACTGGCCACCCGGATCGACGACGCGCGGCCGACGGTCATCGTCTCGGCGTCCTGCGGTATCGAGCCGAGCCGGGTGGTCGAGTACAAGCCGATGCTCGATCACGCTCTCGAGCAGTCCGAGCATCAGCCGGACGCCGTCGTGATCGTCCAGCGCGATCGACATCGTTGCGACCTCGTCGCCGGCCGCGACGTCGACTGGGCGGACCTGATGGCGAGCGCCTCACCGGTCGACCCCGTTCCGGTGGCGGCCA
Organism: uncultured Mycobacterium sp.; assembly: GCA_964344085.1. Taxonomy (GTDB): domain Bacteria; phylum Actinomycetota; class Actinomycetes; order Mycobacteriales; family Mycobacteriaceae; genus Mycobacterium. The sequence continues at coordinate 50,524 of CAYFMA010000003.1, forward strand.
CCGACCCGTTGTATGTGCTCTACACGTCCGGCACCACCGGCAAGCCGAAAGGCATCGTCCGGGATAACGGCGGTCACGCGGTCGCTCTGATGTGGACGATGAAGAACATCTACGACATCGATCCCGGCGACGTGTTCTGGGCCGCCTCCGACGTCGGCTGGGTGGTCGGCCATTCCTACATCGTGTACGGCCCGCTGTTCGCCGGCGCCACCACCGTTCTCTATGAGGGCAAGCCGATCGGCACGCCCGATCCGGGCGCGTTCTGGCGGGTGGCCTCCGAGTACGGGGTCAAGGTGCTCTTCAGTGCGCCGACGGCGGTCCGGGTGATCCGCAAGGAGGATCCGGAGGGTTCACATATCGGTCGCTATGACCTGTCCAAGCTGAAATATCTGTTCCAGGCCGGCGAGCGCCTCGATCCCGACACCTACGCGTGGGCGACGGAGAAACTCGGAATCCCGGTGATCGACCACTGGTGGCAGACCGAGACCGGTTGGTCGATCGCGGCCAATCCCGTTGGTATCGAACAGCTTTCGCTCAAGCCCGGGTCGCCTACCGTCCCCATGCCGGGTTATGACGTACAGATCCTGCACACCGACGGATCCGGGTGCGAGCCCGGTGAGGACGGCGCCATCTGCATCGCTCTGCCCCTGCCGCCCGGCACATTGCCCACACTGTGGGGAGATGACGCCCGGTTCGAGGCTTCGTATCTGTGCGAGCATCCCGGCTATTACCTGACCGGCGATGGTGGCCATCTCGATCAGGACGGCTACCTCTTCGTGATGGGCCGTATCGACGACGTGATCAATGTCGCCGGCCATCGCCTCTCCACCGGCGCGATCGAGGCCGTACTGGCAGCGCACCCGGCGGTAGCCGAGTGTGCGGTGATCGGTGTGGCCGACGAGATCAAGGGTCAGGAGCCGAGGGGGTTCGTGGTCCTCAAGGCCGGTGCGACGGGCGACGGACTGGAGAAGGAATTGGTCGCCGCGGTGCGTGAGGACATCGGCCCGGTGGCCGCCCTGCGCCGCGTGGACATCGTTCCCGCCTTACCCAAGACCCGGTCCGGCAAGATCCTGCGCAAGACGATGCGCGGCATCGCGGATGGCCTCGATGAACCGGTGCCCTCCACCATTGAGGACGCCAGCGTGCTCGATGCGTTACGACCCATCCTGCGAGGCTGAGCTTCCCGCCTTGATCTGAGGACGGGCGATGGTCAGCGGTCCGGTGATCCGGCCCTGAGTGCCGTCGTGGTCGATCGAGGCTCCGTCGACGGCTGCGGCGCTGACGGCTCCGCCGTCCTGGACGGTCAGCGTGCTCGACGGTGAATCGGCGGACGCGACGGCAGCGCCTCCGATGGCGACTCCGAGCAGTACGGCGGTGGCGACGAGTGCGTGAGTGAATCTGGTCATGTCTTCACTGTCGCGCCGGTGGACCGCGGTCGCTGTAGTGCTTTCGGCCAATTCGTGGATGAATGGGGAGTCCCCCGATCGGTGGGCCGATTCCTGTCAGAGGGCCGTCATAGAACCCGAAAACGCCCCGACGGCCGCACCGAACGACTTCCGACCTTTCGTCTCTAAGTGGCAAAACTCATGTAATAGTTGCGTCTAGCCGGCAGAACCTGGCGCATTCCTTCTGCCTGACCCAGTTCGTTCCCGTCCAGTGCCCCTATGCGAGGAGTCGGTGTGATGCGTTCAGCGGCGAAGGCAATGGGTGTCGGTGTGTTGGTTGTGGCGTCGGGGATCGGTGCTGCCGGCGGCGGAGCGGCATCAGCGGACAGCGGAATAGTCAAGTTTTACGACGTCACTAAAGGCTTCGGATTTATCACGCCCGACGACGGCGGGCGGGACTTGGGGTTCCGCTATACAAACCTGCCGCAGAACATCCAACAAGGGCAGAGGGTCGATTACACCCAATTTCCCGGGCCGAAGGGCCCTATGGCGGCTGTCTTTAACGTCGAGGGCCAAAATCCAGTGCCTCGCGGTGCTGCTGCGATAGGTAGGAAATTGCCCCGCAACGGCGACTCCCGCGATCCGCTCCGCTAAAAGTTTCCAGCCCCGGGAGGAGTTCGCGCCCCTGCAAGTTCGCGTCCTAATCCGGCGCGTTTTTATCGACTACCACCACCCCGAACGGCTGTTACCGCCCGACGGCGTCGCGTGAGCGGTCACCAGATCGATTAATCCGCTTCCAGACGCGCGCGGATGGCGGCCAATCGCACGCTCAGATCGGCCTCGCTGATGACACCGCGGGCCAGCAGTGAATGAGCGAGCGCCACGAGCTGGTTCTCCGGATACGGCAGATCGGCGTACCGGGTAGCCGAGAGTTCGTCCTCCTCATCGCGGCGCTCCTTGAAGGTCAGCGACAAATCCTCTTCAGGTGCGCAAGATTTGTCGAGAGCATCACAGAGGCCGTCGAGGCTGGTTTTCCACGGCGGAAGCGGATTCTCCACACCGTACTTCGCGGTCATCACCGGCCAAATATGGTTGCGCACAACGATTTCGTCGAGGACGGCGAAGTCCTTTGCCGCCACCTGTCCCGGGGTGGGCACTGTCATTCCTTGACCGGGCGGACAGCGGGACGCACCAGCATTGTGACGTTGGTGGTGACACCGGGCTTGGGCAACGCCACACCGATCAGGCTGTCGCGGGTGATGATCTCCGCGAGCTGATCTTCGGTCCAGCCCTCGGTGCCCTCGGGGCGCATCGGCATGACCATGAATCGGTGCTTCTGGTTGGAGTCCTCAACCCGCACCTCGACACCATCGGGCAGCTCCAGACCGAACTCCGAGAGGACCTGCCGGGGCCAGCGAACGATGCGGCGGCGATAGTTCGGGGTGCGGTACCACTCCGGTGAGTTGCCCAGGATCGGTCGCGGATAGCAGGAGCACAGGGCGCAGACGATCACGTTGTGCACCTCAGGGGTGTTCTCCAGGACCTTGAACGCGGTGAAGTCACTAGGAGTGCCGAAACCGGTGGGATCCAGCCAGTCCACCCCGACAGCCTTGGACGCCTCGACCGCATCCTCGAGCACCAGTTTCTTGAATGCCGGATCCAGCCAGGCCTTGGCCACCAGCCGTGCCGCCGGGGTGGGTCCGATCTGCTCGGCGTACTCGGTGAACTGGCGGTGCTCGGCTGCGGTGAAAAGGCCTTTCTCGATGCACAGTTCGCGCAGTGCTATCTCGAGCACCTCGAAGTCGGTGATCTCGTCGACCATCGGCTTGACGGTCCGAATGTGGTCTCCGTCGATGCTGTGGTCATGGTCATGGTCATGGTCATGGTCATGGTGATCAGACATTGGCGGCCTCCAGCCAGCGCTCGGGGATCTCGGTCTGCAGAGTGTCGTTCTTCGGTCCGGTGTAGACATCCCACAACTCGGATTGGTTGAACCGGACGATGTACATCCATTCCGGCTTGGCGTCCTCCCGGCACCAGGTCTCGTCCTCAGGGGCAGGGGTCTCATAGGCCACCTCGGCGATGATGCCCTCGGCACCGCGGCAGTACTCCGGAGTGCGCGTGTAGAACATGGCGGGGAGTTCCTTGACCCGGACCTTGTCACCCTTCTTGAACTTCGCAGGACCGGCCTGGCCGGCGAAGCAGTTCGGGTCGCCCTTGCCCATGGCCTCTTCGATGTGCTTGTTGCGCTTGACATGCGAACCGTCGCCCTCGAACTTCGGATTCGCCTCCGGGTACTCCCCCTTGAGCGATCCTGGGTAGCGGGCCGCGACCTCGGCCAGCCGATCGGTCAACTCGCCCCAGGAGATGTATTGCTTCTCGATCAGTAGCCGGCCCACCGACCACAGCCACCGGCTGTAGTAAGGCAGTCCGAGATAGATCGCACGACCCACATCCACATTCGCGATCCGGCGCCTCTCCTCGGAGACCCAGATCCCCTTCCAGCCGAGAACCTCGCAGAGCACGTAGGTCATCAGTTCCCACTGCTCTTCTTCTTTGTTCTCATAGAGATGCGGGAAGTCGAGTTCGCCGCCCACATCGTGGGCGGTCTTCATGTAGGCCAGCCAGTGATCATGGGTGATGTCGTCGGCCAGCGGCCACTCGGGCACCTCGGGGAAGATCGTCTTCAGCCGCGAAACAAGCGCCAACTGCGCTGCGCGCTCACCAGCAGTACTCATCGAGGCCTTTCGTCCACAGGGATCCACCAACATCGAATGGCGCTCCAGACAATAAGTCTAAAAACGGGCACATTCGGAGAAATTGCCGAACCTGTACGCCTTCTCCCAGGCGGATTTGAAATCGCGACAGCCTCTACTGCGGACGCTCAAATTCGACGCCTTCGGGGTCCTTGTCCGGACGCAGTCCGCGCCAGCTCGGATGCCGCAGATGACCATCAGAGGTCATCTCGCCGTAGCGCACCTCGCCGACCAGTTCCGGCCGCACGTACGTGACGCCTCTGGCCTCCGCGCGCGGCAGCGCAGGATGGAATGGCGACTCATCGGTGTGCAGCGGTGCGAGAATCCCCTTGAGTTTCGCGAGCTCCCTCTCGCTGAAGCCGGTGCCCACCCGGCCGATGAACTTGAGCCCCCCGTTCTCGGGGATGCCGAGCATCAACGCGCCGATACCGCTGGAGCGTCCGCCGTTGCCCTCGCGCCAGCCACCGATGACGGCTTCCTGGGTGTTCCAGTTCTTGTCCTTGATCCACGCCGCCGAACGCCGGCCGGGCTGATAGGTCGAATCCCAGCGCTTGGCGACGACCCCCTCCCACCCGCGCTTACGCGAATAGGACAGCGCCTCGGCCCCATCGGCGTCGATGAGACCCGGGACGATGAGACCTGTTCCCTCCGATAGTGTTTCGAGCATCTTGCGACGATCGCGGTACTTGGCCCGAAGCAGCGAACGACCGTCCAGCTCAAGAATGTCGAAGGCCCAGAACTCGATCCGGTCGGCCCGAGACCGGTTCTGCATCCGCTCGAAGTTGGGCTTCCCGTGACCGTCGAGGGCCACCCCCTCACCGTCGAGGATGACGTGATGCCCTGCCAGCGCGTCGGCAAGCGATCGCAACTGCGGGTACTCGGCGGTGACGTCGCGTCCATTGCGCGACTGCAGCCGCAATCGGCCGTGATCGACTTCGGCCAGTAACCGGTATCCGTCGTACTTGCCCTCGAAGGCGTACTGCGCGGCGGTGAGTTTGTCGACCGATCCAAGCGTGGCGAGCATCGGTTCGAAGTCCTGCAGTCTGGGGTTCGGCTGTTCCTTCATCCGATGCGCGAGCCACTGGTCGCCATCGGTCCGGATCAAGGCGTAGCGGCCGGAGATCCGTTGACCGTGCAGGTCGACGATCACCTCACGGTCGGTGAACTTCTGTGTCTCATAGGTCCCCGAATCCCAGACGACGACCTTGCCGGCGCCGTATTCCCCCTTGGGAATCGTTCCTTCGAAGCTCGCGTACTCCAACGGGTGGTCCTCGGTTTGCACGGCCAGGTGATTCACCGAGGGGGTGTCCGGGAGATTCTTCGGCACCGCCCACGACACCAGCACGCCGTCGCGCTCGAGACGGAAGTCATAGTGCAGACGTCGCGCGCGATGCTCCTGAATGACGAAGCGGCTGCCGTCGCCCGGCACGGGCGGCGACGTCGGCACGGGTTCCGGTGTCTTGGCCGCATCACGCTTGCCCCGGTACGTCTTCAGGCGATCCGAATTCATCACATCGTCGAGACCGGCCAGCAGATCGCCGTGTTCGGCTACCCGGGCGAGAACCTCGTCGAATCGCAACTGCCGCACCTGCGGGTCGCCGATCTCATCCCAGGTCCGCGGCGCTGCGACCGTGGGGACCTCCCGGCCGCGTAGGGAGTAGGGCGCGATGGTGGTCTTGGCGGCATTGTTCTGACTCCAGTCGAGGAAGACCTTTCCGGCCCGCAGGCTCTTGGTCATCGTGGCCGTGACCAGATCGGGCATGAGCTTCTCGAGCTGCTGCGCGAGGCTACGGGCCAGGACCGATGCACCGCTGCTGCTCTTCGGGTCCGCCAGGGGCACGTAGAGGTGCAGACCCTTGCTGCCGCTGGTCAACGGATAGACCGTCAGCCCGATATCGCCCATCAGTTCCCGAACCGCCCGTGCCACCTCACCCAACTGCGCCATGGTGACGTCCTCGCCCGGATCCAGATCGAACACCAGCCGGTTGGCCGGTCCAGGCGTTCCGTCGGCGGCGAATCGCCACTGCGGCACATGGACTTCCAGAGCGGCCTGCTGGGCGATCCACGCCAGCGCGGTCGAGCTGTCGATGATCGGGTAGACGGTGTCACCGGAGCGGTGCTTCAGGACTCCGCGATGCAACCAGGCCGGCGCCGACTTCGCCAGTTCCTTCTCGAAGAAGGCGGGTTCTGCGACACCGTTCGGCCACCGTTTGCGGGTGGCGGGCCGGCCGGCTACGTGCGGCAGCATCACATCGGCGATCGTCGTGTAGTACCGGAAGACGTCGGCTTTGGTGGTTCCGGTGGCCGGATACAGCACCTTGGCGGCGTTAGTCAGTGTCACCAGCGGGCCCGTCGTCGCTCCCGGGGGCCACACCTCGCTCACCACCCCACGGTATTACCCGCTGGTAGCCTGGAACAATGAAAAGCCTGCTAGCAGCCAGCCTTCTGGTGGCAACGGCCTTGCTGTCCGCACCCGCCGCGTCGGCAAATCCGGACATCACCGACCCGTACTGCACGGGCGGCCAGACTCCTCTGTTCGGCCAGTGCAAGATGCAACCGGATGACCCGAATCTGAGCGCCGGAGGGTTGGACCCCGAGGTCGCGATGGGCCTTGACCCCGAATTGTTCCCGGCGATCTGATGCGGTCGATCTGGAAGGGGTCTGTCGCCTTCGGACTGGTGAACGTACCGGTCAAGGTGTACAGCGCCACTGAGGATCACGATCTGAAGTTTCACCAGGTGCATGCCAAGGACAACGGCCGCATCCAGTACAAGAGGGTCTGCACCGAGTGCGGCGAGGTGGTGGAGTACCGCGATATCGCCAAGGCCTACGAGGCTGACAACGGGCAGACGGTGGTGATCACCGAGAACGATATCGCCACCCTGCCCGAGGAGCGCAGCCACGAGATCGAGGTGCTGCAGTTCGTGCCTGCCAGTGAGATCGATCCGCTCATGTACGACCGCAGCTACTACCTCGAACCCGACGGCAAGTCGCCGAAATCGTATGTGCTGCTTGCCAAAGCACTCAGCGAGACCGATCGGGTGGCGATCGTGCACTTCGCGTTGCGCAACAAGACCCGGTTGGCCGCGTTGCGGGTCAAGGACTTCTCCAAGCGCAACGTGATGGTGGTTCACACCCTGCTCTGGCCTGACGAGATCCGCGACCCGGACTTCCCGTCCCTGGACGCCGATGTCGAGGTTCGGGCTCCCGAACTCAAGATGGCCGGGCAGGTGGTCGAGTCGATGGCGGCGGACTTCCACCCCGGGGAGTTCACCGACACCTATCAGGAGCAGTTGAAGGAACTCGTCGAAGCCAAACTGGCCGGCGGCGAGGCGTTCACCACTGAGGACAAGCCCACCCGGTTGGACGAGACCGAGGATGTCTCGGATCTGCTGGCCAAACTGGAGGCGAGTGTGCGGCGCAGGCGCGAGGAGTCTGCCGCCATGGCCCCGGCCAAGAAAGCCCCGGCCAAGAAGACCCCGGCGAAAAAGGCCCCCGCCAAGAAGGCTCCCGTCAAGAACTAGAACGTGTTACACCGCGTCTGTTACAAACAAGACGTGATTCTCGACAAATTCCGACTCGACGGTCAGGTGGCGGTCGTGACCGGCGCGGGCCGCGGACTGGGGGCGGCCATCGCGGTGGCGTTCGCCGAGGTCGGCGCCGACGTCCTGATCTCCTCCCGAACCGAATCCGAACTGGAGACGGTCGCCGGTCAGATCCGCGGCCTGGGCCGGCGCGCGCACATCGTCGTCGCCGATCTGGCCAAGCCCGAGTCGACGGCGGAACTGGCCGCCGCCGCGGTGGAAGCCTTCGGCCGGCTGGACATCGTCGTCAACAACGTCGGCGGCAGCATGCCCAATGCGCTGCTGACGACGAGCGTCAAGGAGATGCGGGACGCGTTCACCTTCAACGTGCTGACCGCCCACGCGCTCACCGTCGCCGCCGTGCCGCTGATGCTGGAGCACTCCGGTGGCGGCAACATCATCAACATCACCTCCACCATGGGACGCACGGCCGGGCGTGGCTTCGCCGCCTACAGCACCGCCAAGGCCGCACTGGCGCAGTACACCAGACTGACGGCCCTGGACCTGTGCCCGCGGATTCGCGTCAACGCCATCGCACCGGGCTCGATCCTGACCTCCGCCCTCGACATCGTGGCGTCCAACGATGCGTTGCGCGAGCCGATGGAGAAAGCCACCCCGCTGCGCCGGCTCGGCGATCCGCTCGACATCGCCGCTGCCGCCGTCTACCTCGCCTCGCCGGCATCCAGTTATCTCACCGGAAAGGTGATCGAGGTCGACGGCGGCATCAACGTCCCCAATCTCGATCTGCCGATCCCCGATCTGTAAACGAAGGAGACCCGTCATGCCCATTCGCGTCGTTCAGATCGGCACCGGAAACGTCGGGGGTCACGCACTACGGACGCTCATCGCCAACCCCGACTTCGAGCTCGTCGGTGTGTGGGTGTCCTCCGAGGCGAAGGCGGGGATGGACGCCGGCGAACTCGCCGGACTCGACGTCACCACCGGGGTGAAGGCCTCCAACGACCTCGACGCCGTGCTGGCGACCAAGCCGGACTGCGCCGTCTACACCGCGATGGCGGACAACCGCCTGCTTGAGGCCCTCGAGGACTACCGCCGGATCCTCGCCGCCGGGGTGAACGTCGTCGGCAGCGGGCCGGTGTTCCTGCAGTATCCCTGGCAGGTCATTCCGGACGAGATGATCAAGCCGCTCGAAGACGCTGCGCGCGAAGGGAATTCGAGTCTCTACGTCAACGGCATCGACCCCGGCTTCGCCAACGATCTGATACCCCTGGCATTGATGGGAACCTGCCAGACCATCGATCAGGTGCGCTGTATGGAGATCGTCAACTACGCGACCTATGACAGCGCCACGGTCATGTTCGACGTGATGGGCTTCGGCAAGCCGATGGACGAGATCCCGATGCTGCTGCAGCCGGGCGTACTGAGCATCGGCTGGGGCTCGGTGGTGCGCCAGCTCGCCGCCGGACTAGGTGTCGAACTCGACGGCCTCGAAGAGATGTACGTCCGGGAGCCCGCACCCGAGGACTTCGATATCGCCAGTGGCCATATCGCCAAGGGCACCGCCGCGGCGCTGCGCTTCGAAGTGATCGGCCTCGTCGGCGGGGCGCCGGTGATCGTGCTCGAACACATCACCCGATTGCGCGACGACCTCTGCCCGGACTGGCCGCAGCCGGCACAGGAGGGCGGTAACTATCGCATCGAGATCACCGGTGAGCCGTGCTACGTCCTCGAACTGAGCCTGTCGAGCCCCAACGGCGATCACAACCACGCCGGCGTGCTGGCCACCGCGACCCGCGTGGTCAACGCGATCCCTGCCGTCGTCGCCGCCGAACCCGGCATCCGAACCACCCTGGACCTGCCGCTGATCACCGGCAGGGGTTTGTACTCTGCGCGATAAGGAGGCTCTGTCAGTTGCGGCAGCCGTGGCTGCCGCGCTGTTGTTCGCCGCGCCCGCGCTCACCGGGCCGGACTGCACCGATATCGGGCCCAACACCCGGATGTGCACCAGGCCCCCGGGGCACACCGCGATCACCACCTCGCCTGATCCGGCCTTCACCAACCCCTACCCCGGTTGGGGTTACGGCGACTTGGGGTTCGGCTTCGGCGGCGGCATCTGGATCGGAATCTGATCGGACCCATCCGGATTGACACCGGCTCCGAATACAGGGCATGACAGGAACGACGAGCAAACCGGCGCTCTACCCGACCAGGGTCACCCACCTGCACCGATCCCCTGTGCGCCACTACGGCGAGCACCGGAGTTACAGCTGGTACGTCGACATCGACGACCTGCCGCGACTGCCGGGGTGGCTGCGCCCGTTCGCGCGTTTCGAGGCCGCCGACCACCTCGACGGATCCCCACAGGACACCCTGCGCCAGCGGGTCGACGCCTTTCTCGCACGCAACGGCATGCCCCTGCCGGGCGGGCGGGTGACCGCGCTGCTGATGCCGCGCGTACTCGGCCACAGCTTCGCGCCGCTCAGCCTGTTCTGGTGCCACGATGCCGGCGGCGTGCTGCGCGCAGTCATCGCGGAGGTTCAAGACGTCGACGGTGCGCGCAGTGCGCACCTGTTGCCACCCGGCGATGACGATCCGGTTGCGCTCAACGGAGCCTCTCATGCGGGCTACTACCTGCTTCGGGCGCCGCGACCCGGCGACGACCTGGACCTGACGCTGTCACTGCACAGCGATCAGCAGGCCGCTATGGTCGCGACCTGGCGCGGATCCCGCCGCTCGGCCACTGCCGCCCGGGTGCTGTGGCAACAGGTGATCACTCCGCTGGCCCCGCAGCGGGCGGCGCTGAGCATGCGAATGCAGTCACTGCTGCTACGTCGACGCACGGTCCCGCAGCCCGCCTGGCGGCGCGGGCCGGCCTGGGCGGCGAACGGCCCGTCCTTCGCGGCCTCGTGACCGAACTGCTCGACCGGCCCATTACGCTTCGGGTCGATGGTGAAGACGAAGGAGAGCGGCCGGTGACCGCCGATCTCGATAACCTGCTGCGGCGGGTGGCTCACCGGGACCGGGACGCGTTCGCCGCCTTCTATGACGCGACCTGCTCGCGGGTGTACGGAACGGTGCTGCGGGTACTGCGCGATCCCGGTTACAGCGAAGAGACCACCCAGGAGATCTACCTTCAGGTGTGGCGGACCGCGGAGAGCTACGACCCAGCCTCCGGCAGCCCGCTGGCCTGGCTGCTCACGCTGGCCCACCGCCGTGCGGTGGATCGCGTTCGCTCCGAGCAGGCCGCCACCAGACGTGACTTCCAGTACGGGACCACGACTGTCGAGCGTCCGTCCGACCACGTCAGCGATGCGGCGATCTCCAGCGACGAACAGCGGCGGGTCACGGCATGCCTCGACAGCCTGACCGAGGTCCAGCGTGAGTGCATCGAACTCGCCTACTACGGCGGCATGACCTATGTGGAGGTCTCCGAGCGACTGGCGGCAAACCTGGCCACCGTGAAGTCCCGGATGCGCGACGCGCTGCGAAACCTGCGGAACTGTCTGGGTGTGCGATGACCGAACCTCACGACGGCGAACTCCTGGAACTGGCTGTCCCGTACGCGCTGAACGCGGTGCCCGACGGCGAACGCGACGAGTTGGAGAGCACGCTCGCCCAAGCCGGCCTGCCCGTGGCCGACGCGTTCTACGACGAGGTCCGTGCCGTACGCGAAACCATGGCTGTCGTCTCGGCGGCCGGCGCACGATCGCCCTCCACCGATCTGCGCCGTCGGCTGCTGTCGGCCATCGACGACGACAACGTCCGCGCTCTGCCCGTAACCGGGGCGCGGCAGACCGGGTCGCGCCGGCGGATCGCCGCACTGACTGCCGCGGCCGCGGTGGCACTGGGCCTCGGCGCAGTCGGTTTCGGGCTGACCCTGCGGCCGCCGGCGCCACAGTCGACCGCACAGCAGGTGTTCTCCGCACCCGATGTGCACACCGTGTCCGGTGCGATCCCGGCGGGCGGTACCGCGACGGTGGTGTTCTCCCGTGATCGCGATGCCGGAGTGCTGGTGATGAACGATGTGCCTCCGCCTTCGCCCGGCACGGTCTATCAGATGTGGCTCGTGAGCGACACCGGAGCCACCTCGGCGGGAACCATGGACGACAAGGCTGTCGCACCGTCCACTACCGCTGTCCTGACGAACCTGGGCGCGTCGACCAAACTTCGTTTCACACTGGAACCGGGCACCGGATCGACGCAACCGACCGGACAGGTGATCGCGGAGTTGCCGCTCAGCTGATCAACACCTTCGCGACGGCCGTGACGCGGCTTAGCATGACGTGATGGTTAGGGACTTCCGGTTCGGCATCGGACTTCGGACGATCAAGTCGGCGGAGCGCTTCCGGGAGAAGGTGCGCCGGTTCGCCGATCTGGGCTACGACGTCGTACACGTCCCCGATCACATCGGAGCCCCCGCGCCGTTCGTCACCATGATGGCGGCCGCCGACGCCGCCGACATCCGGGTCGGCACCTTCGTCCTCAACGCCGCGTTCTATTCGCCGACCCTGCTCGCCCGCGATGCCTTTGCCGTCGATGTGCTCTCAGACGGCCGGCTCGAACTCGGCCTGGGAACCGGCTACGTCCGCGAGGAGTTCGAGGCCGCCGGGATCCCGTATCCCACTGCCGGACAACGGGTTGACCATCTGCGCCACACCACCATGTATGTGAAGGCCGCCGCACCGTCGATTCCCGTGCTGATCGCGGGCAACGGTGATCGTGTCCTGCGAATCGCGGCGCAGCACGCGGACATCATCGGGTTCACCGGTGGCGGCCTTCCGACTGCCGAGAACCCGGACCCGATGGCAGAACGTGTCGAGTTCGTCCGCACACAAGCCGGGTCACGTGCGGATGAACTCGAGTTCAATCTCGCGATCACCGGTGTACCCACCGATGACAGCGGCGTGCCCGATCTGACTTTGACTCGCGCGTACTTTCCGGGTGCCGGTGACGATCAACTGTTATCGATGCCGACGGTGCTGAGCGGAACTCCGCATGCGATCGCCGATACATTGCTCGGGCACCGCGAGAAATATGGAACGACATATTTCATCGTTCAGGACTACCATGGTGAGTACTTCGCTCAGGTCATCAACGCATTGCGGAGATGACGACCCGACCGAAAGGCGGTGACGACATGAACCGACGGGTTGACGCCACGACAATGCCCACAGGCCGACTGACCACCTGGATCCGCAAGGACTACCCAAGAACCGCGCCGGCCCGCGGTCACTGCTACCTACTCGCGCTGTGCGGAATCGACTACGTCGGTAGGTGAGCTGCCGGCGGATGAGCCGTCGACGCATCTCTGAGCGGCAGATCGGCAGGCGGTAAACTCCAAGCCGTCCCCGCCCCCGTAGCTCAGGGGATAGAGCACGGCTCTCCTAAAGCCGGTGTCGCAGGTTCGAATCCTGCCGGGGGCACGTCGGATGCGTCAGTGTGTCTGACGCGTCGCATGCGGACGGCTCGCAGCGGCAGCCGCATCCTTACCAGTCCCCACCGACTTAGCCCGTCCTACCGAGTGCGGCGCGGCCACAGTCTGGGCGGAAGAACTGCGGTGAATTCGCCTGGGCGCCAACGGGGAATCGTTCCCAGTCGCCCCGCCGCCGAGTACCGCGACCGCTGCGGCACTGCGCGGCGAAGAAGGACGGGCGGCGGCCGGCAGCACCGATGGGTAGGTCAGTCCAAGCAGAGACGAAATCGCCATGAACGGCGGTCCCACGGCGTAGACCACCAGACCGAGTCCGATCCCGACGACCGTGCGGGCCACCTGATCGAGGGCCCAGGTGAGACCGAACGCCTCCCCGACGACGGGAATGAGGTCGGCCAAGCCGAAGCCGATACCGATGCTCATCGGGATCGAGATCGGCAGGCCGAGGTACCACACCGGCGCCACCGCGAATCCGTAGGTGATCGCGTCGCTCACCCGGGTGACGATGTCGTTGATGGTGAGAGCCTGTAGTGCCACCGGCAGTTCCCGAACCGCGATGGAGGGAGTCTGAGGATGCGCGGGTGCCGTCAGCATTCCAGCGCAGACGACGACTGCACCGGCAGCACCGAGGACGGAGTTGAGCGGTTGTCGGGCGTGATTCATCGGACTTCCCGTGGTTCGAAAGCGTGGTTTTCACACAAGTCAATCAACGGTTCATCACAGTTTCGGACGACGCCGATCACAAAACAGGAACGATCGCCCCGCGCTCAGCCTTGTCAGCCGGAGTAAGTTCAGAACAGTGAGCGGAAATGTGTGGATTCTCGGCGGCTATCAGAGCGACTTCGGCCGGAACCTAACTCGCGAGAGCCGCGACTTCGCTGACCTGACCCGCGAGATCGTCGATCAGACTTTGGCCGGAGCGATGATCGACGCCACCGATATCGATGTGGTCCATGTGGCCAATGCGTTCGGCGAGATGTTCGCCCAGCAGGGTCATCTCGGGGCGATGCCGGCGACCGTGCACGAGGGTCTGTGGGACACCCCGGCGACCCGACACGAAGCGGCCTGCGCATCCGGCAGCGTGGCTGCTCTGGCGGCGATGGCCGATCTGCGGGCCGGCAATTACCGCACCGCACTCGTCGTCGGGCTCGAGTTGGAGAAGACAGTCCCCGGCGACATCGCCGCTCAGCATCTCGGTGCCGCCGCATGGACCGGTCATGAGGGCCGGGAGGCCACATTCATGTGGCCGTTCATGTTCTCTCAGGTCGCCGACGAGTACGACCGGCGATTCGGTATCGACGACGCCCACCTGCATGCCATCGCCGCTGTCAACCTCGCCAACGCCAAACGCAATCCCAACGCCCAGACCCGCGACTGGACGATTCCCGATCTGTCCGCCTCCGGAGACGACGACGTGGTCAACCCACCGATCGAAGGACGCATCCGCAGGTTCGACTGCAGCCAGATGACCGACGGCGGCGCCGGGGTGGTCCTGGTGAGCGACGAGTTCCTGGCCGATCATCCCGGGGTGCGGCCGATCGGGCTCATCGAAGGCTGGGGCCATCGCACCGTCGGCCTCGGCCTGCGCCAGAAGCTCGAACGTGACCGCGGCAATCCTTACGTCATGCCGCACCTGCGAGCCGCCGTCCGGGACGCCTTCGCCCGCGCCGAGACCGACCTCGACGAGATCGACGGATTCGAGGTGCATGACTGCTTCACGCCCAGTGAGTACGTCGCGATCGATCACATCGGACTGACCGCACCGGGTGAATCATGGAAGGCCGTCGAGTCCGGCGATATCGAGATCGGTGGACGGTTGCCGATCAATCCCAGCGGCGGACTCATCGGCGGTGGGCACCCAGTGGGGGCCACCGGCGTACGAATGATGCTGGACGCCGCCAAGCAGGTCAGCGGCCTGGCCGGTGAGTACCAGGTCGAGGGAGCACGCCGGTTCGGCACCCTCAATCTCGGCGGAAGCACCGCCACCACAGTGAGCTTCGTGATCGCGGCGCCGGAGGAATGAGGGGTTCACAAGATGGACGTTGAGGTCGTTGGAAAGTTTCTATCCACCCTGCCCGAGGACGATGACCACCCCTACCGGACCGGGCCGTGGCGGCCGCAGACCACCGAGTGGCGCGCTGACGACCTGATCGCGGTCGAGGGTGAGGTTCCCGCCGACTTGGACGGCATCTATCTACGCAACACCGAAAACCCGCTGCATCCCGCGCTGAAGACCTACCACCCGTTCGACGGTGACGGGATGCTTCAGATCGTGGGCTTCCGCGATGGAAAAGCGTTCTACCGCAATCGTTTCGTGCGCACCGCGGCCTTCGAGGCCGAGCAGCAGGCCGGTGGTTCGTTATGGCCTGGTCTCGCCGAACCGCTGTCACTGGCCAAGGTCGACTACGGCTGGGGCGCGCGCACGATGCTCAAGGACGCCTCCAGCACCGACGTCGTCGTGCACCGCGGAACCGCGCTGACCAGCTTCTACCAGTGCGGCGATCTGTATCGGGTCGACCCGTACACCGGCGAGACACGAGGTAAGGAGTCCTGGAACGGCGGATTCCCCTTCGGCGTGGGGGTGTCAGCGCATCCCAAGGTCGATGAGCGCACTGACGAGATGCTGTTCTTCAACTACAGCAAGCAGGAACCGTACCTGCACTACGGCGTGGTCGACGCGAACAACGACGTGGTGCACTACGCCGGCATTCCACTGCCCGGACCGCGCCTGCCGCACGATATGGCGTTCACCCGCAACTACGCGATTCTCAACGACTTCCCGTTGTTCTGGGAACCCGAACTGCTGGAACGCGACCTCCACGTCGCGCGGTTCCACCCTGATATGCCCTCCCGGTTCGCGGTTCTGCCACGACGCGGAACCGCGGCCGATGTGCGATGGTTCGAAGCCGATCCCACCTTCGTTCTGCACTTCACCAACGCCTATGAGGACGGCGACGAGATCGTCGTCGACGGGTTCTATCAGGGTGACCCGGAACCGGCCGACAACGGAACCGGCACCAAGTGGCAGCGCGCGTTCCGGTTCCTCGCACTCGACCGCATGCAGACCCGACTGCACCGTTGGCGGTTCAACCTCAGGACCGGAGTCACCACCGAACAACCGCTGTCGGAGAACATCTCCGAGTTCGGCATGATCAACGCCACCCACGGCGGCGAGCCCTACCGGTATGTCTACGCGGCCACCGGAAAGCCGGGCTGGTTTCTGTTCGACGGCCTGATCCGTCACGACGTGGTCAGCGGAACCGAAAATCGCATCAGCTTCGGCGAGGGCGTCTTCGGCAGTGAGACGGCGATGGCGCCCAGAGTCGGCAGCAGTGCTGAGGACGACGGCTATCTGGTCACCCTGACCACCGATATGAACGCCGACGCGTCCTACTGCCTGGTGTTCGATGCCGCTCGAATCGAGGACGGCCCGGTTTGCAAACTCCAACTGCCGGAACGGATCTCCAGCGGAACACATTCGACCTGGGTGTCCGGCGCCGATGTTCGGCGCTGGCGGGAGACCGAATCGGCGGCCTCGGCGATCGGGCTCTAGCTCTTGGGCGGCAGTAGCTGGAAACCCTTGAGGATGGTCTGCGCATCCTGCACGAAGACTTTGTCGTCCGGCTTCACCGACTGCACGGTGAGCGTCGCGACGTAGTTCGCGTCCTCACCCCGATACACCGCCCCGAGTGAAGTGGCCTTACGGCTGGGCACCACCGGGATCTTCGGGTTGGGGCTGATCTTCATCTCCGGCGCGGTGTACGTGCTCGACAGTGCCGGCGCTCCGCACACCTCGGTCGGCGTGCTCTTGAGATCGGTGGCCTTGAGCTTCTTGGCCAGCTGATCGTTCTGGGCGTCCAGGATCTGTGAGGGCTTACCGACGTCGAGACCGATCTTCTGCAGGGTGACCACCGCATTGGGCGTGAATCCGTCTGCCGACAGCGCAGGATTGCGGATCGCGAACCGGATCGATTCGTTGTCCATCTTGGTGGTGCGCTCCCAGCCCGGCGGCAAAGGCACCTTCATCTTGGGCTCCTGATCGGTGCGGGTCGGCACGTCTGCGAGTTGAACCGGCACCGTCTGGCACTGTTCCGAAGTCGGTTTTCCGCCTCCTGAACAGCCGGTAAGCATCACGGCCACCGCCGCCGTCAGAGCCACCAGCCCCTGTGGGACAGGTCTTATCACTGCGCGCAACTTCACTCCTTCGCAACCGGAGACAGCCTACCGGCGCACTTCCAGCAAAGGCCTGCCTATCGGTTGACCAGCGAGGTAACCAGTGCCCAGACCGAGCAGACAAGCACGCCCAGGACGAAGGCCACACCCAGGTACAGCCCGTAGCCGGCGACGACCGGAGGTTTGACATTGGCGTGGTAGTACCACCACACCAGAACAGCGACGGCTATCGAGACCACCACCGCGACAGCCGCCGACAGCCGCGGAGCCAGGTCCCGGGCGACCATCGCCCCGAGAACGACGAGCACCGAGGACAGCAACACGATCAGCTGTCCGGCACCGAACCGCGGAGCCAGGGTGATACTGCCGACCGTGCCACCGATGGCGCTGGCCCGGCCGCCGCCGAGTGCTGATGTGGTCAGCCACGGCAACCAACAGTTCACCGACAATCCGGCCGCGCAGAGCACCAGCAACCAGCCGGGGCGCACTCGTGCCATCCGTCAACCCTAATCGGCCGACGAGGCGTTTTGCGGGTAGCTTTTTCCTATGCGCGGTCACATCATCGTCTCCGGGGACGATGCGCTCGCGATGCAGATCATCGACGAGCTCAACGACGCCGAGGTCAGCGTCGTGCCACTGAAGTCCCCGAAGGCCCTGGAGGCCGCTGACGTAGCGTGCGCCCACGCGGTGATCGCAGCCTCGCCGGATGATGCCCTCAACCTCGAGGTTGCGCTGCTGGCCCGTCGCGCCAACCCGACGGTTCGCGTGGTGGCCCGGATCTCGAATGCCTCGCTTCGTCAGGCCATGGATGAGCCCGACGATCCAGGCGACATGCTCGATGTCGCGGATCTGGCGGCCCCCTCGGTGGTCGAGGCGCTTCTCGGCCGCACCGCGCACACCATCCACGTCGGAGAAGTGGACTTCGTGGTGTCCGGCGCAATCGCGCCGGCGGACGGAACGCTACGGGAGATCTATGGCCGGCTGGCTCCGGTGGCGATCATCCGAGGTGACAATTCACCTGACACCGGCGAGGTGATCGCCTGCCCCCCACTGGACACCACAGTCCAGATGGGCGACTGGACCTCGATGATCGGCCGACCGGAAGAACTTGCGGCACAAGGCATGAAGGTCGGCCGGACCGGGGACATCACCCCACGCCAGCGCCCGGCGCTGTGGCGCTTGCTCGATTCGATCCGCGCGTTCAGCGACGACATCCATCCGACCTTCTACCGTGCGCTTGGCGTTCTGGTGGGCCTGCTGATCAGTTCGACGGTCATCCTCCGGTTCTTTTACAACTCACCGGGCATGGGCTGGATGGATGCGCTCTATTTCTCCACGGAGACACTGGCGACGGTCGGCTACGGCGATTTCAACTTCATGCACCAGCCGCTGTGGCTTCGATTGTGGGGCGTCGTGATGATGATCGGAGGCTTGGCGACCACAGCCATCGTCGTTGCCTTCGTCGCCGATGTGCTGCTGTCCCGCCGGCTGTCGCAGACCACCAGCCGTCAGCATGTGCGACATATGAAACGGCATTTCGTCGTGGTCGGCTTGGGCTCCTTCGGTATCCGGGTTGCGAGCATGCTCAAGGAGGCGGGCTACTCGGTGGTGGTCATCGAACGCGACGAGACCAACCCGTATCTGCCCGCGGCGGCGGAACAGAGGATCTCCGTCATCCTCGGCGACGCGACCCAGCGCAATACCTTGGAGGCCGCCCGGGTCGAACATGCCCGCGCTATCGCCGTGCTCACCAACCACGACATGGTCAACATCGAAACCGGCATCGTGCTGCGCGAGATCATCGGGTCGGATCAGACACCGCACGGCCAGCGGATTCCCATCGTGATGCGGATCTTCGACCGGGATCTCGGTGATGCGGTAGGACACCGCCTCGGCTTCCAGTACGTACGGTCGACCGTGGACCTGGCCACACCATGGTTCATCGGCGCAGCCATGGGCCTGGAGGTGCTCGGCACCTTCTCGGTGGGCCAACGTTCCTTCATGGTGGGCGGCGTGGAAGTGCAACCGGGAAGTGAACTCGACGGTGTGCAGATGTTCGAGCTGTCCACCCAGACCCGCGTGATCGCACTGGAACGCGACGGCCAGGACGAGGTGCTGCATCCCCACCGGGACGCCCACCTGCGCGCCGGCGACACCGCCTATCTGGTGGGGCCGTACCACGAACTGCTCGAGACGCTGCGCAAGGGTCAGCTCCCGATTCAATGCCCTGAGCCCGAGAACCGGTAACAGATCGAACTCAGGCCGCTGTGAAGACGGTGACGAAGCGATCCAGCGAGGCCTGAATGTCGCCGCGCAGTGCGGCAGCCACGATCATGCCGATCGGGCCGAACAGGGCGGGGCCGCCGAGGTGGACGTCAAGAGAGACGACCGATCCCCCGTTGCCTGCGGCCCCGTCCTTACCGTCCGGGCGGACCTTACCGATCAATTTGACCTTCACCCCGCCGACGCCGACACCGTTGAGCGTCATCGACTCCGGTGGTTTGAAGTTCACGATCGTCCACGTGATCCGGTTGGGCATGCCTTTGACCTCGACGATGGACTCCACGACTGTGCCTTTGTCGAGTGTCTCGGGCAGCTTCGTACGCCAGACCCGGTGGATGGTCAGCCATTCCTTGTACCGGGAGAGGTCGGAGGCATGTTCCCACGCCTCCTGCGGCGAAAGCGGAACCTCGACTGAAGCCGAAACCTTCGCCATGACAGCTGATTACTGGCCGTCGACCTTGTCGGCGACGGTCTCAGCGGCACCGGCCGCGGCATCCTTGGCGGTGTTGGCGGCCTCGGTCACCTTGCCGACGGCGGTGTGCGCGGCGCCCTGCACCTTGTCGACGGTCTCGGCGAACTTGCCGCCGGTCTTCTCGTCGATGAAGTCGCCGGCCTTGTCGATCGCGCCCTCAACCTTGTCGACGTTCTCGTTGATCAGGTCCTTGGCCTTCTCAGCCGCGTCCAGGGCGGCTTCCTTGGCGTCGCCGAGGGCTTCCTTGGCCTTGTCGATGAACGACATGTGTTCTTCCTTTCCCGGCGCGCGTCGCGCACCCGTATGTCATCCGGTTGCCCGGAACAAACCCCCGCGCCAATCTACGCACCGTGTGCGGCTACCGCCATACCCGCCTGGGTTCGCCCAGCCACCGGCCCTGAATCCACCAGAGTGCCTCGATCAGTGCGGCCGCCAGCAACCCGATGGCGATCGCCGTCGTGGTCACCGCGACGTTGGAGGGGTCGAGCATGAACTTCTCCCGGGCCAGTGGAAGCGCGAAGATCACCACGTAGGCCGCGGCGGAGACGGCCACCAGTGCTATCCGCCACCACTGGTAGGGACGGGCCACAACGGCCAGCACCCACAACGCTCCGATGAGCAGGGTGATCAGGGCCCCGGTGGAGGCCTGGGTCAGCTGTTCTGGACTGGAGTCCCGGCCCGGATGTGCTGACAGGTAGCTGACGTAGGTCGACGCGCCGATGACCACACCGGCCGGCAACGCCGCGGTCATAACCCGGCGGACGAAGCCGGTGCGGGCCCGTTCGTTGTTGGGCGCGAGCGAGAGGACGAACGCCGGCACGCCGATTGTGAACCAGGCCGCGATGGTGACGTGGATCGGCTGGAACGGATACAGCAGGGGCGGAGTGCCGAAGAACTTCGACGACAGACCCGCCAGGCCCACCAGCAGAGCCAACAGCACCGAGTAGACGGTCTTGGTCAGAAACAGGTTGGACACCCGTTCGATGTTGCCGATCACCCGCCGGCCCTCACCGACGACGTAGGGCAGGGTGGCGAACTTGTTGTCCAGCAATACGATCTGGGCTACTGCACGCGAGGCCGGACTGCCCGATCCCATGGCCACGCCGATATCGGCGTCCTTGAGCGCGAGCACGTCGTTCACGCCGTCACCGGTCATCGCGACGGTGTGGTCGCGCGACTGCAGGGCGTGCACCATGGCCCTCTTCTGGTCCGGCCGCACCCGGCCGAAGGTTGTGTATGCAGCCATCGTGTCGGCCAGTGCGTCCTGGTCCGATGGAAGTTCCCGGGCATCCATGGTCTCGCCGCGCAGACCCAGAGAGGCTGCCACCGCCCCCACCGACACCGCATTGTCACCGGAGATGACTTTTACCGAGACATCTTGGGAGGCGAAGTAATCCAGAGTCTCGCGGGCATCGGGACGGACCCGCTGCTCCAGGACCACCAGGGATACCGGCGTGACGGCACCAGGCGCGTCGGCGTCGTCGACCCTGCGGTCGGATGCTCCCAAGAGCAGGACCCGCAGACCTTTGGCGCCGATCTCCTCGGCGCGTTCGGCCACCGGCGTTCCCGGCTTCAGCAAGACGTCTGGGGCGCCGATCACCCAGTTACCGTTTTCGCCGTAGGAGATGCCACTCCACTTCGTCGCCGACTTGAACGGCGCCAGCGCGGTCGGGGTCCAGCCCGGGTTGTTCGGATACGCCTCGGCGATCGCCTGCATACTCGCGTTGGGTTTGGGATCGTCTCCGGCCAGCGCGGCCAGTACGGCGGCGACCTGCTCCCGGCTCGTATCGGCGACCGGCTCGGCTTCGGCCAACCGCATGCCGTTCTCTGTCAGTGTTCCGGTCTTGTCGGCGCACACCACGTCCACCCGCGCGAGGCCCTCGATGGCGGGCAGTTCCTGCACCAGACACTGCCTCCGGCCGAGGCGGATCACACCGACCGCGAACGCGATCGAGGTCATCAGCACGAGTCCTTCCGGGACCATCGGCACCAGCGCACCGACCATTCGCAGCAGTGACTCCTGCCAGCCGACGTGCGTGGTGAAGAGCTGCGTGTAGATGATCAGAAGTCCGGTCGGCCACAGCAGATAGGTGATGAACTGCAGAATCCGGCTGATACCGCTGCGCAGTTCGGATTTCACCAGGGTGAACTTGCTGGCTTCCTCGGCCAGTCGCGCGGCGTAGGCTTCGCGGCCGACCTTCGTCGCGCGGTAGGCGCCGGTGCCGGCCACCACGAAGCTGCCCGACATCACCGGATCGCCGGTGTGCTTCGAGATGGCGTCGGCCTCACCGGTCAACAACGACTCGTCGACCTCCAGAGCCGACGCTTCGAGCAGGGCGCCGTCGACGACGATCTGATCCCCGGGTCCGATCTCGATGACGTCGTCGATGACGACCTGGCTCGGCGGCAGCTCAACGGCGCCGGACTGGCGGCGCACGGTGGGTTTGGCCTGCCCGACGATGGCCAGGCTGTCGAGTGTCTTCTTGGCGCGCAATTCCTGAATGATGCCGATGGCACTGTTGGCGATGATGAGTAGTCCGAAGAGTCCGTTGATCAGCGATCCGGTGGCGAGCACGATGAGGAAGAGCACACTCAGGATCGCGTTGATCCGGGTGAAGACGTTGGCCTTGACGATGTCGGCGACACTGCGGGATGCGCGCGTCGGCACGTCATTGGCCTTGCCCTCCGCAACGCGGGCAGCCACCTCGGCGTCGGTGAGGCCAGCGGCAACGGTGGTCGTCATCGGGTGAACGTTCCCAACTTGTCGCCGTCGAGCAATTCGACGGTCATGGCGTTACCGCTGAACCGAACCGCACTCACCCCGGACGGCGGGGAGTTCTCGGAGACCAGGTTCAGGGTGAAGATATCGCCGTCCCAGTGTTCCAGTGGATATACGTCCGGGCGAGGGCCGAGCGCAATCGTCAGCGCACCGTCTTTCTCCGCCACCGTCGCACTGCCCCAGTAGTCGTTTGTGTACGTGCCCGAATAGGCCGGCAGCGGCTGTGCAGGAGCAGGATCGGCGGGCGGCTGTTTGCCGCTCAACTCGCCTACGCTCCGGTTCATCTGCGCGAAAGCCTCGGCGTAGAGCTTGTGCCAGTCCTGGCGAATCTCGCCGAACTCGACAAGGTCGGCGAACTCGGCGGTCAAGGTCTCCGGCACACCGATCGGTGCGGTGTTGGTCAGTGCCACAATCGCTACATCGGCGTCCGGAATGATCACGAGATTCGTTGCGGCGCCGAGGTCGAACGCACCCGAGTGGCTGAACCGGACCCGGCCGGACGGCGAGGTGCTGATGTTGAAGCCGTAGCCGTAGAAGCCCGAACGCATGGCCGGCTGGGTCGGCGGACTGGAAACCGCCTGCGGAGTCAGCGCGGCCAGCAACGCCGTTGAATCCACCACATCAATGCCGTTATAGGTGCCGTCGGCGAGCATCATCGCCAACCAGTGCGCCATATCGTTGACCGAGGAACTGACTCCTCCGGCCGGTGACTGTGGGTCGGGATCGCGGGTGTAGCGGGGCTGGTATGCGCCGTCTACCCGAACGTGCCCGACGGCCTTGTCCGGTCGCGCCTGGAATTCGGCGAAGCGCGAACTCGTTGAGTTCATACTGAGCGGGCGATAGAGCACCTCATCGCTGAGATCCTCCCAGGGTTCACCAGCCGCAGTGGCAACCGCCTCGGCTGCGGCGGTGACACCGAAGTTGGTGTAGGCGTAGGAGTCCCGGAACGCGGCAAGCGGCAGCAGCCGCATCCGCTCCAGGATGGTGCGCCGGTCGTAACCGAGGTCCTCGAGGATGTCACCGGCATGGTCGGGCAGCCCGGAGCGATGGGCGAACAGGTCTCCGACGGTGACCATCCGGGTGGCGGCCGGATCGGAGAGCGCGAACCACGGCAGCTTGTCCACGATCGGGGTGTCCCAGCCGATCGACCCGGCGCCGACCTGGTGTGCGACGACGGTGGCCGCCACCGGTTTGGACAACGAGGCGAGTTGGAACACCGTGTCAGCGTCGACCTTCTCCGATGTGCGGGTATCCCGAACACCGAACCCCTTGGCATACACAGTTTTTCCGCCGTGCACGACCGCCACCGCCATACCGGGGATTCCCGACGAGTTCATCAGGTCCTCGGCGAGCCCGTCGAGCCGGGCCACGGCGTTTTCCACCGCACTGGCAGGCAACGGCATCGCAGGCATGAGTTGCGGAGGTTGAGCGGCCGACGGCGTGACCGGAGCGTCCTGCTGCGCGGGCGTGCCGCAGGCCGTAACGACCACAGCGGCCGCGACGGCCGCCACGTGCCGCAGCGAGATCACAGCCGCCACCATGGCTCGGCATCGGCGGGCCCGGCCGGAACCACCCTTCCGCCCGGCCGCGGCACCGACACGCTCACACCGGCTGTGCCGGCGGCTCTCAGAAGCCGCTCGACCGGCTCCGCCCACGGGTGCGGGGCGAGCCGGAACGTAGCCCAGTGGATGGGCAGCATGATGCCGCGATCGGGGTCGCCGTTGAGGTCGCGATGGACGGCGACGGCCTCCTCGGGGTTCATGTGGATATCGGGCCAGGACTTGTTGTAGGCGCCGATCGGCAGCAGGGTGAGGTCGAAAGGTCCGTACTGCGAACCGATTTCGGCAAAACACTGCGCATAACCGCTGTCGCCCCCGAAAAAGGCCCGGTGCTCCGGCCCGATAACGGCCCAGGAAGCCCAGAGGGTGTTGTTGCGGGACAGGAAGCGTCCGGAGAAGTGCCGGGCCGGGGTGCAGACCAATGACAGTTCACCGATCGTCGTGCTGGCGTTCCAGTCGAGTTCGATGATCCGTTCCGGCGCGACACCCCACGCGCGCAGATGCGCACCGACACCCAGTGGCACCACGAAAGGCGCCCGCTGGGCGCGGGCCAGCGTTCGTACCGTGCCCATGTCGAGGTGGTCGTAGTGATCATGGCTGATGACGACCGCGTCCAGTTCGGGTAGCCCATCGAGACTGACCGGCGCCGCATGCAGTCGCTGTGGGCCGACGGTCTGCGACGGCGAACATCTTTCGCCCCACACCGGATCGGTCAGCACTCGGTAGCCGTCGATCTCCAGCAGCGCACTTGCGTGGCCGAGCCAGGTGACGGCGAGTGTGTCGGTGCGATCGTGAAGCGAGGGATCGGCCAACGGGACCGGCGAGGCGGGCCGGCTGATCCTGGTATTGGCGAACATGTCGAAGAGAACAAGCCGGTTCTCCTCGACGTCGAGGCGCACGGCCGACGCCGGCTCCAGGTTGTGGAACACCCCACCGCGGTAATGCGCCGAAGCCTGCGCAACCGCATGGATCTCCGCCGCGCCCGCGCCCAGCGCCGCCGGGGTTTCCCGCAGGGCGCGAAGCGCCCACCCGCCGGCGGCCAGCGTCGCTGTACCGGCGGCCACCCGCAGTGCGGACAGACCGGGCATCAGGCCCCCTGGAACCTCGGCGTGCGTTTCTGCACCCGCGCGACCTGGGCCTCGATCACGTCCTGGCTGCCCCAAGCCGCATCGAACCATTCCTTGTGCAGAGCGGACTGGTCCTCGTAGGCGCCGTCGTCATTGAGAACCCGCTTGGAGTGCCGCACCGACAACGGCGCGAACCCGGCGATCTCCGCGGCCCACTCCTGCGCATCGGCCAGCGTGCCGATGCGATTGGCCATGCCGGTCTGAAGGGCGGTCTGCGCATCGAGTCTCTCGGCAGCCAGCAGCATGCCACGCGCCCGTCCGTAACCGGCCAGCGACGAAAGCCGTCGGATGCTCCAATTATCCAGGGCTAGGCCGTATTTCGCGATCGGGAACTGAAAGTAGGACTCTGGCACCACTACCCGCAGATCACACACCATGGCCAGCTGAACCCCTGCGCCGATCGCCGGTCCGTTGATGGCGGCGATCACCGGTACCGGAGCGGCATCGATCGCCTTGTTCAGAGCGATGGCCTTCTCGGGGAAGTCGGCGGCGAACACATCGCCTGAAAGATCCGCACCCGCGCAGAAGACGGTGCCCTGTCCAGTCAGCACGATGGCACGCACATCATCGGCGGCCGCCCTCTCGACCGCTTCGCGAGTGGCATCGACGAGTTCCGAGTTGAGCGCGTTGCGCCGCTCCGGACGCTGCAGTTCAATGGTGATCACGTCTCCGGCGCGCTCGATTCCGATCATGAACGAAGCCTACTGTTCGCCTGGCGCCACTCTGGGGCCACGTAGTCTTCTACGGTGACTACGAACCGCGCTATCCGCCTCATGGCAGGCGTCATGATTCTGCTCTCGCTGGGCCTCGCACAGGCTAACGGTCAAATAGACCTCGGCCGGGTGTCCTGGCTGTGGTTCACCGTCTTCATCGGCCTCAACCTCCTGCAATCCGGAATCACGGGATTCTGCGTGCCGGAGATCGTGTTCCGGAAGATGGGCTTGAAGTCGGGCGAGGACAGCCGTTGCAGTTGATTCACCGGGACGGTGCGAGCAGCGCGCACACCTCGTCGTCTGAGGTCTGGGAGAAGTCGCGATATCCCTGACCTACGGCGACGAAGTCGAACGGCGCGCCCAGACAGATCACGTCGTCGGCGACCGAACTCAAGTCGGCGACGGTGTCGGATGCACCGATCGGGGCGGCCAGCACAACGGTGTCGGCCCCCCGGGCTCGGGCCACCAAAGCGGCTGCCCGCGCGGTCGCGCCGGTGGCGAACCCGTCATCGACGATCAGCACCGTGCGCCCGGCCAGCGGCCGGGCCGGGCGGCCGCCCCGGTAACGGGTGACGCGCCGTTCCAGTTCCGCGCGCTCAGCGGCTTCCACCGCGCCGATCTCCTTCTCTCCCAGTCCGGTGCGGCGCACCACGGCATCGTTGAGCACCCGCACACCGTCTTCGCCGATCGCGCCGAACGCCAGTTCCGGCTGTTCGGGCACGCCGAGTTTGCGGACGACCAGAACGTCGAGCGGAGCGCCCAGCGCACGGGCCACTTCGGCGGCAACCGGAACGCCGCCGCGCGGCAATCCGAGCACCAGGACATCGCGCCCGCGGTAGTCCTGCAACACTTCGGCCAGCCGGCGGCCGGCGTCGGACCGGTCCGCGAAACGCCTCATGCCAGCGACTCGATCCACGCCCGGTGCAGGTCCGCATAGCGGCCACCCGCACCGATCAGCGAGTCTGGCGGACCGTCCTCGATGATGCAGCCGTGCTCGAGAACGATCACCCGGTCGGCGATCTCGACCGTGGAGAGCCGGTGGGCGATGATCAGCGCGGTGCGCCCGGCGAGCACGGTCTGCAAGGCTCGCTGCACCAGCCGCTCGCTGGGGATGTCCAGCGACGAGGTGGCCTCGTCGAGGATCAGCACCGCGGGGTCGGCCAGGAAGGCACGGGCGAATGCCACCAACTGACGCTGTCCGGCCGACAGCCGCCCACCGCGTTTGGCGACATCGGTGTCGTAACCATCGGGCAGTGCGGCGATGAACTCATCGGCGCCAACCGCTTCGGCAGCCGACCTGACCTCAGCGTCGGTCGCATCCGGCCGGCCGAAGCGGATGTTCTCGGCGACCGTGCCGGAGAACAGGAAGTTCTCCTGAGTCACCATCACCACATGCCGGCGTAACTCGTTCTGGGCGAAGCACCGCAGATCGACGCCGTCGAGTGTGACCGATCCGGACTGCGGATCGTAAAAGCGGGCGATCAGCTTGGCGATGGTGGTCTTGCCCGCACCGGTGGTTCCCACCAGGGCCACCGTCTGACCGGCCGGCACCGACAGTGACATCCCGGACAGCACCGGCTGATCGGTTGCGTATCCGAAATCCACTTCGCGCAGGGCGATTTCGCCATCCACCTGTCCGGGGTGCACGGGCTTCTCCGGATCCGCCACCGCCGGCTTCACCGCCAGCACCCCGGCGATCTTCTCCAGCGCCGAGGACGCCGACTGGAACGTGTTGAAGAACTGGGAGATCTCCTGCATCGGTTCGAAGAAC
Source organism: uncultured Mycobacterium sp. (assembly GCA_964344085.1). Taxonomy (GTDB): domain Bacteria; phylum Actinomycetota; class Actinomycetes; order Mycobacteriales; family Mycobacteriaceae; genus Mycobacterium. The sequence goes on from CAYFMA010000003.1 coordinate 78,518, forward strand.
ATCCGCAGATACAGCAGGAACGCCGCCAGTGTTCCGATCGTCATCTGTCCGTTGAGCACCCGATAGCCGCCGTAGAGCAACACAACGCCGGTGGTGAGGTTGCCGACGAGTTTCACCGCCGGCATGAAGACGGCGAGCAGTTGGAAGGACCGTTCGTTGTCGGCCCTGTAGATACCGGCGACCTCGTTGAAGATCTCCTGGTTTCGCGGCTGCCGCCGGTAGGCCTGAACCGCCTTGATCCCGGTCATGGTCTCGACGAACTGCACGATCACCAGCGCCGCGCTCTCCCGGACGCGACGGTAGGTCTTGGCTGACTCCGAGGAGAACCACCAGACCAGGGCCACCAGGATCGGAAAGGCAGCCAGACACATCAGACCGAGTCGGAAATCCAGGATTACCAACAGAATTGCCGTTCCGAACAAGGTCAGAAAGGCGGTTACCAGGCTGTCGAACCCGGTCTCGAGCATGTCCTGGATCGCCTCGACGTCATTGGTGGACCGGCTGACCACCCGACCGGAGGTGTAGTGGTCATGGAAGGCGACGTCCAAGTGCATGAAGTGCCGAAACACCCGGCGACGGAGTTCGAGCAGTACGCCCTGCCCGATCCGGCCCGAGCGGTTCAGGAAGTACATGCGACTCACGGCCTGGATGGCCACCACTGCACACAACGTGGCCACCACGGCGATCAGTTCACCCGCCGATCCACCGGCCAGCAGTGCCGGGATTCCGTGATCGATCCCGCGCTGAACCAGAAGTGGAACGGAAAGGCGCGCAGCGTTCTCCACGATGACCACCATGGCCAGGACCGCCACCACGATCCGGTGGGGCTTCATCAGCGACAGCAACAGGGCGCGGGCCGCACCACGATGACGCCCTATCTCCTCTGTCTCTTCGCCGAGAAGACCCCGCCACTGACTCACCGGGCGCCCCCCTCGAACGACACGTAATCGTCGGGACGCCGGTGCAGTGTGCGCTCCTCGTCGTAGGTCCGGTCCAGCCTGCGGCGGGAATCGTCGTCCTCCCAAACGGGTCGAGGCTCGTGGGCGTCGTCGAGTTCGTCGTCGGCGGCCAACAGATAGCGGTAGCGCGGGACCGCCGCCAGCAATTCCTCATGGGTGCCGACATGAGTGATGGTCGATGCACCGGAGACGGCATCGAGCAATGCGACCTTGTCGGCCAGTAGAACAGTCGAAGCCCGATGTGCGACAACGATTCCGGTTACCCCGGAGAGCACACGGCGCAAAGCTTCGTTGACGGCCGCCTCGGTATGGACATCGAGAGCGGACAAGGTGTCGTCGAGTACGAGGATGCGCGGCCCGGCTAGGATCGCCCGAGCCAGAGCCAGCCGTTGCCGCTGACCGCCGGACAGGCTCATCCCCTGCTCACCGATCCGGGTGTCCAACCCGAACGGCAGATCATCGATGAACTGCGCTGCGGCGATCCCGACGGCCACGTCGATCTCGGCGCCGGTGGCCGGGTCATCGGCGGCCCGACCCAGGGTGAGGTTCTCGGCCACCGACATCGAGAACAAGGTCGGATCCTCGAAGGCGACCGCCACCGTGCTACGCAGAGCCGTCAGTGACAGTTCCCTGATGTCGACGCCGTCGATGAGGATCTGTCCCTCGGTGACGTCGTGGAGTCTGGGCAGCAACTCGGCGAGCACGGACTTGCCTGCTCCGGTCGCACCGACGAGTGCCAGCGTCTGACCGGGTTCGACGGTGACCGAGACGTTTCGCAGCACCCAGGTGTCGCTGTCGGGGAATCGGAAGCCCACATCGCGCAGTTCCAGCCGGCCGGCCCGTGGCGGAGTTCCGAGCGGACCGTCGTCGATCTCCGTTGGCGCATCGAAGATCTCAGCAATGCGGTTGGCGGCGGTCATCGCCTCCTGAGTCATCGACAGCAGGAAGCCCAGCGAGGCGATAGGCCACACCAGTGACAGCATCATCGTGATGAACGCCACCAGAGTGCCCAGCGTCACCAGCCCGCGGCCGGCGGCGTAGGCGCCCAATCCCAGGACGATGATCAGGGTGAGGTTGGGGATGACCTCCAGCAGCGTCCAGAACTTCGCCGACACCGCGACCTTGCGGATCTGGGTGTCGTAGAGGTCGCGGGCCTGACCGGCGAACCTCTCGAAGACATAGTCCTCCCGGCCGAACGACTTGATCGCCCGCAATCCCAGGGCCGACTCCTCGACATGAGTCGCGACGTGGCCGGCCTGATCCTGCGCCTGGCGGGACAACATGGTGAAGGACCGCTCGAAGCGCAGGACGGTGACGGTGACCGGTATTACGGAAGCCAGCACGACCACGCCGAGCGGCCAGTACATGGCGAGCAGGATGGCCGACACCACTGCGATCTGCAGAACGTTGAGCAGGAGGAAGACCAGCCCGAAGGACAGCAGGCGGCGAATGGTGCTGAGGTCGTTCATGATCCGCGACAACAGCTGTCCGGACTGCCAGCGTCCGTGGAAGGACATCGGCAGAATCTGCAGCCGGGAGTAGAGGTCCTCACGAATCCCGGTCTCGACCCCCATGGTGGCGCGGGCGACCAGCCATCGGCGGATGAACCAGAGGGTGGCCTCGGCGACTCCGATGGCCGTCGCGGCCATCCCCAGCACCCACAGCCCGTGCTGATCGCGGTGCCGGACCGGGCCGTCGATCACCATCTTGGTCATCAGCGGAATCGCCACCGTGGCGACCAGGCTGATCATCGCCACGGTGATCATCGCGATCCAGCGCACCCGGTAGGGCCGCAGGTACGGCAGGAGTCGCAGCAGATCCGACCCGGTCCAGATCCGGGCCGGGGGTGCGGCGATGGTCATACCGTTCATCTAATGGCCACCGTAGCCGCCATTGTCGTCGGGTACGGCCACGCCTACCGCTCGGATACCCGCCCATCCGGCAAGATGAACGGCATGGACGCTTCGCTGCGCGTACTGGTCGTCGACGACGACCCCGACGTGCTGTCCTCCCTCGAGCGCGGCCTGCGGCTTTCCGGATTCGAGGTCTCGACCGCCGTCGACGGCGCCGAGGCGCTGCGCAGCGCCACCGAGACCCGTCCGGACGCGATCGTGCTGGACATCAACATGCCGGTGCTCGACGGGGTGAGCGTGGTGACCGCCCTGCGGGCGATGGACAACGACGTTCCGGTGTGTGTGCTCTCGGCCCGCAGTTCCGTCGACGATCGGGTGGCCGGCCTAGAGGCCGGCGCCGATGACTATCTGGTCAAGCCGTTCGTCCTGGCCGAATTGGTGGCCCGGGTCAAAGCGATGCTGCGCCGTCGCGGGTCGACGGCGACGTTCTCCTCGGAGACCATCCAGGTAGGCCCGTTGGAGGTCGACATCCCCGGCCGACGCGCACGGGTCAACGGGGTCGATGTGGACCTGACCAAGCGTGAGTTCGATCTGCTGGCCGTCCTCGCCGAACACAAGACCGCGGTGCTGAGCCGGGCGCAGTTGCTGGAACTGGTCTGGGGTTACGACTTCGCCGCCGACACCAATGTGGTCGATGTCTTCATCGGCTATCTGCGCCGCAAGCTCGAGGCCGGTGGCGCACCCCGACTGCTGCACACCGTGCGCGGTGTGGGTTTCGTGCTGCGCCAGCAGTAGACAGGCTTTCAACGAAAGGCGCCCGCGTGGTGATCCACGCGGGCGCCTTGTCGTTTCGGGGAACTATTTGAAGTTCTTGTCCCACTTGTCGAAACCAGCCGCCTTGGCGGTGGCCTCATCGAAGAACCACACCTCGGCGATGGTCTCGCTGTAGGCCGGGCTGTCCGATCCGTGGTAGAGCATCGAATCGGCGTTGCCCTTGATCAGCCAGCCTGCCGGGCCACTGCCGTCGGCGGCTGCCTTCGCCGAACCCTTGCCGTACGGGCCGGCCGGCACGTCGGCGATCGAGGCGACTCCGGCGCCCTTATTGGAATCCCAGCGCCGGAAACCGGCCTGACGGGCCGCCTCCTCGTCCGGAAACCACACCTCGGCGATGGTCTGCTTGTACCAGGGACTCTCGACGGTGTGGTACAGCATCGAGTCTGCGTTGCCCTTGATGGTCCACCCGGCCGGCGCGCCGGCTTTCGCCGCCCCGGCGGAAACCAGCGTCGCCGCCGCGCCCGACACGACTCCAGCGGCGTCGTTCCACCGCAGGAAGCCGGCCTTCTTCGCGCTCTCCTCGTCGGCGAACCACACCTCTGCCTCGACGTCACCGTAGTCGGGGCTCTCCACGGTGAAGTACCGTCCGGTGTCCTTGTCACCCTTGATGACGTACCCCGTTGGCGCGGCGAACCGTGACGTCACCCGAATGGAACCCTCGCCGAAGGGGTCATGCTCCAGAACGTTCTTGATGATGGCGGGCTTGTCCGCCACCACCTCGGCCGCCACCACCTTCTCCGCCACGACCTTGTCCGCTACCACCTCGGCCGCGACGACCTTCTCGACCGGAGCGGTCAGCTTGGCAGCCGCGGCACCTGCCGCAGCGGTCGCCGCACCGGCCGCGGCGGTCGTGACCGCCGCCGAAACCGTACGGGTCACCGGCACCTCGCGGGTGACCTTGCGGATCATCAGCAGGAAGGTGAGCGCGAGTCCGATCAGGAAGGACAGCGCCATCAACCACCAGTTCACGTCATGCATCAACGTGCTCCAATCTCACGCGAGCCGGGAAGGTCGGCGATCGCCTCTTCCTCGCTGGTCCGGGGCACGGTCAACACCGTGATGACCCACGCGACCGCGGTGCCGACCACGAAGGCCAGCAGATACCACAACCACTGCGCTACGAAACCCATCGTTACTCCCTAGTTGACCTTGATCTCGGTGCGGCGGTTCTCGGCACGACCCTCTTCGGTGTCGTTGCTCGCCACCGGTTCGGCCGAACCGG
>CAYFMA010000004.1:0-71035 GCA_964344085.1 uncultured Mycobacterium sp.
GTTTCTGATCGCGTTCGTCCTCGGCTACAACAAACTTCGTTCGGCTGACGTGCGGGCCGATGAAGCGCTCGGCGGTATCGATGTTCAGCTCACCCGGCGGGCCTCGCTGATCCCGGCACTGGTGTCGACGGTGCAGGGTTTCGCCGCGCACGAGAAGTCGGTGCTCGGGCACATCGCCGACGCCCAGACCGCGTTGACCGCGGCCACCGCGGGCAAGTCGATCGCCCAGCGCACAGCGGCCGAGGCTCAGTTCGACTCCGCGTCGGCCAGGTGCTGGCCCTCGGCCAGACCTACCCGCAGCTGAATTCGTCGAACAACTTCCTCAACCTGCAGCAGAACCTCGCCGACACCGAGGACAAGCTGGCCTTCGCCCGGCAGTACTACAACGACGCCGCCGCCACGGTGAACAAGCTCGGATCGACCATTCCGTGGATGTTCTTCGCGAAGATGGCCGGGGTGGGGCAGCGCGATTTCTATCAGGTGCCGCGTTGAGCGCTTGCGCGAAGACAATCTTCGCGAAGTAGAGAGATGCGAATCGTTTTCGCCGGTACACCGGCGCCGGCGCTGCCTTCCCTGCAGCGCCTGATCGATTCGCAGCGTCATGAGGTCGTCGCGGTTCTGACACGTCCGGACGCTGCGGCCGGCCGGCGAGGAAAGCCATCACCCTCGCCGGTCGCCCAACTCGCACTCGAGGCCGGTATCCCGGTGCTGCGCCCGAGCAAGCCCAACAGTGCGGAGTTCGTCGCAGAACTGACCGCACTGGCACCGCAGTGTTGCGCGGTGGTCGCCTATGGCGCCCTGCTCAGCCCCGATCTGCTGGCCGTCCCCGAACACGGCTGGGTCAACCTGCACTTCTCGCTGCTGCCCGCCTGGCGCGGAGCCGCACCGGTGCAGGCGGCCATCGCGGCCGGCGACACGGTCACCGGAGCCACGACGTTCCAGATCGAGCCTGCCCTGGACTCCGGCCCGGTCTACGGGGTGCTCACCGAGGCCATCCGGCCGAGCGACACCGCAGGGGATCTGCTCGACCGGCTCGCACACGCCGGCGCGGTTCTGCTTGAGGCGACGATGGACGGCATCGCCGACGGAAACCTCACCGCGGTGCCGCAACCGGACGAGGGGGTGAGCACAGCGCCGAAGATCTCCGTCGAGGGCGCGCGGGTGAACTGGGAACTACCCGCCCAGGTCGTCGAGCGACGGATCCGCGCGGTCACGCCGGCACCCGGAGCATGGACGATGATCGGCGATCTGCGGGTGAAGCTCGGACCGGTGAACGTCGACGAGTCCGGCGAACCGCTGCCACCCGGCGTTCTGGTGGTGGAGCGCTCCGTGGTGCGGGTCGGGACCGGCTCTGTCCCGGTGCTGCTGGGGAAGGTTCAGCCGCCGGGAAAGAAGCCGATGGTGGCCGCGGACTGGGCTCGCGGCGCACGGCTCGACGATCAGGTGAGGGCATCGTGAGCCGTGAGCGGGGCGGGTCCCGTGGCAAACCCGAGCGGCGCACCCGGCCGGCCGGGCACACCGGGCAGGCGGGTGGGAAGCCGCGCCGTCCTCGTAGAACCCAACTCGACCCGGCCCGCCGCGCCGCCTTCGACGTGCTGCGCGCCGTCTCCGAGCGAGACGCCTATGCCAATCTCGCGCTGCCCGCACTGCTCGCGGAGCGCGGTATCAACGGCCGTGACGCCGCGTTCGCCACCGAACTGACCTACGGCACCTGCCGCACCAGGGGGCTGCTGGACGCCGTCATCAGCGCCGCCGCCGGCCGACCGGTCGATCAGATCGACCCGGTTCTGCTGGACCTGTTGCGGCTGGGCAGCTACCAGCTGCTGCGCACCAGTGTCGCCGAGCATGCCGCGGTCTCGACGACCGTCGAGCAGGCTGGGCTCGAATTCGATTCCGCCCGTGCCGGATTCGTCAACGCGGTGATGCGCAAGATCGCCATGCGCGACGAGCGGGCCTGGGTGGCCGAACTGGCCCCGGCCGCCGATGCCGATCCGGTCGGGCACACCGCTTTCGTCCACGCCCATCCGCGCTGGATCGCTCAGGCCTTCGCCGATGCCCTCGGTGCGGCCGCCGGTGAACTCGACGAGGCTCTGGCCGCCGACGACGCCCGCCCGGGTGTCCACCTCGCCGCCCGCCCGGGCGTGCTGAGCGCCGCTGATCTGGCCGAGGCCGTCGAGGGAACCGTCGGGCGGTATTCGCCCTACGCGGTGTATCTGGGCGGCGGCGACCCGGGACGGCTGGCGCCGATCCGCGATGGCCAGGCGCTGGTGCAGGACGAGGGAAGTCAACTGGTGGCGCGGGCGCTGGCGCTGGCACCGCTTGACGGCGCTGACGGCGGCCGCTGGCTGGATCTGTGTGCGGGACCGGGCGGCAAGGCCGCGTTGCTCGGGGCGATCGCGGCGCAGCTGGGCGCGACCGTCACCGCCGTTGAACTCAACGAGCGGCGCGCCGAGATGGTGCGGCAGAACACCCGGGGCCTGCCGGTCGAGGTGATCTGCGCCGACGGCCGTGAACCGTCACTACCGGCCGGCGGCTTCGACCGGGTGCTCGTCGACGCGCCGTGCACCGGCCTCGGTGCGCTGCGCCGCCGGCCGGAAGCCCGGTGGCGGCGCACTCCCGCAGACGTTCCGGCCTTGACGAAACTTCAGCGCGAGCTGCTCGCCTCGGCGATCGCCCTGGTCCGCCCCGGTGGGGTGGTGCTGTATGCGACGTGTTCACCGCACCTGGCCGAGACCGTCGGGGTGGTCTCCGATGCGCTCCGCCGACAGCCGGTGACCGCCCTGGACACCCGCGGCCTGTTCAGCCCGGCAGAGAACCTGGGCGCCGGTCCGCACGTGCAGTTGTGGCCGCACCGGCACGGCACCGATGCGATGTTCGCGGCCGCGTTGCGCAAGAACCGCTGAACAGGATGCCCCGGCAGGTCTTAGGCTGTCGGGTATGGCAACACCGACCCGCCCGATGATCGCCCCGTCGATTCTGTCCGCCGACTTCTCCCGGCTCGCCGAGGCCGCGGCAGCGGTCGAGAGCGCCGACTGGCTGCATCTCGACGTGATGGACGGCCACTTCGTGCCCAACCTGACCTTCGGTGTGCCGGTTGTCGAAAGCATCCGCAAGGCCACCGGCATGTTCCTGGACGCCCATCTGATGATCGAGGATCCCGACCGCTGGGCCCCGGAGTACGCGAAGGCGGGCGCGCAGAACGTCACCTTCCATGCCGAGGCGACAGATGATCCCGTCGCGGTGGCCCGCGCGATCCGGGCTGCCGGCGCGACCGCGGGGCTGTCGCTGCGGCCCGGCACTCCGGTGGAGCCGTATCTCGACGTGCTCAGCGAGTTCGAGGTCTTCCTGGTCATGTCGGTGGAACCGGGCTTCGGTGGACAGAGTTTCATGCCCGAGGTGCTCGATAAGGCGCGGATCGTGCGCAAGCTCGTCGACTCCGGAGACCTGGATCTCATCGTCGAGATCGACGGTGGCATCAATGCCAAGACCGTCGCCGAGGCCGCCGAAGCGGGCGTCGACTGTTTCGTGGCCGGCTCAGCGGTCTACGGGTCTGACGATCCGGGTGCCGCCGTCGAGTCGCTGCGGGATCTCGCCGGGGCGGCATCTTCGCATCTGCGGGGATGACTGACGGCCCCGTGGTCGCCGCGATGCGGCTGGCCATCGAGCAGGCCCAGCTGATCAAAGGCTCCACCTATCCGAATCCGCCTGTGGGAGCGGTGATTCTGACTGCCGCCGGCGAGGTGGTCGGCGTGGGCGCCACTCAGCCGGCGGGTGGCCCGCACGCCGAGATTCAGGCCTTGGCGGCGGCGGGGAATCGGTCATGCGGCGGCACCGCGGTGGTGACTCTGGAACCGTGCAATCACCACGGCCGCACGCCGCCCTGCGTGGAGGCACTGCTGGCGGCGAACATCGCGAAGGTGGTGTACGCGGTTCCCGACCCGAATCCGGCGGCAGCCGGAGGTGCTCAGCGGCTGGATGAAGCCGGACTCGCCGTGACCGGGGGAGTGTTGGCCGACGAGGTGGCCGGCGGGGCGTTGCGGGAGTGGCTGCACAAACAACGCACCGGGCGCCCGCATGTCACCTGGAAATTCGCGACCAGCATCGACGGCCGCAGTGCCGCGGCGGATGGGTCCTCGCAGTGGATCACCAGCGAGGCGGCCAGGGCTGACCTGCACATGCGCCGAGCCGCGGCCGACGCGATCGTGGTCGGCACCGGCACCGTTCTCGCCGATCATCCCAGCCTCACCGCGCGTCTACCGGACGGCGGTCTCGCCGCAAACCAGCCGTTGCGGGTAGTGGTGGGACAGCGACCGATCCCGCCGGAATCGCCTGTGCTCAGCGATGATTCGCCGACGATGGTGCTTCGCACCCATGATCCCCACGAGGTGATGGAAGCGCTGGCCGATCGCACCGACGTCATGCTCGAGGGCGGGCCGACTCTGGCGGGGGCCTTCCTGCGTGCCGGATTGGTTGACAGGATCCTGGCCTATGTGGCGCCGATGCTGCTCGGCGGCCCTGTGACCGCCGTCGACGACGTCGGTGTCGTCAGCATCGGCGAGGCACTGCGGTGGCGCTATGACGGGGTGGTGCAGGTCGGGCCGGACCTGTTGCTCAGTCTGGTGCCGCCCGGTTGATGCTCTTGTGTTCGATGATGTCCTTCGAACCGCCCGCGCCCATCAGTTCACGGAAAGCCTGCACGGTGTAGCTGGTCACGACGGCATCGGTGCGAGCGCGTGCCGATGCCGACCTTGGCAACGCGAACAGCGGACCCATCTCGCCGAAGTACTCGCCTGGACCGGCTGTCGTCGCCAATTCCTCTGCGCCGCTAGGTAATTCGCGGAGCATCTCGATCACGCCTTCCTTGACGACGTAGATCGAATCACCCATGGTCCCCTGTTCGAACACCGTCTGGCCAGCGGTCAGCGTCAGGATCTCGGGTTCGTGATCTGTCGCCGACATGTGCGGTACGAGTTCGACGACCCGGTCGGCCAGCGGCAGCATGCGGGTGTCGTGGGTGGCCACCACGACCACGCGCGGCCCGTCGGCCAGTTCGCGGATCAGCCGCAGCACGCCCTCGACCTGGATGTAGTCCAGGTGTGCGGTCGGTTCGTCGGCGATCAGCAGCGGCGGATCCAGGGCGATGGCGCGGGCCACCGCCACCCGCTGCTGCTGTCCGCCGGACATGTCCCCGGGCCGGTGCTCGAGACGGTGGCCCAACCCGACCCGTTCGAGCAGTTCGGCCGCACGGTGGCGGGCTTCCTCGCGGCCGACCTTGGCCGCACGCAGAGGAACCATGACGTTCTCGAGAGCCGAGAGGCTGGGCACCAGGTTGAACGCCTGGAACACGATGCCGACGGTGTTACGGCGGTAGTCGGACAACTGATCGGCGTTCAGGCCGGTCACATCGATATCGCCGAACTCGATGCGTCCGGCGGTCGGCTTGAGGATCCCGCCGAGGCAGGACAGCAGGGTGGTCTTGCCGCAACCGCTCGGCCCCAACAGGATCGCCAGCGAACCCTCTGTGACATCGAGGTTGAGCCCGTTGATCGGGCGAACCGTTTCCTGCGCGCTGGCGTACTCGACGACGAGGTCCTTGATTCGGAGGTCCGGCATCGCTACGGCCCTCCGAAAGCCAACGCAGGATCGACGACGACGGCACGGCGCAGTCCGGCGAGGCTGGCCAGCACACCGATGGTGACAGCCACCACCGGCAGCAGGAAGAAGGCCAGTCGCGGGATGTCCACCCGCATCGGGAAGAGCGGCCCGAGCAGAACTGAGAGCACCCCGCCGAGAAGTGCGGCCAGTACTGCGACGATCACCGCCTGCATGGCCAGGCCGGCCAGGATGGACCGGGTTGGTACGCCGACGGCTTTGAACACCGCGAAATCCCTGGTGCGTTCCAGTGCCGACATGTAGATCATCGACCCGACGATCAGCGCGGCGACGACCCACAACAGACCGGCCATCAGGGTCATGGCCTGCCGCGCCCCGGTGAGTGCCCGCAGCAGGTCGTTGATCGCACCCTCCCGGTCGACCAGCAGGTATCCGCTGGGTGCCCGGTCCGGCATGCCCGACAGCCCGAGCGAGGTGATCAGCGTCTGTCCGGAGAACAGAAGTCGTTGCGCGCCGGCCACGGTGAGGAAGACGTTGGACTGTCCGGCCAGCGCGGTGGAGTCGTCGACGATGCCGACGATCTGCAGATTGCGCGAACCGACCTCGATGGTGTTGCCGATCGGCCGGCCCATCGTGCTCGATACGGCGGCCTCGTGCTGCTCCGAAGGCGCCCGGCCCTGCTTCATCGTGGGCATGCCCGGTCCGCGTTCGGGGGCGCCGAAGATGTTGACGCTGCGGGGATCTCCGTTATTGGACAGCGTCGCGCTGCCGTAGACGAGCGGGACGGTCTGCCGAGCGCCGGGCACGGGGAGCTTGGTGGCGGGGAAGGCGACCGAGCCCAGGAAGGGGCCGGTTGCACCGGACTTGACCAGATAACCGTCGAGTCCGAGGGAGTCGACGGTGCGGGTGGCCTCGACCCGGAATCCGTAGGCCAGGCCGGTGAGCACCAGCGTCATCGCGAAGACCAGGCCGGTGCCGACGATGGCGATGACGAACCGGCGCTTGCGCCACTGCAGATCACGCAGTGCGGCGATCAGCACGGCGTCTCCGACATGGGGACGAGGTTACCGAGCCTCGGCAGCGTGGGCGTGGGCTTTGCGTCCGCCGATGAACAGAGCGATGAGGGCTCCCGCGATGCAGACGATGGTGGTGATGAAGAAGATCGAGCCGTACTGCATGGCGAACGCCGTGCGGTACCGCTCGGCCTCAGCCGCGATCTTGGCCGGCAGCGAGTCGGCCTTCACCGACGGCAGGGTCGCCAGGATCTGATTGAACCGGTAGAGCCCCCATGCGGTGAGCCCGGCGACCCCGATCAGCATGCCGGTCATCCGGGCCACCACGACCAGTGACGAGGCGATGCCGTGCTGAGCAGAGGGCACCACCCGCAGGGCGGCCGATGTCAGAGGTCCGATCACCAGGCCCAGTCCGATACCGGCCAGCGCCAGATCGGTGCCGAAGGTAGGCAGGGACACCGGTCCGAGTTGGTGCCTGGTGGACAGCACATCGACGCCCCAGTGCGAGATCAGCCAGTACGCGTAGGCGGCGATCAGCATGCCGATCGCGGCGATGGCGCGATCGCCGAGACGGGTGGCGAGCCAGCCGCCGGCCAGCGCGCCGACCGGCAGAGCCCCCAGGAAGTGCACCAGCAGGAACGCGGCCTCGGTCTGGCTCTTGCCGAGCACGCCCTGGCCGAACAGTTCGACGTCGACCAGCGTCACCATCAGCGCGGCGCCCGCGCACATCGAGGTGCCCAGGGAGGACAGGAAAGGCCCGAACCGAACCCCGGCAGGCTCGATGAGCCGGGTGCCGGAGAAGCGCTCCCAGACCGCGAAGGCGATCGCGGCGATCACGGCACCGATGACCAGCGGGAGTCCATTGGGCGGAAGGACCTCTTTCCCGTCGGGATTGGGGTTGTAGAGGCCCCACACCGCCAGGCCGAGCGCGATCGCCAGCAGGATTCCACCGACGACGTCGATGCGCTCGGGTTCACCGCCGCGGTCCCGGCCCGGCAGGCTGAACTGGATCAGCAGCATGGCGATCAGGGTCAGCGGCACGTTGATCCAGAACACACCGCGCCAAGGTTCATCGAACACAGTGTTGAGCAGCCACACCACGCCGATGCCGTAGAGCGGGCCGAGGACGCTGCCCAGTTCCTGGGCCGCGCCGATACCGCCGAGGACGGTGGCCCGGCTGCGGGCCGACCACAGGTCGGCGGCCAGGGCCAGGGTCACCGGCAGCAGGGCCCCGCTGGCGATGCCCTGGATGAGCCGGCCGACGACCAGGGTTTCGGGGTCCTGCGCCAGCGCGGTGACCACCGATCCGGCCGCGAAGGTGGCCAGGCTCAGTTGCAGCACCAGCTTGCGGCCGATCCGGTCGGACAGCCTGCCCAGCAGTGGCATGGCCGCGATATAGCCCAGCAGGTAGATCGTGATGATCGGGGTGACCTGTTGCAGCTTGTTGATCGGAATCCCGACCGACCGCATGATGTCGACCATGATCGTCACGACGACATAGGTGTCGAGCGCGCCGAGCAGCACCGCCAGGCTGCCGGCACCGATCGCGACCCGCCGGCTGCGGCCGGCGGATCCGGGGGCCTGCGCAGAGTCGAGTGCTGTCACACCCGCCACTTAGACGGCGGGCTTGGTGACGGTGACCGGCTTGTCCCAATCCGACAGCGTCAGCTGCACGCTGTTGCCCTCACTCTGGTCGACCTTGGCCTGCACCAGCTGGTTCGGGGCGTCCTTCTCGATCCATACGGTCGCCGGCAGCGGACCGCTCGCCTTGAGCTGGGGGATGAGCTTGTTCACCGCGTCGCCGGCCACCTTGCCGGTGATCCGGATGGTGGGCACTCCGCCGATCGTCTCGGTGCCGTCGGACTTGGCCTCGGTGACGTTGGCCAGCATGTTGGCCAGGCCGGCGTCCGGGCTGAGGATGACCGAGGGGTCGTAGACGTCGGCGGCCGGTCCCATGTCCAGCCAGCTGTTCGGGGTCAGCGCCGCGTACAGGGTTCCGTCGAGCACCACCAGTTGGATGTCGACGTCGGAGCCTCCCATCGAGATCTTGGAGCTGCCCGAGATGGCGACACTCGGAACGTTGGTCAGATCACCGGACAGGGTCTTGACCGGCAGGCCCGCGATCTTGCCGTTCACCGCGATCTCCAGATGCGCGCTCTTGAGCGCCTTGGTGGCCGCGATGGATTGCTGGATCAGTCCGGAGGCGTCCGGCAGGGCCTCGCTGGACTTCTTCGAGCAGCCCGAGACGAGCAGCGCGGCGGCCAGGAAGGCGGCCAGGACGACGAACAGACGACGGGGTGACTTCATAGCTGCATGGTAGAGGCTCAGCCCCTGTTGACCCGGGTGACGAGGCCGGGGTAAGAGTTTGTGCCGTGGCCGGTGATCTGGAATTTCGGGCTGTTCCCGCAGGTGAGGGCGACGCTGCCGTGATGCTTGCCGCGATGGTCGCCGAAATGGCCGTCCTCTATGACGGACTCGACCTCAACGCCCCGGGGATGCCGAAGGCCGGCCCGGCCGAACTCGGCCCGCCGGGCGGGGTGTTCCTGGTGGGCTACCGCGACGGAGTCCCGGTATGCGGCGGGGGGCTGAAGCGGTTGCCGGACGGCGGTTGCGAGATCAAACGGATGTTCGTGGTGCCGGAGGCCCGGCGGGGCGGGGTGGCGCGGGCACTGCTTGCGGCCCTCGAGGACGCCGCACGCGGGTTGGGCTACCGGGTGGCGCGACTGGACACCGGTTCGCGGCAGCAGCATGCGATCGCGCTCTACGAAGCGTCCGGCTACCGGCGCTGCCACAACTTCAACGACAATCCCGCCGCGGCCTTCCACGGCGAGAAGCGGTTAGATTAAGCGCGTGTTCACCGGCATCGTTGAAGAACTCGGGCGGGTCGTCGATCAGCAGGATCTGGGCGATTCGACCCGGATGATCATCAGCGGCCCGCTGGTGAGTTCTGATGCCCGCCATGGGGATTCCATCGCCGTCAACGGCGTGTGCCTGACGGTCGTCGACGTCCTGCCCGACGGCCGGTTCAGTGCGGACGTGATGGCCGAGACCCTCAAGCGATCCAGCCTCGGCGCTCTCGGCGAGGGCAGCGCAGTGAATCTGGAACGGGCCGCTGCCGTCGACAGCCGACTGGGCGGGCACATCGTCCAGGGACATGTCGACGGCACCGGGCAGGTGCTGGCCCGTACCCCGTCGGAACACTGGGAGGTGGTCCGGATCTCGGTACCGGCATCGCTGTCTCGCTACATCGTCGAGAAGGGGTCCATCACCGTGGACGGAATCTCACTGACGGTGTCGGCGATCGACGATGACTGGTTCGAGGTATCGCTGATCCCGACAACCAGGGAATTGACCACGCTGGGTCGCGCACCGGCCGGCACCACCGTCAACCTCGAAGTCGACGTGATCGCCAAATATGTGGAACGGCTGATGTCCGCCGGAAACGGCCCCGAGGGCGCAAACGGAACCTGACCCGTCAGATGGTTCCCACGTCGTCGCCGGGGTCCTCGGTGTCTTCGTCCCAGCCCTCATCCTCCGGATCGACGCCGTCCTGAGGTTCGTCGTTGTATCGCGGATCATCCGGCCCCGTCATCCACCGTTCCCCATTCTCAGCGCCATTCCGTTCGGGCGTGACCTGCACGGTAACTGCCATCCCAGGTAGTCCATACTGGATCCGGTATCACCACACCTGAAGGGCAACGATGACGAGGCTGGACACCGTCGAGCGGGCGGTCGCCGACATCGCGGCAGGCAAGGCCGTCGTCGTCATCGATGACGAGGACCGCGAGAACGAAGGCGATCTGATCTTCGCCGCCGAAAAGGCGACGCCGGAACTGGTCGCCTTCATGGTTCGCTACACCTCGGGCTATCTGTGCGTTCCGCTGGACGGTGACATCTGCGACCGGCTCGGCCTGCTGCCGATGTACGCGGTCAACCAGGACAAGCACGGGACCGCCTACACGGTGACGGTAGATGCGAAAGCCGGTGTGGGAACAGGTATCTCGGCATCGGATCGGGCGACGACCATGCGACTGCTTGCCGACCCGGGAAGTGTTGCCGACGATTTCACCAAGCCCGGGCACGTGGTTCCGCTGCGGGCAAAGGACGGCGGGGTCCTGCGCCGTCCCGGCCACACCGAGGCCGCCGTCGACCTGGCCCGGTTGGCCGGCCTCCAGCCGGCCGGCGCGATCTGCGAGATCGTCAGCCAGAAGGACGAAGGTGCGATGGCGCAGACCGATGAGCTGCGCGTCTTCGCTGACGAGCACGGTCTGGCGCTGATCTCCATCGCCGACCTGATCGAATACCGCCGTAAGCACGAGAAGCACATCGAGCGGGTGGCCGAGGCCCGTATTCCGACCCGGTATGGCGAGTTCCGCGCGGTCGGCTACACCAGCATTTACGACGAGGTCGAGCATGTCGCGCTGGTGCGAGGTGATATCGCCGGGCCGGAGAACGACGGTCATGACGTGCTGGTGCGGGTGCACTCTGAATGCCTGACCGGCGACGTGTTCGGCTCGCGGCGCTGCGACTGCGGTCCACAGCTTGACGCCGCGATGGAACTGGTGGCGGCGGAAGGCCGCGGGGTGGTGCTCTACATGCGCGGGCATGAGGGCCGAGGCATCGGACTGATGCACAAGCTGCAGGCCTATCAGTTACAGGACGCCGGCGCCGACACCGTCGACGCGAATCTGGAACTCGGCCTGCCCGCCGATGCGCGCGACTACGGAATCGGCGCCCAGATCCTGGTGGACCTCGGCGTCCGTTCAATGCGGCTGCTGACCAACAACCCGGCCAAGCGGGTGGGTCTGGACGGCTACGGACTGCAGATCGTCGAGCGGGTCCCGCTGCCGGTCCGGGCCAATTCGGAGAACATCCGCTATCTGATGACCAAGCGTGACCGGATGGGTCATGAGCTCACCGGCCTGGACGACTACGACGAGACGGCGAACCTGTTGCCCGGCGATCTGGGTGGCGCGCTGTGATGCCGGGCCAAGCCTGCCGAGTGCGTCGATGAGCGGTCATGGTGTTCCCGAGGTACCCGAGATGGATGCATCCGGGCTGCGACTGGCGATCGTGGCGAGTACCTGGCATGCCGGCATCTGCAACGCCCTGCTCGACGGTGCGCGGAAGGTCGCCGCATCCTGCGGTATCCCGAACCCGACCGTGGTCAGGGTGCACGGCGCGATCGAGATCCCCGTGGTGGCACAGGAACTGACCCGCAACCATGACGCGGTGGTCGCCCTCGGCGTCGTGATCCGTGGTGGTACACCGCATTTCGACTACGTTTGCGACGCGGTCACCCAGGGCCTGACCCGGGTGTCGCTGGACGCGGCCACCCCGGTCGCCAATGGGGTGCTCACCACGGACACCGAGAAGCAGGCCATCGACCGCTGCGGTCTGCCCGGCTCCCATGAGGACAAGGGAGCGCAGGCCACCGCCGCGGCGGTGTCCACCGCCTTGACCTTGCGGCATTTGCGACAGGCATGAGCGGATCCGCACCGGACGGCCAGCAGTGGGACGCCGTCTTCAAGCCTCGGTTGATGCCGATACTGGCCTGGGTGGGCGCCGCCCTGATGGTGCTCGCCGGTATCGGGGTCGCGCTCACCCTGCGGGATAAGTCGACAGGTCCGACGCTGCGCGTCGCCGACCAGTACGCCATGCTCGTCCTCGCCGTCGTGCTGGCCGGCGTCCTCCTGCTGCTGACCCGGCCGCGCCTACGGGTCGGACCCGCGGGCCTGGGGGTGCGGAACCTGGTGGAGGAGCGGGTGATCCCGTGGAGCGAAGTCGTGGACATCTCGTTCCCCAAGCGGTGGGCCCGGGTGGAAATCGCCGCCTACGAGTACGTTCCGGTGGTCGCCATTCAGGCGATCGATCGGGAGCGCGCGGTCGCCGCGATGGACACCGTCCGGGAGTTGATGGGCCGCTACCGCGGCTGACCGCGGTACTAACCTGAAGACCGTGCCCGATCCCGCGACGTACCGCCCCGCGCCCGGGTCGATTCCGGTCGAGCCGGGCGTCTACCGGTTCTCCGACCCGCACGGACGGGTCATCTACGTCGGCAAGGCCAAGAGTCTGCGCCCCCGGCTGACGTCCTATTTCGCAGACGTCGCCAGCCTGCACCCGCGGACCCGGCAGATGGTCACCACCGCCGCCAAGGTCGAGTGGACGGTCGTCACCACCGAGGTCGAGGCGCTTCAATTGGAGTACAACTGGATCAAGGAGTTCGATCCCCGATTCAACGTCCGCTACCGGGACGACAAGTCCTACCCGGTGCTCGCGGTGACTCTCAACGAGGAGTACCCGCGACTCATGGTCTACCGCGGCCCGCGCCGCAAGGGTGTCCGCTACTTCGGCCCCTACTCGCATGCCTGGGCCATCCGTGAAACCCTCGATCTGCTGACCCGGGTGTTCCCGGCTAGAACCTGTTCGGCCGGAGTGTTCAAGCGGCACAGCCAGATTCAGCGACCATGTCTGCTCGGATACATCGACAAATGCTCAGCACCGTGTATCGGCCGGGTCGACGCCGAGGAACATCGCAAGATCGTGCTCGATTTCTGCGATTTCCTGTCCGGGCGCACCGACCGATTCGCCCGCGAACTCGAACGCAAGATGAACGCGGCGTCGGCCGATCTCGATTTCGAGAGGGCGGCCCGGCTGCGCGACGATCTCGGCGCCTTGCGCCGCGCGCTGGAGAAGCAGGCTGTGGTGCTCGGCGACGGCACCGACGCCGACGTCGTCGCCTTCGCGGACGACGAACTGCAGGCCGCGGTTCAGGTGTTCCACGTCCGGGGCGGCCGGGTTCGCGGCCAGCGCGGCTGGATCGTCGAGAAACCCGGCGATCCGGGGGAGTCCGCCGAGGCGCAACTGGTCGAACAGTTCCTGACTCAGTTCTACGGTGCCGAGGCGGAACTGGGCGGTGCCGCCGATGAATCCAGCAACCCGGTGCCACGCGAGGTGCTGGTGCCCTGCTTGCCGCCAAGCGCCGTGGAGATGGCCGACTGGCTGTCCGGATTGCGCGGGTCACGCGTGCAGTTGCGGGTGGCCCAACGGGGTGACAAACGTGCGCTGGCTGAGACCGTGCAACGCAACGCACAGGAGGCGCTGCAACAGCACAAGCTCAAGCGGGCCGGTGATTTCACCGCGAGATCGGCTGCATTGCAGAATGTTCAAGATGCACTGGGGCTGGCGCAGGCCCCGCTGCGCATCGAGTGTGTCGACATCTCCCATGTGCAGGGGACCGATGTGGTCGGCTCACTCGTGGTGTTCGAGGACGGGCTGCCGCGCAAGTCCGACTACCGGCACTTCTCCATCCGGGAGGCCGCCGGCGACGGCAGGTCCAATGACGTCGCCTCGATCGCCGAGGTGACCAGACGGCGGTTCGCCCGCCATCTGCAGGACGCGACGGAACAAGATGCCGTCACCGAGCAGAAGCCCCGCCGGTTCGCCTACCCGCCCAACCTCTACGTGGTCGACGGCGGTGCCCCGCAGGTCAATGCTGCTCAGTCGGTGCTCGACGAATTGGGCGTCACCGATGTGGCGGTGATCGGCCTCGCTAAACGGCTCGAGGAGGTCTGGGTTCCGGCCGAACCCGACCCGGTGATCCTGCCCCGCAACAGCGAAGGCCTCTACCTGTTGCAACGGGTGCGCGACGAGGCCCACCGGTTCGCCATCTCCTATCACCGCAGCAAGAGGTCCAAGCGGATGACCGAGTCGGCCCTCGACGGTGTGCCCGGCCTCGGCGAGACCCGGCGCAAGGCCCTGGTCACGCATTTCGGATCGCTGGCCAAACTGCGTGAGGCGGGGATCGAGGAGATCACCGCGGTGCCGGGGATCGGCGCCGCCACCGCGGCGGCGGTTGTGGAGGCGCTCAGCGGTTCGGCTGCACCGGAGGCGCCGGTGGGCGAAAATGGCCAACTGGGCATGAACACTCAACAGCGGGCTTCTCGATGACGGACCACACCACAGCCGACGAGACGCAGAGCACTCCGGGGGACGTGGTGCAGAGCACCGTGGCCGACGCGCCCGACATCGACGTGGTCCTGGTGACCGGACTCTCCGGTGCGGGCCGGGGCACCGCGGCCAAGGTCCTTGAGGACCTGGGCTGGTACGTCGCCGACAATCTGCCGCCCGAACTGATCGCCCGGATGGTCGATCTCGGTCTGGAGGCGGGTTCGCGCATCACCCAACTCGCGGTCGTGATGGACGTCCGGTCACGGGGATTCACCGGTGATCTCGATCTGGTGCGGCGGGATCTCGGCACGCGCAACATCAATCCACGCGTGCTCTTCCTGGAAGCCACCGACGACATCCTGGTCCGCCGTTACGAGAACAACCGGCGCAGTCATCCGTTGCAGGGCAATCAGACTCTCGCCGAGGGCATCTCCGCGGAGCGAGCCATGCTGGCCCCGGTGCGCGCCAGCGCCGATCTGATCATCGACACATCGAACCTGTCGGTGCCGGCACTGCGGGCCAATATCGAGCGTTCCTTCGGCGGCGAGGCCGTGCCGCGCACCAGCGTCACTGTGGAGTCGTTCGGCTTCAAGTACGGACTGCCGATGGACGCAGACATGGTGATGGACGTCCGATTCCTCCCCAACCCGCACTGGGTGGACGAGTTGCGGCCGCAGACCGGACAATCACCGGCGGTGCGTGATTACGTGCTGTCCCAGGCCGGTGCCGGGGAATTCCTGCGGACCTACCACCAGTTGCTGCGACTGGTCGTCGACGGCTACGCCCGCGAGGGCAAGCGATACATGACCGTGGCCATCGGCTGCACCGGCGGTAAACACCGCAGCGTCGCGATCGCCGAGGCGCTCGCCAACTTGCTGGCCGGTGACGAGCAACTTTCCGTTCGTGTCCTGCACCGCGACCTGGGGCGCGAGTGATGAACCCCGATCTGCGCATCGTCGCGATGGGGGGTGGACACGGCCTTTACGCCACCCTGTCGGCCGCGCGACGGCTGACCCCGTACGTCACCGCGGTGGTGACCGTCGCCGACGACGGGGGTTCATCGGGCCGTCTGCGCTCCGAACTCGATATCGTGCCACCGGGCGATCTGCGAATGGCGTTGGCGGCGTTGGCTTCCGACAGCCCTCATGGCCGGCTTTGGGCGACGATCATCCAGCACCGTTTCGGTGGCAGCGGCGCGCTCGCCGGGCATCCCATCGGCAACCTGCTGCTGGCAGGATTGAACGAGCTGCTCGCCGATCCCGTGGCCGCACTCGACGAAGTCGGGCGGATCCTCGGGATCAAGGGCCGGGTGTTGCCCATGTGCCCGATCGCCCTGCAGATCGAGGCCGACGTGGCCGGCCTCGAAGGCGACCCGCGGATGAGCCGGGTGATCCGCGGCCAGGTCGCGGTCGCCACCACACCGGGCAAGGTGCGGCGGGTGCGGCTGCTGCCGGGTGACCCACCCGCCACCCGGCAGGCCGTCGACGCCATCATGGGCGCTGACCTGGTGATACTGGGACCCGGTTCCTGGTTCACCAGCGTCATCCCGCACGTCCTGGTTCCCGGACTGGCCGCCGCGCTCAAGTCCACCCCGGCCCGTCGGGCCCTGGTGCTGAACCTGGCCGCCGAACCCGGTGAGACCGCCGGTTTCTCGGCCGAGCGGCATGTGCACGTTCTGGCCCAGCATGCGCCCGGCTTCACCGTGCATGACATCATCGTCGACGCCGCCAGGGTGCCGTCGGAGCGGGAGCGCGATCAACTGCGCCGTACGGCCGCTCTGCTGGATGCGTCGGTTAGGTTTGCCGACGTTTCCAGACCTGGTACACCTTTACATGACCCGGCGAAGCTGGCCGCGGCGTTGGACTCGGTGCGGGCGCGGCAGACGCAGGGGACGATGACGGGCACGGGGGAGACGACCATGGGCGACGTGGGGGCGACGACCACGATTCCGACGATCGCTCCCGAGTCGGAACGAGCGACTGGAAGCGGACGGAGAGGCGACGAACCGTGGCGATGACCGCTGAGGTGAAGGACGAACTGAGTCGTCTTGTCGTCAACTCGGTGAGCGCCCGTCGCGCCGAGGTCGCTTCGCTGCTGCGTTTCGCCGGCGGTCTGCACATCGTGTCGGGACGGGTGGTCGTCGAGGCCGAGGTTGATCTCGGGAGCATCGCTCGCCGTTTGCGCAAGGACATCTACGACCTCTACGGCTATAACGCCGTCGTGCATGTGTTGTCGGCCAGTGGGATACGTAAGAGCACCCGCTATGTGGTGCGAGTGGCCAAGGACGGGGAAGCCCTCGCGCGTCAGACGGGTCTGCTGGACATGCGGGGCCGGCCGGTGCGCGGTCTGCCGGCGCAGGTCGTCGGCGGCGGGATCGCCGACGCCGAGGCGGCCTGGCGTGGCGCGTTCCTGGCGCACGGTTCGCTGACCGAACCGGGCCGTTCATCGGCGCTTGAGGTGAGCTGTCCGGGACCGGAGGCGGCATTGGCGCTGGTGGGGGCGGCACGGCGACTCGGAGTGAGTGCGAAGGCCCGTGAGGTGCGTGGCACCGACCGGGTGGTGGTGCGTGATGGCGAGGCCATCGGCATGCTGCTGACCCGGATGGGTGCGCAGGACACCCGGCTCACCTGGGAGGAACGCCGGATGCGCCGGGAGGTGCGGGCGACTGCCAACCGGCTGGCCAATTTCGACGATGCCAACCTGCGTCGCTCGGCGCGGGCGGCGGTGGCCGCGGCCGCCCGGGTGGAGCGCGCTTTGGAGATCCTCGGCGACACCGTGCCTGACCATCTCGCTGCCGCGGGCAAGCTGCGGGTCGAGCACAGGCAGGCGTCTCTCGAAGAGCTGGGCCGGCTGGCTGAACCTCAGATGACGAAAGATGCTGTCGCAGGCCGCATCCGGCGGCTGCTGTCAATGGCCGATCGCAAGGCCAAGCAGGACGGAATCCCCGACACTGAGTCGGCGGTCACCCCGGATCTGCTGGAAGAGGCCTGAAATCTATTCGGCGGCAACTGCTTTGGGCTGATCGGCCGAAAGCGCCCAGCGTATTCCGCTCACCAGCATCGTACCGCCGGCGCGGATCGCGGTGTTCTCCACCGGTGGCAGGTACGGCAACCGCAGCGGCAGCCTCGCCCAGGCCGGCAGCAGCGAGACGGCGGCCGCGGCGAGTACTCCGTAGGGCCCGCGGGCCAGCAGTGGCAGCGGAGGTGTGACGAGCAGGAAGCGTGCTGCTTCCCGCGCGGAATCGGTGCCGCGCAGTTCGCAACGGTAGGACGCGATCCGTTCGGCGAGTTCGGCCTCGGTGCGGGGCGGATCGATGACGCCCAGGGCGGCGGCGACCCTTGCGGTGTCGGCCACGTACCCGTCGCGGCCCGCCTGGTCCAGCGGTGCGGCTCCGAAGCGCTGATGAGCCATCAGGAAGCTGTCCACCTCGGCGATGTGCACCCACTCCAGCAGATGTGGATCGTCGGCGCGGTAGGAGCGGCCGTCCGGTGCGGTGCCGTGCACCCGCCGGTGGATGCCCCGCACCCGATCGACGGCACGCTGGGCGTCCCCGGCGGTACCGAAGGTCGTCACCGCCAGGAAGGTGCTGGTGCGCTGTAACCGTCCCCACGGGTCGCCCCGGTAGTCGGAGTGCTCAGCCACACCGGCCATCGCCAGTGGGTGCAGCGACTGCAGCAGCAACGCCCGCAGGCCGCCGACGAACATCGAGGCGTCCGCGTGCACCCGGCGTATCGGCCGGTCCTGGGCGAACCAGCGCGGCCCGGGGGTGTCGTGAATCCTGGCCCGGTTCTGCGGCCCCTCCGGCCCTGCGACCATGGCGAACAGGCCACGGCCGATCTTTCCCCGCAGCCGGTCGATTTCAGGCGGGAGCATCATGATGCGACGGTACGCCGTGTGGGGCACCTCTCACCCTGCCGAGGGATGTGGGGAGGGTTTCCGGCGCGGACGGCTCACCCCGCCACTAGGCTGACCCGTGCAACTGGCGAGCAAGTGGAGGAGACAGACGTGACGATCCGGGTTGGCGTTAACGGCTTCGGCCGTATCGGGCGCAACTTCTACCGGGCCCTGGCAGTGCAGCAGGCCGAGGGCAAGGCCAAGGACATCGAGATCGTGGCGGTCAACGACCTCACCGACAACGCCACCCTGGCGCACCTGCTGAAGTTCGACTCGATCCTGGGCCGGCTGCCCCAGGACGTCACCGCCGACGGAGAGAACATCGTCGTCGGCAAGACCAAGATCAGGGCGCTCGAGGTGAAGGAAGGCCCGGCGGCGCTGCCGTGGGGTGACCTCGGCGTCGACGTGGTCGTCGAGTCCACCGGCATCTTCACCGCCGCCGCCAAGGCCAAGGGCCATCTCGACGCGGGGGCCAAGAAGGTCATCATCTCCGCGCCGGCCACCGACGAGGACATCACCATCGTGATGGGCGTCAACGACGACAAGTACGACGGCAGCCAGAACATCATCTCCAACGCCTCGTGCACCACGAACTGCCTCGGCCCGTTCGCCAAGGTGCTCAACGACGAGTTCGGCATCGTCAAGGGTCTGATGACCACCGTGCACGCCTACACCCAGGATCAGAACCTGCAGGATGCCCCGCACAAGGACCTGCGTCGCGCCCGGGCCGCAGCGCTCAACATCGTGCCCACCTCGACCGGTGCCGCCAAGGCCATCGGCCTGGTGCTGCCCGAACTGAAGGGCAAGCTCGACGGCTACGCGCTGCGGGTGCCGATCCCCACCGGTTCGTGCACAGACCTGACCGTCGAGCTGAAGAAGGAGGCCACCGCGGAGCAGATCAACGCCGCGATGAAGGCCGCCGCCGAGGGCAAGCTCAAAGGCATCCTGAAGTACTACGACGTGCCGATCGTCTCCAGCGACATCGTCACCGACCCGCACAGCTCGATCTTCGACGCGGGTCTGACCAAGGTGATCGGCAACATGGCCAAGACAGTCTCCTGGTACGACAACGAGTGGGGCTACTCGAACCGGCTGGTCGACCTGATCGGCCTGGTCGGCAAGTCGCTGTAACCGATGGCTGTCAAGAGTCTCGCCGACCTGCTCGCCGAGGGTGTCGCGGGTCGCGGCGTGCTGGTGCGCTGCGACCTCAACGTCCCCCTCGACGACAAGGGTCACATCACCGACCCGGGCCGCATCGACGCCTCGGTGCCCACCCTCAGAGCGCTCGCCGACGCGGGCGCCAAGGTCGTGGTCACCGCGCACCTGGGCCGGCCCAAGGAGGGCGCTGACCCCAAGCTGTCACTGGCGCCGGTGGCCGCCGCATTGGGTGAACGTCTCGGCCGGCATGTCCAGCTGGCCGGCGACGTGGTCGGCACCGACGCACTGGCCCGCGCCGAAGGCCTGACCGACGGCGATGTGTTGCTGCTGGAGAACATCCGATTCGACCCGCGCGAGACGAGCAAGGACGACGCACAGCGCCTGGCCATGGCCAAGGGTCTGGTGGAACTCGTCGGCGATGACGGCGCGTTCGTCTCCGACGGTTTCGGTGTGGTACACCGCAAGCAGGCTTCGGTCTACGACGTCGCCACCCTGCTGCCGCACTACGCCGGCAATCTGGTGGCGACCGAGGTCAAGGTTCTCGAGCAGCTCACCAGTGCGGGCGAACGGCCCTACGCGGTGGTGCTCGGCGGCTCCAAGGTCTCGGACAAGCTCGCCGTCATCGAGAACCTGGCAGGCAAGGCCGACAGCCTCATCATCGGCGGCGGTATGTGCTTCACCTTCCTTGCCGCACAAGGGGTTCCGGTCGGCAAGTCGCTTCTGCAGGAGGAGATGATCGACACCTGCCGCCGGCTCCTCGAGGAATACGGCGATGTCATCCACCTGCCGGTCGACATCGTCGTCGCGGCCGAATTCTCGGCCGACGCCGAACCGGAACGTGTGACCGCCGACAAGATCCCGGCCGGCAAGATGGGCCTGGACATCGGACCGAGTTCGGTCAAGCGATTCAGCAACCTGTTGTCCAACGCCCGCACCATCTTCTGGAACGGTCCGATGGGCGTCTTCGAATTCCCGGCGTTTGCCGCCGGCACCCGCGGTGTCGCGGAGGCCATCATCGACGCGACCGCCAAGGGCGCCTTCAGTGTCGTCGGCGGCGGCGATTCGGCGGCCGCCGTGCGACTGCTCGGCCTCCCGGAGGACGGTTTCTCGCACATTTCGACCGGTGGTGGAGCATCGCTGGAATACCTTGAGGGCAAGACCCTTCCGGGTATCGACGTACTGAACTAGGGGACTGCCTTGTCACGTAAGCCGCTGATCGCCGGCAACTGGAAGATGAACCTCAACCACTTCGAGGCCATCGCCCTGGTCCAGAAGATCGCCTTCGCGTTACCGGCGAAATACTTCGACAAGGTCGACGTCACGGTCATCCCGCCGTTCACCGATCTGCGCAGTGTTCAGACCCTCGTCGACGGCGATAAGTTGCTGCTGACCTACGGCGCCCAGGATCTGTCCCAGCACGATGCCGGCGCCTACACCGGTGAGATCAGCGGCGCGTTCCTGGCCAAGCTCGGCTGCACCTACGTCGTCGTCGGCCACTCGGAACGGCGGACCTACCACCACGAGGACGACGCCACCGTCGCGGCGAAGGCGGCGGCTGCGTTCCGGCACGGGCTGATCCCGATCATCTGCATCGGCGAGCATCTCGATGTGCGCGAGGCCGGCGATCATGTGGCCTTCAACCTCGCGCAGTTGGAAGGTTCGCTGGCAGGTCTCACCCCGGAGCAACTCGCCCAGGTGGTGATCGCCTACGAACCGGTCTGGGCCATCGGCACCGGCCGGGTGGCCAGTGCGGCCGACGCCCAGGAGGTGTGCGGCGCCATCCGCGGCAAACTCGCCGAGCTGACTTCCCAGCAGGTGGCTGACGGTATCCGGGTGCTCTACGGCGGCTCGATGAACGCCAAGAACGTCGGGGAACTGATCGCACAGCCGGACGTCGATGGCGGCTTGGTCGGCGGTGCGTCGCTGGAGGGGGAGCAGTTCGCCACCCTTTCGGCCATCGCCGCAGGTGGCCCCCTGCCCTGACCTAAGGCCACGACCGGGTACCCTGGTAGCCATGATTCTGGCCCTGCAGATCCTGCTGGTGATCACCAGTGTGCTGGTGGTCCTGCTCGTGCTGCTGCACCGGGCCAAGGGCGGCGGCCTGTCATCGCTGTTCGGCGGCGGTGTGCAGTCCAGCCTGTCCGGCTCGACCGTGGTGGAGAAGAACCTCGACCGGCTGACCTACTTCGTCACCGGCATCTGGCTGGTTTCCATCATCGGCGTCGCGCTCCAGATCAAGTACTCCTGATACTCGAGTACTCCTGATACCGCCGCTATCAGCGCTTGATCTTCAGCGGCTCGATCGGCGGCGGAGTCCACTGGCCGTCCAGGACCGCCTGACCGGGGACATACACCCGCAGATAGGCGCTGAACTCGGTGCCCGGAACCGGCAGCCAGTTGGCGCCGGGATCGCCGGGATCGGTCTGGGAGAACACGATGTCGATCGAACCGTCCGATCGTGTCACGAGCTCGCCCGGGCGGCTGCTGCTGATGCTGTAGCGGTTGAGCGGGTTGGCTACGAACTGACCGCTTGGGTCGTACACCGTGACCGACCAGAACGCCCCGGCCGGCGGCTGCTGCCCCGGAGCGAAGTGCATCACGTAGTCCCGTGAACCGTTCAGTGGTGACAGGTACTCGTCGAGCAGCCCCGCCGAGTAGACCGCCTCGTCCGGGACGTTGGCCCACGGTCCGACGAACGCGACGCCGGCCCGCAGTTGGTAGTCGGTGCCGTACTTGCCGATCGACGGGTCGGTGACAGCCCAGCCGCGATTGGCCAGCGCCGACTCGTACTGCGCCAGACCGGACAGCAACGGCAACAGCACCACGGACGCCCGCACGGCCAGATCGACGGCGGCTGAGGCCAGGGGGCCGAGGTGCGCGTCGGCGACCCGCAGTCCCGGTCCGACGCCGATCCTCGCGATCGCCTCGAGCTTGGCGGCATCGGCGGCCGGCGGCGGATTGATCTCCATGGCCGCACTGATGGCGTCCAGGAGTGCCAGACCCGCAGGCGGTTCGATCTTGGCCGGCGGCGCGGCCGACGGTCCCGACGGGGTCAGGGTGAACTGTCGCATGAGGGCGATGGCGCGCTGCTGATCGGCCACGTCACCGACCAGGGTCCGGCCCAGCATCACCATGTTCTGATACGGCACCGTCACCACCTGGGCGCCGTCGACGTTCAGCTGTGGGCCACCGGCCCAGGTGATCGCGAAGGTGCCCGGTCCGGAACCGGTGGCACGGGTGCCGATGTAGTCGACGACGTTGGTGTACGGGTCGATCAGCTGGAAACTGAAATAGCGATCTCCCATGTCCGGAATCGACAGCACCACCGGGCCGCTGCTGAGATCCAGGATCGCGCGGGAGTAGAAGGTGTCGGCGTTGGGCCGCCAGATGGGCACCGCGTCCGGACTCGCGAAACCGGTACGCAGCGAGATGGTGTTGAGGCTGCTGGCTTCGGAGCGGAACTTCTCGAACTCAAGCAGGGGATAGCCGTAGACATAGGCCTGCATCGCGAGGATCGTGGCCTGGATCGGCCCGGGAGCCGGGGCCGGTGCCGCCGGGGCGGCGTGCGCCGCCGGATGGGGACTGGTCGACCGGGCGCCGGATGCACGCGCGGGACTCGATTGACTGTGCAGCGAGGACTGCATGGCGGTGCGGTGGCCGGTGGACGGGCCGCGGGTGTGGCCGGAATCGTCAGACGGGGCGGCGCCGGCGACGGCGGGCAGCAGCAGCGCGGCGCCGAGGCCGGCGGCCGCCATTGCACCGTGGATCCCGACTCGGAGCAGCGCGCGGCGATCGGTCACGCAGCCGCCTCCAGTCGTTCGAGCCCCCGCGCGGATACTACGGCCGGCGGCGAGGTGCAGGGGCCGGGTTGGCGGCGTTGGGCGGGAAAAGGTGTGATCGACGTCCGTCCGGTCGCGGGTTGCCGCATCGGCGTCGATACTGGTGCTCATGGCTGAGCCCGACCTCGCGCAGGAACCGATCGCGGCGGGCTATCGCACCGAACCGATGCGGGAGGACATCCGCCTGCTCGGCGCCATGCTGGGGGACACGGTGCGCGAGCAGAGTGGGCCGGAGGTGTTCGATCTGGTGGAGCGGGCCCGGGTCGAAGCCTTCCGGGTGCGTCGTTCGGAGATCGACCGCGCCGAGATGGCCCGGTTGTTCAGTGGCGTCGATGTTCATCAGGCCATCCCGGTGATCCGGGCATTCAGCCACTTCGCGTTGCTGGCCAACGTCGCTGAGGACATCCACCGCGAGCGCCGCCGTGAGGTGCATGTGTCCGCCGGGGAGCCTCCGACGGACAGCACCCTTGCGGCGACCTACCGCAAGCTCGACGCTGCTGCGCTGGATCCGCACACCGTCGCGGAGGCGTTGCGTGACGCGCTGGTGTCCCCGGTCATCACCGCACATCCGACCGAGACCCGGCGCCGCACCATCTTCGACACCCAGAACCGGATCACGCGGCTGATGCGGATGCGGATGCACGGGCAGGCCGAAACCGAGGACGGCCGTCCGATCGAGACCGAACTACGCCGTCAGATCCTGACCCTGTGGCAGACGGCACTGATCCGGTTGTCCCGGTTGAAGGTTCAAGATGAGATCGAATCTGGACTGCGGTATTACCCGGCAGCCTTCTTCGAGGTCATTCCGAAGGTCAACGCCGGCGTGCGTGATGCTCTGCGGTCCAGGTGGCCGGATGAGAATCTGCTGGCGACTCCGATCGTGCGGCCAGGATCATGGATCGGCGGTGATCGCGACGGCAATCCGAATGTCACTGCCGAGGTGGTGCGACTGGCCACCGGCAGAGCGTCGGCCACCGCGTTGACTCACTACTTCGACGAACTGTTCACCTTGGAACGCGAGTTGTCCCTGTCGGAAAGGTTCGTTCATGTCAGCGAGGATCTCTCCGCCCTTGCCGCGCTGTGCACCGAACCCTCCAGCGCCGACGAGCCCTACCGGCGTGCTGTCCGGGTGATCCGAGCCAGGCTGACCGCCACCGCTTACGGTGTGCTCGATCAGATTCCCGAGCGGATACTCGATCTCGACCTGCCGGCCTACTGCAGTCCCGAGGAACTGGCCGCGGATCTCGCCACCATGGATGCGTCGTTGCGGTCGCACGGCAGCGCACTTCTGGCTGACGATCGTCTGGCCAGGCTGCGTGACTCGGTGGCCGCATTCGGTTTCCATCTGTGCGGCCTGGACATGCGGCAGAACTCCGAGGTGCACGAACAGGTCGTCGCCGAACTCTTCGCATGGGCGGGCGTACATG
Source organism: uncultured Mycobacterium sp. (assembly GCA_964344085.1). Taxonomy (GTDB): domain Bacteria; phylum Actinomycetota; class Actinomycetes; order Mycobacteriales; family Mycobacteriaceae; genus Mycobacterium. The sequence goes on from CAYFMA010000004.1 coordinate 24,895, forward strand.
ACGACTACGCCTCGCTGCCGGAGGCTGAGCGGATCGAGTTGCTGGCCGCCGAACTGGCCACCCGCCGGCCACTGGTGCGCGAGGACGCCGAACTTTCCGATCTGACCCGCAAGGAACTCGATATCGTCGCCGCGGCAGCACGGGCCGTCTCACTGCTGGGTGCCGCAGCCGTGCCGACGTACATCATCTCCATGTGCCAGTCGGTATCGGACATGCTCGAAGCCGCGCTGCTGCTCAAAGAGGCTGGTCTGCTTGACCTTTCAGGATCTCAGCCCTACGCGCCGGTTGGCATCGTTCCGCTGTTCGAGACCATCGACGACCTGAAGCACGGTGCGGACATTCTGGAGGCTGCACTGGATCTTCCGATCTACCGTTCGATGGTCTACGGCCGCGGCCGCATCCAGGAAGTGATGCTCGGATACTCGGATTCCAACAAGGACGGCGGTTATCTGGCCGCCAACTGGGCTCTGTACCGAGCGGAACTCGATCTGGTCGAGTCGGCGCGCAGGACCGGAATCAGGTTGCGGCTGTTCCACGGCCGGGGCGGTACGGTCGGCCGCGGTGGCGGACCCAGTTACGACGCGATCCTGGCTCAGCCACCCGGCGCGGTGAACGGCTCGCTGCGGCTCACCGAGCAGGGCGAGGTGATCGCCGCCAAATACGCCGAACCGCGGATCGCTCATCGGAATCTGGAGAGCCTGGTTGCCGCGACTCTCGAGTCCACGCTGCTGGATGTCGAAGGACTCGGGGACGCGGCCGATCCGGCCTACCGTGTGCTCGACGAACTCGCCGCTCTGGCCCAGCGGGCGTATTCCGACCTGGTGCATGAGACACCGGGATTCGTCGAGTACTTCCAGGCCTCAACGCCGCTCAGCGAGATCGGGTCACTGAACATCGGCAGCCGGCCGGCGTCTCGCAAGCAGACCAACTCGATCTCGGATCTGCGCGCCATCCCGTGGGTGCTGGCCTGGACCCAGTCGCGGGTGATGCTGCCCGGCTGGTACGGCACCGGGTCGGCGCTGGAACAGTGGATCGCCGGCGACGACGGCCGCGCCGCGGTGCTGCGGGACCTCTACGAGAAATGGCCGTTCTTCCGTACCGTGCTGTCGAACATGGCACAGGTGCTGGCCAAGTCGGATATGGGTCTGGCGGCCCGTTACTCCGAACTGGTGGAGGACATCGAACTTCGGCACCGGGTGTTCGACAAGATCCGTGCCGAACACGACCGCACGATCCGGATGCACAAATTGGTGACCGGCAACGAGGATCTCCTGGCCGACAACCCGGCCCTGGCGCGATCGGTGTTCAACCGGTTCCCGTACCTGGAACCGCTCAACCACCTCCAGATCGAACTTCTCCGGCGCTACCGCTGCGGAGACGATGACGATCTGACGCAGCGCGGCATCCTGCTGACCATGAGCGGGCTGGCTTCGGCGCTGCGCAACAGTGGCTGACCGGTAACCTTTCACGCCGTGCGGCGTTCGGTCATTCACCCGGCCTGGTGGGTGGCGGGAGCGGCATTCCTGGCTCTGGTGTGCGCAGCGGGATTCCGGGCCACTCCGGGGGCGTTGATGGTTCCCCTGCACCGCGAGTTCGGTTGGTCGACGAGCGTGATGTCGTTCGCCATCGGCATCAATCTGGTTCTCTACGGACTGGTCGCTCCCTTCGCCGCCGCGCTCATGGACCGGTTCGGAATGCGCCAGGTGATCGCCACCGCACTGACCCTGGTTGCGTTGGGAGCCGGTGGCAGCGTCCTGATGACGGCTTCCTGGCAGCTGCTGGTGTTCTGGGGCCTGCTGATCGGCATCGGCACCGGGTCGATGGCCTTGGTGTTCGCGGCGACGATCTCGAACCGCTGGTTCGTCCGCCATCGCGGTCTGGTCATGGGCGTGTTGACGGCGGGTCAGGCAGCCGGTCAGCTGGTGTTCCTGCCGCTGGTCGCCACATTGGCGGAACGGTTCGGCTGGCGAACGGCCGCGCTGTTCATCGCCTTCGTGGCGCTCATCGCAGTTCCGTTGGTGTGGAACGCCATTCGCGACTACCCGGAGGATCGTGGCGTCATTCCCTACGGAGCGCAAGCCGGTTCGTATCTGCCGGCGCAGCGGTCACACGGCGGAGCCGCCGGGCGGGCGATCGAGGGTCTTGCCTTCGCCGCACGGCACCGCTCGTTCTGGGCACTGGCTGCGGCGTTCGCAATCTGCGGGGCGACGACCAACGGTTTGATCGGTATCCACTTCATCCCGTCTGCGCACGACCACGGAATGGCGACCACCACGGCGGCGAGTCTGCTGGCCGTGGTCGGAGCATTCGACATCCTCGGTACCGTCGCCTCCGGATGGCTCACCGACAAATTCGATCCACGCAAACTGCTGGCGGCCTACTACGCCTTTCGTGGCGTAGGACTGCTGATGCTGCCCTGGTTGCTGTCCGACCGCGTGCACCCGAGCATGGTGCTGTTCATCGTCGTCTACGGTCTGGACTGGGTGGCGACGGTTCCCCCGACCGCGGCACTGTGCCGCAGGATCTTCGCGGATCGCGGCACCATCGTGTTCGGCTGGGTTTTCGCCGCTCACCAGATCGGCGCCGCGATATCGGCATTCGCCGCCGGGGTCAGCCGCGATGTGTTCGGAACCTATACCTATGCCTGGTGGGCCGGAGCGGCGATGTGCGTCGTCGCGGCGGTCTTCTCGATCGTGGTCGCGTCGACCGACTGATGGCTTCAGGCCGGTAGCCGCCGCGCAGCCGCGGTGTCCAGCAGCCAGAGCGTGCGTTCGGTGCCGATCGCGCCCGCCGCGGGCAACTCAACCGGGTCGACACCTTCGACACCGGCCGCGACCGCGTCCGCCTTGGCGTCCCCGGAGACCACCAGCCATACTTCGCGGGAGCGGCGTACGGCCGGCAGGGTCAGGGTGATCCGCCGCGGCGGTGGTTTGGGGGAGTCGGTCACCGCGACAACCATGTGGCTGGTCTCCCGCACGGCGTCGGTGTCGGGGAACAGCGAGTTGATATGTCCTTCGCCACCCATGCCGAGAAGGTGGACGTCGAAAACGGGTGTGGGCGATCCAGGTTCGGCCAGTTCGGCCAGCATGTCCGCGTAGGCCGCCGCGGCGGCGTGGATGTCCTCGCCGAATTCGCCGTCGCTGGGCGCCATCGGGTGGATGTTGCCGGCCGGGATGCCAACGTGGTCGAGCAGCGCCTCACGGGCCTGCAACTCGTTGCGTTCCGGGTCGTCGTGCGGGACGAACCGGTCATCGCCCCAGAACAGTTGCACCTGCGACCAGTCGAGCGGATGGGTGCCGAGTCGCTTGAGAAGAGCGATGCCGGTGCCGCCGCCGGTCAGCACGATCCACGCGGTTCCACGGGCGGCGATGGCGGCCGTGATCGCGGTGGCCAGCCGGTCGCCGGCGGCGGCGACCAGGGCCTCGGTGTCGGAGTAGGTCTCGACGGTGGGAGTCATCAGGCGTACTGAACCTTGTCGATCCCGAGCAGGGCTTCGTAGTAGATCTCGTCGGCATCGAGCCGGCGCAGATCCTCGGCCAGGCATTCGCGGGTCTCGCGCCGGGCCAGCGGCAGCAACGCGTCGGGACGGCCGGTGCGACTCAGGGTCGCGGTGGTGCCGGTCTGCGGCCGGCTCAAGGTGACGGTCTGACTCGGCTGCTGAAGTTCGACCTTGAGGTCGCCGACCTCGCGTCGTACGGTTCCGTCGATTCGGGAGGCCAGCCAGCCGGCCAGGATGTCCAGCGCGGGCTCGTTCTTCAGGCCGGACACCACGGCTCCGGTGACGGTTTCGTAGGGCGGCTGATCCAGGGCGGAGGCCAGCAGCGCCCGCCAGTAGGTGATCCGGCTCCAGGACAGGTCGGTGTCGCCACGGGTATATCCCTCCAGGCGGCTGCGTAGCGTCGCCAGCGGATCCTCGGACGCGGTCGCGTCGGTGATCCGCCGAATCGCCAACCGGCCCAACGGATCCTGGGCCGGCACGGAGGGTGCGCTGCCGGGCCACCAGGCCACCACGGGGGTATCGGGCAGCAGGAACGGCAGCACCACGCTGCTGGCATGGCCGGCCAGCGGACCGTGGGTGCGCAGCACGACCACCTCGCCGGCGCCGGCGTCACCGCCGACCCGTAACTGGCCGTCCAGGCGCGGTTCGGACGCCAGACGGTCGACCGGCACCACCACGATGATGCGGCACGGGTGTTCGCGACTGGAGGCGACCGCGGCCTCGATCGCACCCTCGAGGATCGTCTCGGTGTCGGGTGCCACCACCAGAGACAGCACCCGTCCCAGGGTGATCGCGCCGCCCTCCTCGCGTAACGAGATGATGCGCTTGTTGATGTCGTTGGTGGTGGTGTCGGGAAGGTCGACGATCATTAGGGCCGCCTCCACTCTCGTCCGGAACGTTGCAGCATCTCGAACGCCGATGCAGGTCCCCAGGTGCCCGATTCGTACGGGTCCGGCTTGCCCCCCGACTTGTCGACGCTCACCCAGTAGTCCAGAACGGGATCGAGTATCTCCCAGGACAATTCGACCTCGGCATTGGTCGGGAACAGTGACGGCTCGCCGAGCAGCACATCGAGGATGAGCCGTTCGTAGGCCTCAGGAGAGTCCTCGGCGAAGGCGGAACCGTAGGAGAAGTCCATGTTGACGTCGCGGACCTCCATGGCGCTGCCGGGCACCTTGGACCCGAACCTCAGTGTGATGCCCTCATCCGGCTGGACCCGGATCACCAGAGCGTTGGAGCCGAGTTCCTCTGTCATGGTGGCGTCGAACGGCAGATGCGGCGCACGCTTGAACAGCAGTGCGATCTCCGTCACCCTGCGGGCCAACCGTTTTCCAGTCCGGAGGTAGAACGGGACCCCGGCCCAGCGACGGGTATCCACCTCGAGGGTGATCGCGGCGAAGGTCTCGGTGGTCGACATCTTGGAGAAACCATCCTCATCAAGCAGACCGACCACCTGCTGACCGCCCTGCCAGCCCGCCGTGTACTGCCCGCGTGAACTGGTGAGGTCCAGCGGCTGCGCGAGTTTTATGGCGGCGAGCACCTTGATCTTCTCGGCTTTGACCTCGTCGGGACCGAAGTTGACCGGTTCCTCCATCGCGGTCAGAGCCAGCAGTTGCAGCAGGTGGTTCTGGATCACGTCCCGCGCCGCGCCGATACCGTCGTAATAGCCGGCCCGACCGCCGAGGCCGATGTCCTCGGCCATCGTGATCTGGACGCTGTCGACGTAATGACTGTTCCAGATCGGCTCGTAGAGCTCGTTGGCGAAGCGCAGCGCCAGGATGTTCTGCACCGTCTCCTTGCCGAGGTAGTGGTCGATGCGGAACACCGACTCCTCAGGGAAGACGCTGTTGACCACCTTGTTGAGTTCGATGGCGCTGGCCAGGTCGTGTCCGAACGGCTTCTCGATGACCACCCGGCTCCACCGGCCTTCGCGGGGGTCGGCCAGCCCGGACTTCTTGAGCTGTTCGGTCACGAGCGGAAACGCATTCGGCGGGATCGACATGTAGAAGGCGTGATTGCCGCCGGTCCCGCGCTCGACGTCGAGTTTGTCCAGCGCCGCGGCCAGACGTACGAACGAGGCGTCGTCGTCGAAGCTGCCCTGTACGAAGCGGATTCCCTCGGCCAGCCGGTCCCAGACCTCCTGCCGGAACGGGGTGCGGGCGTGCTCTTTGACGGCGTCGTAGACGATCTTCCCGAAATCCTCGTCGGCCCAGTCCCGGCGGGCGAACCCGACAAGGGCGAACGACGGCGGCAGCAGTCCGCGGTTGGCCAGGTCGTAGATCGCCGGCATCAGCTTCTTGCGCGACAGGTCTCCGGTGACACCGAAGATGACCACGCTGCACGGGCCGGCGATTCGCGGCATGCGCTTGTCACGCTTGTCCCGGAGCGGGTTGTGCCATCCCGTCGGATCGGCCTGGACCGCGGCGTTCATTTCGAGGCGGCGTCCAGTTGGCCTTGGGTCGCGTCGAGCAGCTCCTGCCAGGATTTCTCGAACTTCTCCACGCCGTCGTCCTCGAGGAGTTTGAACACATCGGGCAGATCGATACCGACCGCGGTGAGCGCGTCGAACACCGCCCGCGACTCCGCGGCGGCGCCGGTGATGGTGTCCCCACGCACCTTGCCGTGGTCGGCGACCGCCTCGAGGGTCTTCTCCGGCATGGTGTTCACCGTGTCCGGCGCCACCAGTTCGGTGACGTAGAGGGTGTCGGAGTAGTCCGGGTTCTTGACTCCGGTGGACGCCCACAGTGGACGCTGCACCCAGGCCCCGGCCTCGGCGAGTGGCACCCACCGTCCGCCGTCTACGAACACCTCCTCATAGGCGGCATACGCAAGTCGGGCGTTGGCCACCCCGGCTTTGCCCCGTAGTGCCAGCGCCTCATCGGTGCCGATCGCCTCGAGCCGTTTGTCGATCTCGGTGTCGACTCGGGATACGAAGAAAGACGCCACCGAGTGGATGTTGTTGAGATCGTGGCCGGCGGCCTTCGCCGCCTCGAGACCGGACAGGTAGGAGTCCATCACGGCGCGATGGCGTTCCACCGAGAAGATCAGTGTGACGTTCACTGAAATCCCCTCTGCGAGAACGGCGGTGATCGCCGGCAGGCCGGCCACGGTTGCCGGGATCTTGATCAGTAGGTTCGGCCGGTCGACGATCTTCCACAGTTCGATGGCCTGCAGGATGGTCTTGTCGGTGTCATGCGCGAGTCGCGGGTCGACCTCGATGGAGACCCGCCCGTCGACGCCGTTGGACTGATTCCACACCGGTCGCAGCACATCGCAGGCCTCGCGCACATCGTCGGTCGTGATCGTGCGGATGGTGGCATCGACATCGGCGCCGCGGGCGGCCAATTCGGACACCTGCGCCGCGTAGGCGGTGCCCTTGGACAGCGCAGCCTGGAATATCGACGGGTTGGTGGTCACACCGACCACCGACCGGGTGTCGATCAGTTCCTGGAGGTTGCCCGACCGAAGCCGGTCGCGGGACAGATCGTCGAGCCAGACCGAGACGCCCGCCGCGGACAATTCCGCAAGGTTGGTGTTCTGTGCCATGCGTTTCTCCTTCGGAACGGGGGATCAGGGGATCAGTTACCGATTGCGCGCTCCGCGGCCGCGACGACGGCCTCCGGGGTGAATCCGAATGCGCGGAACAATGTCTTGTCGTCGGCCGACTCGCCGAAGTGCTCGATCGAGATGATCTGGCCGTGCTCGCCGGCGTACTTATGCCACCCCTGGGCGACACCCGCTTCGACGACCACCCGGGCCCGGACGGCCGGGGGCAGCACGCTGTCCCGATAGTCCTGGGGCTGGGACTCGAACCACTCGACGCAGGGCATCGACACCACGTGAGCCCGGATGCCCTTGGCGGCCAGAGTCTCTGCAGCTTCCACGCCGAGCTGCACCTCGGATCCGGTGGCGATGATGATGACATCGGCATCCGACGGGTCGCCGCCACCGAGGACGTAGGCGCCGCGGGCCACCCCGGCGCTGCTGGTGCCCTCGAGCACCGGGACGCCCTGGCGGGTCAGGATCAGCCCGACCGGTCCGCTGATGCCGCCGCGCTCAAGCACGGTGCGCCAGGCGTAGGCCGTCTCGTTGGGGTCGGCCGGCCGGACCACCGCGAGCCGCGGAATGGCCCGCAGCGCGGCGAGATGCTCGATCGGCTGATGCGTCGGGCCGTCCTCGCCGAGACCGATCGAGTCGTGGGTCCAGACATAGATCGGGTCGATGTCCATCAGCGCGGCCAGTCGCACGGCGGGCCGCATGTAATCGGCGAACTGCAGGAAGGTTCCGCCGTAGGGACGGGTCGGACCGTGCAGCACGATGCCGGACAGGATGGATCCCATGGCGTGTTCGCGGATCCCGAAGTGCAGGGTCCGCCCGTACCAGTCGGCGGTCCAGTCCTCGGTGCTGATCGACGGGGGACCGAAGGACTTGGCGCCCTTGATGGTGGTGTTGTTGCTGCCGGCCAGATCAGCCGAACCACCCCAGAGTTCGGGCAGTTTCGGGCCGACGGCCGAGAGCACGTCGCCGGAGGCTGCGCGAGTGGCGACCGCCTTGGACCCCGGCTCCCAGTACGGCAGGTCGGCGTCCCAGCCGTCGGGCAGCGTGCCGGCGAGCAGACGATCGAGTAGTTTCTTGCGTTCCGGCTCCCGCTTGGCCCAGGCGCCGAAATCGGCTTCCCAGGCGGCCCGCGCCGTGTGTCCGCGCTCGACCAGCTTGCGGGTGTGGGAGATGACCTCATCGGAGACCTCGAAGGTCTTGTCCGGATCGAAGCCGAGCACCTTCTTGGTGGCGGCGACCTCGTCGGCGCCGAGTGCTGATCCGTGTACCCCCCCGGTGTTCATCTTGGTCGGCGCCGGATAGCCGATGATGGTCCGCAGCGCGATGAAGGACGGCTTGTCGGTCACCGCCTTGGCCCTGGCGATGGCCTCCTCGATCCCGGTGACGTTCTCGCCGCCCTCGACCACCTGGACGTGCCAGCCGTAGGCCTCGTAACGGGCCGGGGTGTCCTCGGTGAAGGCGATCTCGGTCGCGTGCTCGATGGAGATCTTGTTGTCGTCCCAGATGACGATGAGATTGCCGAGTTGCTGGGTGCCGGCCAGCGAACAGGCTTCGCTGGTGACGCCTTCCTCCATGTCGCCGTCGGAGGCGATCACGTAGATGTGGTGGTCGAACGGGCTGGCGCCCGGGGCGGCGTCCGGATCGAACAGGCCGCGTTCGTAGCGTGACGCCATCGCCATGCCGACTGCCGAGGCCAGGCCCTGGCCGAGCGGGCCAGTGGTGATCTCGACACCCTTGGTGTGCCCGAACTCCGGATGGCCGGGGGTCTTGGAGCCCCTGGTCCGCAGGGCCTCGATATCGGAGAGTTCCAGACCGAACCCGCCCAGATACAGCTGGATGTACAGGGTGAGGCTGCTGTGGCCGCAGGACAGGACGAAACGGTCCCGGCCGATCCACTCGGTGTCCGACGGGTCGTGCCGCATGACCCGCTGGAACAGCGTGTACGCCACCGGGGCCAGGCTCATGGCGGTGCCGGGGTGGCCGTTTCCGACCTTCTGCACGGCGTCGGCGGCCAGCACCCGAGCGGTGTCCACGGCACGCGAGTCCACGTCGGTCCAGCCGGACGGGTGATTCGGCCGGGTCAGCGCGGAAATCTCTTCTAGCGTGGTCACAAGCTCTCACTCCTGCGGTGTCTGACGGGTGAATCGGTCACTACCTGCCCCTGGCTGGATACCCTATGGCAGGCAATCGGCCCCGCAGTACCGATTCGGCGGCGCTGCGGTCTACCATCCTCTGTAGTAGATACCGGTATCAGGCCAGCCCGTGAGGAGTTGACTGCGTGGACATTCGCGAGAGCCACCTCGTCGAGGTTGCGCCGAATCGGCTCCGCAGCAGCATCCTGGGCTACCTGGCCCTGATGAAGCCGAGGGTCATCGAACTCCTGCTGGTGACCACCATCCCGGCCATGCTGCTGGCTTCCCGGGGTTCGGCCGACCTGGTCCTGATTCTGAACACCCTGTTCGGCGGGTTGCTGGCTGCCGGCGGCGCCAACGCGCTGAACTGCGTGGCTGATGCCGATATCGACAAGGTGATGAAGCGCACGGAACGCCGGCCGCTGGCCCGCGCCACGGTGCCGCGCAGCCACGCCCTGGTTTTCGGCCTGGCGCTCTCGGTCGGTTCGTTCTTCTGGCTGTGGTGGACCACGAACATGCTCTCGGCCCATCTGGCGGCCGCGACGATCGCGTTCTACGTGCTGGTCTACACGCTGGTGCTGAAGCGTCGCACCTCCCAGAACGTGGTGTGGGGTGGCGCGGCCGGCTGTATGCCGGTGATGATCGGCTGGTCGGCGGTCACCGGCACGATCGGCTGGCAGGCCATCGCGATGTTCGCGATCATCTTCTTCTGGACGCCCCCGCACACCTGGGCGCTGGCGATGAAGTACAAGGAGGACTACGCCGCCGCCGGCGTGCCGATGTTGCCGGTGGTCGCCACCGAACGGCAGGTCACGCGACAGATCGTCGTCTACACCTGGCTGACGGTCGCGGCCACGCTGGCGCTGATCCCGGCGGCCGGCTGGCTGTACGCCGTGGTCGCGATGCTGGCCGGAACATGGTTCCTGACTCTGGCGCACCGGTTGCATGCCGGAGTCAAGCGCGGTGTCGCAGTCAAGCCGCTACGGCTGTTCCTGCACTCGAACAACTATCTGGCAGCGGTGTTCGTCGCGCTTGCGGTCGACTCGGTGCTGGCACTGCCGCTCATCCCCGGCCGCTAGGGCCTAGGGCAGCAGCACGATCGATCCGGTGGTCCGGCGGCCCTGTAGATCCTCATGGGCTCGCTGCGCCTCGGCAAGTGGATACCGTTCGCTGACCGTGACGGTGATCGACCCGTCGGCGATCGCGTCCAGCACCTCTCCGGCCCGCCAGGCGAACTCGTCGGCTGTGCGGATGTAGTGCGCCAGATTGGGCCGGGTGAGAAACACCGAACCGGCCGCATTGAGTCGCTGCGGATCAACCGGCGGCACCGGTCCGCTGGAGGCGCCGAACAGTGCGAGCATGCCGCGAACGGCGAGGCTGGCCAGGCTGGCCTCGAAAGTCGTGCGACCGACCCCGTCATAGACCGCCGCCACGCCGTGGCCCCCGGTTATCTCTCGGACCTGCGAGGCGAACTCCGCGGGATCGTCGGGATAGCCGAGCACTTCGTAGGCCCCTGCCTGGCGGGACAACTCAGCCTTCTGAGGGGTCGATGCGGTGGTGATCACCCGGGCTCCCATGCTGGTGGCCCATTGGGTCAGGATCAGGCCGACGCCGCCGGCGCCCGCGTGCATCAGGACGAAGTCCCGGGGCGTCACGGGATGGACGGACTTGATCAGATAGTGCGCGGTCATACCCTTCAGCAGCGCTGAGGCGATCGCGTCGGAGGGTACCGCGTCGGGAACATAGGCAACGAAATCAGCTGGGGCCGTGCAGTATTCCGCGTACGCACCGGTGGCGTTGGCGGTGACGACGCGGTCCCCGACGTTGATCGCGGCGACATCGTCGCCGATCGCCGCGACCGTCCCGCACACCTCCATCCCGAGGACGAACGGCACCTCGCGCGGATAGAGCCCGGAACGGAAGTAGGTGTCGATGTAGTTGACACCGATCGCGTCGGCCTTGATCAGGATCTCACCGGTGCGCGGCGACGGCGTCGGCCTCTCGACGTAGCGGAGAACCTCGGGACCACCCGTCTCGGCGACTTCGATTGCGTGCATGTCACTATCATCCCCTTGTGGTGAAGCTGGCCCGGCCGAATGTCTTTCATCCGCGCATCGTGCTGGCCTCATGCCGGCAACTGCCCGGCAGTGACGGTGACGACGACGGTGTGGTGACCGCGCTGCGCAAGCGGGGACTGCATGCCAGGTGGTTGCCGTGGGACGACCCGGAGACCGAGAACGCCGATCTGGTGATCCTGCGGGCGGCCTGGGACTACGCCGAGCGCCGCGAGGAGTTCCTGGCCTGGACCAGGCGGGTGCGCAACCTGCTCAACGCGCCCGAGGTGGTCGCCTGGAACAGCGACAAGCACTATCTGAAGGATCTGGCGGCTGCCGGTGTGCCGGTGTTGAAGTCGTATTTCATCGCCCCGGGCGACGAGTTGAAACTGCCGCGCGGCGAGATCGTCGTCAAGCCCGCGGTTGGTGCGGGATCTGTCGACACCCACCGGTTCTCGGAGACCGCCGCCGCCCGCCGGCATGCGGCCCGTCTGCTGGAAGCCGGGCGCGACGTCTTGGTGCAGCCCTATGACTCCCGGGTCGAGGACGGCGAGACCGCTTTGGTCTTCATCGCCGGCCAACAGTCGCATGCGTTCACCAAGGGGCCGATCCTGCCGCCACAGGGGCAGCGGCCGCCGTTCGACGAATCCGGCACCTACGCCGCGGAGACGCTGTCGTCGGCCGATCCCGATTTCCAGATGTGGGACGCCGGTTATGCGGTGTTGGATGCCGCATGTGCGCACCTGGGTATCCCCAGAAGCGAATTGCTCTACGCCCGTGTCGATCTCATCGGCGGTCCGGACAATCCGTTGCTGCTCGAACTGGAACTGATCGAACCGTCGCTGGGCTGGCGCCAGCTCGACCCGCAGACCAGGGAACTGCAGGAGCGCACTTTCGCGGTGGCGGTGGAATCAGCGCTGGAGCGCTTCGGCCTGGGACCGCTCTCGCACTGAACCCTGCCGGGCGGAGACCTCCCGCATGGCTGCCCACAGCGCCGCCGTCGCGGCGGTGCATGCCGTCGCGCCTGCGACGTGCAGGGCGACCAGAACCGGCGGAACGCCGGTGTGGAACTGGATCTCGCCGATCAAGCCCTGAACGATGACCAGGCCGACCACGACGGCCAGCCGGCGCAGGACCTGGCGCGGTGCCGCAACGGCCGACAGGCCGGCACCAAGGCCGACGAGCAGGCTCAGGTAGCAGACCAGCAGGGTGGCGTGCGCGTGTACCAGGGTGACGACCTCGATCTCCAGTCGCGGCACCACCCGTTGCGGACTCTTGTCTCCGGCGTGCGGACCGGCGCCGGTCACCAGCGAACCGGTGACGAGGGTTGCCGCCAAGGCCAGCGCACTTGCAAAAGTCAACTGCCGCAGCGGTTTCGGGACCACGGCGGTGATGACACCGTCGTCCGGTTCGCCGACCTTGATGTAGAAGAGGGCGGCTAGCCAGACCATCGCCATCGACACCAGCAGATGCACCGCCACTGTCCACCACAGGAGACCCGTTCGCACCGTGATCCCGCCGATGACGGCCTGTGCCACGGTGGAGGCCGGCATCAGCCAGGCGTAGATCAGCACCTCGCGCCGACGATGGGCGCGGGTGACGACGAGCACCGCCAGTGCGGCGGTGATCACGACCAGGAAGGTGATGAGGCGGTTTCCGAATTCGACGGCCTGGTGGACGACCGGCACCTCGGCCCGGGGAACCGGGGTGAAACTACCCGGGAAGCATTGCGGCCAGGTGGGGCAACCCAGGCCCGATGCGGTCACCCGGACGATCGAACCGGTTACCGAGATCAGGGCTTGCGAGATGAGGACGGCCATTGCGACGAGACGCTGTGTCCGCAGGCTAGGCGTCGGAAACCGATCCAGGATCACTGCGCAATCCTAGGTGAACCTGAACCAGCGCAGCGCCGCCAGAGCCGATACGGTGCCCCAGATCACCAGCACCACGACGCCGAACCAGTCGACAGACAGTTGTGTCGCCTGGGACAGTGCCTCGGTGAGCGCTCCCGACGGTGTCAAGCGGGCGACCCAGGCAAGCGCGCGCGGAATCGACGCGGTCTCCAAGGTCAGTGCGCCGATGCCGGCGAAGACGAACCACAGCAGGTTGGCGACGGCTAGCACGATCTCGGCGCGCAGAGTGCCGCCGAGGAGCAGGCCCATCGAGACGAACACCGCGGTGCCCAACGCGATGATCACCGCGCCGAGCAGAAGTCCCGCCGGATTCGGCCGCCACCCCAGCGCAATCCCGATGCCGCCGAGCAGAATCGCCTGCAGGAATACCACAGTGACGACGGCGAGCGCCTTTCCGGCGATGATTCCCCACACCGGAAGTGCCGTGGCGCCAAGCCTTTTCAGTGCGCCGTAGCGGCGGTCGAAGGCGACTGCGATCGCCTGGCCGGTGAAGGCGGTGGAGATGACCGCGACCGCCATGATCGCCGGGGTGAACACCGCCACTCGGTTGGGGCCGAAGTCACCCAGTGGCAGCAGACTGAGTCCGATCAGCAGGGTGATCGGGATGAACATCGTCAGCAACAGTTGCTCGCCGTTGCGCAGCAGCAATTTCAGGTCGAGTTTGTACTGCGCTGTCAGCATTCGCGGCACGCTGCTCGGCCGTGGGTCGGGGGAGAAGGTGCCCGCCGGGAACAGCTCGGTCACGACCGCAACTCCTTGCCCGTCACGTCGAGGAATACATCCTCGAGGCTTCGCTGCTCGACCCGGAGGTCGGTGGCCAGGATATTGAGGCGGGCACACCACGCCGTCACCGTAGCCAGCACCTGAGGGTCGACATTGCCTTCGACCAGGTACTCCCCGGGTGCGGTCTCGGTGGCCCGGTAGCCCTCCGGTAGGGCCGCCTCCAGCAACGAAAGATCAAGGCGCCGTGGGGCGGTGAAGCGCAGCTGGCCCTCGGCCCCGGTGCTCATCAGTTCGGCCGGTGTTCCGGCGGCGACCTGTGATCCGTGATCGATGATCACGATCCGGTCGGCCAGTTCCTCGGCCTCCTTGAGCTGATGTGTGGTCAGCACGACGGTGACGCCGTCGCGGCGCAAGGCGTCGATCAGCTCCCACACAACCAGCCGGGCATGCGCGTCCATACCTGCGGTGGGTTCGTCGAGGAACACCAGTTCCGGCCGACCGACGATGGCGCAGGCCAGGGCCAGGCGCTGCTGCTGTCCTCCGGAGAGCCGTCGGTAGGTGGTGCGGGCCGCGTCCTTGAGCCCGAGAGTGTCGAGTAACCAGGCGGGGTCGAGTGGATCGGCCGAGTAGGCGGCGACCAGGTTCAGCATCTCGGCGGCCCGGGCGGCGGGATACCCGCCGCCGCCCTGCAGCATCACTCCGATGCGTTCCCGCAGCCGGGCGTTGTCCGCGATCGGGTCGAGGCCGAGCACCTCGATGGTGCCGGCGTCCGGACGGATGAAGCCCTCACACATCTCGACGGTGGTGGTCTTGCCGGCGCCGTTGGGGCCCAACAGGGCAAGCACCTGTGCGCGTTCGACGTCGAGGTCGAGGCCGTCCACCGCGACGGTGGATCCGTACCGCTTCGACACTCCGCGCAGCCGGACCGGGGTACTGGCGCCTGAGCTCACGGGGTCTCAGCGTAGGCGTTCGGGGTGGCGCCCCCTGCCACCGGTTCGGGGTCCTGACCGCTGTAGCGCTCATCGGTGCCGGGCACGTAGCGCCAGGGCAACCGGTTCAGGGTCAGTCCGATCAGGATCAGCGCGATCAGAGTGCTGGCGACGGTGGCGTCGACGATCTGGAAGAGCGCGAACCGGTCGCCGTTGGCGGTGGGGCCGAAGATGCCGACGATGAGGGTGACCACGATGGTCGCGATCCGGAATCCCGGGCGGGTGGCCCAGGCCGCCAGCGGGATGATGGCCCACAACAGATACCAGGGCTGCACGACCGGGAACAGCAGCACCGTGGCGCCGAGTGCCACACCGAGGCCGCCGACCGGGTTCAGCCGGCCGCGCAGCACCGCCAGCAACAGCCAGCTGACGGTGATCGCGATGATGAGCACGCCCATGGCGCGGGTCAACGACAGCACCGCGGTGGTGTGGTCGCCCAGGCCGAGCAGAATGCCGACCTGTCCGGTGGCCAGCGCCAGCAGTGTCGGAGGCGACATCCAGCTGCGTACGACATTCGCCGTACCGAGTGTGAAGAGCCAGCCGAAACCCAGTCCGCTGATCCAGCCGATGAAGGCCATCACCGCCAGGGCCAGCGACACCAGCGTGGTGCCAGCGGTGAGAAACGCCTTGAGGGTGCCGCCCCAGCGATGCGCCAGCGCCATGGCCACGAATCCGAGGGCGAGCAGGCCGGGCAGCTTCACCTGGGAGGCCATCGTGATCAGGATCGAGCCCGAGACCACCAGGGCCAGCGGCGACCACTGTTCCCAGTCGGACCGGGAACCGGGCCAGTGCACCGGCCGCGGCAGTAACGGTCCGGACGCGTCGATGCCGCGCAGCGCGATCTCGGTGCCGGTGAGCATCAGTCCGAGCATGAGCGCCTCGTTGTGGATGCCGGCGACCAGGTGCATCAGCAGGAGCGGATTGGCCGCCCCCAGCCACAGCGCACTGACCTCGGCCACCCCGCAGCGCCGCGCCAGCCGGGGCGTGGCCCACACGATCAGGCCCACGCCGATCAGCACGACGAGCCGGTGGCAGAGCACCGCGGCGACGATGTTCTCTCCGGTGAGCGCCGAGATGCCGCGGCCGATCCACAGGAACAGCGGGCCGTAGGGGGCCGGGGTCTCGCGCCACAGGCTCGGCACCGAGAGGGTGAAGACGTGATCGAGGCCGAGCCCGGGGGCCGGCCCGACCTGGTACGGGTTCAGCCCGATCCGGGCGATCTGGCTCTGCGCCAGGTAGGAGTAGACGTCCTTGCTGTACATCGGCGGGGCGATCAGCAGCGGGATGATCCACAGCAGCAGGGTGCGGTCGAGCTGGCTGCGCGACATCCGGCGCGGACCGAGGGTGAAGCGTCCGAGCATCAGCCAGGCCAGGGCCATCATCACCGCGCCGGTTGTGGTCATCGTCAGCGAGACGGTCTGGATGCGCGAGGGCAGGTTGAGTAGCCGGACCCCGAAGGTCGGATCCTGGACCACCGGCCGGGCTCCGGCTCCCAGGGCGCCGATCGCCATCAGCACCGTCCCGGTGGCGCCGAACAGCCGGGTGCGCCGCATCGCGATGAGTTCGGAGTCGTTGAGCGGAGATCCCACCGTCCGCTCATCGCCGTGCAAGCTGGCGATCGACGAGCTCAGCGAGTGCTGTCGGGCAGCCACCTGTGCACTCTAACCGGCGGCCCCGGAGCCGCCCCGGAAGTTAGGGTATCCTTGCTAGACCTCGTCCGGGGAATTGCGTAACACTGATGTTGTGAAAATCGAGTCGGAGGCCGCGCCGGCCGGGCCTGTCCCGGTTGCGGTGTCTGCGCAGGACGGTCAGACCCGCCGGGAGATCGTCCGGTTACTGCTCGAATCCGGTTCGATCACCGCCGCGGAGATCGGCCAGCGGCTGGGCATCTCGACCGCCGGTGTCCGTCGGCATCTCGACGCCCTCGTCGAGGACGGCGATGCCGAGGCCAACCCGGCCGCCGCCTGGCAGCAGGTCGGGCGGGGCCGTCCGGCCAAGCGGTACCGGCTGACGCCGGCGGGCCGCGCCAAACTCGAGCACACCTATGACGACCTCGCGTCGGCTGCCATGCGCCAGCTGCGCGAGATCGGCGGCGACGAGGCGGTGCGGACCTTCGCCCGCCGTCGGATCGACACCATCCTGGCCGGGGTCCCCGTGGTCGGTCCCGACGATGCCCCCGCTGTCGAAGGTGCCGCCGATCAGGTCGCCGACGCGCTTTCGCAGGCCGGCTACGCCACCACGACCACTCGAGTCGGCGGGCCGCTGCAGGGTATCCAGATCTGCCAGCACCACTGCCCGGTTTCCCATGTGGCAGAGGAGTTTCCAGAGTTGTGCGAGGCCGAGCAGCAGGCGATCTCCGAAGTCCTCGGCACCCATGTGCAGCGTCTGGCCTCGATCGTCAACGGCGATTGTGCCTGCACGACACACGTTCCGCTAAACCTGAGCACTCGCGATGAGCAAGGAGAGCCGGCATGACCACCACCCCCGATGTGCAGCCACTGAGCCAGGCGGACACCATCGCCTCGCTCGGCCACTACGGCTACGGCTGGGCGGACCCCGACGCCGCCGGCGCGAGCGCCAAGCGCGGATTGTCGGAAGCGGTGGTCAGGGACATCTCGGCGAAGAAGAGCGAGCCGGAGTGGATGCTCGACATCCGGTTGAAGGCGTTGCGCACCTTCGAGAAGAAGCCGATGCCCAACTGGGGTTCGAATCTCGAGGGCATCGATTTCGACAACATCAAGTACTTCGTGCGCTCCACCGAGAAGCAGGCCACCTCCTGGGAGGACCTGCCCGAGGACATCAAGCGCACCTATGACCGTCTCGGAATCCCGGAGGCGGAGAAGCAGAGGCTCGTCGCCGGTGTGGCCGCCCAGTACGAGTCGGAGGTGGTCTACCACCAGATCCGCGAAGACCTTGAGGCCCAGGGCGTCATCTTCCTCGACACCGACACCGGGCTGAAGGAACACCCGGAGATCTTCAAGAAGTATTTCGGCACCGTCATCCCGGCGGGCGACAACAAGTTCTCAGCCCTCAACACCGCGGTGTGGTCGGGTGGCAGCTTCATCTACGTCCCGCCGGGTGTCCACGTCGACATCCCGCTGCAGGCTTACTTCCGGATTAACACCGAGAACATGGGTCAGTTCGAACGCACGCTGATCATCGCCGACGAGGGCTCGTATATCCACTACGTCGAGGGCTGTACCGCACCGATCTACAAGAGTGACTCGCTGCATTCGGCTGTGGTGGAGATCATCGTCAAACCTCATGCGCGCGTTCGGTATACGACCATCCAGAACTGGTCGAACAACGTCTACAACCTGGTGACCAAGCGGGCCCGCGCCGAGGCCGGCGCCACCATGGAGTGGGTCGACGGGAACATCGGCTCGAAGGTCACCATGAAGTACCCGGCGGTCTGGATGACCGGCGAACACGCCCAGGGCGAGGTCCTCTCGATCGCCTTCGCCGGCGAGGGCCAGCATCAGGACACCGGCGCCAAGATGCTGCACCTGGCGCCGAACACCTCGAGCAATATCGTGTCCAAGTCGGTCGCCCGCGGCGGTGGTCGCGCCTCCTACCGGGGACTGGTTCAGGTGAACAAGGGTGCGCACGGTTCGCGCTCCAGCGTGAAATGCGATGCGCTGCTCGTGGACACCATCAGCCGCAGTGACACCTACCCCTACGTCGACATCCGCGAGGACGACGTCACGATGGGTCACGAGGCCACCGTCTCCAAAGTCAGTGAGGATCAGCTGTTCTATCTGATGAGCCGCGGCATGACCGAGGACGAGGCGATGGCGATGGTCGTGCGTGGCTTCGTCGAGCCGATCGCACGCGAGTTGCCGATGGAGTACGCCCTGGAACTGAACCGGCTGATCGAACTGCAGATGGAAGGTGCTGTCGGATGACGGCTCTGGTGATCAACAAGGGCGAGCAGTTCAGTTCCTTCGACGTCGAGGCCTTCGAGGTTCCCGGCGGACGCGACGAGATCTGGCGCTTCACTCCTCTCAAGCGGCTGCGGGGTCTGCACGACGGGACGGCACCGGCCAGCGGAGTCGCGCAGATCGTCGTCACCGCGCGGCCTGGCGTCACCGTCGAGACCGTCGCGCGCGGCGATGATCGGCTCGGAGAAGGGGGAGTGCCCGCTGATCGCGTTGCGGCCCAGGCCTTCTCGAGTTTTGACACCGCGACCGTCGTCACGGTGGCCCGGGGCGCCAACATCGAGGAACCGGTGGCGATCGCCGTCGCCGGACCTGGCGAGGGTAAGACCGCGTACGGTCACCTGCAGATCCGCGTCGGCGAACTGGCCGAGGCCGTCGTCGTCATCGATCTGCGTGGTAGCGGCACCTACGCCGACAACGTCGAGTTCGTCCTCGCCGATGCCGCACGGCTGACTGCGGTGTGGATCGCCGACTGGGCCGACGACGCGGTTCACGTCTGTGCCCAGCACGCCCGGCTCGGCAAGGACGCGGCGCTGCGCCATGTCGCCGTGACCCTCGGCGGTGAACTCGTCCGTCAGGCGACAACGGTGCGGTACGACGCGCCGGGTGGTGACGCCGAACTGCTCGGTCTGTACTTCGCCGACGCGGGGCAGCACCTGGAATCCCGGCTGCTGGTCGACCATGCCGTGCCGAACTGCCGCTCCAATGTGCTCTACAAGGGCGCCGTCCAAGGCGATCCGGCATCCAAGGTTCCCGATGCGCACACTGTCTGGATCGGCGACGTGCTGATCCGGGCCGAGGCGACCGGTACCGACACCTTCGAGGTCAATCGCAATCTGTTGCTCACCGATGGGGCGCGTGCCGACTCGGTGCCCAACCTGGAGATCGAGACCGGTGAGATCGTCGGAGCAGGCCATGCCAGCGCAACCGGCCGCTTCGACGACGAGCAGCTGTTCTACCTCCAGGCCCGCGGCATCCCCGAGGAGCAGGCCCGCCGCCTGGTGGTTCGCGGCTTCTTCGGCGAGATCATTTCCAAGATCGCCGTCGCAGCCGTCCGCGACCGCCTGACCGATGCCATCGAACACGAACTCGCCCTCACCGAATCGAAAGCGAACTCATGAGCACATTGGACATCAAGGATCTGCATGTCTCCGTCGTCAACGCCGACGGAACGGAGAAAGAGATCCTCAAGGGTGTCAACCTCACGGTGAACTCCGGGGAGACCCATGCGGTGATGGGCCCCAACGGATCCGGCAAGTCGACTCTGTCCTACGCGATCGCCGGTCACCCCAAGTACACGGTCACCTCGGGCTCGATCACCCTGGACGGCCAGAACGTCCTGGAGATGAGCGTCGACGAACGCGCGCGCGCCGGTCTGTTCCTGGCCATGCAGTACCCGGTCGAGGTGCCGGGTGTCTCGATGTCGAACTTCCTCCGGACCGCCGTCACCGCTGTGCGTGGCGAGGCGCCCAAGCTGCGGCACTGGGTCAAGGAGGTCAAGGCGGCAATGGGCGAGCTCGAGATCGATCCTCAGTTCGCCGAACGCAGTGTCAACGAGGGTTTCTCCGGCGGGGAGAAGAAGCGTCACGAGGTACTGCAGCTGAGCCTGCTCAAGCCGAAGATCGCCATCCTCGACGAGACCGACTCCGGGCTCGACGTCGACGCGCTGCGTGTTGTCAGCGAGGGCGTCAACCGGTTCGCCGAAGCCGAGCATGCCGGTGTCCTGCTGATCACCCACTACACCCGGATCCTGCGTTACATCCGTCCTCAGTTCGTCCACGTGTTCGTCGACGGCCGGATCGTGGAGTCCGGGGGACCGGAACTCGCCGAGGAACTCGAGGAGAACGGTTACGTGCGGTTCACCCGGACCGCCCAGGCGCCGGCATGACCTCAGTGGTCGGCACGGGTGTCGGCGTCGATGTGGAACGCATTCGCGCCGATTTCCCGATCCTTGAGAAGGTGATGCGAAGCGGGCATCAGCTGGCCTATCTGGATTCGGGCGCCACGTCTCAGAAGCCGCTGCAGGTACTCGACGCCGAGCGCGAGTTCGTCACCAACTCCTATGGTGCGGTGCATCGCGGGGCCCATCAACTGATGGAGGAGGCCACCGACGCCTTCGAGAACGGCCGGGCTGATATCGCGTCCTTCGTGGGCGCGGCGCCCGACGAGATCGAGTTCACCAAGAACGCAACCGAGGCGCTCAACCTGGTGTCCTATGTGTTGGGGGACAGACGCTCGCGCTATGCGGTCGGCCCCGGCGATGTCATCGTCACCACCGAACTCGAGCACCACGCCAATCTCATCCCCTGGCAGGAACTCGCCCGGCGTACCGGTGCCACCCTGCAGTGGTACTCGGTGACCGACGACGGGCAGATCGACCTCGATTCGGTGCAACTGGACGAACGGGTCAAGGTACTGACGTTCACGGCGCACTCCAATGTCACCGGGACCGGCGCTCCGGTCGAGGAGATGGTCGAGAGGGCCAAGGCGATCGGCGCTCTCACGGTGCTGGATGCCTGCCAGTCGGTACCCAACCAGCCCGTGGACTTCCGTTCCCTCGGTGTCGATTTCGCCGCGTTCTCCGGCCATAAGATGCTCGGACCCACCGGGATCGGGGCTCTCTACGGACGTCGCGAACTGCTTGCCGAGCTTCCGCCGTTCCTCACCGGCGGTTCGATGATCGAGACCGTGACCATGGAATCGGCGACATACTGCGCGCCGCCGCAGCGGTTTGAGGCCGGTACCCAGATGATCACGCAGGTCGTCGGATTGGCTGCTGCCACCCGCTATCTCACCGCGATCGGCATGAGCAATGTCGAGTCGCACGAGCACCGGTTGGTCGCGGCCACCCTGGCGGGTCTGGCCGAGATCCCACAGGTACGCATCATCGGGCCCGTCGACCCGGCCGTACGACGGTCGCCGGTGTCCTTCGTCGTCGACGGTGTGCACGCACACGACGTCGGCCAGGTGCTCGACGACGAAGGCGTGGCGGTTCGGGTCGGCCACCACTGCGCGGCGCCACTGCACCGACGCTTCGGACTTGCCGCCACGGTGCGGGCCTCATTCGCGGTGTACAACACCCTCGGCGAGGTCGACCGCTTGGTCGCCGGCGTGCGCAGGGCGATCGATTTCTTCGGGGATCGGGGTGTGGCCTGATGCGTCTGGAGCAGATGTACCAGGAGGTCATCCTCGACCACTACAAGCATCCCCATCACCGGGGACTGCGCGATCCGTTCAATGCCGAGGTGCACCACGTCAACCCGACCTGTGGTGACGAGGTCACATTGCGGGTGACGCTGTCCGGCGACGGCGATCGGATCGACGACGTCTCCTACGACGGGCAGGGCTGCTCGATCAGCCAGGCCGCGACCTCGGTGCTGGCCGATCAGGTGATCGGACAGTCGGTCGGAGATTCGCTGAAGACAGTCGAGGCGTTCAACGAGATGATCACCTCGCGCGGAACGGTCGAGGGCGATGAGGATCTGATCGGTGACGGCATCGCTTTCGGCGGGGTGTCGAAGTATCCCGCCCGGGTGAAGTGCGCGTTGCTGGGCTGGATGGCGTTCAAGGACGCCCTCGCCCAGGCATCCGTGGGTAAGGACCTGGAGGGCGGCCGATGAGCGAGACGGTGAACGATCAACTGATGGCCGATGTCGAAGAGGCCATGCGTGATGTGGTCGACCCCGAACTCGGGATCAACGTGGTGGACCTCGGTCTGGTTTACGGGCTCAACCTCGAGCAGGCCGAGAAAGGCACCATGGTCGTCGTCGATATGACCTTGACGTCGGCAGCCTGCCCGCTGACTGATGTGATCGAGGATCAGACTCTGGCGGCACTGGTGGGTTCGGGACTGGTCAACGACGTCAAGATCAACTGGGTGTGGAACCCGCCGTGGGGCCCGGACAAGATCACCGAAGACGGCCGCGAGCAGCTTCGGGCGCTGGGCTTCACCGTCTAGATCACGAGCTGACCTGAGACATGTTGATCAGGGCGTTCTCGAACGCCTGCTTCGACACGGCGATCTTGCCGTGGAACGGATGATTGACCTCGAGCAGCAGGAAGATCACCAGGCTCAGCATGACTGCCATCAGGCCCACGGCCAGCGCATGCATCGCCTTCTTCTCCACGTAGGCCAGCGCGACATACAGAACGTTGATGAAGGCGCCCGCGAAAAGCACGAACCAGTAGATCGGCGACAGTGAGGCGGCGCTGTCGTCGATCAATTGGTTGCGGAGCTTGACGACGTCACCAAGATCGTCGATGGATCGGGTGTACTGATCCGCCCAACCGGCCTCGGGCACCATCGGGTTGTACACGTCGAAGAGGTGATTGATCGCCTTCGCGGTCTCCGGACTGCCCTTGCCCTCGCCCAGCGCCGGCCACTCGTCGTCCATCACCGAGTGGACATAAGCCAAGATCGCCTGCTGCGCCTGATCTTTCTGTGGCTGAGGGAAATGATGTGCGTTGCGATACATCAGAACCAGGGTCGACGCCTCCTCGGCCGACTGGTGATAGGCGTCTTGGAAATTCGTGTAGACGGCGAACACCAGCAATCCGGTGACGATGGCGTAGATCGTGCCGACGGCCTGAAAGCCGTCGCTGACAACCGAGTTGTATTCCTCGCCGCGGTGACTCTTGACGAACAGGTCCAAGCCGTAAACCAGGACCACACCCAAGACGGCCCCGCCGGTGATGATGACCAGGGCCACCGCCCAGAGTGGCAGGTCCAGGATGTTCACACCGATCAACTTACTTTCATCACTCCGGCCGGGAACAACACACCACCCGTTGAGCGTTGGCCCGGGTATGGCAACCCAAGACCTCACCGAGCAGAACTTCAACGAGACCATCGCCGGCAACGACATCGTGCTGGTCGACTTCTGGGCATCATGGTGCGGTCCGTGCCGGGCCTTCGCCCCGACCTTCACCAAGTCCTCCGAGAATCATCCCGACATCGTGTTCGGCAAGGTGGACACCGAGGCCAACGAGAAACTGGCCGCCGCCGCGGAGATCCGTGCGATCCCGACCCTGATGGCGTTCAAGAGGGGTCATCTGGTGTTCAACCAGTCCGGTGCCCTGCCGCCGGCCGCACTCGAGGATCTGATCCAGCAGGTCCGGGACCTCGACATCGACGCGGCGATCGCGGCGCAGTCCAAGACCACCGACCTCTGAGCCCGGCACGCGATAGCGTGCAGCGATGAGTGAATACGTGCTCGTCGAGCATCCTCGGCCCGCGGTGGCACTGGTCACCCTGAACCGGCCGGAGCGGATGAACTCGATGGCGTTCGACGTGATGATCCCGCTGCGGGATGTCCTGGCCGCGTTGCATCACGACAACGAGGTTCGCGTCGTCGTGCTCACCGGAGCGGGCCGGGGGTTCTCCTCGGGCGCCGACCACAAATCGGCCGGTGCCGTGCCGCATGTCGCGGGACTGACCCGGCCCACCTACGCGCTGCGATCCATGGAGATCCTCGACGAGGTGATCCTGGCCATGCGGCGGCTTCATCAGCCGATCATCGCGGCGGTCAACGGCGCCGCGATCGGAGGCGGGTTATGTCTGGCCCTGGCTGCCGACATCCGGGTCGCGGCCTCGGATGCCTACTTCCGTGCGGCCGGTATCAACAACGGACTGACCGCCTCCGAACTCGGATTGTCCTATCTGCTGCCGCGGGCCATCGGCAGTTCGAGGGCATTCGAGATCATGCTGACCGGTCGCGACGTCGACGCGCACGAGGCCGAACGGATCGGCCTGGTGTCCCGCCAGGTTCCCGGCGCCGATCTGTTGGAGACCTGCTACCAGATGGCCGAGCGGATCGCCGCCTTCTCCCGGCCTGGCACCGAACTGACCAAGCGGACGCTGTGGACCGGGATGGACGCCGGTACCCTTGAGGGGCATATGCAGGCCGAAGGCCTCGGGCAGCTCTATGTGCGCCTGCTCACCGCCAACTTCGAAGAGGCGGTTGCCGCGCGCGCCGCGAAGCGGGCCCCGTCCTTCACCGACGACAAATAGGCAGATGAGGAGGTCCGCAGCGTGATCACCGCAACGGACCTCGAGGTCCGCGCCGGCGCGCGCACGCTGCTGCTCGCCGAGGGGCCGGCGCTTCGCGTCCAGCCCGGCGACCGGATAGGTCTGGTGGGCCGCAACGGTGCGGGTAAGACCACGACGATGCGGATCCTGGCGGGGGAGGGCGACCCGTATGCGGGCACCGTGGTCCGCAGCGGTGAGGTCGGCTACCTTCCCCAGGACCCTCGGGAGGGCGATCTGGAGGTGCTGGCCCGCGACCGGGTGCTTTCAGCCCGCGGTCTCGACACCCTGCTGGCGGACCTGGAGAAGCAACAGGTGGTGATGGCCGAAGTCGTCGACGACGCGGAGCGGGACAAGGCGATTCGCCGGTACGGCCAACTCGAGGAGCGCTTCGCCGCACTCGGCGGTTATGCGGCCGAGAGCGAGGCGGGCCGGATCTGCGCCAGCCTGGGCCTACCGGAGCGAGTGCTGACCCAACCGTTGCGCACACTGTCGGGCGGACAACGCCGCCGGGTCGAATTGGCGCGAATCCTCTTCGCGGCCAGCGAGTCCGGCTCGGGAACGGACACCACCCTGCTGCTCGACGAACCGACCAACCATCTCGACGCCGACTCGATCACCTGGCTTCGCGACTACCTCAAGGTCTACAGCGGCGGTCTGGTGATCATCAGCCACGATGTCGGACTGCTCGCCGAGGTGGTCAACCGGGTGTGGTTCCTGGACGCCGTGCGCGGTGAGGCCGATGTGTACAACATGGGCTGGCAGAAGTATCTCGACGCCCGTGCCACCGACGAGCAACGCCGCCGCCGCGAACGGGCGAACGCCGAGAAGAAGGCATCGGCACTGCGCACGCAGGCCGCGAAGATGGGCGCCAAGGCGACCAAAGCCGTTGCCGCACAGAACATGCTGCGCCGTGCCGAGCGGATGATCGCCGAACTCGACGCCGAACGGGTGGCCGACAAGGTGGCCAAGATCCGGTTTCCGGTTCCGGCCCCATGCGGCAAAACCCCCCTGATGGCCAACGGACTGACCAAGAACTACGGCTCGCTGGAGGTGTTCACCGGTGTGGACCTCGCGATTGACCGCGGCTCGCGGGTCGTGGTCCTGGGTCTCAACGGTGCCGGCAAGACCACGCTGCTTCGGGTGCTGGCCGGGGCCGAGATCCCGGACGCCGGGGTGATCGAACCCGGACACGGTTGCAAAGTCGGGTATTTCGCGCAGGAGCACGACACCCTCGACAACAACGCCACGGTCTGGGAGAACATCCGTCACGCCGCGCCCGACACCGGAGAGCAGGATCTGCGCGGCCTGTTGGGTGCGTTCATGTTCACCGGACCCCAACTCGATCAGCCTGCGGGCACGCTGTCCGGCGGTGAGAAGACCCGGTTGGCACTGGCCGGACTGGTGGCTTCCACCGCCAACGTGCTGCTGCTCGACGAGCCCACCAACAACCTCGACCCCGCATCCCGCGAACAGGTGCTCGATGCACTGCGTAGCTATCAGGGCGCTGTCGTGCTGGTGACCCACGATCCCGGGGCGGCCGAGGCGCTCGAACCCCAGCGCGTGGTGCTACTGCCCGACGGAACCGAGGACCACTGGTCGGATGACTACGCCAGCCTGATCGAACTCGCCTAGATCCTCAATCGGTGCGACGGCGCACCGATTCTTCGACCAAGTCGAGCACCGAGGACAGCCGCGCCGGATCCTCACCGGTGGCGAGTCTGGCCACCAGTCCGTCGAGCACCAGGTCCAGATAGCACTGCATCACATCACCGGGTACGTCTTCGCGCACCCGGCCTGCCTGCCGCTGACGTTCGAGCCTTTCGGTGGTGGCCGCCGCGAGCGCCGCCGAACGCTCGGTCCAGCCACGCTGGAACGCCGGATCGTTGCGCAACTTTCGGGCGATCTCCAGTCGAGTGGCAAGCCAATCGAATTCCTCTGGCGCGGCGAGCATTTCGCGCATCACCTGAATCAGACCTTCGCGCGCGGCCACCTCGGCCATACGGGCGGCATCCTCACGGGCCAGTTCGAAGAACAGCGTGTCCTTGTCCCGGAAGTGGTGGAAGATCGCCCCCCGGGACAGCCCTATCGCATCCTCGAGGCGGCGCACCGTCGCCTTGTCGTAGCCGTGCTCGGCGAAGCAACGGCGCGCGCCGTCGAGAATCTGGCGGCGCCGTGCCGCCAGATGATCCGCACTGACCCGGGGCACCCGGTCACCGCCTCGGAATCGGCCGGCTAGGCCGACCCGGCCCGCAGCATGTTGCGCAGCACGTACTGCAGGATGCCGCCGTTGCGGTAGTAGTCCGCCTCGCCGGGGGTGTCGATGCGCACCACAGCGTCGAACTCGACCTTGGAGCCGTCCTCCTTGGTGGCCGTCACATGCACCGTCTTCGGAGTCTTGCCCTGGTTGAGCGCCTCGATACCGGTGATGTCGAACACCTCGGTGCCGTCCAACTTCAGCGACTTCGCCGACTCACCCGCTGGGAACTGCAGCGGGATCACGCCCATGCCGATCAGGTTGGACCGGTGGATGCGTTCGAAGGACTCGGTGATGACGGCGCGGACCCCGAGCAGGCTGGTGCCCTTGGCTGCCCAGTCGCGCGAGGAGCCGGAGCCGTACTCCTTGCCGCCGAGCACCACCAGCGGAATCTTGTGCGCCGCATAGTTCTGCGCAGCGTCGTAGATGAACGCCTGCGGCGCGCCCGGCTGCGTGAAGTCGCGGGTGTAGCCGCCGGAGGTCACCTCGCCCAGACCGGCCAGCACCTGGTTGCTCAGCCGGATGTTGGCGAACGTGCCGCGGATCATCACCTCGTGGTTGCCGCGACGCGATCCCAGCGAGTTGAAGTCCTCCGGCTTGACGCCGTTGGCCTCGAGGTACTGCGCGGCCGGTGTGCCCTTCTTGATGCTGCCGGCCGGCGAGATGTGGTCGGTGGTCACCGAATCACCCAGCAGAGCGAGCACTCTGGCGCCCTTGATGTCATTGACCGGTGCCGGGGCGGCCGGCATGCCGTCGAAGTACGGCGCCTTGCGCACATAGGTCGACTTCGGATCCCAGGCGAAGGTGTTACCCGACGGGGTGGGCAGGTGCTGCCAACGCTCGTCGCCCTTGAACACATCGGCGTAACTGGCGGAGAACATCTCCCGGTTGATCGACGACGCGATGGTGTCGTCGATCTCCTTCTGCGAGGGCCAGATGTCCTTGAGGAACACGTCCTTGCCGTCGGCGTCCTGGCCCAGCGGATCGTTCTCGAAATCGAAGTCCATCGTGCCGGCGATGCCGTAGGCGATGACCAGCGGCGGGGACGCCAGGTAGTTCATCTTGACGTCGGGGGAGATTCGGCCCTCGAAGTTGCGGTTGCCGGACAGCACCGCGGTGACGGCGAGGTCGTTGTCGTTGATCGCCGTCGAGATCTCCTCGGGTAGCGGACCGGTGTTGCCGATGCACGTCGTGCAGCCGTAGCCACCCAGGTAGTAACCCAGCTTCTCCAGGTACGGCCACAGGCCGGCCTTGTCGTAGTAGTCGGTGACCACCTGCGAACCGGGTGCCATGTTGGTCTTGACCCACGGCTTGGTGGTCAGCCCCTTCTCGACGGCCTTCTTGGCGAGCAGTGCGGCGCCGAGCATCACCGAAGGGTTGGAGGTGTTGGTGCACGAGGTGATACCGGTGACGACGACAGCGCCGTGATCGAGGACGAACTCGCCGCGTTCGCTCGAGCGCACTTCGACCGGCTTGCTCGGTCGGCCCGCGGCACCGCCGTGGTTCTCGGCGACGTAGTTGTGGATGTCCTTTCGGAAAGCGGTCTTGGCGTCGGACAGTTCGATGCGGTCCTGCGGACGCTTCGGTCCGGCAATCGACGGGACGACGGTGGACAGGTCCAGTTCCAGGTACTCGGAGAACTTCGGCTCGTGGTCCGGGTTGTGCCACATACCCTGTTCCTTGGCATAGGCCTCGACCAGAGCCAGCTGCTCCTCGGTGCGTCCGGTCAGACGCAGGTACTTGATGGTCTCGGAGTCGATCGGGAACATCGCTGCGGTGGAACCGAATTCGGGGCTCATATTGCCCAGGGTGGCGCGGTTGGCCAGCGGCACCTCGGCCACACCCTTGCCGTAGAACTCGACGAACTTGCCGACCACACCATGCCTGCGCAGCATGTCGGTCACCGTCAGCACGACGTCGGTTGCGGTCACGCCCGGCTTGATCTCACCGGTCAGTTTGAAGCCGACGACACGGGGGATGAGCATCGACACCGGCTGGCCGAGCATGGCGGCCTCGGCTTCGATACCGCCGACGCCCCAGCCGAGCACACCGAGGCCGTTGACCATCGTGGTGTGGCTGTCGGTGCCGACGCAGGTGTCCGGATAGGCGACGCCGTTGCGCTCCATCACGACGCGGGCGAGGTACTCGATGTTGACCTGGTGCACGATGCCGGTGCCCGGGGGGACGACCTTGAAGTCGTCGAAGGCGCCCTGGCCCCAGCGCAGGAACTGGTAGCGCTCGCCGTTCCGTTCGTACTCGAGGGCGACGTTGCGCTCATAGGCATCGGCGGTGCCGAAGAAGTCCAGGATCACCGAGTGGTCGATGACCAGTTCTGCCGGTGACAGCGGGTTGACCTTCTCGGGGTCGCCACCGAGGGCGGTGACTGCCTCGCGCATGGTGGCCAGGTCCACCACACAGGGAACACCGGTGAAGTCCTGCATGATCACCCGGGCCGGGGTGAACTGGATCTCGGTGTCCGGCTGGGCGGACGGGTCCCAGTTCGCGAGCGCCAGGATGTGGTCTTTGGTGATGTTGGCGCCGTCTTCGGTGCGCAGCAGATTCTCGGCGAGCACCTTGAGGCTGTAGGGCAACTTCTCGGTGCCAGGCACCGCATCGAGACGGTAGATCTCGTAGCTGTTGTCTCCGACCTTGAGGGTGTCACGGGCCCCGAACGAGTTCAGGGATGAATTTGCGCTGCTCACATCAACTCCCGGCGTGGTTGTCTTCTGGCGTCTTTCCCGTCATCGAGCTGACGGACAAGGCGGATATTAGCAGTACGGTTGTCCTGTTTGGGCGAGAATGTGATTAAGTCCCGCTGGTCAACCCGCTCCAGACACAGTCTCGTCTTCCTCGGCGCGTACTGCCGGGCCCCGGCACGCGGGGCGGTACCGTCGGGAATCGTGACGATCCTGTCCCCGCCGACGTACATCCCGGTCGAGGTCTGCAGCGCGGTCGGTCTCGAGACGTCAACCCCGCTCGACACCTGCATGAACACGGTGAAGGCCGATGTCGCAAAGGATGGCATCGCAGCGCCGGCGGACGATGTCGCGGGTCTGCAGAAGGTCGTCGCCGGCGCCAAGGACCGCGGGATCGACCTCAAGGTCATCGTGATGGAGAAGAGTCCGCCGATCGACACGCCCCTGCGCGATATCGCCAACCAGGTGGGCAAGGATCATCCGGGGTCCACCGTGCTGGTGCTCAGCCCCGGATGGGCCGGCACCTACAGCACCGGTTATGACCGGGTGTTGCTTGAAGCAGGGCAGGACGTCGCCAAACTCGCACCCAATCCGGTGCAGGGTGCGCAGAATTTCGTCGACCAGTTGAATACCCCCATTTTTCCCTGGACGGGTTTCACGATCTTTTTGGTAATGGCGGTCGGTGCCGCGGCGGTGACGACCCGTTATTTACGTAATTGGGCCGGGCGTCCACATTCCGGCGAAATCGGCGCCGACGTGCGCAAATAGCCTTTTATGGCAAAACAATAAGATTACTATTCGATCACACCTGCGGAAATACAAACGTGTAATTTTTTCGCGCAGTTTCGCCTGCGACAGCCGTGACGTACGGTGCAACTGTCGCCATTGTTATTGATGTGGCTCATGTGATGTGAGTTACAGGCGTGATTGTTCGTGAAGCTTAGGAGTCGGATTCACATGAGCCCTCGCATGAGCCCCTCCGTTGGTGGCACCGCCGCACGGGCACGCCGGGCGGTCTGCCCGCTGACTCTGAGCGTCGCCATGACGGTGGCCGTCCCCGGTCTGGCCTCCGCTGAGCCCGATCAGAGCCCGAACAGCCTGTCCGCGCTGGTCGGGGCAGTCGCCGAGGCCAACCAGCGACTGCAGGACATCAGCGCCAAGGTCCAGATCGAGCAGGAGAGCGTCAACAAGGCAATCGTGGAGGTCCAGGAGGCGCGGGAGGCCGCCGCGGCCGCCCGGCAGGAGGTCGAGGCCAGCAGGCTGGCGGTCAAGGACGCCAACGAAGCAATCGCCACCGCCCAGAAGAAGTTCGACACCTTCGCCGCCTCCACCTATATCAACGGTCCGTCGGCCGCGCTGGTGATGGCCCGCACCCCGGACGAGATCATCTCCACCGCGAGCGCCGGCCAGACGCTGGCGCTGAGCTCTCAGCAGGTGATGAACGGCCTCGAACGGGCCCGCACCGAGGTGGTCAACAAGGACGCCAGCGCCAGGCTGGCCAAGGAGAAGGCCGACCAGGCCGTTCTCGAGGCGAAGACCACTCAGGACGCCGCCGTCGACGCGCTGCGCACCGTCCAGGCGTCCTTCCGTGAGCAGCAGGGCGAGATCGACCGGCTGGCTGCCGAGCGCACAGAGGCTCAGCGCAAGCTGGAAGCCGCCCGCGCCTGGTCGGCACCGGCCACCCCGGTACCGGCTGCGGTGCCGCCCGGTCAGGGTGCGGCGCCCATCGAGCAGGCCGCCGCCCCTGCCGCCGGGGGCTCGGGCGACCGGTGGGAGCAGGGTGCGAACGGCGCCAAGCCGATGGCCGCGGTCAAGGTGCCCTACGGCAAGGCGTCGGAATGGGACCTGACACTGCCGGCCATTCCGAGCGCGTTCCTGTCCGGTGATCCGGTTCAGATCATCAACGCGATCCTGCAGATCGCGCAGAACTCGATGCAGGTGACCCAACAGCTGGGCAAGCAGTTCCTCCAGCAGCTGGGCATCCTCAAGCCCACCGACACCGGCATCACCAACGGTGGCGGAATCCCGATGGTGTACGGCAACCAGGCCATCGAGTACGTCATCAAGCGGGCCCAGTCGCAGATCGGTGTGCCGTACTCCTGGGGAGGCGGCACCGCTGCGGGCCCGAGCTACGGCATCGACGAGGGTTCGGGGACGGTCGGCTTCGACTGCTCCGGCCTGATCCTCTACGCCTTCGCCGGCGCGGGCATCAAGCTGCCGCACTACTCGGGTTCGCAGTACCAGATGGGCCGGCAGATCCCGTCCTCGCAGATGCGTCGCGGTGACGTGATCTTCTACGGCCCCGGCGGCAGCCAGCACGTGGCGCTGTACCTGGGCAACAACCAGATGATCGAGGCTCCCTACACCGGCGCAACCGTTCGCATCGCCTCGGTCCGCACCGGCGGCATGACTCCGTTCGTCGTCCGCTACATCGAGTGGTGAACCGAAAGACGTTGACTTCAATGACTCTGTCTCCCAGGCTTTCCCGATTGGCGCGAGCGGCAGCTGCGATCGTCGTCGCTTCCGGTCTCGCTCTCGGATTCTCGCCGACGGCCTCAGCCGAAGGCCAATGGGATCCGACGCTGCCGAAGGTTGTCAGCGCGGGCGCCCCGGGTGATCCGGTGGCGGTCGCACAGGCCTCGCTGGCCTTCACCCAGCAGGCCGCCCAGGCGGTCTCCGACCTCGGACACAAATTCCTCGCCGGACTCGGCATCGGGGGCCCCAGCACGACGACGGCATTCCCCGGTGGTCGGGTCAGCGGACCTCAGGCCATCGAGTACGTCATCAAGCGGGGAGCGTCGCAGCGCGGAGTGCCGTACTCCTGGGGCGGCGGCGCGATCAACGGCCCCAGCGAGGGTGTGGAGCAGGACGCCGGCAAGGTCGGCTACGACTGTTCTGGCTTCACCCGCTTCGCCTTCGCCGGCGTCGGGGTGCAAATCCCCAAGTACTCCGGGGACCAGTACAACGCCGGCCGGCACATCCCGCCGTCTCAGGCCAAGCGCGGCGATCTGATCTTCTACGGACCCGAGGGCACCCAGCACGTCACCATTTATCTGGGCAACGGCCAGATGATGGAGGCCTCCTCGCTGGCCGGTCAGGTAACCGTCAGCCCGGTGCGCACCGCCGGTATGACGCCCTATCTGACCCGGATCATCGAGACCTGAGACCCTTCCGGCCTGCAGCGCCCGGGCGCCGGGACGCGCCAGCCTGCACCTACGTCGACGGATTCGGGAACGCCTGGAATAGTTGTGTGCGGGCAAACTGCCCGCGCACACAAACAGCAGTCTTGGAGGAACTTGATGACGTCACCAGGTGGCTACTCCGGCGGAAGCCACGCGGCGGCGCCGCCCGCCGGGGCCAACGGACTGGCCGGCGAGGTCAACCTCCTGGAGCGGGCGATCTTCGAGGTCAAGCGGATCATCGTCGGTCAGGACCAGCTCGTCGAGCGAATTCTCGTCGGTCTGCTGGCCAAGGGCCACGTGCTGCTCGAGGGTGTTCCCGGCGTTGCCAAGACCCTGGCCGTCGAGACTTTCGCCAAGGTCGTGGGCGGCACCTTCTCCCGCATCCAGTTCACTCCCGACCTGGTGCCCACCGACATCATCGGCACCCGGATCTACCGGCAGGGCCGTGAGGAGTTCGACATCGAACTCGGTCCGGTGGTGTGCAACTTCCTGCTGGCCGACGAAATCAACCGCGCGCCGGCCAAGGTTCAGTCCGCGCTGCTGGAGGTGATGGCCGAGCGCAAGATCTCCATCGGCGGCAAGACCTATCCGCTGCCCAAGCCTTTCCTGGTGATGGCGACGCAGAACCCTATCGAGAACGAGGGCGTCTACCCGCTGCCCGAAGCCCAGCGCGACCGGTTCCTCTTCAAGATCAACGTCGGCTATCCCTCGCCGGAGGAGGAGCGCGAGATCATCTACCGGATGGGCGTCGTGCCCCCGGAACCCAAGCAGGTGCTCGACACCGGCGACCTGGTGCGCCTGCAGGATGTGGCGGCGAACAACTTCGTACACCACGCACTGGTCGACTACGTCGTGCGGGTGGTGACCGCCACCCGCGTGCCCGAACAGTTCGGCATGCCCGACGTGAAGGCCTGGATCGCCTTCGGCGCCTCCCCGCGTGCCTCGCTGGGCATCATCGCAGCGGCACGCGCGCTGGCCCTGGTCCGCGGACGTGACTACGTGATCCCGCAGGATGTCGTCGACGTGATCCCCGACGTGCTGCGGCACCGCCTTGTGCTCACCTACGATGCCTTGGCCGACGACGTCAAGGCGGAGACCGTCATCGGACGGATCCTGCAGACCGTGGGCCTGCCCCAGGTGAATGCCGTTCCGCAGCAAGGTCACTCGGTTCCGCCTGTCGGTGCCCCGCAACCCGGACCGGGCGGTCCCGGCCCGGCGCCCGTGGCCGGTGCCAACGCGCGGTGACCGAGTCCACACCCGAATCTCCCGAATCCGGGACGGGTATCCACCCGCCGTCGTTTCAGCGCGGGGAGATCGGTGATGCGAAACTCTCGGCGGCGTTGCGCACGCTGGAGCTCACCGTCCGGCGCAAGCTCGACGGTGTGTTGCAGGGCAACCATCTCGGCCTGATCCCGGGTCCGGGATCGGAGCCCGGTGAGTCGCGGATGTACCAGCCCGGCGACGACGTCCGCCGGATGGACTGGTCGGTCACCGCACGCACGACCCACCCGCACGTGCGGCAGATGATCGCCGACCGCGAGCTGGAGACCTGGATGGTGGTCGACGTCTCGGCGAGTCTGGACTTCGGCACCACCGGGTGTGAGAAGCGTGATCTCGCGGTGGCCGCCGCCGCGGCGATCACCTATCTCAACAGCGGCGGCGGCAACCGGATCGGAGCGCTGATCGCCAACGGTGAGAGCGTGATCCGCATCCCGGCCCGTGGCGGGCGTCAGCACGAGCAGACCCTGTTGCGGGCCATCGCCACCGCGCCGCGGGCACCGTTGGGGGTCCGCGGTGATCTGGCCGCGGCCATCGATGCTCTTCGACGCCCGGAGCGCCGCCGCGGGATGGCGGTGATCATCAGTGACTTCCTGGGGCCTATCAACTGGATGCGCCCGTTGCGCGCAATCTCGGCGCGACATGAGGTGCTCGGCATCGAGGTGATCGATCCGCGTGACGTCGAATTGCCCGACGTCGGCGATGTGATCCTGCAGGACACCGAGTCCGGGGTGACCCGTGAGTTCACCATCGACGCACAACTGCGCGACGACTTCGCCCGCGCGGCGGCCGCCCATCGCGACGAGGTGGCCCGGACCCTGCGCCGCTGCGGTGCGCCACTGATGACCCTGCGCACCGACCGGGACTGGATCGCCGACATTGTGCGTTTCGTGGCTTCGCGTCGCCGCGGTGCACTGGCCGGAAGCCAGTAGGGACCCGGAAGTCGATTAGGACGAAGTTATGACTCTGCCGCTGCTCGGGCCCATGTCGCTGACCGATTTCGCCCACCCGTGGTTCTTTCTGTTTCTGCTGGTGGTCGCCGGGCTGGCTGCTCTCTACATCTACATGCAGTACGCCCGGCAGAAGCGCATCCTGCGATTCGCGAATATGGAACTCCTGGAAAAGGTTGCGCCACAACGTCCGCAGAAGTGGCGGCACCTGCCGGCGATTCTGTTGATCGCCTCGCTGCTGCTGCTGACCGTGGCGATGGCCGGACCCCGTAACGACGTCCGGGTGCCGCGCAACCGCGCCGTGGTGATGCTGACCATCGACGTCTCGCAATCGATGCGGGCCACCGATGTCGAGCCGAGCCGGCTGGCCGCGGCCCAGGAAGCGGCCAAGCAGTTCGCCGATCAGTTGACTCCCGGCATCAACCTCGGTCTGATCGCCTACGCCGGAACCGCCACGGTGCTGGTGTCGCCCACCACCAACCGGGACGCCACCAAGGTGGCGCTCGACAAGTTGCAGTTGGCCGATCGCACCGCGACCGGTGAGGCGATCTTCACCGCGTTGCAGGCGATCGCCACGGTCGGCGCGGTCCTCGGCGGCGGTGACGAGCCGCCGCCGGCGCGAATCGTGCTGATGTCCGACGGCAAGGAGACCGTGCCGTCCAACCCGGACAACCCCAAGGGCGCCTTCACCGCCGCGCGCACCGCCAAGGACCAGGGTGTGCCGATCTCCACGGTGTCCTTCGGCACCCCGTACGGCTACGTCGACATCAACGATCAGCGTCAGCCGGTTCCGGTCGACGAGGACATGCTGAAGAAGATCGCCCAGCTGTCCGACGGGACGCACTACAGCGCCTCGAGCCTTGAGCAGCTCAAAGAGGTGTTCACCTCGCTGCAGGACCAGATCGGCTACGAGACCGTCAAGGGCGATGCCAGCGTGGGCTGGCTACGGCTCGGCTCGCTGGCGCTGGCGCTGGCCGCGCTGGCCGCGCTGCTGATCAACCGGCGCCTACCCGGCTGACCTCGCGCCGAGGTCGACACCACGGCTGCGATTGGGCTCCCCGACACGACCGTGGTGTCGGTTTCGGTGCCGCTGACCGCAGGCACTAAGTTGACGGGCATGACCGAGACTCCGTCAGGCAAGCCCCCGTTCGTCTCCCGTTCGGTCCTCGTCACCGGGGGAAATCGCGGAATCGGTCTGGCGATCGCCCGGCGATTGGCGGCTGACGGGCACAAGGTCGCCGTCACCCACCGTGGGTCCGGTGCACCCGAGGGCCTCTTCGGTGTGGAGTGCGACATCACCGACAACGAGGCCGTCGATCGCGCCTTCACGGCGGTCGAGGAGCATCAGGGCCCGGTCGAGGTGCTGGTGTCCAATGCCGGGATCACCGCCGACGCCTTCATGATCCGGATGACCGAGGAGCGGTTCGAGAAGGTCATCGACGCAAACCTGACCGGAGCCTTCCGGGTTGCCCAGCGGGCCGCGCGGAGCATGCAGAAGAAGCGGTTCGGCCGGATGATCTTCGTCGGCTCGGTCTCGGGGATGTGGGGCATCGGCAACCAGTCCAACTATGCGGCGTCCAAGGCCGGCCTGATCGGCATGGCCCGCTCCATCTCCCGTGAGATGGCCAAGGCCGGCGTCACCGCCAATGTGGTGGCCCCCGGCATGATCGACACCGACATGACCCGCGAGATGGACGAACGTGTGCGCGAGGGCGCGCTGGAGTTCATCCCGGCCAAACGGATCGGCAGCGCCGAGGAGGTGGCCGGAGCGGTCAGCTTCCTGGCATCGGAGGATGCCGGCTACATAGCCGGCGCGGTGATCCCGGTCGACGGCGGAATGGGCATGGGGCACTGAATCTGACGCCGGCGCCTGCGCGCCGAACGGCCCACTAGGAAAGGACTGACATGGCAGGGCTTCTCGAAGGAAAGCGCATCCTGGTCACGGGGATCATCACCGACTCCTCGATCGCGTTCCACATCGCGAAGGTGGCCCAGGAGGCCGGCGCCGAACTGGTGCTCACCGGTTTCGACCGGATGAAGCTGATCCAGCGAATCGCCGATCGGCTGCCCAAACCGGCACCGCTGCTCGAACTCGACGTGCAGAACGAGGAGCACCTCGACTCGCTCGCCGTCCGTGTCACCGAGGTGATCGGTGCGGGCAACAAACTCGACGGTGTGGTGCACTCCATCGGATTCATGCCGCAGACGGGTATGGGCATCAACCCGTTCTTCGACGCTCCCTACGCCGATATCGCCAAGGGCATCCACATCTCGGCCTACTCGTACGCCTCGCTGGCAAAGGCGACGCTGCCGATCATGAACCCCGGCGGAGGGATCGTCGGCATGGACTTCGACCCCACCCGCGCGATGCCGGCATACAACTGGATGACGGTGGCCAAGAGCGCCCTGGAGTCGGTCAATCGCTTCGTCGCACGCGAGGCCGGCAAGGTCGGCGTTCGTTCCAATCTCGTTGCCGCAGGACCGATCCGGACGCTGGCGATGAGCGCCATCGTCGGCGGTGCCCTCGGCGAGGAGGCCGGGGCACAGATGCAGCTGCTCGAAGAGGGCTGGGATCAGCGGGCACCGCTGGGCTGGGACATGAAGGATCCGACACCGGTGGCCAAGACCGTGTGCGCTCTGCTGTCCGACTGGCTGCCGGCCACCACCGGAACGATCATCTTCGCCGACGGCGGCGCCAGCACCCAGTTGCTGTAGGTATGAACGAAGGATGAACTTCGACGCGCTGCTGCTGCTGTCCTTCGGCGGGCCCGAGGGGCCGGACGAGGTCATGCCGTTCCTGGAGAACGTAACCCGCGGCCGCGGCATCCCGAGGGAACGACTGGAGTCGGTCGCCGAGCACTATCTGCACTTCGGCGGAGTGTCGCCGATAAACGGGATCAACCGCGATCTCATCGGGTCGATCAATGCCGAACTCGCCGCGCGCGGGCAGGCTCTGCCGGTCTACTTCGGCAACCGGAACTGGAATCCGTTCGTCGAGGACACCGTCGCGCAGATGAGAGCCGACGGCATCACCCGCGCCGCGGTGTTCAGCACATCGGCCTGGGGTGGCTACTCGGGCTGCGCCCAGTACCAGGAAGACATCACCCGGGCGCGGGCCGCGGTCGAGGGTGCACCGGAGTTGATCAAACTTCGGCAGTATTTCGACCATCCGCTGCTGATCGAGATGTTCACCGACGCGATCGCCGAGGCGGTCACCACGTTGCCCGAATCGGTGCGCGGCGATGCACGTCTGGTGTTCACCGCACATTCGATTCCCATCCGTGCGGCCAACCGGTGCGGACCCGATCTCTACGCGCGTCAGGTGCGTTACTGCGCAGGGCTGGTCGCGACGGCTGCCGGGTATGAAGACTACGACGTGGTGTGGCAGTCGCGATCAGGTCCGCCACAGGTCCCCTGGCTGGAACCCGATGTGGGAGATCATCTTTCGTCGCTGGCCGCCGATGGCGTCAAGGCTGTGGTGGTCTGCCCGATCGGTTTCGTCGCCGACCACATCGAGGTGGTCTGGGATCTGGACAACGAACTGGCCGAGCAGGCCGCAGAGTTGGGTGTTGCGCTTGCCAGGGCGGCCACGCCCAATTCCCAGCCGCGGTTCGCCAGGCTGGCCCTTGACCTGCTCGGCGAGATGCAGGACGGCCGCGCTGCGTCGAGAGTTGTCGGGGCCGAACCCGTTCCCGGCTTCGGGTCGAGTGTCAACGGCAGATTCTGTACGGCCGAGTGTGAGTCGACGGCCGCCGCGGCTGCCCAGTCCAATCGTCCGGCTCTCACCAGCGACCGGGAGGTACCCCCACCTCGAGCCTGACGGCTCGAACCGTCGTCGGACTAACGCTGCCAGGCCGAGTGCAGGATCGCGCTGACGGCAGCCGACCGGGCCGAGCGCACCACCGACGAGAGCGGGCGCAGGGCGGTGTCGGCGATCCGCGCCTCGGATGCGCTGTGCGTCCCGATCGGAACCGGGCCGGTGCTCACCGTGATGATCGCGTCGATATGGGCGGCGGTGGACAGGACCCGGGTGGCGCGGGCCGGCGCGTGATCGGGAACGCTGTGCATGCTGCCGGCAGCGAGCACCTCCTCGACCAGGGCGCGGGGGTCCGACTCGATGCTTCCGGCTAGTTCGAGTCCGGACAGCGCTTCGGTCGCGGTACGGACGGCCGACTTCAGGGCGAACTCGGCCTCGCCGAGATCCATCTGCTCGATCGGCGGAACCGCCGGGACCGAGTAGACCGACCAGGACAGCGTCACATCGGCCAGATCGATCTCCCGGTCGAAACCCTCCTCGTCGAAGTCGCCGTCGTATTCGAAGACCGGAACCAGACCCACGCCCTCACCATTGGCCGCGCCGACCACGACGGCTTCCCCGACCGTCAGGGCGTCGAGCTGGAACTGGGTGCCCGGCGCCAGGCCGCGAACATCGCCGGGGACCGGCATCAGCACACCGATGGCAGGAGCCCCGGAGCGCGCCCCGGCCGCGGTACGCACGGTTTGCAACAGGGCCATGGCGCCGCCGTCGTAGACATCCGGCCAGGGCAGTCCGGTCCGGCCGGCGGCGACCGCGTCGTAGGCGGTCACGGAATGCTTTGGCGCCCAGGCCGATAGCGCATCGAGCACGTCATCAGGCGCGGCGTGGCCTGCCAGCCAGGCATTGGACCACAACGATAGCGACACACTCGGACACCACATTATGGATCGGAAGTGTAGTGGCTCCATGGCCGATGCAGCCCGCACCTGCGGGCCGGTTTTGCGTATCGTGGGGCCTATGTCCGCCGCCCTGATCTGGCTGGTGTCCGCCGTCGGGCTGGCGGCTGCCGAAGCACTCACCGGGGACATGTTCCTGCTCATGCTCAGCGGGGGCGCCCTGGCCGCGGCCGCCGGCAGCTGGCTGTTCGGGCTGCCGCTATGGGCCGATGGTGTGGTGTTCCTGGTGGTCTCCGTTCTGCTGCTCGCCGTCGTGCGTCCCGGGCTGCGGCGCCGGCTGACAGCCGGCAAGGGTCTGCCGGAACCGGTGAAGGCACTCGAGGGCAGACACGCCCTGGTACTCGACGAGGTCAGCCGCCATCGGGGTCAGATCAAGCTCGACGGTGAGGTGTGGACCGCGCGGCCGCTCAACGACGAGGATGTCTATCAGGCCGGCGATCAGGTGACCGTGATGAACATCGACGGCGCGACCGCGGTCGTGTTCAGGACGATCTAGGGGAGGGACGCACATGGACGGCGCAGTCGCAGGCCTGGTGGTTCTGGCGGTTCTGGTGGTGTTCGCCATCATCGTGGTGGCCAAATCGGTGGCGCTGATCCCGCAGGCCGAGGCCGCGGTGATCGAACGCCTCGGCCGGTACAGCAAGACGGTTTCCGGCCAGCTGACGCTGCTGATCCCGTTCATCGACCGGATTCGTGCCCGGGTCGATCTCCGCGAGCGGGTGGTGTCCTTTCCGCCTCAGCCGGTGATCACCGAGGACAACCTCACGGTGAACATCGACACCGTCGTCTATTTCCAGGTCACCAACCCGCAAGCCGCGGTCTACCAGATCAGCAACTACATCGTCGGCGTCGAGCAGCTCACCACCACCACGCTGCGCAACGTCGTGGGCGGCATGACCCTCGAGCAGACGCTGACGAGCCGGGACAAGATCAACGCACAACTGCGTGGGGTGCTCGACGAGGCGACCGGCCGGTGGGGCCTGCGGGTGGCCCGCGTCGAACTGCGCAGCATCGACCCCCCGCCCTCCATCCAGGACTCGATGGAGAAGCAGATGCGCGCCGACCGGGAGAAACGCGCGATGATCCTGACCGCCGAGGGCACCCGGCAGGCGCAGATCCTCTCGGCCGAGGGCGCCAAGCAGGCCGCGATCCTGGCGGCCGAGGGCGATCGGCAGTCCCGCATCCTGCGGGCACAGGGTGAACGGGCCGCGGCTTATCTCCAGGCTCAGGGTCAGGCCAAGGCCATCGAG
This sequence comes from uncultured Mycobacterium sp., assembly GCA_964344085.1. GTDB lineage: Bacteria > Actinomycetota > Actinomycetes > Mycobacteriales > Mycobacteriaceae > Mycobacterium. Next base: position 66,052 of record CAYFMA010000004.1, read on the forward strand.
AAGACCTTCGCCGCGATCAAGGCCGGCCGACCCACGCCGGAGCTGCTGGCTTACCAGTACCTGCAGACCCTGCCACAGATGGCCCAGGGTGATGCCAACAAGGTGTGGGTCGTACCCAGCGATTTCAGTGCCGCCCTGCAGGGGTTCACCCGGATGCTCGGAACGCCTGGCGCGGACGGGATCTTCCGCTTCGAACCCTCTCCGCCGGATGCCGTCACCGCTCAGCCGGAGGACGACTCCGCGGAGATCGCCGACTGGTTCACCACCCAGACGGACCCCGCGATCGCGGCCGCGCTGGCCAGCGCCGAAGCGGAGGCGCGAACCCCGGTGAACTCCGCCGACCCGGGTCCGCAGAACACCCTGCCCCCGGCGACCGGAGCCCCCGGCTCTTAACGGCCGTGGCGGTGCTGCCGTGTCTCGTAGATCAGGCCCGCCACCCCGACGGCGGCGGTGCACACCGACACCAGCGCCAGCAGCGGGCTGACGTTTCCGGTCAGCGCGTCACCCAGGACCACCACCGCCGCGGTGCCGGGCAGCAGGCCGGCCAGGGTCGCCAGCAGATAGGGCAGCACCCGCACGGATGACGCCCCGGCCGCGTAGTTCAGCACCGAGAACGGGACCACCGGGATCAGTCGTAGTGACAGCACGGCGGCCCAGCCGCGGGCCCGCAACCGGGCGTCGACGGACTCCAGTGCCGGGTGACTGACCAGATTGGTGAGCTGCCAACCCAGTGCCCGGACTGCGAACAACGCCAGCAGGGCGCTGAGCGTGCTGGCCGTGACGGCGATGACGACTCCCAGCGCGGGGCCGAACAGCAGACCGGCAGCCAGGGTGAAGGCGGTGCGCGGAAACGGCAGGACCGTCACGACCACATGGGCGACCAGGAAGGCCAGCGGGAACCAGGGGCCGACGGCGGTCGCCCAGTCGCGCATCTGAACGGCTGTCGGCAGCGGAACCAGTATCACGACAGCCACGACGGCGGCTACCGCCAGCGTCGTCAGCAACAGTCGCGTCCGGCTGACCTGGCGGGCCGTGCTGCTCAGCGCGGATGCCACGTTGCGCAGAGCGGTAGCCAACGGCACGGTTGACTAGGTTACGGGCTGGCGGTGGCCGCCCGGGCGACCCGTGATCCGGCTCACGGAACGAGTCGGCCTGGGAAACCTGCTGATCCCTTAGCCTGAGGGCGTACCGGCCTCAGACTCGGGGCCGGCCGCCAGACGACAACAGGAGCTGCCGGTGTCCGGAGCAGAGGAGGCCCGCGCCCGGTGGCGTGGAGCGGTTGGCGACGTGCTCACCAAGGGTGGCCGACGCGATCCCGCCGATCTTCCCGCCGAACCGGAACGGCTGCTGGATTCCCCCACCTACGAGGGTTTCCCGGTGCATGCGCTGTACACGGCGCTCGATGGCCTGCCGGAGGCCCCGCTTCCCGGTGACTGGCCATTCGTCCGTGGCGGCGACGCCCACCGCGACGTGCTGTCCGGGTGGAAGGTCGTCGAGGAGTTCCCGGCTGCCGGCACGCGAGCCTCGGCCGCCGAATGCAACGCCGCCGTTCTACGTGCTCTGGTCGACGGCGTCAGCGCACTGCTGCTGCGAGTCGGGCCCGACGGGATCGCTGCCTCCGACATGGACCGCGCTCTCGAGGGTGTCTACCTGGAACTGGCTCCGGTCGTCCTGGACTCCGGCGCGGATTTCCGCGCCGCTGCCGATGCGATGCTGGCCCTGGTCGCCGGAGCGGACGCCGCCGCAGCCGCCAAGCTGTCGATCGATCTGGGCGCCGACCCTCTGACTGCTGTGCTGAGCGGACGTAGAGCCGCGCAGATTGATGAGGTCCTCGCCGTCGCCGCCAGGGCGGCGTCCCACAACGGCATCCGCGCCGTCACGGTCGACGGTCCGGCATTCCACGACCGCGGAGCCAATGCCGGCTGGGAGATCGCCGCGGCGGTCGCAGCAGGGGCCGACTACCTCAGGCTGATCACCGCACACGGTGTGGGAGTCCCCGAGGCGCTGCGTCAGATCAGCTTCCGCCTGGTGGCCGATGACGACCAGTTCATGACGATCGCGAAATTCCGCGCTGCGCGCCGACTCTGGGGCCGGGTGGCCGAGGTGCTCGGCAGTCCGGACAGCGGTGCAGCCACCATGCATGCGGTCACCTCGCGGGCGATGATGACCCAGCGCGATCCGTGGGTGAACATGCTGCGTACGACCGTCGCCGCATTCGGCGCCGGCGTCGGTGGTGCCGACACCGTTCAGGTGCTGCCGTTCGATGAGGCGATCCCCGGCGGCCTGCCGACCGTCACCGCCGACTTCGGCCGGCGCATCGCTCGCAACACGCAGCTGTTGCTGCTGGAGGAGTCGCACCTCGGCCGGGTGCTCGACCCCGCCGGCGGATCCTGGTACGTCGAGGACCTCACCGAAACCCTCGCCGCGCAGGCATGGTCGAACTTCCAGGACATCGAGTCCCGGGGCGGTTTCCGAGCTGCGATCGGTCACATCGCCGAACAGATCGAAGCCGTCCGGGTTCACCGCGCGGACGATGTCGCTCACCGGCGGACGGCGATCACCGGGGTCAACGAATTCCCGAACCTCGCCGAAGCCCCACTCCCGCAGGGCGATTCATCGGACGTTCAGCGCTACGCGGCCGCCTTCGAGGCACTGCGCAACCGATCCGATGTTCATCTGGAGCGTTCCGGAGCCCGGCCGACGGTCTTGCTGCTGCCACTCGGCCCACTGGCGGAGCACAACGTCCGAGCCACCTTCGCCGCCAACCTGCTGGCTTCCGGCGGCATCGAGGCCGTCAACCCCGGCACCGTCGATGCGTCCGCGGTCGGCGGCACGGTGTCGCAATCCGGTGCGACGGTGGCCGTCGTCTGCGGCACCGACGCGCGATACGGCAGTGAAGCGGGTGCCGTCGTCGCCGCCGCCCGATCAGCCGGATGTGAGCACATCTACCTCGCCGGCCCTGAGAAGGCGGTCGCCGATCTGCCTGCCGGGAACCGCCCGGACGGCTATCTGAATGCGAAAGTCGATGCGGTCGAAGAACTTTCGGCCCTGCTGACCCGATTGGGGGCCTGACGATGACTGAATCGGGTATCGCCGTCATTCCCAGTTTCGCCGAGGTGCCACTGCGTGACGCCACCGCAACGCCGGCGCCGTCGGCGGCCTCCGCGACCCAACGGGTCGCCCAGGCGGCAGCCGCACACGGCTATGCGCCCGAGCAACTCGAGTGGCACACCCCCGAGGGAATCGTCGTCAAGCCGTTGTACGTCGGCGCCGACCGCACCGCCGCGGCGGCCGCCGGCTATCCGCTGGACAGCTTCCCCGGTGAACCGCCGTTCATCCGCGGTCCCTATCCGACGATGTACGTCAACCAGCCCTGGACCATCCGTCAGTACGCCGGGTTCTCCACGGCAGCGGACTCAAACGCCTTCTACCGGCGCAACCTGGCGGCCGGACAGAAGGGCCTGTCGGTGGCCTTCGACCTGGCTACCCACCGCGGTTACGACTCCGACCACCCCCGCGTGCAGGGTGACGTCGGCATGGCGGGCGTTGCGATCGATTCAATCCTGGACATGCGCCAACTGTTCGACGGCATCGACCTGTCGGCGGTGTCGGTCTCGATGACCATGAACGGGGCGGTGCTTCCGATCCTTGCGCTCTACGTGGTCGCCGCCGAGGAGCAGGGGGTAGCGCCGGAGAAGCTGGCCGGGACCATCCAGAACGACATCCTCAAAGAGTTCATGGTCCGAAACACCTACATCTATCCGCCGAAACCGTCGATGCGGATCATCTCCGACATCTTCGCCTACACCAGCGCCAAGATGCCGAAGTTCAACTCCATCTCGATCTCGGGCTATCACATCCAGGAGGCCGGCGCGACAGCCGATCTCGAGCTGGCGTACACGCTGGCCGACGGAGTGGACTACATCAGGGCCGGACTCGAGGCCGGCCTGGACATCGACAAATTCGCGCCCCGGCTGTCGTTCTTCTGGGGTATCGGCATGAACTTCTTCATGGAAGTGGCCAAGCTCCGCGCGGGCCGGCTGCTGTGGAGTGAACTGGTCGCAGGGTTCGGGCCCAAGAGCTCCAAATCGTTGTCCCTACGCACACATTCACAGACCTCGGGATGGTCGCTCACCGCGCAGGACCCGTTCAACAACGTGGCGCGCACTTGTATCGAGGCGATGGCCGCGACCCAGGGACACACCCAGTCGCTGCACACCAACGCGCTCGACGAAGCGCTCGCGCTGCCGACCGACTTCTCCGCCCGGATCGCACGCAATACCCAGTTGCTGCTGCAGCAGGAGTCCGGCACCACCCGTCCGATCGACCCCTGGGGCGGCTCGTACTACGTGGAATGGCTGACCCATCAACTCGCCGAGCGGGCCCGCGCCCACATCGCCGAGGTGACCGAGCGCGGAGGCATGGCACAGGCCATCAGCGACGGCATCCCCAAGCTGCGGATCGAAGAGGCGGCCGCCCGCACCCAGGCCCGCATCGATTCGGGTCAGCAACCGGTGATCGGCGTCAACAAGTACCAGGTCGACGAGGATCCCGACATCGAAGTGCTCAAGGTCGAGAACAGCAGGGTGCGTGCTGAACAGATCGCCAAACTGAAGCAGTTGCGAGCCGAGCGCGATGAGGGCGCAGTCCAGGCCGCTCTGTCCGAACTCACCCGGGCCGCAGGGGCTTCGGGCAATGCCGGGGACGATGGCCTGGGCAATAACCTGATGGCGCTGGCGATCAACGCTGCCCGTGCCAAAGCCACCGTCGGGGAGATCTCCGATGCGTTGGAGAAGGTCTACGGTCGCCATCAGGCGGAGATCCGCACCATCTCCGGGGTGTACCGCGACGAAGTGCGGCGGGGGCAAGGCACAGGAGGCAATATCACCGGACTATCCGAAGCGACACGCCTGGTTGAGAAGTTCGCCGAGGCCGACGGCCGCCGTCCGCGCATCCTGGCCCATCTTGGCCACCAGGATGCGCG
>CAYFMA010000004.1:71045-76779 GCA_964344085.1 uncultured Mycobacterium sp.
CCGCCGCCTCGGCCGCAAGCCGCGCATCCTGGTGGCCAAGATGGGCCAGGACGGTCATGACCGCGGGCAGAAGGTGATCGCTACTGCGTTCGCCGATATCGGTTTCGACGTCGACGTCGGTTCGCTGTTCTCCACACCGGACGAGGTCGCACGGCAGGCCGCGGACAACGATGTCCACGTAGTCGGCGTCTCCTCGCTGGCCGCCGGCCACCTGACCCTGGTGCCGGCTCTGCGCGACGCGCTGACCGAGGTCGGACGTCCCGACATCATGATCGTCGTCGGCGGTGTCATCCCACCCGGTGACTTCGACGAGCTCTATGCCGCCGGCGCCACCGCCATCTACCCGCCGGGGACGGTGATCGCCGATGCCGCGGTCGGCCTGCTGCAGAAGCTCGCCGAGCGCCTCGGATACGACCTGACCTGACGCACGTGACGGACGGTATCGACGTCGAGGAACTCGCCACAGCCGTGCGCGGTGGTGACCGGGCCGGCCTGGCGCGGGCAATCACGCTGGTGGAGTCCACTCGCGCCGACCACCGTGAGCAGGCCCAGCGACTGCTGCTCAGTCTGATGCCGTCAGCCGGCGGGGCCATGCACGTCGGTATCACGGGGGTACCCGGGGTGGGGAAGTCGACCACCATCGAAGCCCTCGGCATGTATCTGATCGGGCAAGGTCACCGCGTCGCGGTGCTGGCGGTGGATCCGTCCTCGACCCGCACCGGCGGTTCGATCCTCGGCGATAAGACCAGGATGGCCCGCCTCGCGGTGCATCCGGACGCCTATATCCGGCCGTCGCCGACCTCCGGGACGCTCGGCGGGGTCGCGAAGGCGACCCGCGAGACGATCGTTCTTCTGGAAGCGGCCGGCTTCGATGTCGTACTCGTCGAGACGGTCGGGGTGGGCCAGTCCGAGGTCGAGGTGTCCAATATGGTCGACACCTTCGTGTTCCTGACGCTGGCCCGCACCGGAGATCAGTTGCAGGGCATCAAGAAAGGTGTGCTCGAACTCGCCGATATCGTCGTCGTCAATAAAGCCGACGGCGCCCACGCCATCGAGGCGAAGGCGGCTGCACGCGAACTCTCCGCAGCGATCCGGCTGATCTATCCGCACGAAACCCTCTGGCGTCCACCTGTTCTCACGATGAGCGCGCTGGACGGCACAGGTCTGACCGAATTGTGGGACACCGTGCTCAAGCACCGCCGAGTGCTGACCGAAGCCGGCGAGTTCGACGCCCGCCGCCGGGCCCAGCAGGTCGACTGGACCTGGGCCATGGTCCGTGATGCCGTAATCGACCGGGTGTTGAACAACCCGGCGGTGAAGAGCATCCGCGGGGAACTCGAACGTCAGGTCCGTGATGGGGAATTGACGCCCACGCTCGCAGCACAACAGATACTCGATGCCGCCGATCGGCGAAGTTAACGGATTGACAACGATTTTCGGCAACGGCGCGTCAGGCTTGTAAATTCGTGGTGTGTCGCAGGCGCACTCTGGTAGCACCGGCCGGCAACTGCCTCATGGGGTGCAGGGTGCCGCCGATCCCAATTTCGCCTGTGCGGTGAGGGCTTTCGCTGCACAGTTCCCGCATCCGCGTTTCGGTGGCGGCGCGCTCTCGGTTTACCTTGACGGGGAGCCGGTCGTCGATGTCTGGACGGGATGGGCGGACCGCCGAGGACGCCACCACTGGCAGGCCGACACCGCGCCGATGATCTTCTCCGCCACGAAAGGCGTGGCGTCCACGGTCATCCACCGGCTGGCCGACCGTGGACTGATCGACTACGACGCACCGGTGGCCGAGTACTGGCCGGAATTCGGCGCGAACGGCAAGGCGGAGATCACGGTTCGCGACGTCATGCGCCACCGGGCCGGGCTGTCCCATCTTCGCGGCGTGCGTAAACGTGAACTGCTCGACCACCACCACATGGAGGAGCGGATCGCAGCCGCCCCGGTCGGGCGGCATTTCGGCAAGTCCGCCTATCACGCGCTGACCTACGGGTGGCTGCTCTCCGGGCTGGCGCGTGCGGTGACCGGCAGGGGTATGCGCGAGTTGATCCGCACCGAGGTCGCCGCGCCGCTGAACACCGACGGGATCCATCTCGGCCGGCCGCCGGCCGGCGCTCCGACCAGGACCGCGCGGTTCGTCGGCTCCCAGATGAACATCCCCAACCCGGTGTTCAATGCTCTGGCCCCGGCGGTCGCAGGGATCGAGTTGTCCGCGGCGTTCGGCGCCATGTACGTCCCGGGCGTCAAAGCACTGGTCCAGCGCGATGTTCCGATGCTGGACACCGAACTTCCCTCGGCGAACGGCGTGGCCACCGCCCGGGCCCTGGCCAGGATGTACGGTGCGATCGCCAACGGGGGCGTGATCGACGGACACCGTTACCTGTCCGCGGAGCGGGTCGACATGCTGACCGGTCGCCGTGATCTGCGGCCCGACCGGAACCTGATCATGCCGCTGGCGTTCCACCTCGGGTTCCACGGCGTGCCCATCCCGGGTGTCCTGCCCGGATTCGGGCACGTGGGTCTGTGCGGGTCGTTCGGCTGGGCGATTCCCAGCGAGGGCCTGTCTATCTCGCTGGTCCACAATCGGCTCCTGACCCCGCTGGTGCTCTCCGACCAGGGCGGTTTCGTCGGGACCGCCGCGCTGGTGCGACTCGGTGCGGCAGGGGCCCGCAAGAACGGCTTCACCCCGGTCACCGAGTTCGGCGCCCCGTATGACACCGCCGTCCGGGGAGTGGCCGTCGGTTAGTCGCGCGTCGATATCGGGCTGCGACGCGCCCGTGCGACGTTCGCCCTTGGCGTACATCGGACAACCAGCACCGCCAGTGGGGACGCACGCGGCGGCAGCCCAAGCCCTCCCGGCAAACATCTCGATCCGATCTCGATACCCCTTTTGAATTCCCTATAGCAGCGTATTAAAGAGGCTCATCGCGGCGCTGTCCGGCCGAGATTTAAGGTATTTGAGTGATAACTACTCGGATTCCGCGCACTGTTTTGCTCAACGCCGGACGGGTTCACCTCGGCCTGAATCCGAAAGACCGATTTACGTCTGCTGTAGAGGCTCGATGTACTGCTTCTCAGGCGTCCTTTGGTTACTCTCAGGCTGCTCTCAGGTTGATTGCCCGACGGCTGCGGCTGATCAGATACATGCTGGTCATCGAGATTTACCCACCGGAGAGGTCGTTGCGGAACTTCTCAGCAAACCACCCGATCGCCGGTCGCCACCGCCCTGAGGCCCGAGGGTGGAAGGACACCATAATGGCGGTGTCCTGGCCGCATATTCCACCCGGCATTAGGGGACTTAGGGTGGCGGCCTCAGCAATTTGCTGGAAGCCGGTAATCGACATTTAAGACTTTGTCGGGGCCGGAAAGGCTCCCGCAACACACTCCCGGAAGCGGTACGCACGTGCAGGAAGCCTGGGTCGACCCGGATGGCGGGCCCGCGCGAGCGCCTGTTTGAGCCTTCTGACGTGCATCTATGTGAGTCACCACGCCGTTCGTCGGGAGCAGTTTTCGGGATCGCCGGCGTTGCCGGTCAGGTGGCGACAGCTAACGCGATCGAGCGAATCGGGCTGGCCGGCCCGGGGGCCGCATCGCAAAGTCGATTGGCGCAATGCGTGCGGCGAAATCCGCCTCGCCATTTTGTGTCTTCTCGGTTACGATGTGACCAGCACTGGCAACTTCGAGTCGATGTTGACGCAATGGCGCGGCCAACCATCACCAGGACTCGCAGAGCCCACAACGTGAAACAACTTCTCCGGAAGTGACGAAGAAAAGGTGTGAGCAACGTGCTCGGTTCCCCCTTGACCCCCATCGCCGTCGTCGGAATGGCCTGCCGGCTACCCGGCGGCGTCAACTCCCCGCAGAAGCTGTGGGAGGCGCTACTCGCCGGTGAGGACTTCGTCACCGAGATTCCCAAGGATCGCTGGGACGGTGACGAGCTGTACGACCCCGAGACCGGTGTGCCGGGCCGATCGGTCTCGAAGTGGGGCGCGTTCCTCGACCTCGACGACGTCACCGGGTTCGACCCCGACTTCTTCGGGATCAACGAGCGCGAGGCCATCGCGATGGATCCGCAGCACCGCGTGCTGATGGAGACCAGCTGGGAGGCCGTCGAGCACGCCGGCATGACTCCTGCCTCGATGGCCGGCACCGCCACCGGTGTCTTCATCGGTATGTCGCACGACGACTACGCGATGGTCACCGACAACGCCGGTGTCTTCGACCAGGCTTATGCGTTCACCGGCAACCCGTTCAGCATGGCCTCCGGCCGCATCTCGCACTCACTGGGTCTGACGGGCCCGTCGTTCAGCCTCGACACCGCTTGCTCCTCGAGCATGGTCGCGGTGCACCAGGCCTGCCGCAGCCTTCACGAGGGCGAGAGCGACATGGCTCTCGCCGGTGGCGTCATGCTGATGCTCGATCCTCGCCTGTACGCCTCGGCCTCCGGCCAGGGCATGCTGTCGCCGACCGGACGTTGTCACTCGTTCGACATCGAGGCCGACGGCTTCGTGCGCGCCGAGGCGTGCGGCATCGTCATGCTCAAGCGCCTCGACGACGCACAGCGTGACGGCGACCGGATCATGGCCGTCATCCGTGCCACCGCGTCCAATCAGGACGGGCGCACCCGCAACATCCTCACCCCGTCCAAGGACGCGCAGATCTCCGTTTTCCGATCGGCGCTGGCCGCCGCCGGCGTTGATCCCGCCACCGTCGGCATGGTCGAGGGCCACGGCACCGGCACCCCGGTGGGCGACGGCATCGAGTACGCCAGCGTCTCGTCGGTGTACGGCAAGGAAGGCCGCTGCGCGCTCACATCTGTGAAGAGCAACTTCGGTCACGCCGAGTCCGCCGCCGGTGTGCTCGGGCTGATGAAGACGGTGCTGTCCGTTCAGCACGGCGTCGTTCCACAGAACCTTCACTTCAATCAGCTCTCGGAGCGCAATGCCGAGGTCAAGACCAACCTCTTCGTGCCCACCGAGAACACTCCCTGGCCGATCGAGGGACCGCGACGCGCCGCCGTGTCTTCCTACGGCATGTCGGGCACCAATGCACACGCGATCATCGAGCAGGCTCCGGAGACCTCAGGCGGCGACGGAGCCGCCTTCGTGACCGGGGATCAGCTGCTGTACACCCTGTCGTCCACCTCGGCCGACGAACTACGCAACACCGCCGAGCGTCTGGCCGATTGGGTCGAGGGTGCCGGCGAGGATCTCGTCCCCGGCGACCTCTCCTACACGTTGGCCCGTCGTCGCGGTCATCGTCCGGTCCGCACCGGCGTGATCGCCGACAGCCGTGAATCCCTCGTCGAGAAGCTTCGCGATATCGGAACCGGCGACGATCCTTTCCCGGCCGCCGTCGGTCAGGGTGACCGCGGTCCGGTCTGGGTCTTCTCGGGTCAGGGTTCGCACTGGGCCTCGATGGGCGCCGAACTGATCGCGAAGGAGCCGGCGTTCGCGGCCAAGATCGCCGAGATCGAGCCGCTGATCGCCGCCGAGTCCGGTTTCTCGGTCACCGAGGCGATGCTGGCTCCGGAGACGGTGAGCGGTATCGACCGCATTCAGCCGACCACTTTCGCCATGCAGGTCGCGATGGCCGCCACCATGACGGCTCACGGTGTGACGCCGGGTGCCGTCATCGGACACTCGATGGGGGAGGCGGCCGCGGCGGTCGTCTCTGGTGCGCTCTCGCTGGCCGACGGGGTGAAGGTCATCTGCCAGCGTTCGCTGCTGTGCCT
>CAYFMA010000005.1:0-26704 GCA_964344085.1 uncultured Mycobacterium sp.
GTCGGCGGCTGGTGTTGGTCCAACCGGTGCCGCCGTTGCCGCCAGCACCGATGTTGGTACCCGGATCGAGGAGGGGCAACAGTGCCGAGATGCCGGCGTTGCCGCCGTTGCCGCCGTTCGGCATCGATACCAGCGTGCCGTTCACGGTGCCGACGAAGCCATCTCCGCCGTTGCCGGCCTTGCCGCCGGGACCGGAGAACGAGATGCCACCGTGGCCGCCGTCGCCGCCGGTGTTGTCCTCGCCGACGACGCCGAAGTCGACGGCGTTGCCGCCGTTGCCGCCCACGCCGTACAGGTAGGCGTCGCCGCCGTTACCACCGTCGTAACCGTTGCCGCCGTTACCGAACAGCAGACCGGCGTTGCCGCCGTTGCAGGGCGATCCCGCGACGCAGTTCGGGGTCTGGCCCACGTCATTGATGGTGAAGTCGTAACCGTCACCGACCAGGATGCCCGCGTTCGGGTGATCGGCGGTGCCGTTGCCCACGAAGAAGCCGAACACGTCGGTGCTCGCACTGGCGGCCGCGACGGTGCTCGCCGACGGGGAGGCCGACAGGCCGACCAGGCCGTCCGCCGCGCAGAGGGCATCCGCGATATCGCACTGTGCGGTTGCCAGCTGGACCGGCTGGAACACGGGATTGAGCTGGAGCGGAGCCGCGTGGCCGGCCGCCATGAACAGCCCGGTGCCGATCACGGCTGCGCCGGCGACGTTGCTGGTGACCAGGGGCATGATCTTGCGGGCGGACGATTTGCGATTCTTGGCCACGGTGGGTTCCCTTCGCTGAGGCCGGTGGATATTGGTGCTGGGTCTCGTTGAATGCAACGTCACAAGGGTTGCATCCGACTTGCTACATGTTAACCAGAAACTTAAGTCAGGGTAAAGAAAAACTGAAAATAACCTGAGTCCCGGAGCCTCCGGGTCGTTTGCGGGGCTGAGTCAGGCTGCCCCCGCTCGCAACGGAATGCCGGCCGCGACGCGCGGCATGTTGCTGACCGTCATCCCGTGGGAGGTCCTTCCCGTCTGGTAGTTAGCCCCAATTGGGGCGCGCACCGCATGGTAGCGGTGGAGGGGAGGGACTACACCGAAATTCGCTGCCAAATGCCGACGATTTAAGACAGGCGGTCGGCGACTTGAGATGAACGGTTACTTCGTTGTTTTCAGGACGACTTCGAATGAGATGGTGAGTGCAGGCTGATCGCGGTCGGCCGTACGACGAAGATCACCCGGTGCGGGGCGTCGGCCGGCGTTCCCGTCAGGGGGCCGTCATACAGATCGTTGAGGTGCAGATAGAACTTTGCCTCCGGGTCGGGAACGATCTCCTCGACCAGGCCGCGCACCTCGAGGTACCGATAGGGGTTGTCCGGGTCGATCACCGACATCGCCACCGCCGGGTTGTGGGCGATATTGCGGTATTTCTGTCGCTGGTCGGTATGGGTGAAGCGGATCCGCTCGCCGTCCCATTCGAACCACATCGGATTGACCTGGACCGTTCCATCCGGCCGGCTCGTCGCCAGATGCCCGTACAGGGGGCGGGTCAACAGGTCCTGGAGTTCGGCGGGGATCGCAACCATGTCCTCAAACTAGACCGGGCGGTTACGGTCTCCGGCCGTGGGTCCGGTGGGTTTGCTGACCGTGCCGTCCTCCGGCGCCGCCGACCGCCCGGGGACGTGGCATTGAGGTGGACTTCTCCTCTTCGGCGTGGGATGCGCGCGGGTCCGAAATACAGCGGGCGGCGGATCGGAGAATTTAATTGACCGGCAACTCAATAAACACGTGTCAAAAAACTTTTCTTCATATCGGAATTGAAAATCACTCAAGAATTGGCAACTGCTGGGGGTGATGCGAAACGAGCGAAAATAGGGTGGTGGCGAAAAAGAATTTCAGCGCCAACACCAGCCGAACTCCGACGGCCGTCATCGACGAAATTTGAGCATCAGGGACGGACAGTTCCGACCAGGAGTGCGCGGTTGCCCCGAGGCCGGCTCAACTCCACAGGGTGACATGCACGGTAGGACGGAACCGCGCGACACCGACGCCGGTGCCCCGCACCATCGCCTGGGTGCAGCGTGGTGTGGTGATGAAATTCATCAGTTCGGTGACCACCGGCTGGCAGGCCGGGGCGGGCAGCGCAGAGGCACACCACTCGCCGCCGGACTGGAGGTCGGGATGCTTGATCTGCACCAGCCGCCCGGCCGCCAGATCCTTGGCCACGGCGAAGCCGATCGCAGGCGCCACGCCACCCACACGCTGCACCTCATCGATGGCCGCGGCATCGCTCTGGAAGATTCGCTGACGGTTCGTGGGGATGCCCAAACCTTTGAGCAAGCGTGCGACCTCACCGTCCACGCTTCCGGCCGACGGCCCCAGCATCCACTGCTGTTCGCGCAACATGGCCGAACTGACGGTCGATGCCGCCAGTGGCCTGTTGGGCGCGGTGACGGTGATGATCTGGTATTTGAGGAACGGACGCACCGCCAGAGTGAGGTCGGGGTCGGCGGCGGCCGGACCCAGCGCGATGTCCACGGCGCGGGACTCGATGAGATCGCGGAAGCGGCTCGCCGGATGAACGCTCAACTCGACCGAGAGATCGTCGGCCCGCGAGGAGAACAGATCGATCACACCCGGTGCCGCATGCTCGGCGAACGCGGTCGAGGCGGCGATCCGCAGCATCCGCCGGCCGCGGGCCGCCTCGGTCACCTCGATCGCTGTCAGCTGCTGAAGCCCGAGGATCTCCACTGCGCGGCTCGCCAGCCGGAGACCGCCCGGCGTGAATGACAGCCCGGTGGCCGTGCGGGTGAAAAGCGGGTCGTCGAGTTCCTTTCGTAGTTGAGCGATGTGCATCGAGACGCCGGCGTCGGACATCCCGAGTTCGGTGGCCGCCGCGTGCACCGATCCCAGTCGCACCACCGCGGAGTACGCCCGAAGCTGCGCCGGTGTCATGAAATGCGCCTACTTTTGAAAGCGTGCAGGACGTTCTGGCCGAGTTGGTCGGTATCTGGCGAACCGGTGCCACCGCCGGCGTCGCGACGGTGGTGCGCACCTTCCGATCCGCGCCCCGGCAACCGGGTGCCGCGATGGTCGTCGGCCCCGACGGCACCGTCAGCGGGTCGGTGTCCGGTGGCTGCGTGGAGGGTGCGGTGTACGAGTCGGCGACGGAGGTCGCCGAGACCGGCGTGCCGCGACTCGAGCGGTACGGGGTCAGCGATGACGATGCCTTCGCAGTCGGACTCACTTGCGGCGGCATTCTCGACATCTTCATCGAACCCGTGTCCCGCAACACTTTTCCGCAACTCGAGGCGGTCGTCGCCGATATCGACGCGCACCGTCCGGTGGCCGTCGCCACGGTCATCGACCATCCGGAGCAGGACTGGATCGGCCGTAGGCTGATCGTGCGTCCCGACTCGGTCGACGGAACCCTGGGCTCCGGCCGGGCCGACGCCGCAGTAGCCGACGACGCGCGTGGGTTGCTGGCGGCGGGTCGCAGTGGTGTTCTCACCTACGGCCCCGACGGACAGCGCCGCGGCGAGGGAATGGAGGTGTTCGTCGCCGGCCATGCTCCGCCGCCGCGGATGCTGGTCTTCGGCGCCATCGACTTCGCCGCCGCCGTCGCCCAGCAGGGCGCGTTCCTCGGTTACCGGGTCACCGTCTGCGACGCCCGTCCTGTGTTCGCCACCCCTGCCCGGTTCCCCAACGCCGATGAGGTCGTCGTCGACTGGCCGCACCGCTATCTGGCCGCGCAGGCCGAAGCGGGCGCCATCGATGCCCGCACCGTGATCTGCGTCCTGACCCATGACCCGAAGTTCGACGTGCCGCTGCTGGAGGTCGCCCTGCGTCTCGACGTCGCCTACGTCGGTGCCATGGGATCCCGGCGGACCCACGACGACCGGATGGTCCGGTTGAGGCAGGTGGGTCTTGACGAGGCCGAAATCGCCCGGCTGGCCAGTCCGATCGGCCTCGATCTCGGAGCGAGGACGCCGGAGGAAACCGCTGTCTCGATCGCCGCGGAGATCATCGCCCGGCAGTGGGGCGGCGGCGGCAGTCCGCTCACACAAACCGGTGGGCCCATTCACCACGAGGACGACGTTAGCCCTGCCTCGCCTACCGAGTTAAGTGATCGCTTAACTCGCTATTGACGGCTTCGGCGGCGGCGGTCACGATCGAGGTCCCCTAGGCTTCTGTGAGGTCAGTCACATGCAAGTTCCCAATCCCTTTGAGTACGAGCGCGCTACCAGCGTCGACCACGCGGTCGGTCTGCTGGATCGGTTGGGCGAGGGCGCTTTCATCGTCGCCGGCGGGCATTCGCTGCTGCCGATGATGAAACTGCGCATCGCCAACCCCGAGTACCTGATCGATATCAACGATCTGCACGGCGAACTCGGCTACATCAACGTCGAACCGAGTCAGGTGCGGATCGGCGCCATGGTTCGGCACTGCGAGATTCTGGACTCGGCCGAACTCAACCGGCTTTTCCCGATCTTCGCCGACGCCGAGCGGGTGATCGCCGATCCGGTGGTCCGCAACCGCGGCACCGTCGGCGGATCGCTGTGCCAGGCCGACCCCGCCGAGGATCTCTCGACGGTGTGCCAGGTGCTCGACGCGGTGTGCGTCGTCCGTGGGCCCTCGGGTCAGCGGGAGATCGGCATCGATGAGTTCGAGGTCGGTCCCTACGAGACCGCCCGCGAGCACAACGAGATCCTCACCGAGGTGCGGATCCCGGTGCGGCCCCGCAGCGGCAGTGCCTATGCCAAGGTCGAGCGCAGGGTGGGCGACTGGGCGGTGGCCGCGGCCGGCGCCGCCGTCAGTCTCGACGGCGACACGATCGTCAGCGGTCGGGTCGGACTCACCGCGGTCAACGCCGACCACGACGGGCTGACCGCGGTGCGCGAGGCACTGGCCGGCAAGCCCGCCACCGAGGAGACCTTCGCCGAGGCCGCCCGACTGGCGGCGCTGGCCTGTGAGCCGGTGACCGATCAGCGCGGCACCGCCGAGTACAAGCGCCACCTGGCGTCCGAACTGACGATGCGCACCCTGCGCTCCGCCGTCGCGCGTGCGCGCGCCTAGTCAACAGAGAATCTGAGGAAGGCATCCGATGCACGTCACGATGACGATCAACGGCGAGCAGGTCAGCGCCGATATCGAACCGCGCACCCTGCTGGTCCATTTCCTGCGGGATACCTTGCGGCTCACCGGAACCCACTGGGGTTGCGACACCTCGAACTGCGGCACCTGTGTGGTGTCCATCGATGGCAAGCCGGTGAAGTCGTGCACCATCCTGGCCGCGATGGCGGCCGGGCATGACGTCCGCACCGTCGAGGGGCTGGCGAAGGACGGCAAGCTGGACCCGGTTCAGGAGGGTTTCATGCAGTGCCACGGTCTGCAGTGCGGGTTCTGCACGCCCGGGATGATGATCACCGCCCGCGCGCTGCTCGACGAGAATCCCGATCCCAGCGAAGAGGAGATCCGCGAAGCGATCTCCGGCCAGATCTGCCGGTGCACCGGCTACACCACCATCGTCCGCTCCATCCAGTGGGCGGCCAAGCACTCCAACGAGGAGGTCCAGGCATGACCACAGTCGAGTCCCGCCCGCAGCCCTCGGAGAACGACACCGCCGACAACGACCAGAAGCCGTGCGGCTACGGCCGCATGCTCCGCAAGGAGGATCCGCGGTTCATCCGCGGCCGCGGCAACTATGTCGACGACGTTCAGCTGCCCGGCATGCTGCACCTGGCGATCCTGCGCTCGCCGTACGCGCACGCCAAGATCAACGGCATCGATGTCAGTGCGGCACAGGCACATCCGAAGGTGAAGGCCGTCGTCACCGGCGCCGATCTCGCCGAGAAGGGTCTGGCCTGGATGCCGACCCTGTCGCAGGACGTGCAGGCCGTGCTGGCCACCGACAAGGTGCGTTTCCAGGGCCAGGAAGTGGCCTTCGTCGTCGCCGAGGACCGCTACTCCGCGCGTGACGCACTCGAACTCATCGAGGTGGACTACGAACCGATCGATCCGGTCGTCGATGTCCGTAGGGCACTCGACCCCGATGCCCCGGTGATCCGCACGGATCTCGAGGGCAAGAAGGACAACCACTGCTTCGACTGGGAGACCGGCGACGCCGCCGCCACCGAGGCCGTCTTCGCCAAGGCCGATGTCGTCGTCAAGCAGGAGATCATCTACCCGCGGGTGCATCCGGCTCCGATGGAGACCTGCGGCGCGGTGGCCGATCTGGATCCGGTCAGCGGGAAGCTGACCCTGTGGTCGACCACCCAGGCCCCGCACGCCCACCGCACGCTGTACGCGTTGGTGGCGGGCCTCCCCGAGCACAAGATTCGCGTCATCGCGCCCGACATCGGTGGCGGTTTCGGCAACAAGGTGCCGATCTATCCGGGATACGTCTGCGCCATCGTCGGATCGCTGTTACTCGGCAAGCCGGTGAAGTGGATGGAGGACCGCAGCGAGAACCTCACCTCGACCGGGTTCGCCCGCGACTACATCATGGTCGGCGAGATCGCAGCCACCAAGGACGGCAAGATCCTGGGCATCCGTACCAACGTGCTCGCAGACCACGGTGCGTTCAACGGCACCGCCGCACCGACGAAATACCCGGCCGGCTTCTTCGGTGTGTTCACCGGCAGCTACGACCTCGAAGCCGCCTACTGTCACATGACGGCGGTATTCACCAACAAGGCCCCGGGAGGGGTCGCCTACGCGTGCTCATTCCGGATCACCGAAGCGGTGTATCTCGTTGAGCGACTGGTGGATTGCCTCGCGCATGAGATGAAGATGGACCCTGCCGAGCTCCGGCTGAAGAACCTTCTCAAGCCCGATCAGTTCCCCTACACCAGCAAGACCGGGTGGGTCTACGACTCCGGTGACTACGAGACCACGCTGCGCAAGGCGATGGGCATGATCGGTTACGAGCAGTTACGTGCCGAGCAGGCTGAGAAGCGGGCGCGGGGTCAGTTGATGGGTATCGGAATCTCGTTCTTCACCGAGGCGGTCGGCGCCGGCCCGCGCAAGGATATGGACATCCTCGGCCTGGGTATGGCTGACGGCTGCGAGTTGCGGGTGCACCCGACGGGTAAGGCGGTGGTTCGGCTCTCGGTGCAGACCCAGGGTCAGGGCCATGAGACGACGTTCGCGCAGATCGTCTCCGAGGAACTCGGCATTCCGCCGGAGGACATCGAGGTCGTGCACGGCGACACCGACCAGACCCCGTTCGGCCTGGGCACTTACGGCAGCCGTTCGACCCCGGTGTCGGGCGCCGCAGCGGCATTGGTTGCCCGCAAGATCCGGGACAAGGCCAAGATCATCGCCTCCGGAATGCTGGAGGCCTCCGTCGCCGACCTGGAGTGGGAGAAGGGCAAGTTCCACATCAAGGGCGATCCGTCCGCGGCCGTCACCATCCAGGACATCGCGATGAAGGCTCACGGGGCGGGCGATCTGCCGGAGGGCATCGAGGGTGGCCTCGATGCGGAGGTCTGCTACAACCCGGAGAACCTTACTTATCCCTACGGCGCCTATATCTGTGTGGTCGATGTCGACCCGGGCACCGCGGTGGTCAAGGTGCGTCGCTTCCTGGCAGTCGACGACTGCGGAACCCAGATCAACCCGATGATCATCGAGGGTCAGGTGCACGGCGGCGTGGTCGACGGTATCGGCATGGCGCTGATGGAGATGATCGCCTTCGACGAGCAGGGCAACTGCCTGGGCGGCTCCTTGATGGATTACCTCATCCCCACCGCTCTGGAGGTTCCGCACCTGGAGACCGGCCATACCGTCACGCCGTCCCCGCACCACCCGATCGGAGCCAAGGGCATCGGTGAGTCAGCCACCGTCGGTTCACCGGCCGCGGTGGTCAACGCCGTGGTGGATGCGTTGGCGCCCTTCAACGTCCGGCACGCCGACATGCCGCTGACTCCGTCGCGGGTGTGGGAGGCCATGCAGGGTCGCGCAACCCCGCCGATCTAGCGGGCGCCGGCACACCAGACCCATGGATATCACCGACCGCGCCCGCCAGCTGCGGCACGACCGCAAGCCGTTCGTGCACGCGACAGTGGTGCGCGCACAGCATCCGACCTCGGCTCAGGCCGGGGACCAGGCGATCCTGCTCGCCGACGGAACCATCGAGGGATTCGTCGGCGGGCAGTGCGCCCGGGATTCGGTGCGCAAGGCGGCGATGGGGGCTCTGCAGGTTGGCGAGAGCGTACTGCTTCGGGTGCTGCCCGACGGCGACGTGCATTTCCCGGACGCGCCGGGTGCATGCGTGGTGGTCAATCCATGTCTGTCCGGAGGAGCGTTGGAAATCTTTCTCGCACCGCAGATTCCGGCGCCGCTGGTGCGCATCGTCGGGGAGACACCGATAGCCGAGGCGCTCGCTCAGGTCTGCGCGGTGCTCGGATACGAGGTGCGCCGCGACGGTGCGACCGGTGGGTTCGACGGTGCTACCGCCGTCGTGATCGCTACCCATGGCGGCCCGGAGTCCGAGACGGTGCGCGCGGCCCTGGATTCCGGTGTCGGTTACATCGGACTGGTGGCCAGTGAGGTCCGCGGCGCGTCGGTGATCGACATGCTGGAGCTGGGCTGCTGCGAACGGGGCCGGGTGCACACCCCGGTCGGTCTGCCGATCGGCGCCAAGACACCGGCCGAGATCGCGGTTTCCATTGCGGCGGAGATGATCTCGGGAATCCGCACCGGTGGGCTGACCGTTTCGGAGCCTCCGGCCGGCGTTGTGCAGATCGATCTGCAACCGGCAGCGCCGCCGTCGGATGCGCAGACCGCAGTGGACCCGGTGTGCGGGATGACCGTCACGATCGCCGCTGGAACACCTCATCTGCAGATCGGTGGGACGGACTTCTGGTTCTGCTGCCCGGGTTGCCGCACCCGTTATGCGGCGCAGGCGGGCGCATGAGATCAGCGCGGGTCACCGGCGTCGTCCTGGCGGCGGGTTCATCGCGTCGTCTGGGTCAGCCCAAACAGCTTCTGCCCTTTCGGGATTCGACGCTGCTGGGCGAGACGCTGCGGATGGCCCGCGGGTGCGGGTTCGACCAGTTGATCGTCACCCTCGGTGGGGCGGCCGAGCAGGTCCG
This sequence comes from uncultured Mycobacterium sp., assembly GCA_964344085.1. GTDB lineage: Bacteria > Actinomycetota > Actinomycetes > Mycobacteriales > Mycobacteriaceae > Mycobacterium. The sequence goes on from CAYFMA010000005.1 coordinate 9,082, forward strand.
GCAGGCCGTCGACCTAGACGGCCTGCAGACCGTCGAGGTCGACGATCCCGGATCCGGGTGCTCCGGTTCGCTGAAAGTCGCGATCGGACAGGTCGACCCGGACAGCGCGGGGATCATCCTGATGCTCGGTGACCAACCCGGGGTCACCGCCGGCGCCGTCGGCCGGCTGGTCGAGCAGGGCAGCGGTCATCAGATCGCGGTCTGCCGGTACTCCGACGGCATCGGACATCCGTTCTGGCTGGATCGCAGCATGTTCGGCGAGATCGCCCTGCTGCACGGCGACAAAGGCGTCTGGAAACTGATCGAAGGCGGCCGGTTCGACGTGGCCGAAGTCGCCATCGACGGTCCGGTGCCTCAGGACGTCGACACCTGGGACGACTACGAACGTCTGCTGGCGGTGCCTCGATGACCTTCTCCGGGGTCGATGACGTCATCCGCCGCTTCGACGAGCACGGCTACCTCGCCGACGAGGGCACCGCTTCGGCCTTCTATCTCGCCGCCGAACTGAACCGGCCACTTCTTCTCGAGGGCGAACCCGGCGTCGGTAAGACCTCAGCAGCCAAAGTGCTTGCGGCAGTTCTGGACACACCGCTGATCCGCCTTCAGTGCTACGAAGGCCTCAGCGCCGCCGAAGCGCTCTACGACTGGAACTATCAACGCCAGCTGCTCAGCATCAGGCTGGCCGAAGCTCGCGGTGCTGCCATCGAGGAGTCCGATCTCTACAGCGAGACCTATCTCGTCGACCGGCCCATCCTGTCCTGTGTGCGTTACCGCGGCGAGGCGCCGCCGGTCCTGCTGATCGACGAGATCGACCGTGCCGACGATGAGTTCGAGGCCCTGCTGCTGGAGTTCCTCGGTGAGTCGTCGGTGACAGTGCCGGAACTGGGGACGTTCGTCGCGCAGCGTCCGCCGTTGACGGTGCTGACCTCCAACCGCAGCCGTGATCTGCACGACGCACTGCGGAGGCGCTGCCTCTACCACTGGATCGACTACCCGGAACCGGCCCGTGCCGCCGCCATTGTCCGGCGCAGTGTTGCCGGCGCCACCGCGGCGCTGATCGAGCACGCCACCCAGTTCGTCGGCCGGACAAGGGATCTCGATCTCGACAAGCCACCGGGTGTCGCCGAGACCATCGACTGGGTGGCGGCACTGGTGACACTCGGCGTCGGCGACCTTGTCGACCCCGCCGCCGAGGCCGGGCTGAGCACCCTGGCGAAGACGCCTGATGACAGCGCAGGGTTGCGCGAAGCATTCGATCTGTACCGCACGGAACTGGCCACCGGATAAGGAGAAGTCGCATGATCATCACCAATGAGTTCACCGTCAGCGTCCCAGTCGACAAGGCCTGGGAGGTGCTGACCGATCTCGAACAAGTGGTGCCCCTGATGCCTGGGGCGCAACTCGTCGGCCATGAGGGCGAGGACTTTCTCGGCAAGGTGAAGGTGAAGGTCGGTCCGGTCACCTCTGAGTTCAACGGCAAGGCGCGATTCACCGAATTGGACGCCACCAACCATCGTGCGCTGATCGATGCCCGGGGCAAGGAGGCCCGCGGCAGTGGGAACGCCGCGGCCACCGTGACGCTGCAGCTGCACGACGCGGGTGAACGCACCCGCGTCACGGTGGACAGCGACGTCAAGATCGTCGGCAAGCTGGCACAGTTCGGCAGCGGCATGATTCAGCAGGTGTCGGAGAAACTGCTCGGTCAGTTCGTCGATCAGCTGGAGAACAAGCTGGCCGGTGGCCCGGCTCCGGCGGCGGCTGCGGCACCGGCTGAGTCCGCGGCCGGTGGCGGTGCGGCAGCCGCGACCGCTGCACCGCGGGTGGCTCCGGCTCCCGAGCCGGAGGCGATCGACCTGCTCGAGCTCGCCGGCGGTACCTCGATCACGAAATACGCGGCAGCCGGCGCGGCCGGCCTCGTGCTGCTGATCCTGGCCTGGTTGGTCCTGCGTCGTCGTCATCGGGGATGACCGCACCGCTGCTGCTGCGGGGTGTCGACCTTGCCGCGTTCGCAGCGGCAATGACCCACCGGCTGCGAAACGCAGGAGTGGTGGTGTCGGCGAGCGGCCCCGGATCCTTCGTGGCGGCAATGCGCGAACTGGTGCCCAGCGCACGTTCTCAGCTCTACTGGACGGGACGGTTGACCCTGATCAACCGGGCCGATGATCTGCCGGCCTACGACGCGGTTTTCGAGGCGGTCTTCGCCGACGCCGTCCTGCCGATGGATCCGATCGCCCGCAACGCCCCGCAGGGACGGTCGGCCAGTGCGGTCCCCAGCACCGGTGAGCGCGGCGAGGGCGGCCCGCAGGCCGAGGGACTGCCGTGGGCGACCAGGCCGCCGTCGCTGCGTGCGGGTGCCGACGACGACGATGCGGATGTCATCCCCGACGTGCTGCCCAGCCGCATAGTCGCTCGCGCTGAGGAACCCTTCGAGAAGTTCGACGAGACGGATCTGCGCATGATCGGCACCTGGCTGGAGCAGAGCCTGTCTCGCTGGCCGATGCGACGCAGTCTTCGTGCCGAACCGGATCGTCACGGCAAACGGATCGATATGCGCGCCACCATCCGGGCGTCGCGCAGCACCGGATGGGAACCCGTGAGACTGGCCCGCACCCGGCCTCGCCGGCAGCGCCGCCGGGTCGTGCTGGTGTGCGATATCAGCCGGTCCATGCAGCCCTACGCGACGGTCTATCTGCATCTGATGCGGGCGGCGGCGTTGCGCAGTGCCGGCTTCCGGCCGGAGGTGTTCGTATTCTCGACCACGCTGACCCGGCTGACGGCGGTACTCGCGCACCGCTCACCAGAGGTCGCTCTGGCCCGTGCCAACGAGAAGGTCGTCGACCGCTACGGCGGCACGCACCTGGGCCGGGCGATCACCGATCTGCTCGGGCCGCCGCACGGCGCCGCATTGCGGGGTGCGGTGGTGGTCATCGCCTCCGACGGCTGGGACAGCGATCCGCCCGAACTGCTCGGCCACGCACTGGACCGGCTCACCCGCCGTGCCGCACACCTGATCTGGCTGAACCCGCGCGCGGCCGCCCCGGGGTTCGCCCCCCTGGCCGGTTCCATGGCCGCGGCTTTGCCGTACTGCGATGTGTTCATGCCGGCACATTCACTGCACGGAGTCCGTGACCTGTTCGACGCCATCGCGGCGCTTTCCTGAGCTAGTGTCCTTTCAGTCTCGTCTCAGGTTGCCAGGGAGGTCCATCGTGAGCGCATGCCGGTTCGTCGGACGGGTCGGTGGACTCGCCGTTGCCCTGGGAGTGGGAGCGGCGCTGTACAGCGGCGTCGCGGTGGCCTCGGCCGACAGCGGATCCGCGGCATCGGTGTCGGCCGGTTCCGCGCCCGCAGCGGGTCGTGCCGCGCACGCACCGGGGGCGTCCTCCTCCTCCGCCGTCCGTGCAGGCAAGCCGGCCGCTGCACAGGTGAACCGGCGGGCCACCGCCGCCCCTGCGGCCGTTTCGATGTCGGTGACCCTGGGGAATTCCGGCGGCAACGCACCCGCGACCACCGTCACCCCGCTTGACCTCGCTGCCCTGGCCTACAGCCGTCGCGCTACGGCGACAGCGGCCGCAGCCGTGTCGCCTGCCGCGAGCACAATCACTCAGCCGGAGATCATGGGGCCCAGCGGTGTCCCGATCCCATCGCAGGACTACGTCAACACCGCGATGTACTACTACGTCCGGCAGGGTCAGGATCCGGCAGATCCGCCCGCCCCGAACGTCATCTTCACCCCGGAGGGTCTCTACCCGATCACCGGTGTGAAGAGCCTCCCGCTGAACATCTCGGTGGACCAGGGCATCGACATCCTCACAAAGACACTCGCCGCACTGCCTGACAACACTCCAACCACGGTCTTCGGATACTCGCAGAGCGCCATCATCTCCGGACTGCTGCAGAGCGGATATCCGCTCCCGCCGAATGCTGCGATATACAAAGTCCCGGACAACATCGCCGGCACTGTTGACTTTGTCCTGGTGGGCAACGAGTTGAACCCCGACGGCGGTTTCCTGTCCCGATTCACGGCGATCAATGAGCCGACGGGCTTCAGCGCCCCGGCCCTGGCTCTTCCGAGCCTGGGCATCCCGTTCTACGAGGCGACCCCCGCGGACAATTATCCGACGACGAACTACACCCTGGAATACGACGGCTTCGCCGACTTCCCCCGGTATCCGTTGAACTTCTTGGCCGACCTCAACGCCGGTCTCGGATTGGCTCTGGTGCACACCAAGTACGTGCCGGGCCCGAAATGCAAGACCTACTGCACAACCCTCGATCAGGTGACCTCAGCGATTCCGCTGCCGGTGTCGTCGTACTCCACCGCGCAGAACTACTTCTTCATGCCGACCGAGAATCTGCCGCTGCTGGCGCCGTTGCGGGCGATTCCGTTGATCGGCAACCCGATCGCCGATCTGTTTCAGCCGGTGCTGAAGGCCATCGTGGACCTCGGATACGGCGACGCCGCTCACGGTTATCCGTCCGGCGGTCAGCCTGCTGCGAACATCCTGGTGCCGTTCGGTCTGTTCCCTCAGGTCAACCCGCTCGAGGTGGCTACGCGGGTGTTCAACGGGATCGGTCAGGGGATCACCGATTTCATCAATGATTTCGGGCCCACCGGTTCAGTCATGCGGGAGCTGTCGAGCATTCAACTGCCCAACCCCGCATCGTTCACCTTCGCCTTGCCGACGCCTTCGGAGGTGATCACCAGCATCCAGGCGTTCGTGACCGATTTCCCCAACGCGCTCTCCTACAGTGCGGCCAGCTTGTATTCGGGCCTGCTGCCGACCGCCGATGTGGTCAACGCGGTACTCACCTCACTGCCTGGCTACAGTGCGGCCCTGTTCCTCGGGGGCGTGAAGCAGATGCTCAACGGCGACCTGATCGGCGGTCTGGTCAACGCCGTCGGCCTGCCGATCGCCGCCAACGTGGGTCTGGTCACGACGGCGAGCCTGGTGGTGGCGCTGTCATGGGCGCAGTCGGTCGCCGGCGTCTTCGGCATCAACCTCAGCGCGTGAGTTAGGGAGACAGCGGTGACTGGATACGGATCGAACCGGCGCTGGCTGCAGGCCGGCGTACTCGCGGCCGGTGTCGGAGCCGCACTGGTCGGGGGCGCCGGGGTGGCTGCCGCGGCCCCGGACGACACCGCGTCCGCGGATTCGCCGTCGGTCAGCGCAGGCAGATCGGCAAAGTCGTCGACAGCGGTACGCAAGCCGGTCAAGGTCAACTCGAGCCGTACCGCGGTCAGGTCCGCCGCCACGCGCGCCGTCGCGCCTGCCGGGAACGCCCCCGCTGCTGCCGCCGCGGTCCGGCCGGCCCGAGCGCAGGCCGCTGTGCAGCGAACCGCCGGCGCACAGGCCTTGTTGAGCGCATCGGCCCAACCCCAGGCGGCAACCCAGGCTGCCAGCCTCGGCTTCAACCTGCCGGTCGGCCCGATCCGCGCCGCGATCTACGCCGCGCAGGCCTTCATCTACGGCTACCCGCTTATGGAGTACGAGCGGGTGCGTTCGGTCGTCGGTACGAACCTGAACGCGCTGTACAACCTGACGACATTCGCCAATCCGGATGTCGATCCGATCTGGATCGCCATCGGCGGCGGCAAGCGGCCCAATGTCGACACCTTCTACTCGGTGGCTGAACTCGATCTCACCAACGGACCGGTCGTGCTGTCCATCCCCGATATGGGCGATCGTTACTTCTCCTGGCAGTTGACTGACCCGTACACCAACGTCAGCGGGTACATCGGTTCGAACTGGACGGGTCCCGGTCCGGGTCAGTACGCCATCACCTGGACCGGCGGCCCGCAGGTCGATGTCCCAGGCGCGACCGTCGTCGAGGTGCCCTACTCCAGCATGCTGATCCTCGGCCGCACCCTCGCCGGTGACGCCGCCGACCAGAACATCGCGCGGGCGTTGATCGCTCAGTACACCCTGACGCCGACCGGTGCCACCGGACCGAATAACGCTGTGCTGCCGGCGAATTGCACCGGTATCGCCTATCTCAACGGCATCAGCCAGGCGATGACGCAGAACCCGCCGCCTGTTCCACAAGATGACGCGATTCTGGCGACGATGGCCAAGATCGGTGTCGGCGTGGGCATGCAGGTCTCCGATGCGCATCTCGGACCGCTGGCATTGCTGGCCGCGGACCTCGCGGTCAAGGTGACCCAGGCGATCCTGCCCGGGCTGACGCAGCTGACCCAATTGGTCTCGGCGATCCAGCATCGTGGTTGGGCCATCCCGAATGCCGACATCGGCAATTACGGCACCGACTATCTGTTGCGGGCCGGCGTCGCGGAGGTGGGCCTGGTGGCCAACACTCAGGAGGAGGCGATGTACGAAGCCGGACTGCTGGACAGCTGGTACCTGCCGCTGTTCGCGATCCTGCCCGGCAAGAAGTACACCCTGAACTTCGCCGCCGACTCCCTGCCGCCGGCCGAGGCGTTCTGGTCGGTGACCGTCTACGACGCCAACGGCAACCTGGTGCCCAACGCACAAGGCCGCTACAGCGTCAGCAGCAGTCGTCCGCTCGAACTGGTCTACGAGCCCGACGGTTCGATCAACATCATCTTCTCACAGACCGATCCGGGCGACCCGAACTCGAACTGGCTGGCGCTGCCCGTCGGCGGGTTCAGCGCATACCTGCGGATGTACGTTCCGGATCAGGCCGCGCAGGACCGCACCTGGACCCCGCCGCCGATCCGCTTCGCCGGATTCTTCTGAGCCGCTTAGGTATTCGGCGGATCGGTCAGTGACAGCCGGAACACCAGACTGAGCAGCAGGAAGATGATCAGCGCCGAGACGGCGTCGAACCACTGGAACGGATAGATCTGTCCGTCGATCGACAGCACGAGGATCGTTTCGACGAGCCCGAAGCCGATGAAGAACGCGGGCAGCCACAGCCGCGACGAGTCACGATGCAATCTGATGCGCCGCGCCTCGACTGCCAGGGTCAGCAACAGCAGTGGCAGAACCTGCGACAGGGTGGCGGCGGTGGCGCCGTCCATCAGGCTGACGGCGTCACCGTTCATCAGATGTCAGCGACCCGATGAAGTGCTGCCACCGGCCTCTGCCGGAAGCGGCGGCGGAAGCGGCACAGCCGGACTCGACGCCTGTGACGAAGCCGTGGGCGCGGCGGAGGTCAGGCCGGGTGTCGAGGGGGCGGCCGTGGCCGTCGCCGTGGCGGACGCCGTCGGGGACGCCGACGCCGTGGCCGTCGCCGAGGTGCTCGGCTTGGCGCTAGTTGTGCCCGAGGAGCCTGCCGGTGCCGGAGCGCCGTGGAAGTCGACCCAGGACTCGGTGCGCACGGTGTTACCGCCGACGGTCACGCTGAGCGCCTTCGGGGTCACCGTGTAGGTGGCGGTGTCGTTCTTCGCGACGAACGTGTCGTCACTGGATTGGGTCGCCGCGACGATCAGCTTCGCGCCGTCGCTGACCCGCACGCCGCGGTATTCGAACGCGCCGGCGGGGGTCTTGCAGACGGCGACCCGCGAGGTGTCGGTGGTGCCGAAGAGCACAGCGGTGTCAGGCTTGGTGCACCTGGCGGTCGAGTCGATATAGCCCTGGCCGTCGGAAGGGGGCGCAGCGGTTGGGGCGGCGATCGCCAGCGGCACTCCGATGGCAACAATCGCCGACGTGGCCGCCGCTCCGACGGCCAGGGCGAAGTTCCTGGATGTGGGTTTCATTTGCTCCACGAGAACACAATCCTCTATGGGGCGGCCATACTCGTTGCGAAGCCAAGACCGGATTGTTAAGCGTCCGAGACCCATTCGCCGCGACACAACACCGCCTGCACGCCAAGGTTTTCATCGAGCACGACCAGATCGGCGGCAGCGCCGGGGGTCAGGGTCGGGTCGGGTAGGCCGAGTGCGCGGGCCGGATTCACCGAAGACTGGCGGACCGCGAGAACCAGTGCCGCATCGCGGGGCAGTTCACTGTGCTCGACGGCGAAGCGGAACAACCGGTCCATCGTCGCGGTGCTGCCCGCGATGGTGTGGGTTCCGGCCAGATGCGCGACCCCTCCGGTGACGTCGACGGCCAACGGGCCGATGGTATAGGCGCCGTCGGACATTCCGGCTGCGGCCATCGCGTCGGTCACCAGTGCGACGCGATCCGTTCCCGCGGTGCGGGTGACGTGCCGGTAGAGCGCCGGATCGACATGCACTCCGTCGGCGATGACCTCGACGGTCACCCGCGGGTCCTCCAGCAGTGCGATCACCGGACCGGGTTCCCGGTGATGGATCGGCCGCATCGCATTGAACAGGTGTGTCGCGACCGTCGCCCCGGCGTCGATCGCTGCACGGGTCTGCTGGTAGGTCGCCTCGGTATGGCCAACGGCGGCAACAACATTCATATCCGTGAGCATGCCAATCGCTGCGAGTGCACCCGAGCGTTCGGGAGCCAGCGTCACCATCCTGATCGTCCCGGCCCCGGCGTCGAGGACACGGCGCAGTTCGGCGGGATCGGGATCGCGCAGCAGGGCCGGATCGTGTGCGCCGCACCGTTCCACCGCGAGCCAGGGGCCCTCCAGGTGGACACCGGCGATCAGTCCGTCGCGTACCTGCTCGGCCAGACCGGTGACCTGCCGCAGCAGATCCTCCGGTGCCTCGGTCACCAGCGAGGCGACCAGTGTGGTGGTGCCGTGCCGCCGGTGCAGTGCCACCGCCGTCGCCGTCTGGGCGGGGCCGCCGGAGAAACTGGCACCGCCGCCACCGTGCACATGGGTGTCGACGAATCCGGGAACCACCGTCGCCGTGCCGAGGTCGACATCGGCCGTACGGTCCGGTGTGCCCGATCCGATCGCGGTGATCCGTGCGCCGGACACCTCGATCCAGCCGGGACGAAACAGCTCAGCGCCGGTCGCCACGGTGCCGGCGGTCAGCAGCACGTCAGATGCCTTGCCATTCGGGCTTGGTGACGTAGGTCTCGCGGTAGTAGTCGGCGAGTTGCAAGCGGTGGGCGGCCGCGTCGTCGATCAGTACGGTCGCGTGCGGATGATGCTGCATGATCGTGGCCGGCCACATCGCGCTGACCGCACCCTCTGCCAGGTGATGGACCGCCTCGGCCTTGCCGCGTCCGGTGGCCACCAGCACCAGGTGCCGCGCTTCCATGATCGTGCCGAGCCCCTGGGTCAGGCAGTGCGTGGGCACCGCGTCGATGTCATCGTCGAAGAATCGCGCGTTGTCCTTGCGGGTCTGCCGGGTGAGCGTTTTGATCCGGGTGCGGGAGGCCAGCGATGAACCCGGTTCGTTGAAGGCGATATGCCCGTCGGTGCCGATCCCGAGGATCTGCAGATCGACACCCCCGGCAGCCCGGATGTCCGCCTCGTACTGCGCGCAGGCGGCCGGAATGTCGGCGGCGAGGCCGTCGGGACCCTGCACGGCTCCGGGAGCGAAGTCCACCCGGGATACGAACACCGAGTCGATGACGTTGCGGTAGCGCTCGGGATGATCCGGTGGAAGCCCTACGTACTCGTCGAGGGTGAACCCGCGGGCGTGCTTGAAGGAGACCCGTCCGGCCGCGCAGCGCGCCGCCAGTTCGTCATAGATGGCCAGCGGGGACGAACCGGTTGCCAGGCCGAGCACGGCGTCCGGCTTGCGGTTGAGCAGACTCTCGACGGCATCGGCCGCCACCCGGCCGATGTCGGCCGGGTCCTTGAGGATGACGACTTCCATCCGGCGCTACTTGTGGGCCGTGAACAGAGGTGCGCCGGTGCTGATGTCGGCGGCGGTGGCCACCGCATCGCTGACCGCGACGTTCGCCGGGTCCCGCTCGTCCATCACCACCACGGGAACGATCGGGCTCATTCCGGCCGCGACGATGGCCGGCACGTCGTAGATGATCACCGGCTGGCCGGCGGTCACCGTGTCGCCCTGGGCCGCAAGTGCGGTGAAACCGGCTCCGTTGAGCTGCACGGTGTCCAGCCCGAGGTGCACCAGGACACCGACATTGTCGGCGGTCATGATCACGTAGGCGTGCGGAAGCAGTTTGAGGATCTTGCCGCTCACCGGAGCCACCGCATCGACGATCGTCCGGGGCGGATCGATCGCCGCGCCGTAGCCCACCATCCCCCCGGAGAAGACCGGATCAGGGACATCGGCGAGGGCGACTGCGCGGCCCTGGACAGGAGCGATCACGGTGGTGGTGGTCATCGGATGAGGATAGGCCGAAACCTGCTCTCGCTTGGTCCGAATCTGGTTTAAGCTTCCGCTGACCTGCGACGAAGCCGATTATGTGGGGAAGGCCCAACCCGATGAGTGAAGCGACCAAAGCCTCAGGCGCGCAAGGAAAATCAGGGCTGAATATCCCTGGCTTCGCGCAACTCCAGCGCCTCGGCAAGAGCCTGATGCTGCCGATCGCGGTGCTGCCGGCCGCCGGCATCCTGCTGCGCCTCGGCCAGGACGACCTTCTCGGCCGGATCAAGGCACCGGTGATCGGACCGTTCTTCCAGGCGATGAGCGCTGCGGGCGGTGCACTCTTCGAGAACCTGGCCTTGCTGTTCGCCGTCGGTGTGGCGATCGGTTTCGCCCGCAAGGCCGACGGATCGACGGCGTTGTCGGCAGTCGTGGGCTACCTGGTGATGCAGGCGGTCTTCAAGACCATGTCGCCGTTCGTGCTCGAGGGTGTCATGGACAAGTCCGGCGATCAGGCCCAGATCAACTACAGCGTGCTGGGCGGCATCGTGGTCGGACTGATCACCGCCGCACTCTTCGACCGGTACCACACCATCCAGTTGCCGCCGTATCTCGGGTTCTTCGGCGGGCGGCGGTTCGTGCCCATCGCGGTCTCCATGACCGTCCTCGTGGTCGCGTTCGCGATGAGCTACTTCTATCCGATCTTCGACGCCGGCCTCACCGGTCTGGGCAAGTTCATCGGCGGCGCCGGGGCGCTTGGAGCGTTCGTCTTCGGATTCGCCAATCGCATGCTGATTCCCGTTGGCCTGCACCACATTCTGAACTCGTACGTCTATTTCATCTACGGCAGTTTCCCCAAGCCGAACGGCGGTGGAACGGTCACCGGTGAGCTCAGCCGGTTCGCCGCCGGCGACCCCACGGCCGGGCGGCTGACGGCGGGCTTCTATCCGATCCTGATGTTCGGCCTGCCGGCTGCGGCACTGGCCATGATCCAGGTGGCCAACAAGAACCAGAAGAAGATCGCCTTCGGCATTCTCTCGGCCGCCGCCCTGACCGCCTTCCTCACCGGCGTCACCGAACCGCTGGAGTTCTCCTTCATGTTCGTGGCGTTCCCGCTCTACATCGTGCACGCGATCCTCACCGGTCTGTCGCTGGCGATCGCCTATGTGCTGGACATCCATCTCGGATACTCGTTCTCGGCCGGTCTGATCGACCTGTTGCTCTGGGGCAACGCTCCGGCGGCCAAGAACGTCCCGCTTCTGATCGGGATGGGCGTCGTCTTCTTCGCGGTCTATTACCTGCTGTTCCGGTTCGTCATCACCCGATGGAACATGCGCACACCCGGCCGCGAGATCGAGTCGGAGTTCGAGGAGGAGCAGCAGGCCAACCTCAGCGAGGGTCCCGACGCCGCCACCGCGATCCCCACCGCGGCGTCCGGAGCCGTCGCCACCGCCCCCGCGCGGGCCGACAGCAAGGCCGAACAGCTCATCGCCGCATTCGGTGGCCGGGAGAACCTCGTCAACGTAGACGCCTGCATCACCCGCCTCAGGATGGACGTCGCCGACACCGCCAAGGTCAACCACGACAGGCTGAAGGCACTCGGCGCCGCCGGCGTGATCGAGGTCGGCAGCAGCGTTCAGGCGGTTTTCGGCACCCAAGCCGAAGCGCTGAAGAACGACATCCTGGACGTCCTCTAGGAGCAGGAACGCGCGGCCCGGCCCGTCGATTCTGCGTCCAGATCGTGTTTGCGGCGCGAAACGCGATCTAGGCGCAGAGTCGATGTGGAAACCGTGCTGGACAATGGTCCGGTGCGGACCGGAGAGATCAAGGCGCTGACCGGTCTTCGCATCGTGGCCGCGATGTGGGTGGTGCTCTTCCATTTCCGGCCGTGGCTGTGGGCCGCCTCGCCGCGACTCAAAGACGGTCTCGCCCCGTTGCTCAATGCCCGCGCGCAGGGCGTCGATCTGTTCTTCATCCTCAGCGGATTCGTGCTGACCTGGAACTACCTCGATCGGATGGGGCGAGCGTTCTCGCTGCGCGCGACGTTGCACTTCCTGTGGCTGCGCCTGTCCCGGGTGTTTCCGATCTATCTCGTCACCATGCACATCGCCGCGCTGTGGATCATCTTCACGTTGCATGTCGGCACCACGCCGTCGCCCGACGTCGGGAAGCTGACCGCGATCAGCTACCTGCGCCAGTTCTTCATGGTTCAGCTGTGGTTCGCCCCGTTCTTCGATGAGACCAGCTGGGACGGCCCGGCCTGGTCGATCAGCGCGGAATGGCTGGCATATCTGCTGTTCGGTCTGCTGATCCTGCTGATCTTCCGGATCGCCCGGGTGTCGCGGGCCCGCACCCTGCTGGTGCTGGCTTTCGTGGCGTCCCTACCGCCCACGCTGCTCCTGCTGGCCAGCGGGATGCTCTACACACCGTGGAGTTGGGTGCCCCGGATCATCGCGCAGTTCGCCGCGGGAGCGCTGGCGTGCGCGGCGGTCCGGCGGCTGCAGATCTCCGATCGGGGCCGGCGGGTAGCCGGGTATGTCGCGCTGATGATCCTCGGCGTCCTCGTCGGCGGCCTCTACTACTACGACGCGCATCCGATCGCCGGGATGATCGATTCCGGTGGAATTCTGGCGGTGCTGTTCATGCCTTTAGTGGTGGCGCTGTCGATCGGGGTGGGCAGCTTAACGGCGCTGCTGTCCACCCGCGTGATGATCTACGGCGGTCAGATCTCGTTCAGCCTCTACATGATTCACGAACCGGTGCACACCGCCTGGAACTGGGTGGCGCAGGAATACCGCCTGGTGCTGCCGATGTGGGGGCTGAAGTTGGTGGTCATCGGCTTGATCGCGGCCGCCCTCGCGCTCTCGGCTGTCCTGTTCCACTTCGTGGAGGAACCCGCGCGCCGCTGGATGCGCAGCATGGTCGACTTCCGCGACGTCAAGGGCGGCGACTCGGGAACCGGCAGCGGGCAGAAGGGCAGGCTGCAAGCGGTCGAGGGCGACGGGCCCTCGCGCGCCTCCGCCTGAACAGGGCAAACCCGGGCTACCCTCGAATCCAAACCATGAAGGTGTAGGTGAGCTTGAGGGAATACGCGCTCCGTTTCGGCGCTGTGGCCATGACCCTGGCCGGTGTCGGGTGGGCCGCTGCCCCGGGCACGCCGGCCTCCCACGCCGCCGAGTCCGCCCGCATCGCGGTGATCGGCGACTCCTATACCGCAGGCTCCGGTGATGGCGGCAGCGGTCCGCGGGCCTGGCCGCAGCTCGCCTGGCAGCTGCTGGCCAGGCAGGGCGTGCAGGTCGACGCCGACGTCGCGGCAGAAGGCGGCGCCGGCTACGGCCAGCGCGGGAATCGCGGCAACATCTTCGAGGACCTGACCGCGCAAGCCGTCCGGCACAACGACGCTTTGGTCGTGTTCTTCGGCTCCCGCAACGATCAGCCGGTGGATCCGCAGCGGTTCACCGGATTCGCCTCCGAGACACTGCATCTGGCTCGCTACGCCGCCCCGGCCGCCAAGTTCCTGGTGATCGGTCCGCCGTGGACGACGGCCAACCCGCCGGCCGCGGTGCTCAAGATCCGCGACAGTCTGCGGGATCAGGCCGCACAGATCGGCGCGTTGTTCATCGACCCGATCGCCGACGGATGGTTCGTCGGCCGCCCCGATCTGATCGGGCAGGACGGTGTGCATCCCAACGACGCCGGGCACGCCTACCTGGCCGACAAGATCGCCCCGTTGATCTTCGAACAGCTCACCATCAAGATCTGAGCCCGTCGTCACGAGAAGCCAACTCCGACGGCATATGAATACGATCTGCAGGGTGTGAAGCGTTCCGGGGCGGTGCTGGCCGCGTCGGCGGCCGTGGTCGCCGTCGTCGCCGCGCTGAGCACCGCTGACCGGCCCTGGGAACCGGAGCCGGCCCGCAACATCGGCGGACCCTACGCGCGGCTGCTTTCGGAGGCCACCGATCTGGGTCCGGCCCGCGACCCGCGCGTCCAGCTGACGGCAGCCCTGCAAGGCGATCTCGAACCGTTGCGGCTCAACGGCTGGGCACGGCTGCACGGTCTGTCGGTGCGGTGGCGCGAGGGTGACGGATGGGCGATCCTCGAGGGTTCACCGGCCGCCGTATCCGATGCCCTCGGCGTCGAGATCCACGACTACCGCGACCGTGACGGCATCGTCTTCTACGCATCCCCCCAGCAGCCGCCGATCCCGCCCGCGGCGCGCTCGGAGGTCGTCGGCTTCGGTCGGATTCTCAGCCACACCCCCTACCGGGAGGGGTTGCCGCCCACCCCGCCGCGTGACGTCCCCGACGGCGGTCTGCTCCCCACCGAGCTGTGGAAGGCCTACGACGCAACGGAACTCACCGATTCGGGGTTCACCGGCAAAAGCCAGACCGTGGTGGTGTTCAGCTTCGACGGATTCAAGCAGAGGGACCTCGATTCCTTCTCGGACTGGTTCACGGTGCCGAAGTTCACCCCCGAGGTCATCGGCGGGATACCCGCACAGATGACCGGCGAAGCCACCATGGATCTGCAGGTGATCCACGCCGTCGCACCGGACGCCCGATTGGTGATGGCCAACGCGAGGCCGACGGTCGAGTCGGGGGGGACATTCGAGAACCTCGCCAAGCTGATGGAAACGGTCGATCGCGGGTTCCCGGGTGCGATCTGGAGCATCTCGATCGGGTGGGGATGCGACCGATTGTTCACGGCGGCCGACCTGACGCCGGTTCGCGCGGCAGTGGCAGCCGCACAGAAGCACGGGACGACGGTCTTCGATGCGACCGGTGACCTCGCCGGACTGGAATGCAAAGGGGGACATGACTGGGCGGATCCCCCGACGCCGGACGATGTGGGCGTCGACGCGGTGGCGTCGATACCGGAGATCACCTCGGTCGGGGGCACCACCCTGTCGACCGATGCCGAGGGCGGGTTCCTCGCCGAACAGGGTTGGTACGACGTGCCTTTGACGCAGGGCAGCGCGGGCGGGGCTTCGGTGCTGTTCGGTCGGCCGGCATGGCAGTCGACCGGGCCGGGAGGTTCCGCCAAGGCACGGCGGATGGTGCCCGATGTGGCGGCGGTGGCCGATCCTTTCACCGGAGTGAAGTTCGTCTTCGATCAACAGGTCGCGGTCGGTGGCGGCACCTCACAGGCCACGCCGATCTGGGCCGGCCTGGCGGCGGTGATGAACGACCTGCTCAAGGATCAGGGGGCCGATCCGCTCGGAAGTATCAACCCGACTCTGTACGCGGTCGCGAAGGGTTCGGCCACTCCGGGATTCCGGGACATCCAACTCGGCGGCAATGCCATCACCGTCCCCCATGCCGGGTACGACATGGTGACCGGACTCGGCAGTCCGAGTATCAAGAACCTGATCAGAGGCATCCTGCTGGCGCGGACGGTGAACCGGTGAAGCCGACCCGCATTGCAGCACAAAAGGATTCGTTCGAGGGCTATGCGGTGCCCTCTGGGCGATATACGGCAATCCGCCCCCGTGGTCCGCGCTATCTGCTGACATTGGGCCTGTGGGTTCTCACCCTGGTCGGGGTGATGATGGCACTGGCGATCGTGGAACAGCGGACGCCCGATGTGCCCACCCGGTACGTCTGCCCGCCGGACTGCGGCCGCCCGCCGACCGGACAGCCGGTGGCGACCAACCCGAGGTTCACCGCCCCGGACGGATCCTTCTCGGTGTCCTATCCGGCACCCGGGGCCGCCTACTCCGTCACCACCGGTGCAGACGGCGTCACCGCGAGATGGACCGGCGGGGACGGCGGCACACTCAGGTTGTTCAGCGTGCCCGCCAACGGCCGCAGCGCGCAGGCGATCGCCGAGGAACTGCTCGATGACGCGTTCCCGGGGGCCGACAAGGCCTACGAGTTGCCCAACGCGACGGTGGGCTACCAACTCGGCTACGGCGAGGTCGCCGACTTCCATCCGATGAGCGGCGGCGAGACGGAGCGGATCCGCATCATCATCATCGTCGCGATCAAGAACGACCTCGCACTCGTCGCCGGGGCGGCCGGCCCATTCCGTCGGTTCGCCCCGAATTTCGGACCCGGACCGCCATCGGCGGCCAATCTTCAGGTCGCTCAGGACATGGGGAAGTACGTCAACAGCTTCATGTGGCGTGGGGACCCGGCCCGCTGATTTCCTCACCGGACTCCGGCTTCTCAGCCCGGCCCGGCATTTCGCGCTCCTCCTCCGCCCGCTGCGCAGCCGGCATGGTCGACTCGACGGGCGGTTGCCGGTTGAGCCAGTCCTTCAGCCGGAACAGCTGACTGGCGACCAGGCCTAAGGCGAGCAGCAGCAGGACGCCGACGATCACCGCAGTCGTCATGGCCACCCCTTTCGGTGTCACTACCCTGGTTCCAGTGTCCCAGGCGTCCCGCGATGAGGTGCGCGCGTTACGCGCACGGCTCGATCTGCTGACCCTGCGTGATGCCGTCCGGCTGGGCAGACGGCTGAAGTCGTTGCGCGGGCCGGTCAGCGCCGAGCAACTGAAGCATCTGGCCGCCCAGTTCGACGCGGGGGAGAAGCTGGTCGCCGCGCGCTCCGCGTCGGTGCCGGCGATCCGTTATCCCGATCTTCCGGTCAGCGATCACCGCGACGCGCTGGCCGCCGCGATCCGGGAGAACCAGGTGGTGGTGGTCGCCGGTGAGACCGGATCCGGCAAGACCACCCAGCTGCCCAAGATCTGTCTCGAACTGGGACGAGGCATCCGCGGCACGATCGGGCACACCCAGCCCCGCCGGCTGGCCGCGCGCACGGTGGCCGAGCGGATCGCCGAGGAACTCGAAGTCCCGATGGGCGGACCCGTCGGGTACACGGTGCGCTTCACGGATCAGGCCGGCGACAAGACGCTCATCAAACTGATGACTGACGGCATCCTGCTCGCCGAGATGCAACGGGACCGCCGGCTGCTGCGTTACGACACGCTGATCCTCGACGAGGCCCATGAGCGCAGCCTCAACATCGACTTCCTGCTGGGCTATCTGCGCCAGCTCCTGCCGCGCCGGCCGGATCTGAAGGTGATCGTCACCTCGGCGACGATCGAGCCGCAGCGCTTCGCCGACCACTTCGGCGGTGCACCCATCGTCGAGGTGTCCGGGCGTACCTATCCGGTCGAGATCCGTTACCGCCCTTTGGAACTGCCACCGGAAAACGACGAAGAGGATGATCCCGACGACCCCGACCACGAGGTGGTCCGGGTCGAACCGCGAGATCAGACCGAGGCGATCATCGACGCGTTGGATGAACTGTCCACCGAACCGCCCGGGGATGTGCTGGTGTTCCTGTCCGGTGAGCGCGAGATCCGCGACACCGCGGAGGCGGTGCGGGCCGCGATGCCCACCGCCGAAGTGCTCCCGCTCTACGCGCGGCTGCCGACAGCAGAACAGCACAAGGTGTTCACCCCGAACAGGAGCAATCTGACGCGGCGAATCGTGCTGGCCACCAACGTGGCCGAGACGTCGCTGACGGTGCCGGGCATCCGCTACG
>CAYFMA010000005.1:26714-51147 GCA_964344085.1 uncultured Mycobacterium sp.
GACGAATGAATCAGGGATCCGCTACGTCGTCGACCCGGGAACCGCACGGATCTCCCGCTTCAGTCGCCGCACCAAAGTGCAGCGGCTGCCGATCGAGCCCATCTCCCAGGCTTCCGCCGCCCAGCGCGCCGGCCGGTCGGGGCGCACCGCGCCGGGTGTCTGTATCCGGCTGTACTCCGAGGAGGACTTCCGGGGCCGGCCGCGCTACACCGACCCGGAGATCCTGCGGACCAATCTGGCCGCGGTGATCCTGCAGATGGCCGCACTGCATCTCGGCGATGTGGAGAATTTTCCGTTCCTCGATCCACCGGAACAGCGCAGTATCCGCGACGGCGTGCAACTTCTCCAGGAACTCGGCGCGTTCGACGACTACGGGTCGCTCACCGAGATCGGGCGGCGGCTGGCACAGTTGCCCATCGATCCGCGGCTTGGCCGGATGATCCTTCAGGCCGATGCCGAAGGCTGCGTACGTGAGGTGCTGGTGCTGGCGGCCGCCCTGTCCATCCCGGATCCGCGTGAACGCCCGATCGATCGCGAGGAGGCGGCACGGCAGAAGCATGCCCGGTTCGCCGACGAGCAATCCGATTTCATGTCGTATCTGAATCTTTGGGAGTATCTGCGCGGACAGCGGAAGGCCCTGTCCGGCAGTGCCTTCCGTCGCATGTGCCGCGAAGAGTTCCTGCATTACCTGCGCATCCGGGAATGGCAGGACCTGGCCGGCCAGTTGCGCAGCATCGCCCGCGACATCGGGATTCGCGAGTCCGGGGGACCCGAGCCCGCCGATCCGGCCCGAGTACACGCCGCACTGATCGCCGGTCTGCTGTCGCATGTCGGTATGCGTGAGGGTGACACCCGCGAGTACACCGGCGCGCGTAACGCGAAGTTCGTCCTGGCGCCGGGCTCGGTTCTGACCAAACGTCCGCCGCGTTGGATCGTGGTGGCCGATCTGGTCGAGACCAGCCGGTTGTACGGGCGCACCGGCGCACGGATCGAACCCCAGACCGTCGAACGGGTCGCCGGCCATCTGATCCAGTGCGCCTACAGCGAACCGCACTGGGACGCGGAGCGCGGTGCGGCGATGGCCTTCGAACGGGTCACTCTCTACGGTCTGCCATTGGTCGCCCGCCGCCGGGTCGGCTATGCGGCGGTCGATCCCGGGGAAGCCCGGGACATGTTCATCCGGCACGCCCTGGTGGACGGCGAATGGCGCACGCGCCATCACTTCTTCGCCGACAACACGCGGTTGCGGGCCGAGGTCGCCGAGATCGAGGAGCGTGCGCGCCGGCGCGATCTGATGGTCGGTGACACCGAGATCTTCCGCTTCTACGACGCCCGGATCCCAGCCGAGGTGGTCTCGGCGAAACACTTCGACGGCTGGTGGAAGAAGCAACGCCATCGCACGCCGGATCTGCTGACGATGACGCGGGCGGACCTGATGCGGGTCACCGATGCCGGCGCCGATCGGCCGGATCACTGGACAGCCGAGGACCTTTCCCTGCCGCTGACCTACCGGTTCGATCCCGCCGCCGAGGACGACGGTGTCACCGTGCACATCCCGGTCGGTGTGCTGGCCCGGCTCGGCGGCGATCAGTTCGGCTGGCAGGTTCCGGCACTGCGTGAGGAACTGGTGACCGCATTGATCAAGTCGCTGCCCAAGGATCTGCGGCGGAACTTCGTTCCGGCCCCTGATACCGCGCGACTGGTTCTCGACTCGCTTCAGCCGGGGGAGGAGCCTTTGCTGGAGGCGCTGCAGCGTGAATTACACCGCCGCAGCGGCATTCTCGTGCCGATCACCGCGTTCGATCTCGAGAAACTGCCCGCGCACCTCCGGGTCACCTTCGCCGTGGAGGCGCCCGACGGTTCGGAGGTGGCTCGGGGTAAGGATCTCCCCGCCCTGCAGAAGAAGCTCGCGGGCACGACGCAGCGAGCGGTTTCCGACGCGGTTGCCGCCGACTGGGAACGACACGGAATCCGTTCCTGGCCCGACGATCTCGACGAACTTCCGCGCAGCGTGGAACGTGTCGTCGACGGTCACGCTGTGCGGGGCTATCCGGGTCTGGCGGACGCCGGTGCTGCGGCCGACATCCGGGTGTTCGCCACCGAGGCCGACCGCGACGCCGCGATGCGGCCGGGTCTGCGCAGGCTGCTTCGACTCGCCGTCCCATCGCCGGTGAAGGCTCTGGAGAAGAAGTTGGATATGCGAACCAAGCTGATGCTGGGTTCCAATCCGGACGGATCGCTGGCCGCGCTTCTGGAGGACTGCGCCGACGCCGCCATCGACGCACTGGCGCCGGCGCCGGTGTGGACCCGGGCCGAGTTCGCCGCGTTGCGGCAACGGGTCGCCGCCGGGTTGGCGTCCACGACCGGCGAGGTCGCCGTCCGCGTCGAGAAGGTGCTCGCCGCCCTGCGCCAGGTCGAGGTGGCCCTGCCGGCCGCACCGCCGGTGGCACAGGCCGACGGTATCGCCGATATCCGCACTCAACTGGCCGCGCTGGTGCCTCCGGGATTCGTTGCAGCTGCGGGTGTTTCGCGGTTGAACGATCTCACCCGCTATCTGACCGCAGTTTCGCGTCGTCTCGATCGGCTACCCCACGCGGTGGGCGCCGACCGGGAGCGGATGGATCGGGTGGCAGCCGTGCAGGACGCCTATGACGAGCTGCTGCTGGCTCTGTCGCCGGCCCGGGCTGCCGGCGACGATGTGCGCGACATCGCGTGGATGATTCAGGAGTTCCGGGTCAGCCTGTGGGCCCAGCAGTTGGGCACGGCCCGGCCGGTCAGCGAGCAGCGGATCTATCGGGCGATCGACGACGTACTGGCGTAAGGCCGTCGCGAGACCGATATGCCTTGTGCCCGCCTCGTAGCGACAATCCGTGCGGTGTTCTCAAAGCCGGCGGAGAAGTCGCTCGGAGGTGGGCACAAAGAAGTGCGTGCCTGAGTTCGGCACGCCCCGGCTATCCGGTGGCGACCCTGACCCCGCCACTCTGCGCGATCGCGGTGTCGAGCACCATGTCGGCCACCCGGGAGCGATGATGTTCGGCGCTGCCCAGCAGGGCGGCGTCGGTGGCGGCCCGCTTGAAGTACAGGTGCGCCTGGTGTTCCCAGGTGAACCCGATACCGCCGTGCACCTGGATGGCGTCTGCCGCGATCCGGCTGAACGCCGCCGAACTGACGGCCTGCGCGATGCTGGTCGCCAGTTCGGGATCATCGGTGCCGTCGGACAGTGCCCACACCGCGTGGTAGGCCGCGGACCGGGCGTGTTCGAGATCGACGAGCATGTCGGCCAGCTTGTGTTTGATCGCCTGGAACGAACCGATCTGGCGGCCGAACTGCAGCCGCGACTTGGCGTACTCCACCGACAGGTCGAGCAGATGCTGTGCCGCCCCCACCTGCTCGACGGCCAGCAGCGCCGCACCGACCGCAAGCGCGTGAGCGATCACCCGCTCGGCCTCGGCCGGTCCGGCGAGCAGAGCGCCTGGCGCGCCGTCGAGGGCGACCCGCGCCTGCGGCCGGGTCAGGTCCATGGTGACCAGCGAATCGCGTTGCACCCCTGGGCCGTTCAGGTCGACCGCGTAAAGGCCGGTGCCATCGGATCCGGTAGCCGCGATCAGCAGGACGTCGGCGGCATCGGCGTCGACCACCCGCGCCGCGGTGCCGGTCAGCTTCCCGCCGGCAACCGATACCGGCACCGGCTCGAACGCAGCTGTGCGTTCGCCTTCGACCAGTGCGCCCAGCAGTTCGTCACGGGCGTCGCCGGCCGGGCAGGCCACCAGAGCCGGGATGGCCAGATACACGGTGCCGAACAGTGGTCCGCAGGCGAGCGTGGCGCCGAACTCCTCGACGGCGACGGCCTGATCCACCAGTGAGCCGCCGGCACCGCCGTCGGCCTCGGGCACCGACATGCCGAGCACTCCGAGTTCGGACCCCAGGCGGCGCCACACCGCCGGATCGAACCTCGGTTCGGACTCCATCAGCCGGCGCACCGTGGCCTCACCGAAGTTCTCCGCGCAGAACTTGCGCACCGCCGTGCGCAGAGCCTGCTGCTCCCCGCTGAAGACGTACTCGTTAGCCACGCGGCACCTCTTTCCACGGTCCGTTGTCGGCACGCAGATCGCCGGGCAGGCCCAGCACCCGCTCGCCGAGGATGTTGCGCATCACCTCGGAGGTGCCGCCTTCGATGGTGTTGGCCCGGCTGCGCAGATAACGCTGTTGGATCGGGCCGCGCCAATCGCCGTCGGCGTTCGCGCCGTGCAGTGCGTAGGAGTGGTACAGCGTCCCTTCGGGTCCCAGTAGATCCATGCAGAACTCGTAGATCTTCTGGTTGAGTTCGGCACCAACCATCTTGCCGATCGACCCCTCCGGTCCCGGGCTGCCGGCACCGGCCGACGCCCGCGACCGCTCGGAGGTCAGCCGCTGGGCCTCGGCGCGTAACCACAACTGCGTCAGCCGATCTCGCAGCACCGGGGTGTGCAGATCGGGCCGGGACGCCCATAGGTTCACCGCCTCGCCGATCGTGCCGGCGCCACGGCGGTTGCCACTGCCGCCCAGCGCGCTGCGCTCGTTCATCAGCGTGGTCATCGCGACGCGCCAGCCGTCGCCGACGGCACCGAGGCGGTGGATGTCGGGGATGCGCGCATCGGTGATGTAGACCTCGTTGAACTCCGCCTGCCCGGTCATCTGGCGTAGCGGCCGGCACTCGACGCCGGGGTCGTGCATATCGAGGACGAAGTAGGTCAGGCCCTTGTGCTTGGGTGCGTCCGGATCGGTGCGCGCCAGCAGCAGGCCCCAGCGCGCCATATGCGCCAGGCTGGTCCAGACCTTCTGCCCGTTGATCACCCAGTCGTCGCCGTCGCGGACCGCCGAGGTGGCCAGTCCGGCGACGTCCGAGCCGGCACCCGGTTCGGAGAACAGCTGGCACCAGATGTCCTCGGTGGTGGCCAGCGGCCGCAGGAAGGACTTCTTCAGATCGTCGTTCTGGGCGTGCTCGCGCAACGTCGGCGCGGCCATGCCGTAGCCCATCGGGTTCAGGCCCAGCGGCACCGGGCCGCCCGCACCTTGCAGGATGCGGTCGGCCACGGTCTGCAGACCGCGGGACACTCCGAGGCCGCCCATCCCCTCGGGGAAGTTCACCCAGGACAACCCGGCGTCGTAGCAGGCGCCCAGAAACTCCGGTATCGGAACCTGTTTGGGATCGTGCTCGGCCACGACCTTCCGCGCCAGATCGGCGACCCGTTCTTCGTCAGCGACGGTGCTCATCCCGTCACGATACGACTCAGCCCCGTGTTAGGTTCCGGCAGGTGAGCAGGGCCCGTTCACTGTTTCTCGTCGCACTGGCCTACGCGGTCGCGATCGCCGTCGCGGCGGCCTGGCTGTATCTCGGACCGTCGACCGGACGGCTTTGGCTGGACACGCTGATCGCCGACGTAATTGCGACCGTGGTGATCTTCGTCTTCAGCCGGGCGTACCGGAATTCCAGTTTCTACGACGCCTACTGGAGCGTCGTCCCGCCGGTGCTGCTGCTCTACTGGTGGTGGCAGGGCCCGATCGGGGTGAGCGGACCGGGCGCGCTTCGCACCTGGCTGATGGCCGTCGTGATGGCGTACTGGGCGGTCCGTCTGACCCGCAACTGGGCGATGGGCTTTCCCGGTCTGCATCACGAGGACTGGCGCTATCCGGTGTTGCGGGAATCCGCGCCGCGCTTCGAGTTCCTGATCGACTTCTTCGGCATCCACCTGTTTCCGACACTTCAGGTGTTCGTCGGCATGGTGCCCGTCTACATCGCCTGCACCCGTCCCGGCGACGGTGTGCTGTGGCTGGCGTTGCCGGCCTTCGCCATCGGAATGGCTTCGGTGACACTGGAACTGGTCGCCGACGGCCAGATGCGCCGGTTCGTCTCCGCCCACCCGGGTACCGCGATGGATCAGGGTCTGTGGGCGTGGTCGCGGCACCCGAACTATCTCGGCGAACTCGGATTCTGGCTCTCGATGGCGCTGTTCGGCATCGCCGCCGCACCCTCGCAGTGGTGGTGGCTGTTCGTCGGTGTGGCGGTGATGCTCGCCATGTTCCTGGGTGCCAGCATTCCCATGATGGAGAAGCGAAGTCTCGAACGCCGTCCGCAGTATCAGGACGTGATCGATCGGGTGCCCATGCTGCTGCCTCGGCCACCGCGCCGGGATCGCCGATGACGCCGGCGGTCCGGCCCCGGGTGGTCATCGCCGGTCTCGGCGACAGCGGTCTGCTCACCGCACTTCGGGTGGCGCGGTTCGCCGACGTGGTCGGTATCTCGGTCAATCCCGGCCTGCTCAGCGGGCAGGAACTCGGCGTCCGGCTGACGAGGCCGGCCGAATGGGCACGCGACTACTGGGTGCCGTTCCACCGCTACCGCGGACTCGACGGGGTCCGGATGGTTCAGGCCCGGCTGACGGGCGTGGACCTCAAGGGCCGGATCGTCTATGCCGAACGTGCCGACGGTAGCGCGGTCGCCGAACCCTATGACTCTCTGGTCATTTCGACCGGAGTGAGCAACGGGTTCTGGCGGCGGCCGGAACTGCAGTCGCCGATCGACATCGCCGCCGGCCTCACTGCAACGCATCACCGCCTGGCCGACGCCAAATCGGTCATCGTCGTCGGTGGCGGCGCGGCGGCGGTGAGTGCGGCGGCGAACATCTCCGCGCAGTGGCCGGGCAAGCGGGTCGATCTGTACTTCCCGGGCGAACGGCCACTGCCGCAGCATCATCCGGATACCTGGGAACACCTGCGCCGCAGGTTGATTCGCTCCGGCGTCGGCCTGCATCCCGGTCACCGGGCGGTCGTTCCGGACGGCTTCGAATGCGACGAGATCACCCGCGGCCCCGTGCAGTGGAGCACCGGCCAGCCGCCGGCCGAGGCCGACGCCGTGCTGTGGACCATCGGCCGCGTTCACCCGAACACCGACTGGCTGCCGCCGGAACTGCTCGACGCGGACGGTTTCGTCAAGGTCACCCCGGAGTTGCGGGTGCCCGGGTACCGCGGAGTCTTCGCCGTGGGCGACGTCGCCGCCACCGACCCGTTGCGCTCCTCGGCCCGCAACCGGGCCGATGCCGTTCTGGCGCACAACATCCGGGCCGAACCGACCGGGCGGCCGTTGCGGGCCTACAAGCCACCGCACCGTCGGTGGGGTTCGGTGATCGGCATCCAGTCCGACGGGGTGGAGGTGTTCGCTCCCGGTGGGCGGCCGTTCCGCATCCCGGCCCGCGCCGTCGAGAAGGTGCTGATGCCGTGGATCGTTCGCCGCGGCATCTATCGCGGCATCCGCGAGAACCGGCCGCTGGGATGACGGGGCGCGGATGACGGGTATCCCGTCCGCGCCGGACGAGGTGACATCCGGGTGGCTCTCCGAGGTGCTCGACGCCCCGGTGGTCACCTCCGAGGTCTCACCGATCGGCACCGGCCAGACCGGTGCGACCTACCGGGTTGCGGTGACCTATGGCGCCGCAACGGATCTCCCCGACTCCTTCGTCGTCAAACTGCCCGCCCAGGATCAGGCCGTCCGTGAACGGGTGGCGCTCAGCTACCGATCCGAGCACGCCTTCTACACCGAATTGGCCGACACCCTGGCCGTGCCACTGTCGCGCTGCTATCACTGCGCGATGACCGGAGACGGCGCCGAGTTCGTCCTGCTGCTCGGCGATATGGCCCCTGCCGAGCAGGCCGACCAGATTCGCGGGTGCACACCGGCGGAGGCCCGACTGGCGGTTAACGCGCTCGCCGGACTTCACGGCCCACGCTGGTGCGACCCGGCCTGGCTGAACCTGGCGGCCACGGTGATGCCCAAGCCCGATGAGGCCACGGCGCGGGGACTCGGCGACATCACGGTCCTTGCGGCCGGCGCCACGCTGGACAAGCTGGGTCCGCGGATGTCGGCCGAGGACCGCGAAACCGTGCGGCAGTCCGCCGCCATGGTGGGAGATTGGCTGCTGCGGGCACCCGAGCGCTTCAGCCTGCTGCACGGCGACTACCGCGCCGACAACCTGCTGTTCGACCCGCAACGCACCCGCGTGACGGTGGTCGATTGGCAGACCCTCGCGGTGGGACTACCGGCACGGGACCTGTCCTATTTCGTCGCGACCAGTCTGCGTCCCGAGGAGCGGGCCGATCATGAACGTGCCCTGGTAGCCGCCTACCAGCTGGCACTGGCCGGTTACGTGAGCGGCTATGACGCCGAAACCTGTTGGCAGGACTACCGATTCGGCATGTTGCAGGTTCCGATGATCACGACTTTGGGCCACGCCTTCTCCACTGCCACCGAGCGGGGTGACGACATGGCGCTGGCAATGCTGCAGCGCGGAGCGCGGGCGATCCGGGAACTCGGAACCCTAGAGTTGATCCGGGCCGGCGATATCGGGTGAGAATTCGTCGCCGGTGATCGTCGGGGCCGGCTCGACCGCCTCGGACGAGACGGGTGCCGTCGTGGTCTTCTTGCTCTCCGCGCGCCAGTCCCGCAGCAGCACCACGATGCCGGCCAGCGCGAGCATCACGACCAGAACCGCGGCCAGGATGTTTCCGGTCAGCAGGGCGAGGATGAGTGCGATCAAAGCCGCCACCGCCAGACCCAGGGCTGTCCGCATGGGCTCCAGTCTCGCACTGGCATCGTGGGGCCCGGGTACGTGGTATCCGGCTATGCCGCGGTCCGAGGCCGTCCGATGCCGCCGAGGTGCACAACGGTGGTCACCTGGACCGGGATCGCGTCGCCGCGCGAGAGCAACTCGATGCTCTCGGGCAGCTCGCGCGGGTTGATCAGACCGTCGGCGATCTCGCGCAGCACCCGATGCGCCTTGGCCAGTTGATGCCTTTTCCGGTACTGGCCTCCGGGGAGTTTGACCCCGGCCCACACCCCGTACTCCTCGCCGGCTTCGACGGCCCGGGCCGCGCAGTGTCGCTGCTGTTTCAGCGGGCAGCGGCGTAGGCAGATCGTTCGGGCCCGGGTGGCGGACTGCTCGTACACGCGGGCTTTGGCGGCGCCGTCGCTCGTGTCGTCGTCGGCGTAGCCGAACCAGAGGTCCGGGTCGCTCGAACACGGCCGGTAGTCCATGGCGGTCTCCTGTCAGTCGGAGTTCAACATCCAATACGGTGACGGAATCGTATATACGAATAGGTCGACGGGCAAGAGCAATGTGGATAAAAACGTATATACAGAGAGTGCTGTGTACGATTCGGCTGTGCAGCGAGTCCGCCGATGAGCCGGGAGACGGCGGGAGCGGCGATCCGTGGCCTCAGGGAGTCACGCGACTGGTCGCTGGCTGACCTCGCCGCCGCGTCCGGGGTGAGCGTGATGGGCCTCAGCTACCTGGAGCGCGGTACCCGCAAGCCGCATAAAGGCACAGTTCAAAAGGTTGAAAGTGCCCTCGGACTGCCGCCTGGAACCTACACCGGTCTGCTGCTGGCCGACGATCCGCACGCCGAACTGGCGCGACTGCTGGCGTCGACTCCGGTTCCGGCCGGCCGGCCCGATCCGGTCGTGGTCAACCGGCACAGCGACACCGAGGTGCTCGAGGCGCATGCCCAGGCCCACCTGGAATCGCTCAACTCGTTGATAGCCCGTCTTCCGGCGGAGACGTCAAACGAATATGAGTCCTATATTCATTCGGTGATCGCACAGTGTGTGAAGGCCGAGGTTCTGGCCGCCAACTCCTGGCGGGTGGCGGTCAACGCCGGTGCCCCGTCGGCCCGGTCGCTGATGGCGCACCTCAAAGAACTCGAAAGCATCCGGACCGGCCTGCTGGCCCGGATGCCCGCAGGGATCGGGGCCCGCTTCGACGCGGCCTGTGCCCGGGCCGGGCTGCCCGACGCGGTGATCGCGGCGCTGATCGGGGTGGGTGTCGACGAGGTGTGGGACATCCGCAATCGCGGCGTGGTCGCCCCGGGTGTGCTGCCCCGGGTGCGGGCCTTCGTCGAGTCCGCCGACTCGTGATGCCCGACGATCTCGCCGTGCTGCGGCGCGCCCATGAACTCTTCGCCGGCGCGCTGCCTGTCGAGCTGCAGCCCGTCGCCGTCGACGGGGGCACGACGCACGTCGCCGCGGGGGAACTCGGCACCTCCTATCGCAAGGCGGGGGAGGTGGTGCGTGCCGAGTTGGCCGCCGCACGGGGCGTCGATGCCGAATTCCTCCACGTCATCTCGGCCGCCGTCCGTGAGCATGAGCGGGCACGGCTCGACACGGCCACTGTGCTGGCAGCCGCGCGGGCTGATCGACCAGTGCTCGACAACCCGACAGCCGCACGGGAGTTGTTGCGCCGCAGGCTCCATCGCGTGCGGGTCCAGCGCCGGCATGTGCGCACCGCGCACCAGCGCGCCCTCCACCGCCGGGCCGAACTCGCGGAGTTGCGGTACCGGTTGGCGCATCAACGCGGCGCCGCCACCGACGGCCGTGCCGAACGTGCGGTGCGTGCGGCCCTGACCCGGTTGGGTTGTCCCTATGTGTGGGGAGCGACCGGTCCGGACCGCTTCGACTGTTCCGGATTGGTGCAGTGGTCCTATGCCCAGGCCGGGGTGCCCCTGCACCGAACCACATACGACCAGATCAACGAGGGCACGCCGGTCGCCCGCGCGGACGTGCGTCCCGGGGATCTGGTGTTCCCGCACACCGGTCACGTGCAGATGGCGATCGGGCACGATCTCGTCGTCGAAGCGCCCTCTGCCGGCGTGCCGGTGCGGATCAGTCCGATGGGCGCCGCCATCGCCATCCGCCGTCCGCGGTGAATTGTCCGGCCATCGGGTGCGCCGTAGCGTCGGGGACATGACGCACTACTCGGGGGAAACGGGTAGCGACCTGGCCGCCGCCCGCACGGCACTGGCGGTCCGGGACCGCGCACTCGGCGGGGCCGACCTCGCACTGACCGGGGTGATCGATGCCGCCTACCGGATCGCCGCGGAGTCGATCCAGCGCATCGACGCGGCGCGGTCGCAGATCGACTCGCTGGGTTGTGAGGAGGGCATCGACGAAGGGGTGCGCAGTCGGCTCATCCTCGAACGCCATCGCGAAATCATCGGCGTGATCAACGACGCCAAAGATGCCGCAGCGGTCAAAACCTCTGAACTGCAACGGATCAGGGCTGAATACCCGGACTGATCGAGGTGAATTGTGGACCTGCCGGGCCCTGGATACATTCACCGCCATGGAGGGTGTTGCGGCCGAGGCGATCCGCGGCGCGGAGGCGTCGCTGGCCCGTCAGCAATCGGTGACCGCGCAGATCGATCTGCAAGTGGTCACCGCTGTGCTCAATGCGCACTGCGATCACGCCTGTGGCACCGGTGCTTTGGAGCAACTGCAGCAGGATGTCGAAACGGCCGTCGTCACCCGTCCCGATCTGGACACACCGGCCGGCGCGCGGTCGTTCCAGCGGTACCTGATCGGCAAGCTGCGTGATATCCGCGCCGTCGTCGACGCCGCCGGTCTCGATGCGACGTCCAAGGCCGCACTGTCGGCGGCGCTCTCATCGCTCTACGCCTCGACCGAGGAGCCGGACGAGCCGGCCGGATCCCCCCGGCTTCCGCCGGCGCCGCTGGATACCGTGGTAACCAAGCCGGAACCCGTTGCAGCCGAGGATGTTCCGCAGGCAGCGTCATCGGCACCGCCCATGCCCTCCGCGCCGGGCTGGGGTGCGCCGCCGCCGTTGCCGGGCAGCGTCCCGCCGATGGCATCGTGGCCGCCGCAGACCGCTCCGGCGCTACCCGATCCGGCCCTGCCCGATCCGCCGTCGACGGACCGGGCTCCGTCGACCGGGCATGCCCTGCACCACGTCAGGCCTGATCCCGCTCTCGACCCGCCGGCAGCCGAACCCGGGGCCGACGTCGTCCTGCCGTCCGGGGAGACCGTCACTGCGCCGAACCCGGAACTGGCGAAGGTCATCACCGCCGCGGTGGCCGGCACTCCGATCGCAGAGGCCTTCGCCTCGCAGGGCATCACCATTCCCGCGGCGGGATCCCCTGTCTCCGATCCGGTTGACCCGCGCGGTCTACAGGCCGGCGATATCGGGATCTTCACCGACCGCCACGCGCTGGCCTTGGGCAATGGTCAGGCACTGCTGGACAACACAGTTCAGCCCGTCAGCGCCATCGGCGGACCAGGTTTCATCGGCTGGCAGCACCCACCGAGACCACAATGACAGGAGTCCTGAATGGCCGAACACCTCGACGTGTCGCCGGAGCGATTGCGGCAGGTCGCCCAGTACCACCGCGATACGGCTGAAGAGTTGCGTGCGGTTCCGGCCGGCAACGCCCACATCATGAGCTGCCTGGAATCACTCGGACCGGTGTTCGCCGAATTACGCGATGCCGGGCGGGAACTGCTCGACCAACGCAAGTCCAGCTACGAACGCCAGGCCGCCGCGCATGACGACCTGGCCGCGCGTCTCGATCACGCCGCCCGGACCTGGGAGCAGCACGACAACGACGCGGCCGAAGAGTTGCGCGCAGTCACCAGAGATCTGCGATGAACGGCCATGATCCCGCCTTCGACGCCGTCCACCCGAGCGGGCAGGTGATGTTCCGGTCCGCCCGAGGCGGATACCTGCACAGCGTGGTCCTCACCGAGGCGGCCACGCGCACCGAGCCCCAGACACTGGCGCGGGCGGTTCTGCTGGCGGCCGAGGTGTCCCACCTCAAGGCCGTCATGCAGGTGCGGCGGGACATCGTCGAGGCTGGATTCACCCCGTCGGCCGACATGGCCGGCCCCGCTGAGATGGATCGGGCCCAGGCCGAACTACTCGGCCACCGGCTGCACCCGGAGATCTAGCGGCGGCGGCTCAATGAGGTTGTGCCCGAACAGATCACGGGCCCGCTGGGCCAGAGCCCGCACCTCATCGAGTTGTTGCTGCAGCATCGACTCAGTCATGCCCACACGCTATGCGTGGTTGACCTGACGCCACAATTCACCCGCGCGGGATCTCGGCGGTGACCCGGTTCATGAGTTCGGTGTAACGACCCGCCTCGGGGTGGCGGCCCGGCTTGCCGCTGGACACCACGGCCGCCGCCAGCCGTCGCTGCGGATCGGCCCATACCGCGATATTGGTCAGCCCGGTGTGCCCGAAGGCGGCTGGGGCGTTGCGGCCGAACGGGCCGAACCG
This sequence comes from uncultured Mycobacterium sp., assembly GCA_964344085.1. Taxonomy (GTDB): domain Bacteria; phylum Actinomycetota; class Actinomycetes; order Mycobacteriales; family Mycobacteriaceae; genus Mycobacterium. The sequence continues at coordinate 39,815 of CAYFMA010000005.1, forward strand.
CTTGGAGCCCAGCATGTATCCGGTGCCCCACCGGATGGGAGCCAGGCCGGTCGCGACATCCGGTCGCAACCGCCGGCACTCGGTCACCGCCGCCGCCAGCGTCTCCGGTCGCATCACCCGCACGCCGTCGAGTTCACCGCCACGGCGAAGCAGTTCGGCGAACCGGGACAGTTCGCCGGCGGTGGACACCGTGCTCGACGACGGCACGATGCTGGTCAGAAACAGCGGGGTGTTGGAGAACGGGATGATCTGCTGCATCGATCCGCCCAGTGCGGTGCGCAGGGCGGCGGCCACCGGAGCCGGCAGTGGCTTGCCGGTGACGTAACTGGGCGCCACCGAGGGCACATCGGCGTCGGCCACCCCGTAGTTGGTCCACCGGAACCCGAGCGGTTCGAGGATCTCGGTCGCGAGGATCTCGCGGATGTCGCGACCGGTGGCCGCTGAGACGATCTCGCGCACCAGTGGCCCCCACGTCACCCCGTGGTAGATGTGCATCAGCCCGGGACGGTGGATCGGCTTCATCAGACCGAGTTGGTCGCGGGCGTAGTCGCTGTCGTTCATCCGCTTGAGGTTCGGCCGCGGTCCGTTGGCGAACGGAACCCCGGCGCTGTGCGTCATGACATGGCGGATGGTCGTGCGGTGCTTGCCGTGGCTGGTGTAGCCGGGTAGGTAATCGCAGACCCGGTCGTCGAGTGCGAAGGCTCCGCGTTCGACGAGCATGTGCACCACCGTCGTGGTGATGGCCTTGGCCGCGGAATAGACGACGAAAGGTGTCTGCGGGGTGACCGCGACCTGCTCTGTGCCGGGTGGATCGTCGGGCCCGTTGCCGCGGCCGTGCCCGATCGCGCGGTTGAGCACCACCTGCCCGTCGTAGCGCAGGCACACCTGGATGGCGGGTTGCAGTCCGGCCGCATACCAGTGCCGGGCGGCCGCCCAGATCCGGTCGACCGCGCCGGCGCCGAGGACATCCGGGTTCTCGTCGCCGATCGTGGTGACGGCATCGAGATCGGCGGGTACCCGGATCCTGCCGTCGGTCACGGCTGACGGTGCAGTGTGGCTGTCAGATGGTGCTGCAGGGGATGGCCGACCGCACCCATCCGCAGGGTGTAGGTCAGCTCGTCGCCCTCGACGCGAATCGAACGGGTAACCGAGAGAACCTCTTTGGCCGTACTGGTGAGCCCCACCGATCTCGACGCCAGATCGATCCGGAGCACTCCGCCGTCATCGGTGACGGTGCCCTCGTCGATCTCGGTGACTCCGCTGGGCTGGGCCAGCACCAACTCGGCGTGCCCCGGTGACGGCACCCGCAGATAGCCGGCCTCGGCGTGCATGGGGGCGCCGTCCTCCGAGCGGGTGCGCTGGGTGTAGCTCAGGAACGGTTTGCCGACGTGTCCGAAGGTGATCTCCTCCAGATAGCCGAAATCGTCGATGGTGGGGTAGTCCCCGAACCCACGGCCGGCCCAGGTGCCGAGCAGTGGTGCCAGGATCGTGATGCCGGGATTGAGTTCAGCCACGCTGTTCAGGCTAGCGGCCCGACCAGTTCGATCCAGTTGCCGTCCGGGTCGGCGACGAACATCCAGCCCATACCGGGAACGGGGGCGAACTCGGCCGCCGGCTGGACGATCTCGTAGCCGGCGTCGGCGATCTGCTGCTGGGCTGCGGTGACGCTCTTGACCAGTGCGGTGATGTAGCGGATTCCGGCTTGGGCGGCACCCCCGCCTCGTGCCGTCGGCGAGGCCGGCGGTTCGTCGAGGGTGACGAGCTTGAGCACGTTGGAGCCGAGCGTGTAGCGCTTCATCGTGCCGCCGGGGAAGTCGAGGTCACCCTGGAAGGGCAGTCCGAGGCAGCCTTCGTAGAAGGCGACCATGGCGTCCAGATTGGTGGTCACAACACCGATTTCGACGGCGGGTGCGAGCAGTTCGATGGCCATCGTTGGAACGTACCGAAGACGGTCCAACGGCGCGGGCGTTAACGAAGCCCGTTATGCAGCTGCGTGATCCTCAGCGGACTGCGGGCGAGCGCGGCGACCGCGGAGACGATATTGGCGGCGGTCGGCAGCATTCCGTCCGGATCGCACACCCGCAGCAGGCGTTGCACCTCGGGTCCGGCCACCAGCACCCAGTCCACGCCGGCCCGGCTGCAGCGTGAGTGCAGACGGTGCAGCAGCGAGTAGCCGGCGGTGCCGAAGAAGTCGACATCGGAGAGATCCAGGACGAGTTGCCGGTAGCCGGCGGCCCGGCGTTCGATCATGACGCAGATGTCCGAGGCGCTCAAGGCGTCGATCGCCCCGGTCGCCGCCACCAGAACGGCGGTCTCGCTGAGTTCGCGGGAGCGGACCTGATCGGCCGCACCGCGCTGGGCCTGCTGGGGGGGAGCCACTAGGCAGAGGTTGTCGTTCGCGACGAGCATGATGCCTCCATGGGTCGATCTGGAGAGAGGTCAGAACGGCTGTGAACTCAACCTTCCGTCGAATTTACTACGGATTCCGTGGACGGGCCATAGACCCTGGGGTAATGCCATTAATACTGCTCAAAGGTCATTAATTCAACCGGCCGACTGCCGATTGTGGCAGGCAATGACAGATTGAACGACGAAATCCGTAGATACTCGCCTCTCGGCCGGTCAGTATCGTCGTGGCGGAGATGAGCAATCCCTATTCCGCGCAGATGCCGCAGCGTGCGCCGTCCTGTTACCGCCACCCCGACCGGGTGACGTTCGTCGGCTGCAACCGGTGTGGACGTCCGGTCTGCCCGGAGTGCATGCGCCCCGCTGCCGTCGGCCAGCAGTGTGTGGACTGCGTGCAGCAGTCCGCGCAGACCATCGTGGCGCCGGCCCGGACCTCCCGTCGCCGGACCGGCCCGCTGCCGGTGGTCAGCTACACGCTGATCGCGATCAACGTGGCGGTCTTCGTGCTGCAGGGACTCTTTCCGGGACTACAGCAGCAGCTGACCCTGTGGCCGGTCGCGGTGGCCGGACACGCTGAGTACTACCGACTGATCAGCTCTGCCTTCGTGCACTACGGACTGCTGCACATCCTGTTCAACATGTACGCGCTCTACGTCCTCGGTCCGCCGCTGGAAGACCATCTCGGGCGCGGACGTTTCGTCTCGCTCTACGGGCTCAGTGCGCTGGGTGGTTCGGTGCTCGTGTATCTGCTCTCACCGCTGAGCGCCGCCACCGCGGGCGCGTCCGGTGCGATCTTCGGTCTCTTCGGCGCGACGTTCGTCGCGTCCAAGAGGCTCAACCTCGACGTCAAGTGGCTCGTCACCCTCATCGCGATCAACCTGGCGATGTCGTTCACCTTCCCCGGCGTCAGCTGGGAGGGGCACATCGGCGGGCTGGTCACCGGAGGCTTGGTGGCCGCCGCCTACGTCTATGCCCCGCAGGCGCGCCGGCTTCTGGTCCAGGCCGGATCGAGCATCGCCATCCTGGTGTTGTTCCTGGCGCTGATCGCCTGGCGCACTGCGGTATTGGTGCCTCTCCTACAGTCGAACTAGGCGGAACGGGTAGCTGTTCATGCCGCCTGGTGCGTTGTCGCAACCGGTGTCGAAGAACGACCGCAACTCTCCGGACAGCGTGACGGCATTGAAGGTGTACACGTCGTGGGTCGGGATGATCGGGCCGTAATAGACGTTGCCGCATCGCAGTCCGTCGGGCACATCGACGATCAGAGTGTAGGTGCCGTCGGCCTGATGGGCCTGGGCGTACCACTGGAAGGCCCTGGCGATCGGCATCGGGTTGGCCGAGACGCTGGCACATACCTCGAGGCCGCCGGGCGGGTTGCACGAACTGAACGACCAGATCCAGGTGTGGAAGTCGTAGCGGCCGTCGACGTAGGCGTTGTAATGGCCGATCTGAAGGGCGGCGTTGGACACCGGGGCGAGTGTCATCGCCAACGGGAGCGCGATCGCCCCGGCCAGAACCGCCCGTAGTCCTCGCATGCCTACCTCCTCTTTACGGAATTTAAACGTTGTGAGGTGCCTGGCAGCGTCGATTCGGTAAGTCGAAACGGCGAGATCGCCGGTTTGCCCGGATAGCATGGGCGGCTGTGCTGACAGACGCGGTCGCGCCTCCGCACGCGCCGCCGCAGTCCGTGCGGGCGGCCGTCGTCCTCGCCGCGATCGGCGTGGTGTTCGGCGATATCGGCACCAGCCCGCTCTACAGCGTGCAGACGTTGTTCCATCCCAGCGGCCCGCACCCGATGGGGATGGAGAAGATCTACGTCTACGGCCTCGTCTCGCTGATCTTCTGGTCGGTGATGGCCATCGTCACGGTCACCTACGTCGGGTTGGTGATGCATGCCGACAACGACGGTGAGGGCGGAGTCCTGGCGCTGACCGCCCTGCTGCGGCGCTACGGCGAGGGCCGTCCCCGTACCCTCGCGATCCTCACCTCGTTGGGGATTCTCGGAGCCTCGCTGTTCTTCGGCGACAGCATGATCACGCCGGCCATCTCGGTGCTCTCGGCGGTCGAGGGACTGAAGGTCGTCGATCCGGGTCTGTCCGACTATGTCCTGCCGGTCACCGCGATCGTCATCGGTCTGCTTTTCGCCATGCAGCGCAAGGGAACCGAAGTGGTCGGCCGGTTCTTCGGCCCCGTCATGCTGGTGTGGTTCGTCGCGATCGCCGCACTCGGAATCCGCGGTATCGGCATGCATCCGCAGATCCTGCGCGCGCTGTCACCGGCCTACGCCTTTCATTTCGTCGTGGCGCATCCGACCAGTGCGTTCTTCTCGCTGGCCGCCATCATCCTGGCGGTCACCGGCGCTGAGGCGCTGTACGCCGACATGGGTCACTTCGGCCGCCGCGCCATCACGGTGGCCTGGCTCGGGGTGGCGTTGCCCGCCCTGACGCTGAACTACTTCGGCCAGGGCGCCGAGCTGCTCGGCGACAACTCGATGGTCGAGGCGCCGTTCTATCTCCTGGTTCCGCAGCAGTTGCAGTTGCCGATGATCCTGCTGGCGACCGCTGCGACCGTGATCGCCTCCCAGGCGGTGATCACCGGCGCCTTCTCGGTGGCTTCCCAGGCGGTGCAACTGGGTTATCTGCCGCGGTTACGGGTCCGGCACACCTCCGAGGCCTCGGTCGGTCAGATCTACGTACCGTGGATCAACGGACTGCTGCTCATCGCCGTGCTGGCCCTGGTGTTCACCTTTCGCACCTCGGCCGCGCTGGCCTACACCTACGGCATGGCGGTGGCAGGAACCATCGCCATCACCACCGTGCTGTTCCTCTACATCGCGCGCACCCATTGGCATGCGCCGATGTGGCTGCTGGTGGCCGGCGGAGGTGCGCTGCTCGCGGTGGATGCCGCGTTCCTGGCCGCGAATCTGGTCAAGCTGCGCTACGGCGCGTGGCTGCCGCTGCTGATCGGATTGATCACCTTCACCGTGCTGACCACCTGGAAGCGCGGCAACGAGATCGTCACCGCCACCCGCATCCGGGTCGAGGGTCCGCTGCGTCAGTTCGTCGCCGAGCTGGCTCACCGCCGTCCACCACTGGCGCAGGTTCCGGGAACGGCGGTCTTCCTCAACCGCGCATCCGAGACCGCTCCGATGGCGATGCGCGCCAACGTCGAGCACAACAAGGTTCTGCACGAACGGGTGATCGTGCTGTCGATCAACACCCCGCCGGTTCCGAGGATTTCGACGGCCGAGCGACTCTCGGTCGACGACCTCGGCCACGCCGACAGCCGGATTCTTTTCGTCAGAGCGAATTTCGGCTACATGGAGCAGCCGGACGTGCCGGCCACCCTCGCGTTGATCGACCCGCCGATCGACGGCGACGTCTCCTATTTTCTGTCCCGGGTCGACCCGGTCCCCGGCCCGGAGCCGACAATGGCGTGGTGGCGCAAGCGCCTTTTCATCGCGACGACGCATATCGCCGCCGATGCCGCCGGATATTTCGGCCTACCGTTGAACGAGACCGCCATCATCGGCGCCCGAATCGAGGTTTGAGTTGCACACCGAAACCGCACCCGCACTTCGTGCCGGGCTGATCCTCGGAGCGCTCGGCGTGGTGTTCGGCGACATCGGCACCAGCCCGATCTATACCGTCCAGACCTTGTTCAACCCGGAGGATCCGCATCCGGTACCGATCAATCTGGAGAACATCTACGGCGTCGTTTCGCTGATCTTCTGGTCGGTGATGACCATCGTCACCCTGACCTACGTCGTGCTGGTCATGCGCGCCGACAACGACGGCGAGGGCGGGGTGATGGCGTTGATCACCCTCATCCAGCGCATCGGCGGTAGGTCCAGTCCGCGACTGATCACCGCGCTGTCTCTGCTCGGACTGCTCGGCGCCGCGTTGTTCTTCGGTGACAGCATGATCACCCCGGCCATCTCGGTGCTGTCCGCCGTCGAGGGACTGAAGGTGGTCGACCCGGCTTTCGCCGATTTCGTCGTACCGATCACGGCGGTGATCATCACCGGTCTGTTCCTGGTGCAACGGCACGGCACCGCGGCGGTCGGCAGGTTCTTCGGTCCGGTGATGGCGCTGTGGTTCATCGTGATCGGCGGATTGGGTCTGCGCGGAATCATCGAGCATCCGCAGATTCTCCGCGCGCTGTCCCCGACATATGCACTGGGCTTCATGGCCGGCCACTTTCACATCGCGTTCTTCGCCCTGGCCGCGGTGGTGCTGTCCGTGACCGGTGCGGAGGCGCTGTACGCCGACATGGGTCACTTCGGCCGCCGGGCCATCACGCTGGCCTGGCTGGGTCTGGCGCTGCCGGCGCTGACGTTGAACTACTTCGGCCAGGGAGCCCTGCTGCTGGGCAACCAGACCGTGGTGGACGCGCCGTTCTTCCTGCTGGTTCCGGCGTGGGCGCAGATTCCGATGATCCTGCTCGCGACCGCGGCCACCGTGATCGCTTCCCAGGCGGTGATCACGGGGGCTTATTCGGTGGCGGCGCAGGCGGCTCAGATCGGCTATCTGCCGCGACTGCGGATCGCCCACACCTCGGAGGCCTCCATCGGCCAGATCTACGTCCCGTGGATCAACGGGATGCTGTGGTCGGCGGTGCTCATCCTGGTGTTCGCCTTCCGAAGTTCGGCCGCTCTGGGCTACGCCTACGGCATGGCGGTCACCGGAACCATCACCATCACCACCCTGCTGTTCCTTTACGTCGCCCGGGTCCGCTGGAACACGCCGGCCTGGCTGCTGATCCTCGGTGGCGGCGCACTGCTCGCAGTGGATCTGCTGTTCCTCGGTGCCAACATGACCAAGCTCTTCCACGGAGCCTGGCTGCCCGTGCTGATCGGACTGCTGGCGTTCACGGTCCTGGTCACCTGGCAGCGCGGCCGCGAGATCGTCACTCAGGTCCGCGACCGCAGTGAGGGGCCGCTGCCCGAGTTCATCCGGCAGATCGACGAGTCCAGGCCGCCGTTGCCCAGACTGCCCGGCACGGCGGTGTTCCTCAACCGCGGTAGCGCGACCACGCCGCTGTCCATGCGGGCCAACGTGGACCACATCCATGTGTTGCAGGAGCACGTCCTGATCGTGTCGGTCGAGACGGTGCCGGTGCCGAGAGTGCCTGCCGACCAACGCATCACGGTCGACGATCTGGGCAACCCCGCAGACGGAATCTTCTACGTCGCCATCCGTTACGGGTACATGGAGCGCCCCGACGTGCCTGCGGCATTGGCGATGGTGGACCCATCGCTGACCGAGGGTGTGATCAACCTGGCGGATGCGACCTACTTCCTGTCGAAGGTGGATCTTGTCGTCGGTCCGGAACCGACCATGGCGAACTGGCGCAAACGGTTGTTCGTCGCGATCTCGCATATGACGGCCGACGCCGCCGGTTATTTCGCGCTGCCGCAGGATCGGACGGTCATCATCGGTGCCCGCATCGAGGTCTAGGGTGATCTGATGCCGGAGACAACCACCTGCGCGATCGTCGGTGGTGGCCCCGCCGGCATGGTGCTCGCCCTGCTGCTCGCCCGGGCCGGTATCGAGGTCACACTGCTGGAGAAGCACGCCGACTTCCTGCGCGACTTCCGCGGTGACACAGTGCATCCCAGCACCCTGCGACTGCTCGACGATCTCGGGTTGTGGGACAAGTTCGCCGCGCTGCCGCAGAGCCGAATCGACCATCTCGGCTTCGACGTCGACGGCTGTGAGGTGACACTGGTGGACCTCCGGCGACTGCATCAGCCGCACCCCTTCATCGCCATGGTGCCGCAGTGGGATCTGCTCAATCTGCTGGCCGAGGCTGCCGCCGCCGAACCGACGTTCACCTTGCGGTTGCAGCATGAGGTGACCGGTCTGCTGCGCAGCGGTGATCGGGTCAGTGGTGTGCGCTACCGCAGTCCGCAGGGAGAGGGGGAACTGACCGCCGATCTGGTGGTGGCCTGCGACGGTCGCACCTCCACGGTTCGAGCCGAATCAGGATTGCCGATCCGGGAGTGGCCGGTGCCGTTCGACGTGTGGTGGTTCCGGCTTCCACGCGACTCGAATGCCGAGTACTCCCTCGTCCCCCGCACCGCGCCGGGCCGGTTGGTGGTGATGATCCCGAGGGAGGGCTATTTCCAGATCGCCTTCCTCATCCCCAAGGGCAGCGACACCCGGTTGCGGGCCCGCGGATTGGAGGCGTTCCGCGACGAGATCGCCGGCTTGGTGCCGGAGGCCGACACCTCCCTGCTGACATCGTGGGATGACGTGAAACTGCTCGACGTGAAACTCAACCGGCTCAAGCGCTGGCACGCCGACGGTCTGTTGTGCATCGGTGACGCCGCGCATGCGATGTCACCGATGGGCGGGGTGGGCATCAACATCGCGGTGCAGGATGCCGTCGGGGCGGCCACACTGCTGGCCGAACCCCTGCGTCGCCGCGACGTGACACCGGCGAATCTGGCCGCGGTGCGCCGCCGCAGGCTGCCCGCCGCCGCGATAACCCAGGGCATTCAGCGGGCCATGCACCGGGCGCTGGTCGTCCCGGTGTTCAAGGGTGCCGACGGCAGGCCGCCGGCGGCCTTCACGGCCCTGTTGCAGAAGCTGCCCTGGCTGACGGTCATTCCGGCGCGGGTGATCGGCGTCGGGATCCGCCCCGAGCGTGCACCCTGGTTCGCCCGGCGTTAGCCGAATTCCGTTGCCAGCCTTCGCTTGTCGATCTTTCCGGTGGCGAGGGTGGGAAGCGGATCCACTCGGATGATCCAGCGGGTGGGCACCGCGAAGTAGGCGACCTCCTCGGACATGTGCCGGGTCAGTTCCTCCTCGGAGGGCGCGCGCCCGGCGCGGTGCGCCACCACCGCCGCGAGTTCCTCGCCGAGATCAGGGTGCGGTAGTCCGATCGCGGCGGCGTCGACGACATCGGGATGACGCATCAGGGCGGCTTCCACGTGCGGGCAGGCGATGTTCTCCCCACCGCGGATCACCATGTCCTTGCTGCGGCCGTCGATGAACAGGTAGCCCTCGTCGTTGAGGTGGCCGACATCGCCGGTGTGCAGCCAACCCTCGGAACTGATCGTGTCGTCGTCGATGCCGACATAGCCGAGCATCAGGCTGGGGGAGCGCACCAGGATCTCGCCGTGGCCTTCGTCGTCGGGGTCGGCGATCATCAATTCGATGGTGGGAAAGGGCCGGCCGACGGTCTTGGGAAAGCGTTCGAGTTCGGCTCCGGTGGCCAGTGTGAAGAAACCCGCACCTTCACTCATGCCCCAGGTGTTGGCCAGGCCACGGCCCCGCAGTTGCGGGATCCGGTCGGCGAGCCGATCCAGCAGTGCGGGCGCGACCGGTGCGCCGCCGAGGGGGAAGGCCCGCAGACTGGACAGATCGTGCTGCTCGAACTCGGGATGCTCCAGCAGTCGGGCGGCCATCGTGGGCACCGCGCCCCAGCGTTGCACCTTCTCCTTCTCGATCAGTGCGAGCACCTGGGCCGGATCGAAGCGACCCTGGTTGAAGATCACCAGTCCGCCGATGAGGGTCTGGGTGATGAGCGTGGCGAAGGCGCCGATGTGGAAGACGGGCGTCGACAGCAGGGTGATGGCCTGCCGTGCGTCGGCCGGCAGCAGGTGCGGCAACTGGCGGGCCCGCGCCAGTACGTTCTGCTGGTTGGCCACCAGTGCGCGGAACGGCAGTTCGACGGCCTTGGGCATGCCGGTGCTGCCGGAGGTGAACAGGATGAAGGCCGGATCCTCTTCAGTGGCTGGTCCCGGGATCTCCGGACTGTCGAGGCTGGCGTCGCTGAAGCATCCGGCCAGCGCACCCATCTCGAGGACCGGGGTGCCGGCCGGGACCAGATCGGTGTCATCGGCGATGACGAGCCGTGGCGCTGTCAGTCCGAGCGAGTGGTTCGTCTCCGGGTGACTCCACCAGCGGTTGCCCAGTACCGGAACAGCCCCCAGCGACCAGACGGTCCACAGCGCGAGCACCCAGTCCGGGCTGTTGTAACCCAGCAGCAGGACCCGGTCACCGGGCTGGATCCCGAAGGGTGACAGCACCTCTCGGGCCGCCCGCATCGCGGCGAAGAACTCGCCGGCGGTGATCCGACGCTCGCCCTGAACCAGGAAGGTTCGCCCGGACCAGCGCTGAACGCCGTAGAGGAACTCTGCGAACGTGTGCGGCCGGTCGCGGTAGACCAGGCCGGGGTGCCCGCCGTACTCGCCGGCGATCACCTCGTCACTCCACGGAGACTCCATCCGGTGATGTTAAGACGTGAGCGCCTCGATCCGGGCCGGTACATGCTTGTGCCACGGGGTGCCGGCGTAGGCGTCACGCCAGTCGGTGGAGGTCAATTCGTTGGGGGCGACGCCGGGCACCCGACGCCGGCCTGCGACGTCGATGAAGTCCACCCCGTAGCCGTTGGGCAGTGACGCGTGCCCGGCCAGCATCGCCTCGCTGACCTCGACCACGGCCTCCGCGCTGCCCGCCGCCGTGGTGATCCGCGCGCGGCCGCCGTCGGTCAGGCCCAGTGAGGTGGCGTCGTCGACGCTCACCCGCAGTGCTCCTTCGGCGTCGCGTTTGCGCCAGTCCGGGTTTCGCAGAATGTCATTGGCGGTGAAGGCCCGCCGCTCACCTGCCGACAGCACGATCGGGAACTCGTCGGTGGTGAGTCCGGGGCGGCCGTCCGTCAGGGCGGCGAGATCGCCGAGCAGTTCGGGGATCACCAGCGCGATCTTGTGGTCGGGATGGCCGATGAGGTTCCAGTCGTCGGCGTACTCGTGCTCGGTGAAGGTCATCCCCGAACGGCTGGACAGGATCGCCTCGAACAACGCGTTGCCGTCGGCATGCCCGGCACGGCGAACCGCGTCCGGATAGGTCATCGCGGCCTTCTGGGCCAGGCCCCACAGTGCGGCGGCGCCCTGCAGGCCGTCGGCCAGCGTCGGTCCC
>CAYFMA010000005.1:51157-68333 GCA_964344085.1 uncultured Mycobacterium sp.
CGGTCCCAGCGTCTCGTAGAGCACATAGGGCAGCACCTTGTTCAGCACCGGGTTGGCGGCCATCTCGGTGAAGAAGGCCGCCAGGTAGGCGTCGAGTCCCTGATCGGCCGCCTTGCGCAGCGGCCGCAGGTCGTCCTCACTCACGATGCCCAGCGCGCGTACCAGCCGGGCCCAGATCTCCGGTTCCGGCAGTGTGCCGGCCAACGGTTCGAACAGGCGGTGGCGGAGGTGAAAGGTGTTGTGCGGGAACTCCAGATTGAAGAACGTCGCCTCGCACTTCTCGAACTGGCTGGCGGCCGGCAGCACATAGTGCGCCAGTCGCGCGGTCTCCGTCATCGCGACGTCGATGACGACCATGAACTCCAGTGATCCGAACGCCTCCCGGCAGGCCGCCGAGTCGGCGATCGAGTGGGCCGGGTTGGAACTCTCGACCATCATCGCGCGGATCCGGTCCGGGTGATCGGTGAGGATCTCCTGCGGTATCGCGTTGGACGGCACCAGTCCGGCGACGATCGGGGCACCGGTGACCGGTGTCCGGCCGACTCCCGCACTGGATGTCGAGATCAGCGGGCCGAACATCGAGTGCAGATGCTGACTGCCGCGTTTGGCGAAGTTGCCGGTGAGAATCCACAGCATCTTGTTCAGGTACGAGCACAGCGTGCTGTTGGGGCCCTGCTGTATGCCGAGGTCCTCGAACACCGCCACGCTTCCGGCTCCGGCGATCCGGCGGGCGGCCGCGCGGATCAGGTCCTCGTCGACACCGCTGCGCTGTGCGTAGTCGGCGATCGGAACCGCGGACAGCGCCGCGCGGACCTCATCGGCGCCGGTGACGTGCTCGGCGAGAAATGCTTCGTCGCAGAGGTTTTCCTGCACCAGCACGGCGGCCAGTGCGGCCAGGCACCAGGCGTCGGCGCCGGGGCGGACACGCAGATGGAAGTCGGCCATCTGAGCGGTTTCGGTGACCACAGGATCGATGACGATCATCGAACGGGCCGGGTCCTTGGCGATGTCCTGGAGTACGGTGCGGGCCCGCGGGAAACTCTGCGACATCCACGGGTTCTTGCCGACGAACACCGACACCTCGGCGTGCTCGAACTCGCCGCGGGTGTGACCGCTGTAGAGGTGGGCGTCCACCCAGAACTCGCCGGTCTTCTCCTGCGCGAGCGCGTTGGACCGGTAGCGCTGGCCGAGCGGTTTGAGGAAGGCGCCACTGTAGGCACCGCCGAGGTGGTTGCCCTGGCCGCCGCCGCCGTAATAGAAGATCTTGTCTCCGCCGTACTGGTCGGCGATCCGGCGGAAGCCGGCTGCAACCTCGGAAATGGCTGTGTCCCAGTCGATCTCCTCATAGGTGCCGTCGGCGCGGCGGCGCATCGGCGAGGTCAGGCGGTCGGGGTTGTTCTGGTAGAAGTCCAGCCGCAATGCCTTGTTGCAGGTGTAGCCCTGTGAGGCGGGGTGTTCCTTGTCGCCGCGGATCTTCACCAGGCTGCGAACCCCGTCTTGCTGGCTGGTCTGGACGGTGATCCCGCAGTTGCACTCGCACAGGATGCAGGCGGTCGATTGCCACTGGCCGGTCATGTCAGTTCCCTTCGATCTCGGACTTCAGCAGGCTGCGAAGCCGGCGGTGCACTGCGTCGAGTGGGGCGACGTCGCGGCGGGTGCGGGCCAGCACGAGTGCGCCCTCCAGTCCGGCGACCACCAGGGTCGCGAGTTCGACGGCTTTGGTGCGGCCGACGCCGTCGGCGATCAGGCGTCGGGCGATGAGGTCGTTCCACCGGTCGAATGCGCCGGCGGCGTGCTGCACCGCGGCGGCGGTCCGGGGGTCCGGGTCGCCGGCTTCGACGGCCACCGCCATCACCGGGCAGCCGGCCCGGAAGTCGCTGTCCAGCAGACCGTTGCGGTAGAAGCGCACGGCGACGTCGAGCATCCCGATCGCAGTCGGGGCGCCGGCGATCGCGTCGGCGACGTATCCGGCCGCGTAGTCGACCGCTTCGCAGAGCAACTGCTCGCGCCCGCCCGGGAAGTAGTGATAGGCCGACCCGCGCGGGGCTCCGCTGTGCTCGAGGACGTCGGCGATAGCGGTGGAGTGCGCCCCGCGTTCGCGCATCAGCAGTGCGGCGGAGACGACCATTCGCTCACGAGGTCCAGCCATTTAAGTATGTAACCATACATAATCGGGACACGTCCAGATGGGCCTCGTCAACGGGCTGTGCTCAGGCCCCGGTGGCGACCGCCTTGGCCCAGCGGTAGTCGGCCTTACCGGCCGGTGAGCGCACGATCTTCTCGCTGCGGATGAAGGCCTTGGGCACCTTGTAGTCGGCGATGTGCTCGCGGCAGGCCTCGGCTAGCTCTTCGTCTGTGGCACTGCGGTTCTCGGAGAACTGCACGATCGCCACCACCTCGTTGCCCCAGCGTTCCGACGGCCGTCCGGTCACCACGACGTCGTAGACGGCCGGGTGGCTGGCGACCGCACGTTCGACCTCTTCGGCGAAGATCTTCTCCCCGCCGGAGTTGATCGTCACCGAATCGCGGCCGAGCAGTTCGATGCGGCCGTCGGGCAGGATCCGGGCTTTGTCACCGGGAATGGACCAGCGCACCCCGTCGATGGTGGGGAAGGTGCGGGCGGTCTTCTCGGCGTCGCCGAGGTAGCCCAACGGCACGAACTCCCGCCGCGCCAGCCAGCCGTCACCTTCGCCGGGTTGGAGAACCCGGGTGAAGTCGACGTCGATCACGGTGGTGTCGGCCAACGGGGTGAAGATCGCGGCCCCCACATCGGCGCCCTTGGTGGCGATGGTGGTCATCTGCGCGCCGGACTCCGAGGCTCCGACTGCGTCCATGATCATCAGATTGGGAAGGGCGTTGAGCAGGCGGTCGCGCACCGTGGGTGACAGCGGCGCCCCGCCGTTGGTCATCGCCAGCAGACCGGACAGGTCGTAGTCGCCCTTCTCGATCGCGTCGACGAGGGGCCGGGCCATGGAGTCGCCGACCACCGGGATGCCGAGCACCCGTTCGCGGGCGGCCAGTCTCAGGATTCCGTCGGCGTCGAACTTCACCACGTCATCGGGGATGGCGATCCAGCCGCCGGTGCTGATGGTGTTGAACACGCCCCATTGGGCGGCGCCGTGCATCAGCGGCGGAATCAGCAGCAGGGAACGGAACCCCGCCTGAGTGCGGGCCTGCTCGGCGAGATCGGAGTAGGACTTCAGTTCCTCACCGGCGGACAGGAACGGGCGGCCGCCCATCGCCGACATGAAGATGTCGTGCTGGCGCCACAGCACGCCCTTTGGCATGCCGGTGGTGCCGCCGGTGTAGAGGATGTAGAGATCGTCGCCGGTCGGCGTGGGCATCCCGGATGCGGGAGCCGGTGTGGCGGTGATGGATTCGTAGTCCACCGCACCGGGAAGCAGTTCGTTGCCGGAGCCGTCGTCGACCTGGATGAGCACCGTCAGATCGGGCAGCCGGCCGAGGATCGAGTGCACGTGCGGCGCGAACTCGCCGGCATAGACCAGTGCGCGGGCCTTCGAGTCGCCGAGGAGGTAGAGCAGCTCCTCCTCGACGTAGCGATAGTTGACGTTGAACGGGGCCACCCGGGCGCGGTAGCCGGCCACCATCGCCTCGAGGTACTCGTTGCCATTGCGCAGATACAGCCCGATGTGGTCCTGGCCGGACTGGTGCCCGGCGAGCTGATCGCGTTCGGTGTGGCAGCCCAGTCCCTGCTCGACGAGGTAGTGCGCGATCCCGTCGATGCGCGCGTCCATCTGCGCGTAGGTCAGCCGGCGGTCGCGCCAGATGAAAGCCTTCTGGTCTGGGATGGCCTCCGCGACGGTGCGGAACACGGTGGAGAGATCGAAACCAGTGCTCATGACCTCACTCTAAAGTGTGGGAACGGGCGGCTCTATGGTGTTCGCATGAGCGAGAAAGCCCGCATCGACTTCCCCTCCCGCATCGGCGTCTGGTGGGCCAGCGACACCTGGCCCATGCCGGCCGCCCAGGAGGTGGCACGCGATATCGAGGCGATGGGATACGGCTCGCTCTTCATGCCGGAGATCGGCTTGAAGGATGCGCTGATCGAATCGGCCGCCTTCCTCGATGCCACCGAACGCCTTGTGGTCGGCACGGGTATCGCCAACATCCATGCGCGTATCCCGGAGACCGCGGAGGGCGCCGGACGCACGCTGACCGCGCTGTACCCCGGACGCTTCGTCTATGGCCTCGGTGTCAGCCACGGACCGCTGGTGAAACGTCTCGGCATCGATTACGACAAGCCGCTGGCCACCATGGCCAACTACCTGGAGCGGATGGCGGCGCTGCCTGAGGCTATCGAGCCCGGCTCGGGACGGCCGACCCGACTGCTGGCGGCGTTGGGGCCCAAGATGATTGAGCTGTCCGGCTCGATGGCCGACGGCGCGCATCCGTATCTGGCCACCCCCGCGCACACCGCGACCGCGCGGGAGATTCTGGGTCCCGACAAGTGGGTGGTGCCGGAGCAGGCCGTCGTCGTGGGCGGCGATGATGAGGAGCAGATGCGTCGTGCGCATCTGCACCTGCAGATCTACTCGGGTCTGCCCAACTACCGCAACAACTGGAAGCGGCTGGGATTCGACGAGAAGACCGACTTCGTGCCGGGCGGTTCGGAGAGACTTGCCCGCGGCGTGGTCGGAATGGGTTCGGTCGAGCAGGCGGCGGCGACGGTGACCGCGCATCTCGACGCCGGCGCCGATCACGTTCTGGTTCAGGCGCTCGGCGACGGCAACCCGGCTTGGGACCCGCGTCCGGCGCTGCGCGAACTGGCTGAGGTGTTCGGACTGACTAGCGCTTGAGCCAGCCCTGCACCTTGGGCAGTTCGCGGCTGTAGTTCTCGTACATGTCGTTCTCGAAGAACACCGCGCCGTTGATGGTCTCGCTGTCCCGCCAGATGACCCGGATACGGATGTTGCCGCGGCCGAAGGAGTCGGTGTGCTCGCTCTTGACCAGGTGGCGCCAGCCGTGCTCCTCGCTCAGCTTCGCCAGGGCCTGCCGTTCGTCGGTTCCCGCCATGACTTCCTCTTCCTCGGGGAGAATCTCCATCAGAGAGGCTACTCCGGCCGCTGGGAGGTGAATGATGCCGCTGCCGCGCCGGGACGTCCGAATCCCTTCGCACGGCGAACAACTGGCCGCTTACGTCTACCGGCCCGACGGTGAGGGACGCGCACCGTGTGTGGTGATGGCACACGGGTTCTCGGCAACCCGGGACGACGGCCTGCCGGCGTACGCCGAGGCGTTCCGGGACGCCGGTTTCGTGGTCGTGCTCTTCGACTACCGGCATTTCGGACGCTCCACCGGTGAGCCGCGACAACTTCTCGACATCGGCCGGCAGCAGGACGATTACCGCGCGGTGATCGACTGGGCCCGGCATGCCGACGGTGTCGACCCGGACCGCATCGCACTGTGGGGATCGTCGTTCAGTGGCGGGCACGTCCTGACCGTGGCGGCCGGTGATCCGCGGATCGCGGCGGTCATCGCCCAGGCGCCGTTCACCGACAGTGTGGCGGCCATCCGGGCGATGCCGGTCCGCAACATCCTGCGCGCCTCCGTCGCCGCGGTGCGCGATCAACTCGGCGCGCTGGCCGGCCGGCCACCCCGGTACCTGCCCGCGGTCGGTGCCCCCGGCTCGTTCGCGGCCATGACGGCGCCGGAGGCACAGCCCGGTTTCGCCGCGATCGTGGGGCCGGAGTCACTGTGGCGCAACGAAGTCGCCGCGCGGATCGTCCTGCGGTTGACCCTGTACCGGCCGGTGCGGGATGCCTCCCGGCTCACCATGCCGGTGCTGTTCTGCGTGTGCGACGCCGATGCCACCACCCCGCCCGGACCGAGCCTGGAGGCTGCCCGGCGCGCTCCGCGCGGCGAGCTTCGCCGTTACCCCTACGGGCATTTCGACATCTACAACGATCCGCAGGTGAAGACCGATCAGGTGGAGTTCCTCAGCCGCGTGCTCGGTGGGTGAGATCGACTGTGGCCGCGCGTAGTTCGTCGAACGAATCCAGCGCGCCGCCGAAACCGACCCGGGTGTAGGCCGGTGCGCCGCGCGGAGTGGTGACCTTGAGGTCCAGGCCGTAGCGGTCGATCCCGGTGCACACCGCCGTCTCGGCGTCGGGGTAGCCGCCCAGGGTGCGGGCCATCGCGCTCAGCGCCTCGGCATGGTCGGCGTTGAGATGCTCGACGGCGGAGGCCGCATGCGGCCGGATCGGGTCCGGTGCGGCGGCGGCGTAATCGGCGGCGGTCGTGGAGTCCATCCGGCCGTAGCCGCCCACCCAGCGGACCCGCTGCACCCGCAGCACCCATATCGAGAAATCGCTGTAGTCGATGTAGTACCTGGCCGCCGGCACCGCCGCCATATGGGCCGCGCGGGCCGCGTCGAGTTCAGGTCCGAGGGGTTGCTCGACGGTCCCGGCCAGGGTGATCCGCGCACTGGCCAACGGGTCGGTCTCGGTGGTCGGCGCGAGGATGGACAAGCTGGCCCGCGGATCGTGGGACAGGTTGCGACCGTGCTCGGCCAGTTGCGAGACGCACAGCACGGGCGCACCGTCCAGCAGTCCGTAGGTGACGAAGGATGCCCACGGATCACCCGATGTCGTCAGGCTCGCCAGGGTCGCCGCATTCGTGGAGGCGGCGATGGTGCGTGCCTCCTCGGCCGCTGAGGGCCGTTTCGGGTCGGCGATCGTGGTCAGTGGCGGCGGAATGGTCGGGGCGTCGCCCGGGTCGCCGTGATCGAGGTTGGCCACGGACCCGACGATACCGGCGGCCACGACCCGGTACCTTGTCCTCCATGAGTCCGAACACGGGATCCAAGAAGTTCGTCGCGCAGGAACATGCCCGCCTCGAGGCCGAACTGGCTGAACTGCGCCGCCGCCGCGAGCAACTGCACTCCGAGTTGCAGGCCGATGCGGAGAGCGTGGGCGATCGCGGTGACGCCGCCGACGCGTTGCAGCGGGCCGAGGACCTCGGCGGTCTCGACGAACAGATCAGCCGGCTGACCTGGCTGCTGGCCGGTGGTAACGCCACCGTCGAGGGCCAGCTCCCCAACGGCACCCAGGTGAAGCTGCGCTGGCCGGACGGCGAGGAGACCGCCATGCGGGTGGTCAACTTCATCGAGGAGACCCCGGCCGGTGAAGAGGACTCCACCCTGACCGCCGACAGCCCGCTGGGCCTGGCGCTGTACGGGCACAAGGCCGGCGACACCGTCACCTACCGCACTCCGCGAGGCGAGCAGCAGGTCACTCTGCTGTCCATCAAGCAGCCCTGATGCGCGCGGTCCGGGTCACCGCGCTCGGCGGTCCCGAGTCGCTGGAACTCGCCGACGTCGACGAGCCCTCCGCCGGAAGTGCCGGAGCGAACGGAGTCGTCGTCGACGTGCACGCCGCCGGGGTCGCCTTCCCCGATGCGCTGCTGACCCGCGGGCTCTATCAATACCGCCCGGAGCTTCCGTTCACCCTCGGAGCCGAGTTGGCCGGTGTGGTCCGCTCCGCTCCGGCGGGCGCGCCGGTGCGAGCCGGTGACCGGGTGCTCGGGCTGACGATGATCGGCGGCGCCATGGCCGAGACCGCGGTCGTCGACGCCTCCCGGGTATTCCCGCTGCCGGACGACATCTCCTTCGAGGCCGGTGCGGGCCTGCTGTTCAACGACCTGACCGTCTACTTCGCGCTCACCGTCCGCGGACGGCTGGCCAAGGGCGAGTCGGTGCTCGTGCACGGTGCGGCCGGCGGTATCGGCACCTCGACGCTGCGGATTGCTCCCGCGCTGGGGGCGTCGCGGGTGATCGCCGTCGTCAGCACCGAGGACAAGGCCGACGTCGCCCGTGCCAACGGCGCGACCGACGTGGTGCTGGCCGACGGTTTCAAGGACGCGGTCGCCGGACTCACCGGCGGCAGGGGCGTCGACATCGTGATGGACCCGGTCGGCGGCGACCGGTTCACCGACTCGCTGCGCTCGCTGGCCCCGGCGGGCCGGCTGCTGGTGGTCGGATTCACCGGCGGGGAGATCCCGACGGTGAAGGTGAACCGCCTGCTGCTCAACAACATCGACGTGGTCGGCGTCGGCTGGGGCGCCTGGACCATGGGCCATCCCGATGCCTTGCAGGAGCAGTGGGAGGGGCTGGCGGCGCTGCTGCGTTCCGGTGCTCTGGCGGCGCCGCAACCCGACGTCTATCCGCTGGAGCGCGCCGCGGAGGCCGTCGCGGCACTGGAGAACCGCACCGCCCGCGGCAAGGTCGTCGTCCGCATCCGGGACTGAACCTGCTTCCCTGGGCTGATTGGCTGCCGCGGCAGCGCTGGTATGCCGGCCGGGACCGGACGTTGGAATCGGCGGCGGTGCATCGCGTGCTTCCGTTGGGCGACGGCCTGGACGACGTTCTGGTCGACGCGCGCTACGCCGACGGTTCCGTCGAGCGCTATCAGGTGGTGGTCCATGACGGGAATGACGCTCTGTACCAACCGGATTCGGCACGGCAGCTTCTGGCGGCGGTGCAACCGGAACCCGGTGTGGTGCTGCCGGCCGGCACCGTGTCGCGGGTGATCGGTGGCGAGCAGAGCAACACCAGTGTGGTCTTCGACGAGCGGGTGATCCTCAAGCTGTTCCGCCGGGTGGCCTGCGGCGTCAACCCCGACATCGAACTGACCCGGGCGCTCGGGCGGGCCGGCAACCCGCACATCGCTCCCTTGCTGGGGACTCTGGAGACCGATGAGGGCCCATTGCTCATGGTGACCGGGTACGTCGCCGGGGCAGCCCTCGGCTGGGATATGGCAAGGTCGGGCCGTCTCGGCGCGGACCAGACCTACCCCTTGGGTGAGGCGGTCGCCTCGGTGCACATGACGCTGGCAGCCGAACTCGGGACGTCCACATCGGCCTTCCCCTCCGACCGGATGATCGAACGCCTGCGTGCGACCGCCGCAGCGGTGCCGGAACTCGAGCCGTACCGGACCGCTGTCGAGGCGCGGTACGCGGCGTTGTCGGGGGAGAGTGTCACCGCGCAGCGGATTCACGGCGATCTGCATCTCGGGCAGGTGCTGCGCTCACCGGAGATCTGGCTGCTGATCGACTTCGAGGGTGAGCCGGGACAGCCGTTGGTTCAACGGCGCCAACCGGATTCACCGCTGCGTGACGTGGCCGGGATGCTGCGGTCCTTCGACTACGCGGGCTGCGACAGTGCGGGGTTCTGCGACGGGTACGCGGCCGCGGCCGGGGTGGATCCGCGCGCGCGGGCCGAGGTGCTGGCCGCCTACGAACTCGACAAGGCGGTGTATGAGGTGGGCTACGAGGCCCGGCACCGCCCGTCGTGGCTGCACCTTCCGCTGGGGGCGATCGCACGGCTGGTCCGTTAGCTGCGCGGTCCGGTTACGGCAGGACCGCCAACAGCAGGCGGATGAGTTCGGTCTGGCGGTGGGTTCGGGTCTTGTCGAACACGTGCTGCAGATGGGTTTTGATGGTCGCCGTCGAGAGGTGCAGCTCCTCGGAGATGGGTTTGATGCCGTCGCCGTTCGTCAGGCGCACCGCGACCTCGGCCTCCGCGGGTGTCATCCCGAACACCTTGCGCACCAACGTCGTCGGAGGCGAGGGGAGGTCGTCGGGATTGATCACGATCAGCAGCGCTTGGCCCCGCGCGGCGGGGTCGGGGAGTCCGAGCGGCAGGATGTGCACGATGTAGGGACGCTTTCCTTCGGCCCGGTCGCAGGTCATGGTCGCGCCCCGGCCCTGGTGCGTCAGGGCCTGGCCGATGCCGGACTGCAATTCCGCGTCGGTTTTCGGAGCGCGAGCGTGAATTCCGCCGTCCCGGATGCACAGTCCATCGTTCGCGCCGAGCAGATGAGCGGCGGCGATGTTCCTGTGCACGACCGCGTGGTGTGCGTCGATCACGATGACGGCGTTGCGCATGGTCTCTATCACTTCGACGACCTCTGTAGCGGCGGCATTGAGGCCGGCGAGGTAATCGACGGCGCGTAGGGCCTGCTGCCAGTGCGGCACCAGTGCGTTGACGAATTCGACGCGCTCGCGGGTCGCGAACGGGTCGTCCCTGCAGGGAGCGGCGATGATGAAACAGGTCGGGTGCGGACCGGGTGTCAACCGGACGAACAGACCGTCCTGCAACCCGTGTGGGCGCATCCAATCGTGGTTGAATTCCGAACGCGGCTGCCGGGCGATCAGGTCCGATCCGGCATGGATGAGCCCGATGGGACTTTGTTCGACCTTGTCCAGCACGTAGTCGATGGTGTGGAAGTACGCCAGATAGGTGTTGCGGGCTTCGTCGGGAAGGCTTGCGCTCAAGATCGTCCGGTCATGAGAGTCGCCCACCAGCAACCCGGTCGCCGATGCGCCCGCCGCCCGGCGAATGCCGTCCAGTGGCACCGTCCAATCACCGGGTCGCAGTACTGCGGCATAGATCGCGGCGACCACCCGTGAGAATTCATCCAAATCCACCAATTAAGTTGCCCCCTAGTCAGTTACGCGATCCCGAACCCGACTCCTTCTTCATTTCAACTGTTTGGATGAGGCCTGGCAACAGCCGTGGTTGTTGTGTTGTTGTTATGGCGATTTCAGCCGATCCGCATATCTCCAGGGCCGTCCCGGACAATCCTTTGCCACGCCGCGTGCAGGCCACGGCCATCAGGAATTTCCACATCGGTTTCGAGATGCTGCGCGACGCGGGTGGACCTGTCACCCGGTTGACTCTCGCACCGGCCTGGCTGGCGGCTCCGATCGTGCTGACCACATCCCCGCAGGGCGCACACGATGTTCTCGGCAACGTCGACAACGGCATCGACAAGGCCATGCTTCACGAGGAACTGCTGCAACTGATCGGGCCGAACCTGTTCAACGTGAAGCATCAGCCGTGGCTGCCCCGGCGGCGGTCTCTGCAACCGATCTTCACCGAGCAGAACGTGCGTGCCTTCGCCGGCGACATGGCCCGGGCGGCGCAGAGGATCGCTGATGCCTGGCAGGACGACGACCTGATCGATCTGGACACCGAGTGCCGCCGGCTGACGCTGTTCGCATGGGGTCGCTCGATGCTGGGATTGGACCTCGACGAACACGCCGGGGTGATTGCGGAGTCACTCGAGACGGCGCTGGGATACGCCTCGGACCGGGTGGCCGCCCCGGTGCGCCTGCCGAGTTGGTTGCCGCTGCCGGCCCGCCGGCGGGCCCGTTCGGCTGCGGGGGTCCTGGACCGTCTCGCCGACGGCATCCTCACCGATTGCCGGACCGATCCGGGCCGGGATGCCCCGCTGGTGCGGGCGCTGATCGACGCGGTCGATCCGGTGACCGGGCGAGGTCTGGCCGATGAGGAGATCCGCAGCGAACTGATCGCGTTCATCGCCGCCGGCCACGACACCACGGCGACGCTGCTGGCCTACTCTCTGTGGGCGCTCGGCCGGTACTCGCACGTGCAGCAGATGGTCAGCGCCGAGGTCGATGCGCTCGGTCACCGCCAATTGACACTGGAGGACGTTCCGAGGCTGCACTACACAGTTCAGGTGTTGCACGAGGCGTTGCGCCTGTGCCCGCCGGCCGCCGGTGTGATCAGGGAGGCGACCAGAGACGTCGAGATCGACGGCTACCGGGTCGAGAGCGGGTCGATCCTGATCGTCGGTATCTCCGCGATCCACCGCGATCCGGGATTGTGGGACCGCCCGTTGCTCTTCGACCCGGACCGTTTCGCCCCGGTGGTACGTAAGGGCATCGACCGTTGGCAGTACCTGCCGTTCGGTGCGGGACCGCGCGCCTGTATCGGGGATCACTTCGCCATGCTTGAAGCCGCACTGGCCTTGGCGACCGTCATCGGCCGGTGCGAAATCCATTCCTGCTCCGATGTCTTCCCCCTGCGGTCGCCGTTCACCACTGTTGCCGACGGCCCCATCCGCGTCCGGGTCGCACCACGGCGCCCGGCGACAACATCAGTGAGGAGAGAGTGATGAAGTATTTGATGACCTGGACCTACCGCGTCGGTGGATCTGCGGCGGAGAACGAGAAAAGCCTGCGGCGCGGGCTGGAGGTGTTCTCCAAGTGGACTCCCGCGCAGAGTACGACCTACCACCAGTTCCTCGGTCGACTTGACGGGATGGGCGGATGCGCGGTGATCGAGACCGACAATCCTGCTGACATCGCCGACGCCACCGGGAAGTTCGCCTTCATCGCCGAATACCAGGTGATCCCGGTGGTCGATATCGAGGAGCAGGTCCGTGCCTTGCATGCGGGCGTCGACTTCCGCGAGTCGATTCCCTGAGAGTTCAGCGGATTCACCGCCGTCGGGGCCGCCGCGCGGCTCAGACACCACTCTTTTTGCCCGCCTCATAGCGACAACAGCCCAGCGGCTGATTCCTTGTCGCTATGAGGCGGGCAGAAAGCCACATGGTTCTTGCGCCCTTACACTCGCAGCCATGAGGCGTCTGTCCGCTTTGGCCGCGGCGCTGGCCGTCGCGGCGGCCCCGGCCGCACCCGTCCACGCCGCGCCACTGGTGCCCGGGTTCGCGCGCGTCGTCGTCGTCGTCGAGGAGAACCACACCGCCGACGCCGTCATCGGCAACAAGGCCGCGCCGTTCATCAACGCACTGGCCACCGGCGGCGCGCTGATGACCCAGTCGTTCGCGGTCACGCATCCCAGCCAGCCCAACTATCTGGCGCTGTTCGCCGGCGACACCTTCGGCGTCACCAGCAACGCCTGCCCACTGGACCTCGGTGCCGCGCCGAACCTCGCGTCGGGGCTGTTCAACGCCGGCTACAGCTTCGGCGGCTTCGCCGAGGGTCTCCCGGCGGCAGGGTCACCGGTCTGCTCGGCAGGCGGCTACGCGCGCAAGCACGCACCGTGGGTGAACTTCACCAACGTCCCGGCGTCGGCGTCGATGCCGCTGAGCGCCTTCGACATCGGTTCACTGCCCACCGTCTCCATCGTCGTCCCCGACCTCGCCGACGATATGCACGACGGCAGCGTCGCGGCCGGCGACGCCTGGCTGTCGGCGCATCTGTCCGGCTACGCGAACTGGGCCAAGGCGAACAACGGTCTGCTCATCGTCACCTGGGACGAGGACGACGACAGTGCAGACAACCGGATCGCGACGATCTTCTACGGCGCGAGCGTCAAACCTGGCAGTTACAGCCAGACGATCAGTCACTACAACGTGCTCTCGACGATCCAGGAGATCTACGGTCTGCCCAAGACCGGACTCGCGGCGGCCGCCCCTCCGGTCACCGGGATATGGACGGCCTGAACCTCACCTGAACCTGTCGGAGGGTGGGGCTAGGTTGTCAGGCGATGGCCTTGCACATTCACCGCGCGGAACGTACCGATGTCCTCGCGGACGGGTTGGGGGAACTGCTGGCCACGCCGCCGTCCGACCCGTTCGCCGAGGATCTCGTCGTCGTGCCCGCACGCGGGGTGGAGCGCTGGCTGTCCCAGCGGCTCTCGCACATCCTGGGCCGGGGCGGCAGAGACGGGGCGTCTGACGGCGTCTGCGCCGGGGTGGTGTTCCGCTCGCCGGGTTCCCTGATCGCCGAGATCGCCGGCACCCGGGACGACGACCCGTGGTCGCCCGATGCCATGACCTGGCCGCTGCTCGAGGTCATCGACGCCAGCCTGGACGAGCCGTGGTGCACGACGCTGGCGAACCATCTCGGGCACTTCAGCTCGGGTGAGGACGAGCGCGAGTTGCGACAGGGCCGCCGGTACGCGGTCGCCCGGCGACTGGCCGGGTTGTTCTTCGCCTACGCCAGGCAGCGGCCGCACCTGCTGGCCGGCTGGCTCGACGGTGACACCACCGCCGATGCGGACCTGGCCTGGCAGCCCGAACTCTTTCGCCGACTCGTCGACACGATGGGCATCGACCCGCCACACGTCCGGCACGCCGAGACCGTCGCGCGGTTGCAGTCCTCCGCTTCGCCGGATCTTCCCGAGCGCATCTCGCTGTTCGGCCACACCCGGCTTTCGATCACCGATATCGAACTGCTCGAGGCGCTGGCCACCCATCACGAGGTGCACCTGTGGCTACCCCATCCCAGCGCCGATCTGTGGTCCACGCTTGCCGATCTGCGCGGAGTGATCCCGCGTCGCGAGGACACCAGTCACCGTGCCGTCAAGCATCCGCTGCTGGCCACCCTCGGCCGCGATCTGCGCGATCTGCAGCGCAGCCTGCCTGCGTATCCCGCCACCGATGAGTTCCTGCCGGCCACCGGCTATCCGGACACCCTGCTGGGCTGGCTGCAGTCCGACATCTCCGCCAATGCCGTTCGGCCACAGGGCCGTTCGATCACACCCGGCGACCGGTCGGTGCAGGTGCACAGCTGTCACGGCCCGGCCCGCCAGGTCGACGTGCTGCGCGAGGTACTGCTCGGCCTGCTCGCCGACGACCCGACGCTGGAGCCCCGCGACATCCTGGTGATGTGTCCCGATATCGAGACCTACGCGCCGCTGATCGCCGCCGACTTCGGTCTCGGTGAGGTGGTGCCCGATGCGCATCCGGCCCATCAGTTGCGGGTGCGACTCGCCGACCGGTCGCTGGTGCAGACCAACCCGCTGCTGGCGGTGGCCTCCCAATTGCTGACCCTGGCCGGCAGCCGGGTGACCGCCAGCGAGGTGCTCAACCTCGTCCAGTCCGAGCCGGTGCGGGCCCGGTTCAACTTCACCGACGACGACCTCGACGACATCACCGACTGGGTGCGTGAGTCCAACATCCGCTGGGGTTTCGACCGGGAGCACCGGGCGCCGTACGGCCTGAGCTTCATCCACCACACCTGGCGCTTCGGACTCGACCGCATCCTGGCCGGGGTGGCGCTGTCCGACGATTCGCAGGCCTGGATCGACGCCACCCTGCCGCTCGACGACGTCGGCAGCAACCGGGTGGACCTGGCCGGGCGCCTGTGCGAGTTCGTGGACCGGTTGCAGCGGACCGTCGAGTCGCTGACCGGCACCCGGGCCCTGTCGGACTGGCTCGCCGCACTCGCCGGCGGCGTCAGGATGCTCACCCGCGTCGGAGACGACGACGCCTGGCAGGTCAGTCAGTTGGAGCGCGAGTTCAACGACGTGCTCGTCAAAGCCGGCTCGCGTGGGTCGATGCCGCTGCGACTGCCGGACGTCGAGCAGATGCTCTACCGCCATCTGGCGGGCCGTCCCACCCGCGCCAACTTCCGCACCGGCACGCTGACCGTGTGCACCATGGTGCCGATGCGGTCGGTGCCGCACCGGGTGGTGTGCCTGGTCGGTCTCGACGACGGGTCCTTTCCGCGGATCGGAACCGCCGACGGTGACGACGCGCTGGCCCGCGACCCGATGACCGGTGAGCGCGACATCCGCTCCGAGGATCGTCAGTTGCTGCTCGACGCCGTCTGTGCGGCCACCGAGACACTGGTGATCACCTACACCGGCGCCAACGAGTTCAGCGGTCACGAACGTCCTCCGGCGGTCCCACTGGCCGAACTGCTCGACGCCCTGGACGACACGGTGACGGGCGGCGTTCGGGAAGCCATCGTGTCGCGGCATCCGTTGCAGCCCTTCGACATCCGCAATGTCGAACCCGGCGCTGTGGTGACCTCGGTCCCGGATCAGCCGTTCACCTTCGATCAGACGGTGTTGCGGGCCGCCCGCGCCGCCGAGGGGGAGCACGGAGAGCGGCCGCGCTTCGCCGGCGCTCCACTGCCGCCGGCGCCCGAGGGCGACGTGTCCCTGGCCGACCTCGTCACGTTCTTCAAGGACCCGGTCAAGGGGTTCTTCCGGGCCTTGGACTACACCCTGCCCGCCGATGTCGAGGGTGTCGATGACGCCATCCCGGTCGACATCAACGCACTCGAGGAGTGGACGGTCGGCGATCGCATGCTCGCCGACATGCTGCGCGGCCTGAGCCCGGAACGTGCGCTCAACGCCGAGTGGTGTCGCGGCACCCTGCCGCCTGGTCAGATCGGCTGGCGCACCGCCCGCACGATCCGGGACCAGTCCACCCAACTGGCCGTCGAGGCGGCCGGTTTCCGCTCCGAACCGGCCCGCGCGGTCGACGTCGACATCGACCTGGGCTCCGGCCGCCGTCTGACCGGCACGGTGTCGCCGGTGTTCGGCGACCGCCTGGTCGACGTCACCTACTCCAAGCTCGGCGGTAAGCATCTGCTCACCGCGTGGATTCCGTTGCTGGCGTTGGCGGCTCACGATCCCGGGCAGTCCTGGAGTGCGGTCTGTATCGGGCGCCGGCCAAAGGGAGACGGTGTCCGCCGGGAGACCGTCTACTGCCCGCGGGTTCCCGCTATCGATCTGCTGCGCGATCTGGTCGCCATCTACGACACCGGCCGCCGGGAGCCGATCCCGTTGCCGCTCAAGACCTCTCACGCCTGGGCGGAGGCCAGTATGAGCCGCGGCGACACCGAACGGCTGGCCGGTTACAAGTGGAAGTCCAGCGACAACTTCCCCGGCGAGGACAAGCACCCGCCGCATGCGCGGGTGTGGGGGTCCGGCGCCCCGCTGTCGAGGCTGCTGGAACCCGTCCGTCCCGGTGAGGAGTACCGCGGCGAGACGACCCGTCTGGGCGCCTACGCCGCCCGGCTGTGGTGGCCGCTGTTCGAGGCTCTGCGGGGGCGCCCATGACGACGACATTCGATCTGCTCGGGCCGCTGCCCGAACCGGGTTCCACCACCGTGCTCGAGGCCAGTGCGGGCACCGGCAAGACCTTCGCGCTGGCCGGTCTGGTGACCCGCTACATCGCCGAAGGTGTCGCCGGCCTGGACCAGATGCTGCTGATCACCTTCAGTCGCGCGGCCACCCAGGAGTTGCGCGACCGGGTTCGCCGGCAGATCGCCGAGGCGCTGGCCGCCTTCGACGACAGCAGCCTCACCGGCGACAACCAGGTGATCCGTCACCTGCTGACCGGCACCCCCGAGGAACTCGCCGCACGCAGGGAACGCCTCGGCGATGCGCTGGCCGGTTTCGACGCCGCCACCATCGCCACCATCCACCAGTTCTGCCGCGTCGTCCTGGAATCCCTCGGGGTGGCCGGTGACAGCGATGCCGGGGTCGAACTGGTGGAGAGCCTCGACGATCTGATCGTCGAAATCGTCGACGACCTCTACCTCGCCCGGTTCGGCAAGGACAAGGACGAGCCGCCCCTGGAGTACAAGAAGGCGCTGCGGATCGCCCGCGAGGTGGTCGTCAATCCGTCGACCGACCTGCGGCCGCTGG
>CAYFMA010000006.1:0-61196 GCA_964344085.1 uncultured Mycobacterium sp.
GCAGTGAACTTCGGCTCCGGTGTGCTGATCGCGGTCCTGGTGATGGTCGCGCCGGGCGCCGTCGTGGGGCGTGCCGGAGGCCTTCGGTGGCCGGCGGCGCTGGCGGTCGGCCCAGCGCTGACCTACGGTGCGGTGGCGTTGGCGATCGTGCCGTTCGGTTTGCTCGGTATCCGCTGGAACGCACTCAGTGCGCTACTCACGCTGGCCGTTGTGAGCGCTGTCACCGCCGGCTCGCGCGCTGTGCTCATGCGCAGGCCACCCACCAGCCGGGAATCCGCCGAACCGTCTGGACCGGACTGGCCCGTCGTCGCGGCGGCAGCCGGGGTCCTGTTCGGCGCTCTGGCGATCGGCTTCGCCGCCTGGCGAGGCATGCCGCACTGGCAGTCGATTCCAAGCACATGGGACGCGGTATGGCACGCCAACGAGATTCGCTGGATTCTCGACACCGGGCAAGCCTCCCCCACCCACATGGGTGAGTTGCGCAACGTGGAAACCCAAGCGCCGCTTTATTATCCGTCGGCCTTTCATGCACTGGCGGCGGTATTCGCTCAAATCACAGGGGCTGCGCCGACCACGGCCTACACACTGAGTTCGCTGGCCGCTGCCGTGTGGCTGTTCCCGCTCAGCGCCGCGTTGCTGACCTGGCAGTTGCTCATCAGCAGGACCACGCGGTGGCGCACCGCGGGCGCTGCAGCCACCGCCGGAGCATTGTCGGCGTCGTTCACAGCCGTGCCCTATGTTGAGTTCGACACCGCATCGATGCCCAACATGACGGCCTACGGCTTGGCGGTGCCGGCTTTCGTCCTCATCACCACCGCGCTGGCCCACTGGGAACGCATCCCTCTTGCCGTACTTGCCTTGGTCGGTGTCTTCTCCGTGCACATCACCGGCGGTGTGGTCGTCGTGATCTTCGTGACGGCGTGGTGGCTGTTCGAAGCATGGCGGCAGCCGGTGCTGAGCCGGCTGGCGGACTTCGGGACGCTACTGGTGATCGCCTCACCCACGCTGACGTTGCTGTTGCCGCAGTTCCTCGGAGTGCTGCAGCAGGCCGAGATCATCGCCGGGCACGCCTTCGTCACCCATGAGGGCAAGAAGCGCGCGCTGTTCGACGCGGTCGTCCAGCACACCCGCCATCTCAACGACTACCCGATCCAGAACATTCTCATCCTGCTGGCCGGCGCCGGGTTCGTCTTGCTCCTGGTCAGACGGATCTGGTGGCCCGCGGTGGTGTGGGCTCTGCTCGTGGTGTCAATCGTGCACTCCTCGGCTCCGTTCGGCGGTCCGATCGGGGCAGTCATCGGTGGGTTCGCGGACCTGTTCTACAGCGACCCGCGACGGCTGTCGGCGGTGGTGACGATGCTGCTGACGCCGATGGCCGGATACGCGCTGTTCTCCGCCGTGCTGCTACTTGTGGGTTGGGCGAGGCGACAAGCCGCTTCGCGCAACCACTCTCGAGACCGGCAGTTCTGGATCGGCGTCACCGCTGTCGTGCTCGCCGGCGCCTGCTTCGGACTGACCTGGCACTACTTTCCGCGGCATCGCTATCTGATCGGCGAGAAGTACGACCAGGTTATCGTCGGGGACAAGGACCTCCAGGCCTTCGCCTACCTGGCCACCCTTCCCGGCGCGCGCGACACCGTGATCGGCGATGCCAACGTTGACGGAACCGCCTGGATGTATGCCGTCGCGGGCCTGCACCCACTGTGGACTCATTACGACTACCCGGTGCAGCAAGGTCCCGGATACGACCGGTTCATCTTCTGGGCCTACGCAGATGACGCCGATCATGATCCCCGGGTGGCTGATGCGGTTCGTGCACTGAACATCCGATATGTCATCACCAGTGGCCCGGTGGTGCGGGGGTTTGTCATGCCCGACGGGCTAGTGTCACTGGACAAGTCCAGGTCATGGGCGAAGATCTACGACAACGGCGGTGCCCGGATCTACGAGTGGCAGGGACCGCAGCCATGAATCACCGAGGCGAGGGAACGCTCAACCGATGACGACGAACTCCGACGACGACGGCATCGAGGTCATCGCCGGCCCCGATAGCGTAGGGATGGGCGGCGATACGGACGAGCGCTCGGTCAGCGACCTGGTGGAACAGCCCGCCAAGGTGATGCGGATCGGCACGATGATCAAGCAACTGCTCGACGAGGTGCGCGCTGCTCCCCTCGACGACGCCAGCCGTTCCCGGCTGCGCGAAATCCACGCAACCAGCATCCGTGAACTCGAAGACGGCCTGGCACCTGAACTCCGTGAGGAACTCCAGCGGCTCGCGCTGCCGTTCTCGGAGGACAAGGTGCCCTCGGACGCCGAACTGCGGATCGCCCAGGCGCAGCTGGTCGGCTGGCTCGAAGGCCTGTTCCACGGCATCCAGACCGCGTTGTTCGCTCAGCAGATGGCCGCCCGCGCCCAACTCGAGCAGATGCGACAAGGTGCCCTGCCGCCCGGCATGACGCCGCCGGGCGGTCCGTCCAGCCCCGGTCATGGGACCGGTCAGTATCTCTAGGCCCCGGACAGACGGCCAGCGGTGAACAGCGATCCCTACATCGAGACTCGAGACGCCTGGGTCGAGTTCCCGATCTTCGACGCCAAGACCCGGTCGCTTAAGAAGACGTTCCTCGGCAAGGCCGGCGGTGCCATCGGTCGCACCGCCGACGACGTGGTCGTCATCGAGGCATTGCGCGACATCACCCTGACCCTGAGGATGGGCGACCGGGTCGGACTCGTCGGCCACAACGGTGCCGGCAAGTCCACTCTGCTGCGTCTGCTGTCAGGCATCTACGAACCGACCCGGGGCCGGACCGTCGTGCGCGGGCGCGTCGCGCCGGTGTTCGACCTCGGCGTCGGGATGGACCCGGAGATCACCGGCTACGAGAACATCATCATCCGCGGTCTGTTCCTCGGTCAGACGCGCAAGCAGATGCTCTCCAAGGTCGACGAGATCGCGGAGTTCACCGAACTCGGCGACTACCTGTCGATGCCACTGCGCACCTACTCCACCGGCATGCGGGTGCGTCTGGCGATGGGCGTGGTCACCAGCATCGATCCGGAGATCCTTCTGCTCGACGAGGGAATCGGCGCTGTCGACGCCGACTTCCTCAAGAAGGCACAGTCGCGCCTGCAGGCACTGGTCGAACGCTCCGGGATCCTGGTGTTCGCGAGCCATTCCAATGAGTTCCTGGCTCGGCTGTGTAAGACCGCGATGTGGATCGACCACGGAACCATCCGGATGCAGGGCAGCATCGAGGAAGTGGTCCGAGGGTATGAGGGCGAGGATGCCGCCCGGCACGTAAGGGAGGTCCTCGCCGAGCACGCCGGCGATTGGACCGATGAGGCGGGCGCCTCGTGACGGAGATGGTGTGCGCGGTCGTCGTCACCCACCGGCGACCCGACGAACTGGCCAATTCTCTGGCAATCGTCAGCACCCAGAGTCGCACGGTGGATCACCTGATCGTTGTGGACAACGATCGCGATGACCGGGTGCGCGATCTGGTTGCCGAGCAGCCGATCCCCACCACCTACCTCGGGTCGCACCGGAACCTCGGTGGCGCAGGCGGTTTCGCACTCGGGATGCTGCACGCACTCTCGCTCGGCGCGGACTGGGTGTGGCTTGCCGACGACGACGGCCGGCCACGCGACACCGAAGTGCTTGCCACCCTGCTCGATTGCGCCAAGCGGCACGGGCTTGCCGAGGTGTCGCCGATGGTGTGCGCGATCGACCACCCCGACCGGCTGGCGTTCCCGCTCCGCCGCGGCCTGGTCTGGCGCCGCAGCGTCGACGAGCTCCGCACCGAAGGACCCGGCCAGGATCTACTTCCAGGCATCGCCTCGCTGTTCAACGGAGCACTGTTCAGTGCGAAAGCCATTGAAGCGGTGGGTGTTCCCGATATCCGGCTCTTCGTACGCGGCGATGAAGTCGAAGTTCACCGCAGGCTGGTTCGCAGCGGTCTGCCGTTCGGGACCTGCCTGAACACCGCGTATCTGCATCCCTACGGCAGCGATGAGTTCAAGCCGATCCTGGCGGGCAAGATGCACACCCAGTACCCCGACGATCCGGTCAAGCGTTACTTCACCTACCGCAACCGCGGGTACGTGCTGTCCCAGCCCGGTCTGCGAAAACTGCTGCCACAGGAGTGGCTGCGATTCGGCTGGTTCTTCCTGGTGACCCGCCGCGATCCGGCCGGGTTCAAGGAGTGGATCCGGTTGCGCCGCTTGGGCCGTCGCGAACAGTTCGGAGGCAGACCGTGACCTTCATCGACGCGGCCAGCGAGTCCAAGACCTTCCGGCGGGCCTGGGGTGACCTGATCGGCGGGTTCCACCGGCGCGAACTGTGGTGGCACCTCGGCTGGCAGGACATCAAGCAGAAGTACCGGCGGTCGGTGCTGGGCCCGTTCTGGATCACCATCGCCACCGGCACCACAGCCATCGCCATGGGCGCGCTGTACTCCAAGCTCTTCCACCTCGAACTCTCCGAGCACCTGCCCTACGTGACGCTCGGGCTGATCATCTGGAACATGATCAACGCCTCCATCCTGGAGGGCGCCGAGGTCTTCATCGCCAACGAAGGCTTGATCAAGCAACTGCCCACACCGCTGAGCGTGCATGTCTACCGGTTGGTCTGGCGGCAGATGCTGCTGTTCGCGCACAACATCGTGATCTATGTGGTGATCGCGATCATCTATCCGAAACCCTGGTCATGGGCCGACCTCACGGTGATCCCGGCCCTGGCCCTGATCATGCTCAACTGCGTCTGGGTCTCGTTCTGCTTCGGGATCCTGTCCACCCGCTACCGCGATATCGGGCCGCTGCTCGGCGCGGTGGTACAGCTGCTGTTCTTCATGACGCCGATCATCTGGAACGCCAACACGCTCACCTCGCAGGGCGCCGGCCGGTGGTCCAAGATCATCGAACTCAACCCGCTGTTGCACTACCTGGACATCCTGCGGGCGCCACTGCTGGGCGCACACCAGGAACCCCGGCACTGGGTGGTGGTGATCGCGCTCACCGTGGTGGGCTGGTTCGCCGCCGCACTGGCTCTGCGGCAGTACCGGGCGCGCGTGCCGTACTGGGTCTAGCTAGCCCGGAATCTGTCCCTGTTCGGGCTCGGGGCCGAACTGGAAACGGCGCGCGCTGATCTCGGACGGAGTGATCCGTACGTACCGCAGCTTCACCGTCGGAACCCAGGGCAGAAGCTGCGCGCTTTCGGCTTCCCGGATGTCCTCGGCGGAGCTCAGCAGTGCGGCGGTGCCACGCACCACCACACTCCAGCCCTCGGCGGCGGTGTGATCATCGACCTCGAAGAGCACCTGATCGTTCATCACGGTGGTGAACAGCTTGGTTCCCTCCGCGGTGCGGAAAAGCAGAGTGCCCTTCTGCACGGCGAAGTTCACCGGAAAGATCTCCAGCTGTCCACCGAAGTACGTCACCAGCCTGCCGAGGCTGACGCTGTCCAGCAGCTTCCACGCCTCATCGTCACCGACCACTGTCACCGGACCCTCTTCTACCGCCATGCGGTGAAATGTTGGCGGTGAATCAGGCGGCACGCAAGTGCTGAAAGTCCTCTGCAGCGAAGATCACTCGGTGAGGGTTTCCAGTTCGGCCCGCAGGTTGTCCCGTGCGGCGGCCTCCCACCACTGCCGGCCGGGTTCGGTGCGGAACACCCCGGGACCCTCCAGTAAAGAGACCAAAACCTGCAGGCGACCCTTGCGGAAAACATCGTCGGGGATGTGTGCGTACTCGCCGCGAATCTCAGCGGTGTTGAGCCGATACAGGTCCCTGGGCAGTGCGAGCGCAGCAAGATCCGCGTCGGACAGCACCTCTCCGTTGCGATCACCGGGGGCCGGGTCATGGGTCACCGTCATCCGCACCAGACGTGCCACTTCGTCGACCATGCCCGGCGCCACGTCCAGGCGGGAGAGATCGTCCTCCGCGCGCCGTGCACTACGCTCCTCGTCGTCGGGCAGCCCGTCATAGACGCAGTCGTGGTACCAGGCAGCCAATCGAACCGCATCCGGATCGTCGGCGTAAGCCGCCAACTGGTCGACCCGGACCAGGATGTCGAGAAGGTGGGCGATCGAGTGATAACGACGGTGCGGTTCGGCCCACGCGGCGATCAGATCGCTTCCGGCGGCGAGGGCGTCGGGATGATCGGAATGCCGGGAGATCAGTTCCCCCCAGGCATCCAGCAGATCCTGCACACCTTCATTCTGCAGTGCCGCGGCGTCCAGCGCGGGGAACCGGCGAGCACGTAAGCTTCCGGCGATGGCCGACACCGCTCCCCCGGCACCGTTGAGCCTGCGCACGCAGGTGCTGCGATTCGTGCTCACCGGCGGCTTCTCGGCGATCGTCGATTTCGGGTTACTTCAGATTCTCCACGAGATGTTCGGCGTCCAGGTCGACCTCGCGAAGGCGCTGAGCTTCATCGCCGGCACCGTCACGGCCTACCTGATCAACCGGCGCTGGACCTTCCAGGCCGCGCCGAGTCGCAGTCGCTTCCTGGCGGTGATGGCGCTCTACGCACTGACCTTCGCCGTCCAGGTCGGGATCTTTCACGTTCTCTATCACCAGTTCGACGGAAAACCGTGGGCATCGCTGGCGGCGTTCGTCGTGGCGCAGGGAACGGCGACGGTGATCAACTTCATCGTCCAGAGGGTGTGGATCTTCCGCCTCCAATAGCCGAGGAGAGGCGCACGGTACCCTCGTCAGGATGTCCGAAACGACAACCCTGCAGCGCCTGACCGGCTGGGGACGTACTGCACCCAGCGTGGCCGAGGTGCTCCGCACGCCGGATCCCGAAGAGATCATCAAAGCCGTCGCCCGGGCTGCCGACGAGGTGTCCCACGGCACCGGCCGCGGGATTCTGGCCCGGGGCCTGGGCCGTTCCTACGGCGACAACGCTCAGAACGGCGGCGGTCTGGTCGTCGATATGACGGCGCTGAACCGCATCCACAGCATCGACCCCGCGACGCGGATGGTCGACGTCGAGGGCGGTGTGAGCCTCGATCAGCTGATGAAGGCCGCACTGCCGCACGGCCTGTGGGTCCCGGTTCTGCCCGGCACCCGCCAGGTGACGATCGGCGGCGCGATCGGCTGCGACATCCACGGCAAGAATCATCACAGCGCCGGCAGCTTCGGAAACCACGTCCGCTCGATGGACCTGCTGACCGGCGACGGGCAGGTGCACACGGTCACCCCCGACGGGCCCGGCTCGGATCTGTTCTGGGCCACTGTCGGCGGCAACGGCCTGACCGGGATCATCCTGCGCGCGACGATCGAGATGACGCCCACCGAGACGGCGTACTTCATCGCCGACGGCGACGTGACCTCGGGCCTCGACGAGACCATCGCCTTCCACAGCGACGGCAGCGAGTCCAACTACACCTACTCCAGTGCGTGGTTCGACGCGATCAGCGCACCGCCGAAGCTGGGACGCGCGGCGATCTCGCGCGGCTCACTCGCGAGGCTTGATCAGCTTCCCGAGAAACTGGCACGCGACCCGCTGAAATTCGATGCGCCGCAATTGCTCACGTTCCCCGACATCTTCCCGAACGGACTGGCCAACAAGTACACGTTCGGTCCTATCGGTGAACTCTGGTACCGCAAGTCCGGCACCTACCGGGGCAAGGTCCAGAACCTGACGCAGTTCTATCACCCGCTGGACATGTTCGGAGAATGGAACCGCGCCTACGGGCCGTCCGGCTTCCTGCAGTATCAGTTCGTGGTTCCGACCGAGGCGGTCGACGAGTTCAAGGCGATCATCGTCGACATCCAGCGCTCCGGCCACTACTCGTTCCTCAACGTGTTCAAGCTGTTCGGTCCGGGCAATCAGGCCCCGCTGAGCTTCCCGATCCCGGGGTGGAATGTCTGCGTGGACTTCCCGATCAAAGCCGGACTCGGTGATTTCGTGACCGAGTTGGACCGCCGCGTGCTGCAGTTCGGCGGCCGGCTTTACACCGCCAAAGACTCTCGCACCACCGCCGAGACCTTCCACGCCATGTACCCGCGTATCGACGAGTGGATCGCGGTACGCCGCCAAGCCGATCCGCACGGCGTATTCGTCTCGGACATGGCCCGACGCCTGGAGTTGCTCTAAATGGTGCTGAACGCCGTTGGTAATCCGCAGACCATCCTTCTGCTCGGTGGCACCTCGGAGATCGGGTTGGCCATCTGCGAGCGGTACCTACGTGACGCACCCGCCCGGATCATCCTGGCCGCGCTGCCGGATGACCCGGGCCGCGAGAACGCCGTCGCGCAGATGACCCGGGCCGGCGCCAAGTCGGTCACCCTGGTCGACTTCGACGCGGTCGACACCGCCAGCCACCCCGAGGTGATCAACGAATGCTTCGCAGACGGTGACGTCGATGTGGCGATCGTCGCCTTCGGCTTGCTCGGCGACCCCGAGGAGCTGTGGCAGAACCAGCGCAAGGCCGTCCAGATCGCGGAGATCAACTACACCGCTGCGATTTCCGTCGGCGTGCTGGTCGGCGAGAAGATGCGCCACCAGGGCTACGGACAGATCATCGCGATGAGTTCGGCGGCCGGCGAGCGAGTCCGCCGTTCCAACTTCGTCTACGGATCGACCAAAGCCGGTCTCGACGGGTTTTACCTCGGACTCGGAGAAGCTTTGCGGGAGTTCGGTGTTCACGTCTTGGTGATCCGGCCCGGACAGGTTCGCACCCGGATGAGCGCTCACGTCAAGGAAGCTCCACTTACCGTCGACAAGGAGTACGTCGCCGACCTCGCCGTCACGGCCTCAGCCAAGGGTAAGGATCTGGTCTGGGCGCCGGGGGCTTTCCGGTACGTCATGATGGTGCTGCGGCACATTCCGCGACCCATCTTCCGCAAGCTGCCCATCTAGCCTCCGGCCCGATGCACAAGGCAGCCGCCACCGCCGCGAACATGGCCGCGGCCGCGTTCATCGCGATCATCGTCTCGGTGGTGGCGCTGACCGCGATCGCGCGGGTGGACTGGCCGGCCTTTCCGTCGTCGAACCAGTTGCACGCACTGACCACTGCCGGCCAGGTCGCCTGCCTGCTAGGACTTCTCGCCGCCGGGGTGCTGTGGCGGGCCAAGCCGGGATGGCGGGTGGTTTCCCGGATCGCGGCACCGGTCCTCCTCGCCGCGTTCACGGTGGTGACCCTCGGCATGCCGTTGGGCGCCACCAAGCTCTACCTCTTCGGCATCTCGGTGGACCAGCAGTTCCGCACCGAGTACCTCACGCGGCTCACCGACAGCCCGGCGCTGCGCGACATGACCTATGCCGGTCTGCCGCCGTTCTATCCGCCCGGCTGGTTCTGGCTAGGAGGCCGGGCCGCCGCCTACACCGGCACCCCGGCGTGGGAGATGTTCAAACCGTGGGCCATCACCTCGATCGCGATCGCGGTCGTGGCGGCGTTCGTGTTGTGGTCAGCATTGGTTCGCTTCGAGTACGCGCTGGCCGTCACCACGGCCACGGCGGCGGTCACCCTGGCCGTCAGTTCCCCGGAGCCATACAGCGCCATCATCACGATGCTGATTCCGCCTGTGCTGGTGCTGGCCTGGGGCGGACTGCGAGGTGGCCGCGGCAGGCACAACGGCTGGGCGGCAGTCGTCGGCACCGGGCTGTTCCTGGGCCTCACGGCCACCTTCTACACACTGCTGCTGGCCTATACCGCTTTCACCATCTCCATATTGGCGGTGGTGGCTGCGGTGTCCCGGCGCAGCATCGGCCCTGTGCTGCGACTGGGGGTGATCGGGGTGATCGCCGCGGTTGTCGGTGCAAGCACCTGGCTGCCATTCCTGATGCGTGCGGCCCGCGGCCCGATGGGGAAGACCGGGACCGCGCAGCATTACCTGCCCGATGACGGCGCGGTGCTGAACTTCCCGATGCTGCAGTTCTCTCTGTTGGGCGCGTTGTGCATGCTCGGCACCGTTTGGCTCGTGTGGAGAGCACGTGTTTCCGCGAGAGCCGCCGCGCTGGGCATCGGGGTGCTGTCGCTCTATGCGTGGTCGCTGCTGTCCATGCTGGCCACCCTCGCCGGAACCACGCTGCTGTCGTTCCGGCTGCAGCCAACCCTGACGGTGCTGCTGAGCGCTGCCGGCGTATTCGGTCTGATCGATGTGGCACGGACTCTGAACTGGAAACACGCCATCCCCGTGGCGACGGCCGTCGGCCTGATCGGGGCGATCGGCTTCAGCCAGAACATCCCGAACGTCCTCACCCCTGACATCAACGTCGCCTACACCGACACCGATGGGAACGGTCAGCGCGGCGACCGGCGGGCACCCGGGGCCGAGAAGTACTACGCCCAGGTCGATTCCGCCATCCGGGAGGCGACCGGAAAGCCGGCCCGCGAGACCGTTGTGATGACCGCTGATTACGGGTTCCTCGCGCTGTATCCGTATTACGGATTCCAGGGTCTGACATCGCACTACGCCAACCCGCTGGCCCAGTTCGACAAGCGCTCGGAGGCTATCGAGTCCTGGGGCAGGATCAAGAAGCCCGAGGAGTTCGCCAAGGCACTCGATGCGCTGCCCTGGCAGGCGCCGACGGTGTTCCTCATGCGACGCGGCGGTGCCGCCGGTTCAGCGAACACCTACACCCTGCGACTCGCCGAGGACGTTTACCCGAATCAGCCCAACGTGCGGCGCTACACCGTCGACCTGGACGCCGGACTGTTCACCGCCCCGTATTTCACGGTCAAGACCGTCGGCCCGTTCGTCCTGGCGATCCGGAACCGTCCCTGACACGCGGGATGCCCGGGGAATTACGATCTAGCCCCGTGACGCAGACTCGCGCGAGCTACCGCAGCGCCCGTCTCGTCGCGGTCGTCGCCGGACTGCTCGGCGCCGCACTGGCGATCCTCACTCCCTTCCTTCCGGTGAAGCAGACCACCGCGCAACTGAACTGGCCACAGAACGGCGAGTTGAGCAGTGTGACCGCACCACTGATCGGTTACGTGCCGACGGAGCTGACGGTCACCGTGCCCTGCAGCGTGGCGGCCGGTCTCGGCGGCCCGACCGACACAGCGCATTCGGTGCTGTTGTCCACGGTGCCCAGGCAGGCGCCCAAGGCTGTCGATCGCGGTCTGCTGATTGAGCGGGCCAACAACAATCTGGTCGTCGTGGTACGCAACACGCCGGTGGTGGTCGCCCCCTTGAGTCAGGTGCTCAGCCCAGCCTGCAAGAAGCTGGTGTTCACCGCACACGCCGACAAGGTATCCGGTGAATTCATAGGCCTCACAAAGGGTTTGGACAGTGACTCACCCGGGTCACCGCTACGGGGAGAGCGCGGCGGATACGACTTCCGGCCACAGATCGTCGGGGTCTTCACGGATCTGTCCGGTCCGGCCCCTCCTGGACTGAGTTTCTCCGCCACCATCGACACCCGCTACAGCCTCGCTCCGACCACGCTCAAGATGGTGGCGATGGTGCTCGGCGTGGCACTGACATTCGTCGCACTGCTGGCGTTGCACGTCCTCGACACCGCCGACGGCACCCGGCACCGCCGCTTCCTGCCGTCCCGTTGGTGGTCTCTGAACTCCCTCGACGCTCTGGTGATCGCCGTTCTGGTGTGGTGGCACTTCGTCGGCGCCAACACCTCCGACGACGGCTACATCCTCACCATGGCCAGGGTGTCGGAGAACGCCGGATACATGGCCAACTACTACCGCTGGTTCGGCACCCCGGAGTCGCCGTTCGGCTGGTATTACGACCTGCTGGCCTTGTGGGCGCACGTGTCCACTGCGAGCATTTGGATGCGGCTACCCACCCTGCTGATGGCCTTGGCGTGCTGGTGGGTGATCAGCCGGGAGGTCATCCCCCGCCTCGGGAACACGGCGAAGAAGAGCGCGGCGGCGGCCTGGACCGCGGCCGGACTGTTCCTGGCGTTCTGGCTTCCGCTCAACAACGGTCTG
The DNA here is from genome assembly GCA_964344085.1 of uncultured Mycobacterium sp. Classification (GTDB taxonomy): domain Bacteria; phylum Actinomycetota; class Actinomycetes; order Mycobacteriales; family Mycobacteriaceae; genus Mycobacterium. The sequence continues at coordinate 11,901 of CAYFMA010000006.1, forward strand.
CGGCCCGAACCCATCATCGCGCTGGGAATCCTGCTCACCTGGTGTTCGGTGGAGCGCGCGGTGGCCACCAGCAGACTGATCCCGGTCGCCGCGGCCTGCGTCATCGGCGCACTGACGCTGTTCTCCGGGCCCACGGGCATCGCATCGATCGGCGCACTGCTAGTCGCAATCGGTCCGCTGCGAACGATTCTGCACCGCCGTTCCCGCCAGTTCGGTCTGCTGCCACTACTGGCTCCGATCCTGGCGGCGGCCACCGTGACCATCATCCCGATGTTCCGGGACCAGACCTTCGCCGCTGTCGCACAAGCCAACGCGCTCAAGCGTGCGGTCGGACCGAGCCTGAGTTGGTTCGACGAACACACCCGCTATGAGCGTCTGATGATGGCGACCCCGGACGGTTCGATCGCTCGGCGGTTCGCGGTGCTCGCCCTGATCGTCGCCCTGGTGGTCTCGGTGGCGATGATGTTGCGGCGCGGGCACATTCCCGGCACCGCGGCCGGACCCAGCCGGCGCATCGTCGGCATCACGATCACCTCGTTCCTGGCGATCATGTTCACCCCGACGAAATGGACACACCATTTCGGGGTATTCGCGGGTCTGGCCGGTTCGCTGGGGGCTCTGGCCGCCGTCGCGGTGATGCCTGCGGTGATGCGCTCAGCCCGCAACCGCGCGTTGTTTGCGGCGACGGTTCTTTTCGTCACGGCGCTCTCGTTCGCCAGCGTCAACGGCTGGTGGTATGTCTCCAGCTTCGGGGTTCCTTGGTCGAACGCGTTCCCCGCGTGGCACCTCGGCCTCACCACGATTCTGCTGGGCTTGTCGGTGGTGGCCTTGTTGATCGCCGCGTGGTTTCACTTCTCCAGCCGCGCAGACAGTAACCGGCAGCGGTGGTGGTCGCGGGCCACCGCATCCCCGCTCGGGATCGCCGCGTGGCTGTTGGTCGTCTTCGAAGTGGTGTCGCTGACCCTCGGAATGGTCAACCAGTGGCCTGCCTGGTCGGTGGGGCGGTCGAATCTGCAGGCGTTGGCCGGCAAGAACTGCGGACTGGCCGATGACGTGATGGTCGAACAGGATCCCAACGCCGGTCTGTTGCGCCCGGTGAGCGTCCCGGTGGCCGGCGCGCTCGGCGCAGTGACCGATGAAGGCTTCACCCCCAACGGGATTCCCGCCGACGTCGCCGCCGAACCGGTGAAGGAGCCGCCCGGCAGCGGCAACTACATCGACGCCGCGGACAAGACCGTCACCAGTACCGAGGCCAACACCGAGGCCGGAATCACCACCACGAAGGCCGGCGTCAACGGATCGCGGGCCAAGCTGCCCTACGGTCTGGATCCGGCCACCACCCCGGTGCTGGGCAGTTGGCGTTCCGGCGTTCAGCAGCCCTCCCGACTTCGGTCGGCCTGGTACCGGCTGCCGCCTCCGGATCAACGCACCGGCGACGCACCGCTGATCGTGGTGTCGGCCGCCGGCCGTTTCGACGCCGACGAGGTGGTGGTGCAGTGGGCCACCGATGCTCAGGCGGCCGCCAACAAACCGGGCGGATCGATGGGATTCGCCGATATCGGCCCGACACCCTCATGGCGCAACCTTCGGGCGCCACTGAAGGCCCTTCCAGCCGACGCCACCCAGATCCGAATCATCGCGACCGACGATGATCTGGCCCCCCAGCACTGGATCGCGGTGACCCCGCCGCGGATTCCCAAGCTGCAGACCCTGCAGCAGGTGGTCGGCTCCACCGACCCGGTGCTGCTGGATTGGCTTGTGGGCCTGGCGTTCCCATGCCAGCGGCCGTTCGGGCACAACGACGGCGTCACCGAGGTGCCGAAGTGGCGGATCCTGCCCGACCGGTTCGGCGCCGACGCCAACTCGCCGGTGATGGACAACATAGGCGGCGGCCCACTGGGCATCAGTGAACTGCTGTTCCGCGCCTCCACGGTGCCGACCTACCTCAGGGGCGACTGGTTCCGGGACTGGGGCGCTTTGCAGAAGCTGGTGCTGTTCTATCCGGGCGCCACAGCCGCACGGCTAGACCTCGGTTCGGTCACCCGCAGCGGATGGTGGAGTCCGGCTCCGTTGCGTCCGACCTGATCCCGGTTTCCGCTGATGCGTGGCGTCGGGGTTGGCCCGGGCGCACGTCGCCTACCATCGACCATCGTGCCCAGCGACGTCGTCCATGCCAGCCGGCTGGTCCGGCTCGTCGCGCTGCTGAGCGGCCTCGCCGGCATCCTGCTGTGTGCTCTGACTCCCCTGCTGCCCGTGCGGCAGACCACCGCGACGGTCCTCTGGCCCCAGGGCGGGCAGGTCGGCGGCATCACCGCGCCACTGGTTTCGGGCGCACCGGCTTCGCTGGACGTGTCCATCCCCTGTCCGGCGATCGCCAGTCTGCCGCCGGCCGGTGGGTTGGTATTCGCCACCAATCCGGCCGACGGGATCGACGCCGCCCGGAACGGGTTGTTCATCCGGGCAACCGCCGACAGCGTCTTCGTCGCGTTCCGCGACACCGTCGCGGCGGTGGCCCCCCGGACCGCCGTCGCGTCCGGAGCATGCTCCGTCCTGCGCGCGTGGGCCAATCCCGGAGCCGTGGGGGCTGACTTCATCGGTATCCCCGGGGCCTCCGGCACGCTGTCGGCTGACAAGAAACCTCAGGTGACGGGTGTCTTCACCGAACTGAAAGTGCCTGTACAGAATGGTCTTTCGGCCCGGATCGACGTCGACACCCGCTTCATCACCAGTCCGACCGCAATCAAGCTGGCAGCAATGGTCGCCGGGATCCTGTGCGTGTTGGCGTCGATCCTGGCTCTGGCGGTCCTCGACCGGCGCTTCGGAGTGCCGCGCTGGACCCGGCGCGGTCGGCACCTGCTGCGGCACTGGCCGGTTGATGCAGGCGTCATCGGCACCCTGTTGCTGTGGCACGTCATCGGGGCGATCTCCTCCGATGACGGCTACAACCTCACCATTGCCCGAGTGTCCGCACGAGCCGGCTACGCGGCCAACTACTACCGCTTCTTCGGGACGACAGAGGCTCCGTTCGACTGGTACCAGTCGGTGCTGGCCCAACTGGCATCGGTGAGTACCGCAGGGGTGTGGATGCGCCTTCCCGCCCTCGCCGCCGGGATCGGCAGCTGGCTGCTGCTCAGTCACCGTCTGCTGCCGCGTCTGGGTCCGGCCCGGAACGGACTGTCGGGCAGCCGGGTGGCAGTGGCCACCGCCGGCGCGGTCTTCCTGGCGGCCTGGCTGCCTTTCAACAACGGTCTGCGTCCCGAGCCGCTGATCGCGTTCGGTGTGCTTCTGGTGTGGGCGCTGGTGGAGCGCAGCATCGCCACCCGTGCGCTGGCGCCGACCGCCACCGCGATCATCGTCGCCGGGTTCAGCGTGACGCTGGCACCCCAGGGACTGGTCGCGCTGGCCCCACTGCTGGTCGGCGCCCGCGCGGTGGCCGGCATCATCGCGAAGCGCCGCTCCGCTGACGGCCTGCTCGCGCCGCTGGCGGCCCTCGCAGCGGCCGGATCGGTCGTCTTCGTGATCATCTTCCGCGATCAGACCCTGGCCACAGTCGCCGAGTCGGCGCGCATCAAATACGTTGTCGGGCCGACCATCTCCTGGTATCAGGACTTCCTGCGGTACTACTTCCTGACCGTCGAGGAGAACGTCGAGGGATCGCTGGCGCGGCGCTTCGCCGTGCTGGTGATGCTGCTGTGTTTATTCGGCATGCTGACACTTCTCCTTCGTCGCGGCCGGGTCGAGGGCGTGGCCCGTGGCCCGGTGTGGCGGCTGATCGGTATCACCGCTGTCGGCCTGTTGTTGCTGACCTTCACCCCGACGAAGTGGGCGGTCCAGTTCGGCGCCTTCGCCGGCCTGACGGCGGCACTCGGTGCGGTGACCGCTTTCGCCTTCGCCCGGGTCGGTCTACACAGCCGCCGCAACCTTGCCCTATACGTCACCGCTCTGCTGTTCGTCACAGCCTGGGCGACATCCGGTATCAACGGCTGGTTCTACGTCGGCAACTACGGCGTTCCGTGGTTCGACCGCCAACCGGTACTACTGCACAAGCCCGTCACATCGATGTTCCTCGTGCTCGCCATCCTCACCGGACTGATAGCCGGCTGGCTGCACTTCCGGATCGACTACGCCGGACATACCGAGGTCAAGAACACCCGGCGCAATCGGGTTCTGGCGTCGACGCCGCTGCTGATCTTCTCGCTCATCATGGTGCTGCTATCGGTGGGCTCGATGGCTAAGGGCCTGGTCCAGCGCTATCCGGCCTACACCACCGGCAAGGCCAACCTGGCGGCACTGCGGTCAGGGCTGTCGAAGTACAGCTGCGCGATGGCCGACGACGTCCTCGTCGAGGCCAACCCCAACGAGGGCGTTCTGCAACCGGCTCCGGGGCAGAAATGGGGGCAGTACGGTCCGCTGGGTGGCGAGAACCCGGTCGGGTTCACCCCCAACGGCGTCAGTGAGATCCTCGACCCGGTGGCCCCGTTCATCGCCAACCCCGGAACGGTGAATTCCGACGGATCCCCGAACAAGCCGAACGTCGGCATCGGGTTCACCGGCGGCACCGGCGGTGGCTTCGGCCCCGTGGGAGTCAACGGCTCAAAGGTGTTCCTGCCCTTCGGACTTGACCCCAAGACCACGCCGGTGATGGGCAGTTACAAGGAGAACACCGTCGCGGCCAAGGCCACCTCGGCCTGGTATGAACTGCCCCCGCGCAGCGCCAATCAGCCGCTGGTGACCGTGGCCGCCGTCGGAGCCATCTGGTACTACGACGAGGAGAACGAGTTCCACTACGGGCAGTCGCTGAAACTGCAGTGGGGAGTGCGGAAGTCCGACGGGAGCTTCCAGGCGCTGGACAAGGTGCAGCCCATCGACACCCAGGAGCAACTGGCCTGGCGCAACCTTCGCTTCCCGCTGAAGTGGGCGCCGCCGGAGGCGAACGTGGCCCGCATCGTCGCCGACGACCCGAACCTCTCCAGCGAGCAGTGGTTCGGCTTCACCCCGCCGCGGGTTCCGGTTCTGCAGACCGTCAATCAGTTCCTCGGCAGCCAGACTCCGGTTCTGATGGATATCGCCACCGCGGCCAACTTCCCGTGCCAACGGCCGTTCTCCGAGCATCTCGGCGTCGCCGAGATCCCGGAGTTCCGGATTCAGCCCAACCTCAAGCAGGTCGTGGTGTCGTCAAACATGTGGCAGTCGGCACGGGCCGGCGGGCCGTTCCTCTTCATCCAGGCTCTGCTGACCACATCGACCGTTCCGACCTATCTGCGCGACGACTGGTACCGGGATTGGGGCGCGCTCGAGCGATACATCCGGGTTCCGGATGCCCGGGTTCCGGCCGCTGTCGTCGAGCAGGGTTCCGAGCGGGTGTTCGGTTGGCGCCGCAACGGACCGATCAGGGCGCTTCCATGATGAGGGTGCACGCATGACGACCCAGACTCTCGCCGCCCGTGCGCAGGGCGCCGCTCATGAGGTGACGGTGACCCGCTGGGTGGCCACGATCGCCGGCCTGATCGGCTTCGTGCTCGCCGTGCTCACGCCACTGCTGCCGGTGGTGCAGACCACCGCGACATTGAACTGGCCGCAGAACGGACAGTTGAACAACGTCACCGCCCCCCTGATCTCACTCACCCCGGTCTCGATGACGGCGACGGTTCCCTGCGAGGTGATCCGGTCGATGCCCCCACAGGGTGGGATGGTCCTCGGCCTGGCCCCGCAGAAGGGCAAAGAGGCCACTCTGAATTCGCTTTTCGTGACGGTGAATTCACAGCGGGTCGATGTCACCGACCGCAACGTGGTGATCGCCAGCGTGCCCCGAACGCAGTTGGGCGCGGGCTGCCAGCGCCTGGAGATCAGTTCGTCCGAAGCCGGCACCTTCGCGACCTTCGTCGGTCTGCCACCGGCCGCCTCCGGCACCGGCACCGAACAGGACGAGGATTCGGCGCAGACCGGCTACAAGGATCTGCGCAGCGGATTCAAGGATCCGAACCTGCGGCCCGGTCTGGTCGGGGTGTTCACCGATCTGACCGGACCCGCACCCGCGGGGCTGAAGGTCTCGGCGACCATCGACACCCGGTTCTCCACCAAACCGACCGCACTCAAACTGGCCGCGATGCTGCTGGCGATCGCCGCCACCATCGTCGCGGTGGCCGCGCTATGGCGACTTGATCGCCTCGACGGCCGGCGGATGCACCGGCTGATCCCCCAACGGTGGCGAACGTTCACCGCCGTCGACGTGACCGTGGTGGGCGCCTTCACGATCTGGTACGTCATGGGCGCCAACTCCTCCGACGACGGCTACATCCTCGGCATGGCCCGGATCGCCGGACATGCCGGCTACATGTCGAACTACTTCCGCTGGTTCGGCGTTCCGGAGGATCCGTTCGGTTGGTACTACAACGTGCTCGCGCTGATGACGCATGTGAGTACCGCCAGCATCTGGATCCGGTTGCCGGATCTGGTGTGTGCGCTGATCTGCTGGCTGCTGTTGTCCCGTGAGGTGCTGCCACGTCTGGGCCCGGCCGTGTCGGGAAGCCGGCCGGCGCTGTGGGCGGCCGGACTGGTTCTGCTGGCCGCCTGGATGCCGTTCGACAACGGCCTGCGCCCGGAGGGTCAGATCGCCACCGGCGCGCTGGTGACCTACGTGCTGATCGAACGCGCCATCACCTCCGGACGGCTCGCGCCGGCGGCGCTGGCGATCATCACCGCGGCATTCACCCTCGGCATCCAGCCGACCGGACTGATCGCGGTGGCTGCCCTGCTGGCGGGCGGCCGGCCGATCATTCGCATCCTGGCGCGCCGCCGCAAGATCTTCGGCACCTGGCCGCTGATCGCCCCACTTCTCGCCGCCGGCACCGTGGTTCTTACCGTGGTGTTCGCCGATCAGACACTGGCAACTGTGTTGGAGGCGACCAGGATTCGCACCGACATCGGCCCGAGCCAGGAGTGGTACACGGAGAACCTGCGGTACTACTACCTGATCCTGCCGACTGTCGACGGATCACTGTCGCGGCGGTTCGGGTTCCTCATCACGATGCTGTCGCTGTTCGTCTCGATGTTCGTCATGCTGCGCCGAAAGCGGGTTCCCGGCGTGGCCCGCGGCCCGGTGTGGCGGCTGATGGGCGTCATCTTCGCGACGATGTTCGTGCTGATGTTCACCCCCACCAAATGGGTTCACCATTTCGGTTTGTTCGCCGCCGTCGGTGCCGCGATGGCGGCGGTCGCCACCGTACTGGTGTCACCGTCGGTACTGCGCTGGTCGCGTAACCGGATGACGGTGGTGACGGCGGTGCTGTTCCTGCTTGCGCTGACGTTCGCCACCACCAACGGTTGGTGGTACGTCTCCAGTTACGGCGTGCCGTTCAACAGCGCCATCCCGCGGATCGCCGGCATCAGCATCAGCACGATCCTGCTCGGGTTGTTCGTGCTGTCTGGTCTGTACACCCTCTGGTTGCACTTCACCTCGCGCAGCCACGGCGAGGGCCGGTTTGTCCGGGCACTGACCGCAGCGCCGATCCCTCTGGCGGCTGGGTTGATGGTGCTGGTGAACATGGCGTCGATGACGATCGGCGTGATTCGTCAGTACCCGACGTATTCCAACGGGTGGGCCAACATCCGCGCGCTGTCGGGCGGTTGCGGGCTGGCCGATGACGTCCTCGTAGAACCGGATGCGAACGCCGGCTTCCTGAACCCGCTACCCGGCGACTACGGCCCACTGGGCCCCCTCGGCGGCAACAAGCCGGTCGGATTCACACCCGATGGCGTCGCGGAAAAGATTGTCGCCGAGGCGATTCGGGTCAACAACTCCCAACCCGGTGTGGATCACGACTGGGAGGGTCCATTCAAACTGACCACCCCGGGTGTCAACGGTTCGACAGTTCCGCTGCCGTACAAGCTGGACCCGGCCCGGGTCCCGGTCGCCGGCAGCTATTCCGGCTCCAGCCAGCAGGAGAGTCTGCTGACCTCGGCGTGGTATCAGTTGCCGCCCAGGGACGACGCTCATCCCCTGGTCGTTGTCACCGCCGCCGGGACGATCGCCGGGAACAGTGTTCTCAACGCGCACACCGACGGTCAGACCGTCGAACTCGAGTACGGCCGGCCGGGTCCCGACGGCAACCCGGTGCCGGCCGGACGGGTGGAGCCTTACGACATCGGACCCGCTCCGTCCTGGCGCAATCTGCGCTATGCCCGCTCACAGATCGCCCCGGATGCGACGGCGGTTCGCATTGTGGCCCAGGACAAGTCGCTCTCGCTCGGTGACTGGGTCGCGGTCACCCCGCCGCGGGTGCCGGAGTTGCGCTCGGTGCAGGAGTACGTCGGCTCCACCCAACCGGTGCTGATGGACTGGGCCGTCGGACTTGCATTCCCGTGTCAGCAGCCGATGCTGCACACCAACGGTGTGACCCAGGTGCCGAAGTTCCGGATCACCCCGGACTACACCGCCAAGAAGCAGGACACCGACACCTGGGAGGACGGCCGCAACGGCGGCCTGCTGGGCATCACCGACCTGCTGCTGCGCGCCAATGTGATGGCCACCTATCTGTCCGACGACTGGGGCCGGGACTGGGGATCGCTGCGCAAGTTCGACACCATCGTCGATGCACAGCCGGCGCAACTGGATCTGGGCAAGGCCACCCGCAGCGGGTTGTGGAAGCCGGGCGAGATCCGGATCAAGGCCTAGCTGGTCGCAGCAGGCGCTCGGGCATCGCCGACCAGACGATCGCCTCGCTGCCCGGGTTTCCGTGCGCACAGTAGGCCGGATCACCGCTCGGGGTGACCGCAGCCGCCCCCAGCACCGCGCAGTCAGCGCCGAGTACGACTATCGGCAGGTCCATCCGCGCCGACACCGCCGGTGCCGGGGCCGTCGTCGGCGCCGAATCGGTTCCGCTGGCGTGCATCCGGGATGCCAGGAGCGCGGCAGCGACTCCGCCGGCGAGCAGTCCGCCCAGGCCGATAGCGATCCAGCGGCCACGCGAGGACACCGGACCGGTACGGCGATGGCGAGCCCCGGGCGCGGCGAGTGCGTCCTGCATCGCCCGGGCGAATTCCCCACAGGTGCGAAAGCGATCCGCCGGCTTCTTCGCCAGCGCCTTGGCGAAGACGGGTCCGAAACGGACCAGATCCTCCCGACCGATCTTCGGCGGGGCGGAGGACAGGTGGTGGCCGATGACGATCGCCGGGTTGCTGTTGGCGAACGGCGCCTCACCGGTCAGCAGGTGATAGGTGGTCGCGGCCAGCGCGTACTGGTCGGCCCGGCCGTCGAGTTCCTCGCCCCGCAGTTGCTCGGGAGCCGCGTAGTTGACCGTGCCCACCGTCATATCCGCGCCGGTGAGGTTGTTCGGCTTACCCATCCAGCGCGCAACGCCGAAGTCCGCCAACATGATTCGGTTTGCGCTGGCGCCGTTGAGCCCGATCAGAATGTTTGCGGGCTTGATGTCGCGATGCAGCACATGATGGCTGTGCGCGTAATCCAGAGCGTCGGCGACACCGCTGACGATCCGCACCACTTCGGCTGCCGGGATTCCGTGGGGGTGCTTGTCGGCCAGCAACGCCGAGGCGTCTGTGCCGTCCACGAACTCCATGGCGATCCACAGTTGCCCATCGGTTTCACCGCGGTCGTGGATGGTGACGATGTGGGGATGGTGCAGAGTCGCGACCATCTCGGCTTCGAGGTTGAACCGCTGCCGGTACTCCTCGTCACTGCTGACGGCGGTGCCTAGAACTTTGAGCGCATCGTGGCGCGGCAGCCGTGGATGACGCGCGAGGTACACCTCGCCCATCCCGCCGGATCCGAGGATCCGTTCGATGGTGTAGCCGGCGAAGTTCTGCCCGTCCGCTAAAGGCATCGGTAGTACAGATATTTCGCCGGGCGCTGGCCTAAGCCGGCAGGCTCGCCCGCATCGATGCCAGTGCCGCTGTTGCCAGCTGTGCCAATTCCTTTGCCTCCGCCGGACTCAGTGCGGCGTCGAAGAGTTCGGCGATGCGGCGGTTCGTCAGCGCCTCCACCTCGTCGTAGCGACCCCTCTTGCCCGCCCCATCGGCGAACGGCTCCGGCCAGCCGAACATGGTGGCGTACTCGTGGCCCTTGTTGAGCATGTGCGCCTCGATCGGTTCGATGCCGGAGATGGTCAACGCGTTCAGATGGATGTCGCCGCGCAGCTCGCGCATCACGAACATCAACTGCAGCGCACGGCCGGCGGCGTCGGACACCAGCGGCATCCGGCGCCAGCCGGAGTAGAGCGCCAGACCCTGGACCGGGGCCACCGCGATGACCTTCTCGGCCAGCTCGTTGAAGCGGTCGAGTCCCTGGGCGCCGGCCAGATACTTACGGCCGAATCCGGCGGTCTGCTCCCAGTAGAGGTCGGCGGCCGCAGCAGCACCGCGGACCTTGACGCCTTCATCCCACAGGCCGGCCAGGAAGTTCGGCTCGAAGATGACGAACAGGGTCGCGACGGTCGGCCCGTTGGCCTCGCCCAGCACCCCGCCGCGGCCGGCGACGTAACCGGCGAACGGGTTCTCGTAGCCTGCGGCGATGCTCTCGGCGAACGTCTCCGGATGCAGCATGAACGTAGCGACCGCCTGCTCGATCGGTCCGCCGGATTCGCGGGCTGCTTCCAACATGTCGGCGTGGCTCATGATGACTCCTGGAGATTTCGGCCGGCGGCACGTTTACCGCCGAATCCGACGCGATTCTACGAATCCAACGGGGCGAGGCAGGCCGAATGTCGAATCCGGAGCCCTTTCAGTCCGGATAGTCCATCTGCACACCGAGATTGTTGAGCGTCAGAGCGAGCGCGTCGTACTGGCCGACGAGGGTGACGAACTCGATCAGTTGTCTGCGGTCGAGGAATCCCGACAATTGCTGCCAGACCGGGTCGGAGATCATCCGGTCGGTCACCAACTGGTCGACGGCGGCGAGCAACACCTGCTGGCGGGACGAGAGTCCGTGGGCCTGGGGCCAGGCGAAGATCCCCGCCTGCTCGGCGGCACTCACGCCGCGTTTGAGCGCAATCCGACGATGCTGCTGAAGTTCGTACTCGGATGCGCGCAGATGACCGACACGCAGGATCGCCAGTTCAGTGTCGGTCTCGGGCAACCGTCCACGCCGCAGCAGGATGCCGCTGAACGGCAACCATGGCCAGAACAACCGGCGGTGCTGAGCCAGCATGGTGAACAGATGCACCTCGGGGACGCCCCAGAACCGGGCCGACAGGCGGCAGAAGATCCAGCCGAACGTGCCCAGTTCGCGGCGGCCGCCGGGCGGAATCCGGGGCGCGACGACGCCGGGAACCGGTTCGGGCCGATCCGCCGGGAGGGAGTCTGACGACACCATGGTCCGCCTTTCCTAGCGGCACGAGATCGTGCCGTCCCTCCGCAATTACACCAGGTAGGCCTGCAGGGCTGGGATGGACGAGCCGCAGAGCCGGTAAGCTGGGCAAACTTGTGCGAGACGGGTTTTCGCACAACGCACGGGCGGCTGGAGCCGCTGATTCCGGCGCGGAGCGTGCCAGAGCTACATCGGAATAGTGAAGGACCTCTCGTGGCTGAACCCCAGGTCACACCGATTGCGGTGATCGGCATGGCCTGCCGGCTTCCCGGCGGTGTCGACTCCCCCGAACAACTGTGGGAGGCGCTGCTGCGCGGTGATGACCTGATCACCGAGATCCCCGCTGATCGCTGGGACGTGAACGAGCACTACGACCCTCAACCAGGTGTCCCCGGCCGATCGGTGTCCCGATGGGGCGGCTTCGTCGATGATGTCACCGGTTTCGATGCCGAGTTTTTCGGCATCGGGGACCGCGAGGCCGCGGCGATCGACCCACAACACCGACTGCTGATGGAGACGGCCTGGGAAGCGGTTGAACACGCCGGGATGGTGCCCACCGAACTGGCGGGGACGCGCACCGGGGTCTTCGCCGGACTGTGTCATGACGACTACACACTGGTGGCCAGTGACGCAGGTGCGTTCGCCGGCCCGTACGGCTATACCTGCACCCCCTACAGCATGGCGTCCGGGCGCATCTCCTACGCGCTGGGATTGCGGGGTCCGGCACTGACCATCGACAGCTCATGTTCGTCGGGTCTGTTGGCTGTCCATCTGGCCTGCCGCAGCCTGCAGGACGGCGAGAGCGATTACGCCCTGGCCGGCGGCTGCCAGGTCCTGCTGGAACCGGACGTCAGCGCGTCGGCGTCGGCACAGGGCATGTTGTCCCCGACTGGCCGCTGCCACGCCTTCGACGCCGCCGCAGACGGGTTCGTACGTTCCGACGGCTGCGCCGTGGTGCTTCTCAAGCGATTGCCGGACGCGCTACGAGACGGTGACCGGGTGCTCGCGGTGATACGTGGAACGGCCGCGAACCAGGACGGTCCGTCGCCGACCATCACCACGCCGTCGCTGGACGCTCAAGCCGATGTGTATCGTGCCGCGCTGGCCGCAGCCGGTGTCGACCCGACGACGGTGGGCATGGTGGAGGCCCACGGAACCGGTACGCCCGTCGGTGACCCGCTCGAGTTCGGCAGCCTCGCGAAGGTCTACGGGACCGACGGCGCAACGTGTGTGATCGGCTCTGCGAAAAGCAATCTCGGCCACACTGAGTCCGCGGCAGGCACCGTTGGACTTGTCAAAGCAATCCTCGGCTTGCGGGCAGGCCTGGTGCCTGCGATGGCACACTTCACCCGGCTTCCCGATGAGCTGAGCGGCATCGACACCGGTCTGCTGGTACCCGGCGAGGTCACGCCGTGGCCGGCTACCGGAGACCGACCGCGCCGGGCCGGCGTGTCCTCGTTCGGCATGTCGGGGACGAACGTCCACGCCGTGATCGAGCAGGCGCCGGATCCCGCCCGATCAACGGAGTCGGTGGACATGTCCGGCTCGTTGCTGTTCCCGGTGTCGTCCACCTCGGACGAGGGGCTGCGGACGTCGGCTCTGCAATTGGCCGAGTGGGTGGACCGGCATCAGTCGGATCTCGCCACAGCGGATCTGGCGTACACACTGACCCGCCGGCGCGGCCACCGGTCGGTGCGCGCCACCGCGCTGGCAACCGGCCTGCCCGAGTTGGCGGAGCGACTGCGTGAGATCGCCGGCAGCGAGGTCCCCCACCCCATTGCGGTGGGACACGACGACCGCGGACCGGTGTGGGTGTTCTCCGGGCAGGGTTCCCAGTGGGCGGCGATGGGCGCCGAGATGCTGGCCCGTGAACCCGCCTTCGCCGCGTGCGTCGCCGAACTCGAACCGCTGATCGCGGCTGAGTCCGGCTTCTCGGTCACCGAGGCGATGTCGGCGGCGGAGACGGTCACCGGGATCGACCGGGTCCAGCCGACGCTGTTCGCCATGCAGGTGGCCCTCGCCACCACGATGAAATCCTACGGAGTGACTCCGGGCGCGGTCATCGGCCATTCGATGGGCGAGGCCGCCGCGGCGGTGGTCGCCGGAGCGCTCAGCCTTGAGGACGGAGTCCGGGTCATCTGCCGGCGGTCTGCGCTCATGAGCCGGTTGTCCGGCGCCGGTGCGATGGCCTCCGTCGAGTTGCCCGCCCAGCATGTGCGCGACGAACTCGATACTCGGGGCATCAGCGATGTCGTCGTGTCGGTGTTCGCCTCACCTAACTCCACCGTCATCGGAGGGGCGACCGGCACCGTCCGCGAGTTGGTGACTGCCTGGGAGGCACGCGACGTGATGGCTCGCGAGGTCGCTGTGGATGTCGCATCGCATTCCCCTCAGGTCGATGCCATCCTCGCCGACCTCGCCGATGCACTCGTCGGCCTGGCCCCGATGCCGCCGACTGTGCCGTACTACTCGGCAACGCTGGAGAACCCGCGCGCCCAACCCCCTTTCGACGCTCGTTACTGGGTCGACAACCTGCGCCAGCCGGTGCGCTTCGCGACGGCGGTGCAGGCCGCACTGGAAGACGGCCTGCGGGTGTTCGGCGAACCCGCCCCGCATCCGCTGTTGATGCGCGCGGTGGAGCAGACCGCCGCGGCGGCGGGCATCGCGATTCATGCCGTCGCGGGGATGCGGCGCGACCAACCGCTGCCCAACGGTGCACGCAACTTTCTTGCGGATCTGCACAATGCCGGTGCCGCCATCGACTTCTCCGTCGTGTATCCGGGCGGCAACCTGGTGGAAGCGCCGCTGCCGGCCTGGACACACCACGACTTCCTGCTCAAGTCCGAGGCCGGAGCAACCCTGGCGAGCAGCGGATCGACCGCATCGGTACACCCACTGCTCGGTGAACATGTGCGGCTTCCCGAGGAGCCTGAGCGACATGTCTGGCAGAACGACGCCGGCATCGCGAAGCTGGCCTGGCTGGCCGACCACAAGGTCAACGGCGTGGCCGCATTCCCGGGTGCCGCCTACTGCGAAATGGCCTTGGCGGCAGCGAATCTGGTGTTCGGCGAGGACGATTACGGCGGCGAGGTCCGTGATGTCGTTTTCGAGCAGTTGATGCTGCTCGACGAGCACACCGAGGTCACCGCGGCCGCCACCGCCGTTGCCGACGGCGTCGCTGAGTTCACCGTGCAGACCGACGTCGATGGGGAGCGCGTCCGCCACGCGGTCGCGACCCTGGCGGGATTGCTCGAGGACAGCCCCGCAGCACGCCACGACATCGCCGCGTTGCTGCGGTCGCACCCGAACCGGATCCCCGGCGAGGAAGTGCGGCAGTGGTTCGCCGCCCGGCGGATCCAGTTCGGGCCGGCGTTCGCCGGCCTGGTGGCCGTGCACACCGGCGATGGCGACGGTTCCACTCTGCTCGCCGAGGTCACGTTGCCCGGCGACATCCGATCGCAGCAGTCCGGTTTCCACATCCATCCGGCACTGCTGGACGCCTGCTTCCAGTCGGTGGCGGCAGCCGTCGGCCCGTCCGAGGGCGGCCTGCTGCTTCCGCTCGGAGTGGCCCGGTTGCGTCAGGTGCGACCCGGTCGCGACGCGCGGTTCTGCGTTGTGCGCGTGCTGAAAGCCGACGCCGGGTCGATCGAGGCGGACCTCGACATCACCGACGCCGACGGCGAGCTAGTGCTGCGGATAACCGGGCTGCGGATGGGCAACCACGGGTCCAAGGCCGGTGAGCGCGATCGCGTTCTGGCCGAACGCCTGCTCACCGTCGAATGGACCCGGCAGCAGAACCCGCCGGCGCCGGACGATGCCGACGCGGGTTCCTGGCTGTTGATCAGCGCCCGGGAAGACGACGGTTTCACCGCGCAACTCGCCGGCGCGATGACCGCCCGCGGCGCCGACTGCCGCACGATCGCCGTGGATTCCTTCTCGGCGGCCGATCTGGCCGGTGCCGCATTGCGCGGTGTGACGGTGGTCGCTCCGCCTGCCATCGGCGCATCCGATGAGCGTCGCGGCCGCGATCTGGTCGCCGCCCTGGTGGCCATCGCCCGAGAACTGCCGAACACCGACGGCGAACCGCCGCGGTTCTACGTCGTCACGCGCGGAGCACTTGACGTGACGCCGGACGACACCGTCAATCTCGACGATGGCGGCGTGACCGGCCTGCTGCGCGTCATCGGCGCCGAACACCCGCCGCTGAAACCGACGCAGATCGACATCGACGCACACACCGACGCAGCCGCCGTCGCCGCGGAGTTGCTCAGCGGATCCGCGGAGGACTCGACCGCGTGGCGCAACGGCTACTGGTACACCGCGCGGTTGCGACACACACCGCTGCGGCCCGAGGAGCGGCGAACCACCACCGTCGATCCCGCACAGGACGGAATGCGTCTGAGCATCCGCACTCCGGGCGACCTCGACACCCTCGAACTCGTCACCGCCGAACGCCAGCCCCCGCAGGCCGGACAGATCGAGGTGGCGGTCGAGGCCTCCAGCGTGAACTTCGCCGACGTCCTGCTCGCGTTCGGGAAGTATTTCGCCGCCGAC
The DNA here is from genome assembly GCA_964344085.1 of uncultured Mycobacterium sp. Taxonomy (GTDB): domain Bacteria; phylum Actinomycetota; class Actinomycetes; order Mycobacteriales; family Mycobacteriaceae; genus Mycobacterium. The sequence continues at coordinate 27,775 of CAYFMA010000006.1, forward strand.
GGACAGCGCAAGGGACTCGGAGTCGACTTCGCCGGCGTCGTCACCGCGGTGGGGCCGGACGTCACCGGCTTCCACGTCGGCGACCGGGTCGGCGTCATCGCCGACACCGCCGGGTGGAGCACGTTCGTCACCTGCGACGCGCGGTTGGCGGCGCCGCTTCCGGATGCACTGACCAACGTCGCCGCCGCGGCCGTCTCCACCGCGTACGCGACCGCGTGGTACGGCCTGCACGACCTGGCCCGGATCAAGTCGGGCGACCGGGTTCTGATCCATTCCGCGACCGGCGGCGTGGGGCAGGCGGCGATCGCCATCGCGCGCCACGCCGGAGCGGAGATCTTCGCCACCGCGGGCAGTGAGGACCGTCGCGAATTCCTGCGCACCATGGGAATCCAGCATGTCTACGACTCTCGGACAACGGATTTCGCCGAGGAGATTCGTCGCGACACCGATGGCTACGGCGTGGACATCGTGCTCAACTCCCTGACCGGAGCGGCACAGTGGGCCGGCCTGGACCTGCTGGCCTTCGATGGCAGATTCGTGGAGATCGGCAAGCGCGATGTCTACGAGCACACCCGCGTCGACCTTTACCCGTTCCGCAAGAACCTGGCGTTCTTCTACGCCGATCTATTGCTGATCAGCGCTCATGCACCCGGCAGGATCGGTGAGCTGTTGGGCACCGTCTTTCGCCTGGTCGGCGACGGGACGCTGCCCACACCCGAGCACTCGGTGCGGCCCCTGGCCGAGGCTGCAGCGGCCATCCGGGAGATCAGCGCGGCGCAGCACACCGGCAAGCTGATCCTGAGCATTCCCCGGGAGATCCAGACCGGCGTTGTCGTGCCGCCCACTCAGGCGAAGGTGTTCCGCAAGGACGGTTCCTACATCGTGACCGGCGGCGTGGGCGGACTGGGACTGTTCCTGGCGGCCGCGATGGCGTCGGCCGGTTGTGGCCGCATCATCCTGACGTCGCGTTCGGAACCGAACCCGCAATCGCAGAAGACGATCGAACGGCTACGCGCGAACGGCGCCGATGTCGTCGTCGAATGCGGCAACATCGCCGACCCCGCGACAGCCGGCAGGCTGGTGTCCGCCGCCACCGCGACGGGTCTTCCGTTGCGCGGCGTGCTGCACGCCGCCGCCGTCGTCGACGACGCGACCCTGGGCAACATCACCGATGAACTGATCGACCGCGACTGGGCACCGAAGGTGCAAGGCGCCTGGCATCTGCACAATGCCACGGCCGGTCAGCCGCTGGACTGGTTCTGCAGTTTCTCCTCGGTCGCCGCACTGTTCGGTTCCCCCGGACAGGGCGCCTACGCCGCGGCCAACAGTTGGCTGGATGCGTTCACCGCATGGCGACGCGCTCAGGGCTTGCCCGCCAACGCGATCGCCTGGGGCGCATGGGACCAGATCGGCCGTGGCGCCGGACTGGCGCAACGCGGCGACACCGCGATGATCAGTCCCCAGGACGGTGCGCACGCGTTCCGCGCGCTGTTGCGTTATGACCGCGGCTACTCCGCGTATCTCCCGCTGACCGGTGCGCCGTGGCTCACCGCGCTGGCGGCGAGAAGTCCTGTTGCAGAAGCTTTCTCGGCGGCAGATGCGGGTTCCGAGGGTGATGACGCGGCGATCCTTGCCGAGTTGCGCACACTGCCACCGCAGGAATGGCCGGACCGGCTGCGGCGGGTCGTCACCGATCAGGTGGGCTTGATCCTGCGCCGCGCGGTCGACCCGGACCGGCCCTTCGCCGACCATGGACTCGATTCACTGGGCAATCTCGAATTGCGGACCCACATCGAGAACCAGACCGGTGTCCGCATCACGCCTAAGACGATCGTCACCCACAACACCGCGCGCGCACTGGCGGCGTACCTCACCGAGGCGCTATCCGACGGGCAGGCTGGCTAGCCCTCCACCAGGTATCCCGAGACGGCCAGGGTCAGACGGGTCGGCATCAGGCGGGTGAGGCCCCGCCACACCACGGCATTGAGCGCACCGTCGACCACGCTCGGCTTTCGACCCGACAGTGCGCGCATGGTGCTGTCGACGACCTGCTTCGGGGTCCGGGTGACCCGCAACCGGTCGGCCAGGGACGCGGCGGCCACCGCGGACTCGCCGGCCGATTCGAAGAAGGAGGTTGCCGTCATCCCGGGACACACCGCCAGGATGCGGATGCCGTGCCTGCGTTCCTCCTGCCACAGCGCCTCGGTGAAGGACAGCACGAACGCCTTCGACGCGCCGTACACCGCCATCTTCGGCAAAGCCAGGAACGCCGCCGTGGACGCCAGGTTGATGATGGCGCCCGAACCCCGGGCGCGCATCTGCGGCAGGTAGCGGGCGGTGGTGCCGACCAGGGTCCGGCAGTTCAGTTCGACCTCCCGCTCGAGTCGCTGCGGGTCGGCTTCGGCGATATCGGCATGCGTTCCGGCGCCCGCGTTGTTGACCAGGACGGAGATCTCCAGGCCGAGACGAGTCGTGGCATCGAAGAGATCGGCCGCGGCGTTCGGCTCGGACAGGTCCATGGCGATGACGGTCACCTCGACCCCATTGACTGCGCGCAGTTGGGCGGCCAGAGCTTCCAGCTTGCCGGCACTGCGTGCGACCAGGACCAGGTCATCACCGCGCGCGGCGAACTGCCGTGCGAACTCTTCACCGATGCCGGTCGACGCACCGGTTATCAACGTCACCATCCCACCATCCAAGCAGGTTGTGACCTTCACCGATCCACACGTAGTATCCGCGGCGTGCGAGGTCCACAGCGGCTCACGGGACTGGACGCCAGTTTCCTCTATCTGGAGACCTCAAATCAGCCGGTTCAGATGTTGAGTGTGTTCGAACTGGATACCTCCACGATTCCCGGTGGGTACAGCTACGAACGTTTCTGTAATGCACTTCGTGAGCGCGTCAGTGGTATTCCGGAGTTCCAAGAGAAGCTGTTCAACGGTCGCTACGACCCCGACCATCCGGCGTGGGTCCGCGATGCAGACTTCGATATCGCGCGCCACGTACACCGGGTCGCGGTCAGTGCACCCGGCGGTCCCGCGGAACTGGCAGAAGTCTGCGGGCCGATCGCCAGCCTGCCGGTCGAGCGCAGTGGACCGCTTTGGGAGATGTGGGTGATCGAGGGCGCGGAAGGCTGCCCCGACGGGAACCGGCTGTACGTGCTCCACAAGATTCATCACGCCGCGGCTGACGGTGTGACGTACGCCGAGTTCCTTTCGCAACTGTGCAGCAAGGAACCTGAGCCGCCGCCACCGCTTTCCGTCATACTGCCGGAGCCAGGCACGGAACTGGAGATGGCGGCAAGCGGGCTCGCCGGCTTTGTGCGCCGGCCGTTGCACTTCATCGGCACGGTGGTACCGGAGACCCTCGCGGCACTCCGTGACGTCATACGACGTACCCGCGCCGGCCGGGCAATGGCGGCTCCCTTCTCCGCCCCCCGCACATCGCTCAACCGCCGCATCACCACACGTCGCAACGTCGCTTTCACGAATGTGGGTCTTGATGACGTCAAGAAGGTCAAGAATCACTTCGGGGTCACTGTCAATGACGTCGTGGTAGCGCTGGCATCGGGGGTCGTCCGCCAGTTTCTTCTGGATCGGGGCGAGTTGCCTCACTCTTCTCTTGTCGCACTGGTTCCATCATCGGTCCACGAACAGTCGGACCGGCCCGCCCGTAACAAGGTGTCCGGCATGTTCGTCCGGCTACAGACGCAGATCGAAGATCCGGTGGAGCGGCTACTGGCGGTGGCCGAGGCTAACACCATCGCCAAGGAGCAATCGGCGGTGATCTCCGCGACCCTGCTGCGGGACTGGTTCGAGATGTTCGGCGCCGCCACTATGGGTATCGCCAAACGGGTCTACGGTTTCGTCACCCGGTTTCGTCCGATGTACAACGTCATCGTCTCCAACGTGCCACCACCGCGGACGACAGACTATTTCATGGGAGCTGCTGTCAAGGCGCTGTACCCGGTCGGCCCCGTCCTGCTCGGCGCGGGAGTGAACATCACCGTCACCACCACCGCAAATGGCAGGTTGTGCTTCGGATTGATTTCAAGTCCGGAATTGGTGTCCGATCTCGGTGCGATGGCCGATGGGATCCAGTCGATACTGGGAGAGCTTCTCGCCAAGATCGACTGAGCCGGAAGCACTTCCGCTACTCCGTCGACCACCCGTGACTGGCCGGCATCGCCGCCAGTATCTCGTGGATCTTCTCGACGTATCGATCTCGCTCGGCGCCATGGCTGTGATACGTGATGACCAGCTGGCCGTCGTAGGTGCCCACCGAGTACATATCGATACCCGCGGCCGTCGAGGCGAACAGCACCTCGACGTCGTATTGCTCGACCGTCAGGCCCGGGGGTGTGCGGACCGGTGGCATCTCGCCGGCGTCCGTCGTCATCACGACGTCGGGAAGACCGGGCGGATTCCCCTCGTACTGTTCGCCGAAGTGCAGGAAAGACTGCGCGATCACGCCATCGGCGAGATCCGCACGGAACGCCTCGACGATGTCGCGGGCCAGATCGATGACGTCGGTCTTCGCGTTGATCTCGGCCAGGTACATCGCCATCCCCAACGGGTTGGTGGCCTGCGTCGCACCGACCGGCGGATTGAGGAAGAAGCGCAGATCCACCGGGTAGATGTAAGGAATGGGAAGGTGCGGGGTATCCCGGATCGTCCACTCCGCCATCAGGATCGCGGCGGCGATCAAGGAGTTGGTGCTGATGCGGCGGTCCGCGCAGAGGTCGTTGAGCGCCTGACTCTCATGGCGGGTGAGCCGGCAGATCGCTGACGGCACCCGAACCGACTGCGGCCCCACCCGGCCTGCGTTGCGGCGTGAAGGCGGCAGATCGTAGGCGAACATCGCCGGCAGGAAGCGCTCCAAGCCGAATCGCTGAAGTTTGACGATGCCACGCTGGGCGAGGACTGTCTCCAGCGACTCCGGGATCGGTTCCGGCTTGACCGGACTGATCTGAACTCCGGTGACGATGTCGGTGTAGCGGCCGAACAATTCGTCGAGCAGAGCGAACTGATGGTTCGCGTCAGCGAGTGCGTGATGGGTGAACAGCGTCAGTTCCGAGATCTCCTCGCCCAGCCGCAGTCGCAGATTCACCAGTGCCTCAGCCTGATTCGGCAGCCGCTCGGATGGCGGGTCGCTGATCTTCTCCAGCCAGATACCGGGATGTTCGTAATCGTCGACCATGATCTGGTGCCGGCCGTCCGCACCGCGCTCGAGGTGCCCGGCATGGGCGGGGTGGGCCCGCATCAGCGCGTCGAATGCCTCCGACATGGAAGCCATATCGATCGGACCGCGCAAGGTCACGGTGAAGCCGATGAAGTTCTCCGCCTTGGCATAGAACTCCTCGCTGATCGACAGGTAGCGGATCGGCGTTGCGCCAAACACCATGAACCTTTCTTCTCGTCTTCTCGTCTTCTCGAGTGCGGAGATCTCAGCGGCTGGTGCTTGCCCGGTGGTACCCCACGATGATCGGCGCCAGGCAGGCGGCGAACATCGCGGCGCACCACACCGCCGTCGCGAGCAGTGAAGAACCCGCCGATTCACCGAGTGCGAGAGCCCGCATGGCGTCCGTCGCAGGAGACATCGGCTGGTTCCGGACCACCGGTTGCACCCAATCCGGGTACAGGTTCACCGGGACGAAGCCGCTGCAGAACGTGACCCCGAGACTGATCACCGGTTGCACGGCCTCCACCATGATGCCCCGGGGCCAGAGCAGCGCGGCGGCAGTGACGAGAGCGGCGAAAGCCAATCCGAACACCACCGGGACGAGCACCCACAACACCGCTGCGCCCACACCGCCGTGGAAACGGAAACCGAGAGCGATTCCAGTACCGAGGATCACCAGTGTGGTGATCAGCAGTCGTATCGCTTCGGCCCCCAATCGCGCCAGCAGACCTGCCGCCCGATGGATTGGCAGCGACCACAACCGGGCCAGGAATCCGTCCAGACGCTCAGCGTTGAGACCGACCATGCCGGTTGTCGACCCTGACATCGTCGCCAGCAGGGCTACCAGTGGGACGCTACGGTAGAGCGCATTCTCACCCGTGGCGGCGGTGATCGAGTCGCCGAAGACCACCTTCAGCGTGGCCAGGAATGCCACCGGCAGCAGAACCGCGTGCACCACAGTCATCGGGTTGCGGGCCGACCTGATCAGAAGCCGGCCCACCAGCACCCGGGTCTGCGAGGCCATTCCGGACAACGGATGGCGATTGTCCTGCCTCGGCCCATCAACGAGTACGGCCATCATGACCTCCGGCGGTAGACGGCCACGGCCCACGGCACCGTCACCCCGACTACAACGATCACCCAGGCCAGTGCCGGCCAGATGACCGACCACGTCACCGGCGGGACACCCGGTCGGGAATCGCCCGCAAGTGACCGCATGGCGTCGATGAGGCGCGAGGTGGGTTGGTTCTCCACGATCGGCCGAATCCACTCGGGAAAGCGTTGCAGCGGTTGAACTCCCACTGACAGGAATCCCAAGATCATCTGCGGCAGCAGCAACCATTGCGCAGTGGCCGCTGGATCGCGCGATTTCGTACCGATGGTGTCACCCAGCAGAGCCAATGCCAGACCGATGAACAACACCAGAACGCAGAAGAACAGCGCGTTCAGCGGTCCACGATGGAAACGGAAGCCGATGACGTAGCCGCACACCAGTGCGACGGCAAGTCCGATCACACAGCGGTAGACACTCGCCGTGATCCTCGCCGCCAACGGCATCAGCAGTGGAATCGGCAGGGACTGGAACCGCCGGTTGATTCCCTTAACCGAATCCGAGGCTGCCCGAAAGGCCGTCGAGATCGACGCGAACGCGATGGCCTGCATGACGATCAGCGGGAGGACGAACTGTGCGTAACTGCTCATCCCGAGATCAGGACCATCCATCAGACGGTTCAACGGTATGTACAGACCGGCTGTCACCGCGATCGACACCGCGACTCCGACGGCGACCTCACCGTTGCGCCATGTCGGCCCGACCAGCCTCGCCGTGAGCACCCGCCACTGCTGAAGTGCCGAGGGTGTCGGCCGGATTTCGGACAGCACCGTCACGAGGAGATCCCGGCGGTGTTCATCGGCACGGTCAACGCTTCGCTGGACGCGGTTCCGGTCAGCGCAAGGAACACATCGTCCAGCGACGGCTTTCGCAGACCGATGTCATCGAGCTCGATACCGGCCTCGTTCAGCCGCGACAGCGCCGCACCCAAGGTGCCGGGCCCGTCTGGCGCGGGGATGCTCACACGGTCGGAGTCCGCGGTGATCGCCGCTCGGCTGTTGGCCGGGAGCAGCGAGCCCAATGCGTCGGCCACGGCGAGGACGTCGGCGGGATCACTCGGGACGATCTCGCACACCGTTCCGCCGGTCCGCTTCTTGAGGTCGTCTGCGGTTCCCTGCGCGACGATGGTGCCGCGGTCGATGACGACGATCCGGTCGCTGAGCGCGTCGGCTTCCTCGAGGTACTGTGTGGTCAGTAGCGTCGCGATACCTGCCGACTTGAAGGTGGTGACCAGATCCCAGATCGCTTGTCTGCTACGGGGATCCAGTCCGGTGGTGGGCTCGTCGAGGAAGACCACCTCGGGTCGGACCACCAGGCCACAGGCGATATCGACCCGTCGCCGCATACCGCCGGAATAAGTGCTGACGCGACGCTCAGCGGCACGTTCGAGGTCGAACTCACGTAGCAGTTCGCCCGCCCGCATCCGGGCCGCAGTCTTGGACAGGCCCTGTAACCGGCCGAACATCACGAGGTTCTCGTAGCCGGTGAGCATGTCGTCGAGTGCGACGTGCTGACCCGTGAGCATAATCGCGCGCCGGACCGAGGCTGGGTCGCTGACGACGTCATGACCGGCCACCCGGGCGCTGCCCCGGTCCGGTTTGGTCAGGGTCGACAGAATCTCGACGGTGGTCGTCTTGCCGGCTCCATTGGGACCCAGCAATGCGACGACTTCACCTCGACCGACGTGAAAGGAGATGTCGCGCAGGGCATCGACGGAGCCGAACGACTTGCCGATGCCCCGGACTTCGACGCCGTGCTCTGACATGGGTGTCTACTCGCTATTCGTCGTCGTCGAAAACCGCGGCCGACAGATCGACCAGTGCCATGGCCTCATCGTCAGCCTCGCCATCGACACTGTCAACGCCGCCCGAGATCGCCTCATCGATCAATGAGATCAGCACGCCCGGCAGCTGCCCGGCCAATGCCTCGAGCCTCTCAGCCGGAATCCGCCGGCTGTCGTGCCACCAGTCGAGGTGCAGCACGCCGCCGTGTCGATAGGACCGCAGTTCGATCGGATGGCCCAGACCTGAAACCGTCTCGCGCACAGTCAGTTCGCTATCCCCGTCGAACTGCACAGCAGCATCACTGGCCTGCCACTCCGGCATCATCCCCAGATAGGAGAGCAGGAACTCCGACGGCCCGGCGGCGCCGAGCATTGCGGCGGTGGGCGCGTGCAGATAACGCAGGAGGCCGTAGCCGATTCCGTGGTGGGGTACGCCCTTGATCGTCCGGCTCACCTCGTCGAGAAGCTGCGCCGGGCTGGCGGACGCGGATGCCATACAGGGCAACGCGATGGGATAGACGGTGGAGAACCACCCGATCGTGCGGTGGAAGTCGACGTCAGGGCGCAAGACAGAACGGCCCGAGCCCGCCAGATCGACACTGGCGAGACCCTCACCGACGGTCGAGGCGAGAGTGCGGGCGAGAGCAGCCAGCAGAAGTTCCTCCGTCGAGGCCTGCATCACCCGCCGGGCGTTGTCGACCTGCGATGTCTGCTCTGATGTCAGCGCTGTCGGCAGACGTCTCAGATCATCGGATCCGGGCGCGCCGGCTGCATCAGCGGTGGACACCCGTACCGTCGGCGCCGCGGAGTTCTCGATCCAATAACCGCGCTCGTCGAGCACCGCCGGGTGCGCCGCCAGGGCTGCGCAGCGCTGCGACCAGTCGCGCCAACTCGTAGTCGCCGGTTCCAGTGCGATGTCCTCACCGGCCAGGCGCTGACTGAACGCGGTCAGCAGATCGGTCACCAGAACCTCGCGCGAGGTGAGGTCGTCGACCATCGCATGGACGGTGAGGATCAGGAAGCGCGGCTCGCGCTGGGCATCGACCACGTAGGTGGCCGTCAACGGAGGGATGCTGAGGTCCTGCTCGGCGATGATGTCGGAGATCATCGCGCTCAGCGCGTCTCGCTCCCCCTGCGTGTCAACCGTCGCGGTCCCGGACAGCATTCGCTCGGTCAGCGCGGTGAATTCAGCGGGTTCGCTGATCTCCTGCTCCCACAAACCGTTCCGGTTGACCACTCGCATACGCAGAGCGTCGTGGTGGTTGATCACCGCCGTCAGCACCGCCTCTACGTCACCGGCGTGAACCCGCGAATCGATGCGTAGCAGCAGTGGTGCGCGCCAGCGGCCCGGCTCGGCGAGCCCGCTCTCCAGGAACCGCAGGATGTTCGGCGGCACAGCCGGATTCAGATCACCGGTGTCCTGACTGGCCAGTCCGCCGGCGGCGTGCCGGGCGACGAGCGCATCAGTGAGAGCCGACAGTGTCGGATTGTCGTAGAGATCCTGCGGTGTGAGTTCGACGCCCTCGTGGGATGCGGTCATCGCCACGCCGATTGCGACAAGTGAGTCGCCGCCGATCTCGAAGAAGTTGTCCCCGGGTGACACCGATTCCACCCCGAGGCACTGCGACCAGATGCGGTGCAGCGTGGATTGCATCTGCGTGCGGGCGTCCACCGCAACAGTCGGCTGCCCGGCCACCGGCGCGGCGTCGTTGGTGGCCGGACCGGAGCCCACGGGTCGCCGGGCACTGGTGTCGGGGTCGACCCAATACCGTTGCCGGGCAAAGGCGTATCCGGGAATCGTCACCCGCTGCGGACGTTCGCCGTACAACCGCGTCCAGTCCACGTCGGCTCCGGCCGCCCACAACTGGCCCAGTGCCAGCAGGAAGACGTCACGATCGTCACGTGTCTGCACCGGATGGCGCATCAGGCGGACCGCTCGATGGCTGTCCGCCCAGCCCGGCATCCGCACCGCCGAACCGCTGAGGCTGCCGCCGGGTCCCACCTCGACGAGCACCCGGCCCGGGTCGCTGAGCAGAGCCTGGAGTTCATCGGCGAACCGCACCGTGGAACGGATGTGCCGAGCCCACCTGCTCGGGTCGGTCGCCTCCTCATCGGTCATCCACGTCCCGGTCAGATTCGACAGCATCGGGATCTTCGGCGCGTGGAGCGTGAGCCCGGAGAGGAATTCGGCGAACGGCTCGAGCACCGAGTCCATCGCCTTCGAATGGAATCCATGCGATGTGCGGACCCGGCGGGCGACGACACCCACACCGGTCAGACGGTTTGCGAGATCGCGAACCGCCTGTTCCGGGCCCGCCAGGACACAACTTCCGAATTCGTTGACGGCGGCGAGATCTACATCCCCGGTGAGATGGTCTGCGATGTCGTCAGGGCTTGCCGCCACCGCCACCATCGCACCGGCAGGCGCGGCGTGCATCAGCTGCGCCCGCTTGGCGACCACCCTTATCGCGGAATCGAGGTCGAACACCCCGGCAACGGTGGCAGCCACCAATTCCCCGATGCTGTGGCCTGCCAGGGCGGTCGGGGTGACGCCATAGAACATCGCCAGTTGCGCCAGCGCGTACTCCACCGCGAACAGCGCGGGTTGGGCCAGATCAGTGGACTCGAGATCGGATCCCTCGAAGACCTCTGCCGCCAGATCGATGCCGAGATGCTCGGCGAAACCGGCGGAGCACCGATCGAAGGTGTCACGGAACACCGGTTCGGTGTCATACAGGCCCTGTGCCATACCGACGTGCTGGGAACCCTGCCCGGGGAAGAGAAACGCCACCTGCGCGGGACCGGGTGCGGCCTGACCGATCCAGATCTTGTCGCTGTCGGCGCCACCCTCTCCGGACAGAACGGCACCGGCCTCGTCACGGTCGGCCACGACAGCGGCCAGTCGCACCTCGTGGGTCCTGCGCGTCGCCAGCGTGAACGCGACATCGGGCAACGCGAGTCGCTCGTTGCGCGCGAGTTCGGCGGCCAGTGCTGCTTTTGCCTCCTGGACGGACTCAGCCGTGCGCGCCGACAACAACAGCACCTGTGGACCACTCGGTTCCGGACCCGCCGCCGGTGCTGCCGGAGCCTCCTCGACGACGACGTGCGCGTTGGTGCCGCCCACGCCGAACGAACTGACACCGGCGCGGCGAGGGCCGTCGGCATCCCACACAGTCAGGGACTTGGCGATGACGAAGGGCGTGTTCTCCAGATGGAGTTCCGGGTTGGGCGCGGTGTAGTGCACGGTCGCCGGGATCATCTTGTTCTTCAGGCACAGGATCGTCTTGACCAGCCCCGCCACACCCGAAGCCGCATCGAGGTGGCCGATGTTCGATTTCACCGAGCCGAGCACGCACCGAGTGGTGCGCTCGCCCTCTGCGGCTTCGAAAGCCTGGCGCAGCGCCTCGATCTCGATCGGGTCGCCCAGTGGGGTTCCGGTGCCGTGGGTTTCGACGTATCCGATGGTCGACGGGTCGACCCCGGCGACGGCCTGCGCTTCGGCGATGACCTCGGCCTGGCCGGCGACGGCGGGGGCCGCGTAGGTCATCTTCAACGCGCCGTCGTTGTTGATGGCCGAACCGCGGATGACGGCGTGGATCCGGTCGCCGTCCTCCAGTGCGGCGGCCAACGGCTTGAGGATCAGCGCCGCGACTCCGCTGCCGAAGATCGTGCCGTCGGAATGGACGTCGAACGGTCGGCAGTGCCCCGATGGCGAGACCATCGCGCCGGGTTCGTAGGTGTATCCGACATGGTGCGGCACCCGGATCGCCGAGGCGCCGGTGAGTGCCATGTCGCACTCGCCGGACAGCAGGCTCTGACAGGCGAGGTGTACCGCGACCAGCGAGGACGAGCAGGCGGTCTGCACTGAGAGGCTCGGTCCGCGCAGGTTCAGTTCATGCGAGACCCGAGTCGCTAGGTGATCCTTGTCGTTGAGCAGGACGAGGTTGAACATCTCAACGGTGATGCCCTCGCCCACAAGGGTTTTGGTGTCCCGATGCGACATAAGGTTGTCCATCAGGTAGCCGCTGGCGGTGCTGCTGGCGAAGACGCCGATGGAGCCGTCGTAGCCGGCCGGGTCATAGCCGGAATCCTCCAGTGCATGCCAGGCCGTCTGAAGGAACAGTCTCTGCTGTGGATCCATCATGCGTGCGGTGTAGGGGTTCATCCCGAAGTACTCGGGGTCGAACTCGTCGATACCGTTCAGCAGTGCGGCACGGCGGACGTAGGCCGGGTCGGCCAGAGTCGCCGCGCTGACACCGGCGGCCGCGAGTTCCTCCTCGGAGAGCGTCGCGATCGATTCCGTGCCATTGCACAGGTTCTCCCAGAACTCCGAGACCGAGTTTGCGCCGGGAAACCGGCCGGCCATTCCGATGACGGCGACCCCGTCGAGTTCGGCGGCGCTCACACCACATGTCCTTTCCGTCTGCTCGCGGCGGCCCCCTGCCGCGCCTTGGCGCGCTGTTGCGCACGCGCGGCGAGTCCGGATCTCGTCGCGCCGCCGGCGGCCGGCGCCTCTTCGATGCCGAGTCGCTCGCACAGCGCATCGGTCAGCGACGACACCGTCGGATACTCGAAGATGAGTGCTGCGGGCAGTTCGATGCCCAGGCTCGTACCCAGTCGCCGTTGCAGCGTGACGCTCATCAGCGAGTCCATCCCGAGTTGGAAGAAGCCCGCGGTCGGATCGAGACGTTCACCGGCCGGCAGTCCCATCACCGCAGAAGCCGAGGCGGCGATGTGATCGGTCAGCAGTTGCCGCCGGGCCTCAGCCGGACAGTCCCGAAGTTCCTTGCGGAATTCGCTCTCCGGTGCGGCCGCTTCGGCGCTTGCCTGCCACTCCAGCACCTCGTCGAGGATGCGCAGCGACCCGCGGGTTCGATATGCCGCGGCGAGCAGTGGCCAGTCCGCGGCGACGACGGTCGTCCGGACGGGCGCATCCGGCCCCGTCACCATCGGCAGTGCCCGGATGGCGATCTCATCCGGCATCGGCTCAAGACCTGCATTGGTCATCACCTCACCGGCGATGTCACCGCCGTCCGACGGCATGTCGGCCAGCGATTTCCACAATCCCCAGTTGACGACCGTCGCCGGCAGTCCGAGGTTGCGCCGGGCGAAGGCGAAGGTGTCCAGGAAGGTGCTGGTGGCCGTGTAATGCGCCAACCATCGGGATCCGAGCAAACCCGAGATCGACGAGAACAGCACGAAACTGCGCACGCTGGAGTTCAGCGACAGGTCATGCAGGATTCGCAGCGCATCCAACTTCGGCCGGAACATGGTGCTGACGTCGGCGTCGGTCATCTGCGCCAGCGTCACCGGGCCACCGGCGAAGGCGGCCAGGTAAATGCCGTCAAGCGCAGGCAGGTCGGCGCCGAACCGGTTGAACAATTCGGCCATCGCCACCGCATCGGTGACGTCGGCCGCGACTTGGACCAACCGTGTTCCTACCGCCTCCAGTTGCGCTGCAAGCTCTTTCAAACTCTCGCCGGGGTTGCGCGACACCGCGATGACGGTCCCGGCGCCCATCTCCGAGAGTTGCCGAATGATATGTGGACCCAGATGACCGGTTGCCCCGAGCACCAGGTGGCTGGCATCGACGGGCAGCGGGGGGCTCGACGGCCCGGGCGACGTCAGCGTCAGGCGCGGCACGTGCCGGGCACCCGAGCGGTAGACGACCTGATCCTCGCCGTCCTCTGCAGCCGCCTCCGCACGCACCAGACGGGCTGCGAGCACCGCCGGCATCGACTCGTCGACATCGATGACCCCGCCCCAGATCTCCGGGTGTTCGAGGGCAAGGGTGCGCCCGAGGCCCCATAGAACCGCCTGTACCGGATTGGCGCGGTCGCCGTCGATGACCGGTTGGGCATTGCGGGTGAGGAAGAAAAGCTTGGGGGGTACCGGCAGTCCGGCCAGTTGGACTGCGATTCTCCGGCCCTCGTTGAAGACCGCATACGCCGCCGCGACATCGAACGGTGATCCGACGGCAGCAGGTGCATAGAGAACGTGCTGTGCCCTCTCGAGCGGTTCACTGCCGAGGTCGGCTGCGAGGTCCGGATCACCGATGACACACCACGGTCCTGACGATCCGGTTGCTTTGTCGGGTAGCGGCCGCGACGGCCAAGTCGGTTCGTAGAGCCAGTCAGGCGGAATCGGGCTGTCTTGCGCGGCAGACTGGTGGCCGATTCTCCGACCGCGGTGGACCGGAGCGAAGTCCAGCCAGTGTCTGCTGTGCCGCCACGGGGTTGCCGGCAGCGCCGGATGCGGCTCCGGCGGGTGAGGTCCGACGGGCGGCCGCGCGGTGAAGGTCGAGTTGAGCGCGGCGTGGAACGCGACGGTGTCATTCGTGTCACGCTGCAGCGTGCCGATGCTGTGGTGGTGGCCGTTGCCGAGATCTGGGTCGGACAGGGTGTCGGATATCGCCTTGGTGAGCACGGGATGCGGACTGATCTCGATGAAGGTGCAGTTGCCGGCACCGGCGGTCGCGATGGCCTCGCGGAATCGAACCGGATTGCGCAGATTAGCGACCCAGTGATCGGCATCGAATTGTGTTGCCTCGCCTGCATTCTCGACGGTTGAGATGATCGGGATGACAGGGAATCCAGGGATCAGATGCGCCAGTGATTCGTTCAGTTGCGGCAGGATCGGATCCATCATCGCGTGGTGTGAGGCGACTTCCATGTTGACCCGTCGTGCGAAGACGTTCCGGTTCCGCCCCGCTTCGATGACGGCGTCGATCGCATCGGCGGGTCCGGCGACAACGGTCTGGTGTGGCGATGAATACACCGTCACCGTCACACCCGGATGGTCGGCGATCAGCGCCTCCGTCGCTGCGGAGTCGAGTTCGAGCAGCGCCACCGCACCTTTGTCGCTCAGCTCGGCCATCAGCCGCGACCGGGCGGCGATGATCTCCAAACCCTCGCCGGCGGTGAACACCCCAGCCGCCACTGCGGCCGATACCTCGCCCATCGAGTGGCCGATCACCGCATCGGGTTCCACCCCGTAGGAACGCCATAGCGCGGTCAATGCGACCTGCATCCCGTAAAGCACTGATTGCACCCGCACGGATCCCTCGACCGGCTCGCCGTTGGCGATCACGTCCCGCAGGGAGAAACCGAGCTGCCCGATGAATTCGACATCCAGATCCGCGATGGCGGCGGCAAACGCCGGTTCGTCGGCAAGTAATCGCCGGCCCATACCCGGCCATTGCGAGCCCTGGCCTGAGTACACGAAGACGGTTCCCGGTCCGCACGCCCCGGGATGCGGGCCCACGACTCCGGTGCCCGGCTCCCCTGCGGCCAATGCGCGCAGCGCGGCGATGGCGTCATCGCGATCTGCCGCGCAGATCGTCGCGAAAGTCGAGTGGTGGGTGCGGTGGTGGTTGAGCGTGTGCGCGATATCGGACAATGGGACCGCTGCCCCGGCACCGGTCATCCAGTCGGCGATCACCCTCGCCGTCGCCGCCATCCGGTCCGGAGTCTTCCCGCTGACAACCAGTGTGGTGACCGGCGCTTGGACAGCCGGTTCGGGAAGCACCGCCCGTGGCGCTTGCTCGAGCACGACGTGCGCGTTGGTTCCGCCGAATCCGAACGAGGACACACCGGCCAAGCGCGGATGGTCGCTCAGCGGCCATTCGATCGGCTCGTCGGCGACCTTCAACCCGAGTTCACCGAAGGGGATGTGCGGATTGGGAGTGTCGAAGTGCTGGTTGGGTGGGATGACACCGCGCTGTACCGCCAGGGTTGCCTTGATCAGACCGGCGATGCCGGCCGCGGCCTCGAGGTGGCCGAGATTGGTTTTGGCGGCGCCGATCAGAAGGGGAGTCTCCGGTTGACGTCCGCGACCGTAGACCGCCCCGAGAGCACGGGCTTCGATGGGATCTCCGAGCAGCGTTCCGGTGCCGTGCGCCTCTACGTAGTCGACCGATGTCGGGTCCACACCGGCGTCGGCACACGCAGCCCGCAACACCGCGGCCTGTGCCGCCGGGTTGGGCGCCATCAGCCCGTTTGATCGGCCGTCCTGGTTGACTGCCGATCCGCGGACCACAGCCAGTACCTGATCGCCGTCTCGCAGCGCATCGGAGAGCCGTTTGAGGATGACGACACCGCAACCTTCGCCGCGCACGAATCCATCGGCGGATGCGTCGAAGGCGTGGCATGCGCCGGTCGGCGACATCGCCTCGGCCTGATCGAAGCTGCGGGTCACCACTGGTGACAGCAGCATGTTGACACCGCCCGCGATCGCCAGTTCCGACTGCCCGGTGCGCAGACTCTGGCAGGCGAGATGCACTGCCACCAAAGACGATGAGCATGCCGTGTCGATGGTGAGCGACGGCCCGTGCAGGTCAAGAAAATAGGAGAGCCGGTTGGCGATGATGCTCAATGAGCCGCCGGTACCGGTCCACGCCTGGATCTGGTTGAGGTCACGCGAAGCGAGGTATCCGTACTCACTGACGCAAGCGCCGACGAAGACGCCGGTCTGTGAACGCTGAAGTGATCCAGCGGGGATGCCGGCGTGTTCGAGCGCCTCGACGGTCACCTCGAGGATCAGCCGCTGTTGCGGATCGATGTAGTCGGCTTCACGAGGGGTGATCCCGAAGAACTCTGCATCGAAGCCTGCGACGTCGGAGAGGAAGGAACCCCACTTGGTCGTCGCCGCGAGCGCCGAAGCGGTCTGCGGTGATCCGTCATCGAACGGACGCCAGCGGTCATCGGGCACAGCGGTAACCGCTGAGCGGCGTGCCGCCAGAAATTCCCACAACTCATCGGGCCCGTTGACGTCACCGGGCATCCGGCAGCCGAGGCCGATGATGGCGACGGGTTCGACCATCGCGGCGGTCGTGCCGTCGCCTGCATGCGCCGGGACGTCGTCGGGATGCGTCAGCGCGTGAGCCAACGCGGCCACTGTCGGGTTCTGCCAGATATCGATGGGGGATACCGGCCGGCCCAGCAACTCGGCCAGTTCACCGGCCAGCACGACGCCATCGCGCGAGCCGACGCCGAGTTCATTGAAGGGGATATCGACGTCGACCTGATCCGGATCGCAGCCGACGGTGGTGACGAGGTAGCTGATCAGCCAGCGGCGGAGATCAGTCTCCTCGTCACCGAATTGGGTCATACCGTGATGTCCGAGCGCTGAAACGCGCCATCGCGATACAGCTCCCGAGACGATGCCCGACGAATCTTGCCACTGGTGGTGATCGGGATGGAACCCGGTGATACCAACACCAGATCGTCGACGCGGAGATTGTGTGCCTTCCAGATCGCCTCGGCGACTTGGTGTTTCACGGTGGCCAACTCCGACCCCGGCTTGACCTCGACGATGACGACGAGGTTCTCGGACGCATCGTCCTCGACGGAAATCGCGGCGACTCGGCCACCACTGATTTCACGGACTGTCGCTTCGATGTCCTCGGGATAGTGGTTGCTGCCGTCGACGATCAGCAGATCCTTGAGCCGGCCCATGATGAACAGCTCACCGTCTGCGATCGCCCCCAGATCGCCGGTGCGAAGCCACGGTCCGGCCGGAGTGCCCTGCGAGGGGTTGCTGATCCGGCCGCGGAAGACCTGGGCGGTCAGTTCGGGCTTGTGCCAATAACCCAGCGCGACATTGTCACCGCGGGTCCAGATCTCACCGATGGTTCCGGCCGGCTGCTCAAGTCCGGTCTCCGGGTCGACGATGCGGACCTCGTAGGCATTCGTCGGACCGTAGCTGACCAGTTCGGTTCCGTTCTCCTGTCCGGGAGCGCACCGCTGTGCGACCCCGGCGGCAAGCTGGGGCAGGTCGAACCGGGCGGTGCGCACGGTGTCGGAGATCTGCGGCGAGGCGACGTACAGCGTCGCCTCGGCCAGGCCGTAGGACGGCCGGATGACCTTCTCGCTGAGCCCGAATTTGGCGAAGCGGTCGATGAACCGCTTGACCGTGCCGTAGTGCACCCGCTCGGCACCGCTGAGGATGCCGTGAACCCGGCTCAGATCCAGGCCCTCCATATCGGCATCGGTGGTACGACGGGCGGCGAGTTCGAAGGCGAAGTTGGGAGCGCCGGTGAAGCACAGCGGATGCTGCGCGAGCAGCTGGATCCAGCTCGCAGGCTTACTCAGGAAGGCCAGCGGGCTGAACAGCACCGCGTCGCATCCGGTCACCAGCGGTGAGCAGACACCCATGATGAGGCCGAGGTCGTGGAAGAACGGCAGCCAGGAAACCACCGAGGTCTCCTCGGGCACAGTGCCGCCGTATTCGATGAAGTAGTCGCGCACGATCTGCTCGACGTTGCTGATCACGTTCTTGTGCGACACGATCACGCCGGCCGGTGTCCGGGTCGAGCCCGAGGTGTACTGCAGGTAGGCAGGACCCGGACGTGAATCGTCGGTCTCGTCGAGTTCCCGGGTCGAATCGACGTCGATGACATCGACCTCGATGACGGTCGGCGCCGGCCGGCCGCCGCGCGGCTTGGCGTACTTGTTCGAGTCGGCGACCGCTGCGGAGGTGGTCAGCAACACCGACGGGGTGCTGTCCTCGAGTGCGGCCTCCACCCGCTGGTCGTGGACGCCGAGCAGGGGCACCGACAGCGGGACCGCGATGAGGCCTGCCTGCAGTGCCGCGTAGAAGGCGACGATGAAGTCCAGTCCCTGGGGGGCCAGGATGGCGATCCGGTCGCCCTTGGCCGCGGTCCGGCGAAGTTCACCGGCCAGCGACAGCACGCGCCGGTAGAGCTGGCTCCAGGTCAGGGTTTCTGCAGGCCCGGTCCCCAGGATGGCGCCGTCCATGAAGGCGAACGCCTGAGAGTCGCCCTTGGTGGTCGCCCGGTGGCGCAGAAGAGCGGGAAGCGTCATGTCGGTGCTTGGCACAGGAATAACCCCTTCGCGTTTTCTCTGTGAACCCGGGCGGGAAACGGCCCCGAGTTCGGCGGACCTGGCGGTATCGCCGGGTTCCATCCAGAGCGCCGGAACGAAAGAAAATTCGCGAATTCTCCCGACCCAGACGTGTGAATGCCCCGATCCTACCAGCGAAAAGCGAGTTCGGACAGCTGAGCTAACACCATCCGACGGGGGGTCGGGAAGAAAATGGTTCGCTGGTGCGACGTCGTAGCGGCCCTTCAACTGTCGAAAGGCAGGTCACGCCTGTCGCGATCGGTTTGCCCCAGATCATTCACGCACCCGATCAGCAAATTCAGCAAAAATTAAGGTTCGCACTCCGGGCTGCGTGTGGGGATACGGTCCTCCACCCACTCGGACAACTGCGGCAGGTTGTCGTTGATGTAGAAGTGGTCACCGGGGAACGTCGTCAGGTCGAACTCCGCGGAGGTGCGCGCCGCCCACGGCGACACCGTCTCGGCGGTGGCCAGTCCGTCGTTCTCGGCAACCACGGCGTGGATCGGGCAGGACACCACAGCTTCGGGCTCGCGGTCATAGGCGGCGATCGCCTTCAGCCCCCGCAAGGTCGGCAGCAGGGTCGCCGCGAACTGGTCGTTGTTGAGGAATTCCGGGTTGGCTCCCGTGACCTCGGCGATGAGGGCCAGTAGCTGCTGGTCGGAGCCCGACAGTTCGGCGCGTCGGGGCCACAGTCCCGGGGCCGCGATCGCGGAGACGAACAGCGCGGCGATCGGGTTGCCGGCGGCTTCGAAGCGCAGCGCGACCTCGAACGCGAGCAATCCGCCCATGCTGTGTCCGAAGAACGCCACCGGCCCGGGCTGCGGCTCGGCCGGTTTGAGCATGTCGCAGAGCCGGTCGGCCAAGTCGGGGATGCTCGTGTACTGAGACAGATCCTTGCCTGCACGCTTGCCTGGGTATTGCACGGCAACGCATTTGGTGCCACCGGTGAACGCCCGGGCGAACGGCACGTAGAACTCCGCTGAGCCGCCGGTGTGCGGAAAGATGTACAGCCGCCGCGCGGACATCAGATCGGGATGAGACCGTGTTTGCGCTGAACTCGCTGGATGTGTTTGTCCCGCAACAGCCGCATCGACTTACGCAGCAATAACCGGGTCTGATGGGGCTCGATCACAGCGTCGATGAATCCGCGCTCGGCAGCGATATAGGGAATCGCCATATTGAGGTTGTAGCCCTCGATGAAGTCCGCCCGGATCTTCTGCACCTCTGGCGCCGTCGGATCGGGGAAACGCTTCACCAGAAGCTGTGCGGCGCCCTCGGCGCCGATGACGGCGATCCGAGCGGTCGGCCAGGCGAAGTTGAGATCGGCGGTCAACTGCTTGGAACCCATCACCGCATAGGCGCCGCCGTAGGACTTGCGGATGGTCAACGTCACCTTGGGCACATCGGCCTCGACCACCGCGTACAGGAATCGGCCACCGCGCTTGATGATGCCGTTCTTCTCCTGTTCGACACCGGGCAGGAAGCCGGGGGTGTCGACGACGAACACCAGTGGCACGTTGAACGAGTCGCAGAACCGCACGAACCGGGCCGCCTTGTCCGAGGCCTCGTTGTCGATGGCACCCGACATGTGCATCGGCTGATTGGCGACCACCCCGACCGGGCGGCCGTCCACCCGCGCGAAGCCGGTGATCATCGCCTGTCCGGCCTGGGCGGCCACGTCGAGGAAGTCTCCGTCGTCGAAGATCCGGATCAGGATCTCGTGCATGTCGTAGGCCATGTTGTCGGCGTCCGGCACGATGCTGTCCAACTCCAGATCGTGAGGCGTTATCTCCGGCTCGAGGCCTGGGTTTATCACCGGAGCGTCATCGAAGGTGTTGGCCGGCAAGAACTCCAGGAAGTCGCGTACGTACTGGAACGCGGACTTCTCGGAGTCGACGACCTGATGGATGTTGCCATAGCGGGCCTGGTAGTCCGCCCCGCCGAGTTCATCGAGGCTGACCTCCTCACCGGTGACGTCCTTGATGACGTCCGGTCCGGTGACGAACATGTAGCCCTGGTCGCGAACGGCGACGATGAGGTCGGTCTGGATCGGGGAGTACACCGCGCCTCCGGCGCACTTGCCGAGGATGATCGAGATCTGGGGAACGATGCCGGAGAGCAGTTCGTGCCGGCGACCGAGTTCGGCATACCAGGCCAGCGAGGTGACCGCGTCCTGGATGCGGGCGCCACCGGAGTCGTTGATGCCGATGATCGGGCAGCCGACCATGGCCACCCACTCCATCAGACGGGCGACCTTGCGGCCGAACATCTCGCCGACCGAACCGCCGAACACGGTCTGGTCGTGTGAGAAGACACCGACCGGACGGCCGTTGATGGTGCCGTGGCCGGTGACCACACCGTCGCCGAGCAGTGCGTTCGGATCGCCGGGCGTGCGGGCCAGTGCGCCGATCTCCAGGAAGCTGCCCGGATCGAGCAGTGCGTGGATACGCGCCCGGGCGCTCGGGACACCGCGCTTGTCGCGCTTGGCCGCGGCAGCCTCACCACCGGGTTCCTTTGCCAGCTCAAGCTTTTCGCGCAGTTCAGCCAGCAACTCGGCGGTGGACTTGTTCGTCACTTGACCTCACCTTGGACCCGATTGATCGCCTCGCTCATGTGAGCGCCGACCTTGGCAATGTACGGCTCGTCGATGGCCTGGATGTGCTCGCCCCCGATCGGGACCACCTCGAGGTCAGCGACGAACTCGCCCCACCCGCCGTCGGGCTTACGGATGCCGTAGCGCGGTTCGAACATTATCGCGTCGTCGTGATAGCGGTCAGCCATGTACAGCGTGACGTGGCCCTCGAAGGGTTCGATCCGGGCGGTGTCGATGGCGCGGTTGTCGAGGTACGACGTGCGCTGGTGCTCGATGATGCCACCGGGGATGTTGACACCGCTCTCCTTGACGGCATCGAGGATGAACCGCACCTGCCCGTCATCGTCGAGTTCTTCCAATGTCTCGTAAGGAATCTCCGGGATGTCCACATTGAAGGTCCGCTGCGCGAACAGCGCGTAGCGATCCCAACGCGCCCGGATCTCCTCCTTGGTCTGGGGGATTTCCTCCCCGGCCCGCACCGTGTCGATCAGACCGACGAACCGGACATCGCACCCGGCGCGCTTGAGCCCGACAGCGCAGGCGTAGGCCAGCACACCTCCGAGTGACCAGCCGGCCAGGATGTAGGGGCCCTTGCCCTGCATCTCCATCAGCTTGGGCACGTACTCGGCTGCGCGCTCCTCGATGGAACCCTCGACACGTTCGAAGCCGTACATCGGGGTGTCCGGGGGCAACCGCTTGAGCAGTGGTTCGTAGACCACTGTCGATCCGCCCGCCGGATGGAACACGAACACCGGGATCCGGTCGGATCCCTCCTTCCGGGCGCGGATGGTACGGACGAACCCGTCGAGTTCGCCGGACTCGAGATGCTCGCGAACCGTGGTGGCGAGTTCCTCGATGGTGCCGGCGGCCCTCACCTGCTCAGCGGTGATGGTGCCCTCGCAGCGCTCGGTGAGACGCGCGGCGATCTTGGTCGCGGTCTCCTCGTCGATCTTCGGCAGGTCGTTGAAGATCCCGCCGGGCGACTTGCCGGTGACGATGGCCCAGGTGGCGAAGGTGACCCGCTCGGCGGCCTCACGCGGGGGCACGTCGGTGCCCAGTGCGTCGACGACGGCCTGCTGGGTCAGCACCTTGGCCGCGGCGCCGGCAGCGGACTGGTTGTCTGCACCCGGGCCCGCCGGATTCGTGGGCGGGGCCGGGATACCCGGGCCCGCCGGATTCGTGGGCGGGGCCGGGATGTCCGCGGCCTGATGTGCCTCGGGATGCTTCTCGGCGAGTTTGGCCGCAAGCTCCGGAGAGACTTCACCGGCCATCAGCTTGGCCTGTTCGGCGGCGATCTCCTCGGCCGTCATGCCCTTCTGATGCTCGTGCAGGGCGGCAACCTCATCGCGGTGCTCGACGGCGTAGACGATGAGCGCCTCGACGTCGTTCAGGCTCGCGTCGCGCACCGCGGTGAGCTGAATCGGCGGCATGTCGAAGTCGTATTCGACACGGTTCTTGATCCGCACCGCCATCAGCGAGTCCAGACCGAGTTCGATCAGCGGGACCTCCCAGGGCAGATCCTCGGGCTCGTAGCCCATGGCACTGCCCACGATCACACCCAACCGGTCGTGCACGGTCTCACCGGAATCCGGCGACCACTTGCCCAGGCTGGCGCCGACACCCGCACCCGCGGCGAGGTTGTCGGTCAGGACTTCAGCATCAGGCTGCTCGGTCTCGGTGACCTGCGAAACCGGCTGTGCCACAACGGCACCCACCGCAACGGCGGACGGCAGCACCCCACCCGCACCTGAACGTGTGACGATCGCGTCGTACACCAGGGTGAACGATTCATCCATCCGGGCGTGCACCTGCACCGACGCGCCACCGGGATGACGGGTCAGCGTCGTCACCAGACGGGCGCCGTCGCCTGGTACGGCGCGCTGCTCGGAGGCGGTCAGCGTCGCATCGGGAAGAACCTGCGCAGCGGCCGCTTTCACCAGAGCCGCCAGATCGGTGGCCTCCTGAGACGAGTACTCCCAGACGTGCCGGCCGTCCGGCATCGCCACATGGGTGCCCGGAATCATCGAGGATCCGTCGGCGGAGAACTGGGCGTTGAGCCAGTGCTCCTTGCGCTTGAACCGGGTCGGCGGGATATCGGCGTAATCGGATGGATCCGATGCGCGGGCGAACAGCGTGCGGAAATCCAGATCGTGGCCGTAGACGTAGAGCTGCGCCATCGCCGCGACCATCGACTCGACCTCGTCCTGCTTCTTGGCGAGGGTGGCGATCAGCTGACCGTCGTGCAGGCCGGCCGCCGCCGTCGTCAGGCCCACCTGCATCAGCGCAACGGGGTTGGGCGCGAGTTCGACGAATGTGGTGTAACCGTTGTCGACGGCGTTGCGGATGCCCTGGGTGAAGTAGACGCTGTGGCGCAGCCCCTTCTTCCAGTAGTCCACACCGTGGATCGGTTCGGCGCCGGGACGGATGTAGCTGCCCTCGTGAACCGTGGAGAAGTAGCCGACGTGAAGCGGATGCGGCTCGATGCCCTGCAACTCGGCGGCCAGCTCACCGAGCAACGGATCCATCTGCGTGGTGTGGCTGGCGCCCTTTGTCTGAAACTTTCGGGCGAACTTGCCCTCTTTCTCGCACCGTTCGATGATCGCGTCGACCTGGTCCGGCGGACCGCCGATGACGGTCTGGGTGGGCGCTGCGTAGACGCACACCTCGAGATCCGGGAAATCGGAGAACACATCCGCGATCTCTTCGGCCGAGTACTCGACTAATGCCATCAGACGGATGTACTCGCCGAAGAGCATGGCTTCGCCCTCGCCCATCAGGTGCGAACGGGCGCAGATGGTGCGGGTGGCGTCGGCAAGCGAAAGTCCACCGGCGAAATAGGCGGCCGCGGCTTCACCCAGTGACTGTCCCACCAGCGCAGCCGGTTTCGCGCCGTGCTGCTTGAGCAGTTCGCCCAGCGCCACCTGGATGGCGAAGATGACCAGTTGCACCTTCTCGATCGGGTATTCGCAGGTCTCGTCGGTGTAGTCGATCGAGTCGTCGAGGATGAGTTCGAGGACCGAGTACCCGCGCTCGTCCTGAATGAGACTGTCCACCTTGTTGATCCACTCGGCGAAGACCTCGTCGCGCAGATACAGGCTCTTACCCATCTTGCGGTGCTGAGCACCGAAGCCGGCCAGCACCCACACCGGCCCGTTGCTCACCGGTCCGTCGGCGGCGTACACCAGCGGGCTCTGCTTGCCCTCGGCGATGGCGCGCATACCCTTGACTGCCTCGTCGTGGTCGTGGGCCATGACCACGGCGCGTGAGCGCCCGTGATTGCGCCGGGAAAGGGCGCGGCCGATCGACTCCAACGATGCGGCGCGCCCCTCCGGGCTGTCGATCCAGTCGGCGAGTTCAGCTGCGGTGGCGCGCTTGCGCGAGGTGAGGAATCCGGAAACAGCCAGCGGCACAACGGGAGCCGGCAAATCCTTGGTCGCGAGTTCCTCGCGCGCAACCTCGATCATCTGCAGAGCCTCGTCGGTGAGGCCGGGCAGTTCCGGTTCGGCGTCGTCGTAGCCGCCGTACTCGTAATCGAAGTCCCGGGAACCCGAATCAAGGTCGACATCGTCCTCGTCGTCTTCGACCAGTACGCCACCGACGTAGACGGCGTTGGACGAAACCCCGGAATCCTCCGGAACGGGTCCCGGTTCGGGCTCCGGTTCGACCAGGTCCTCAGGGAGCACCTCGCGCAGCACCAGGTGCGCGTTGGCCCCGCCGAAACCGAACCCGGATACGCCGGCGATGGCGTGGCCGCTGTAGCGCGGCCATTCGGTGGCGGTGTCGGCCACCTTCAGATGCACCCCGTCGAAGTCGATATAGGGGTTTGGACCGGAATAGTTGATCGACGGCGGCACCGTGCCGCGCTGCAACGACAATGCGACCTTGGCCAAGCTGGCCGAACCGGCGGCCGACTCCAGATGTCCCACATTGGATTTCACCGCACCCAACAATGCGGGTTGGTCGGCGGCACGGCCACGGCCGACTACTCGGCCCAGCGCGTCGGCCTCGATCGGGTCACCGAGGATCGTGCCGGTTCCGTGCGCTTCGATGTAATCGACAGAGCGCGGGTCGATGCCCGCATCCCGGTAGGCCTTGCGCAGTACTTCGGCCTGGGCGTCCGGGTTGGGTGCGAGCATGCCGTTCGAGCGGCCGTCGTGGTTGACCGCGCCGCCGGCGATGACGGCGATGATCTCGTCACCGTCGCGACGGGCGTCACCGAGTCGCTTGAGCACCAGCATGCCGCCACCCTCGGACCGGGCGTAGCCGTCGGCGTCGGCACTGAACGACTTGATCCGGCCGTCCGGGGCCAGCAC
Organism: uncultured Mycobacterium sp.; assembly: GCA_964344085.1. Taxonomy (GTDB): domain Bacteria; phylum Actinomycetota; class Actinomycetes; order Mycobacteriales; family Mycobacteriaceae; genus Mycobacterium. Next base: position 53,618 of record CAYFMA010000006.1, read on the forward strand.
CCCTCCGACTTCGTCGAAGCCGAGGGTCACGGCAGGAGTCACCAAGGCGTTGACGCCACCGGCGATCACCACGTCGGCCTCGCCGGTGCGCAGGGCCTGCATGCCCTGATGGACCGCCACCAGCGATGAGGAGCATGCGGTGTCCACAGCGATCGACGGTCCACGGAAATCGTAGAAGTAGGAGACCCTGTTGGCGATGATCGAACTCGCGGTGCCGGTGATGGCGTAGGGATGCGCGGTGCGCGGATCCATCATCGCCAGGTAGCTGTAGTCGTTGGTGGAGCTGCCGACGAAGACACCGACGCTCTCCCCGCGCAGGCTGGACGCAGGGATCCGGGCGTACTCGAGGGCCTCCCAGGTCAGTTCCAGGGCGAGCCGCTGCTGCGGATCCATGTTGTCGGCTTCCATCTTCGACAGTGCGAAGAATTCGGCGTCAAAACCCTTGAGGTCCTTCAGGTATCCGCCGCGGGTGCGAGCCTTGGCGATCCGCTCCGCCAGTCGCGGTTCGGTCATGAACTCAGCCCACCGGCCCTCGGGCAGATCGGTGATGGCGTCGCGGCCTTCCAGCAGCGCCTGCCACATCTGGTCGGGGGTGTTCATATCTCCGGGGAACCTGGTGGCAAGACCGACGATGGCGATGTTGAAGACATCCTCATCGACGTCGCGGGACCAGTCCTGTCCACCGTCGGCGAAATCGGATTCGGGCTCGCCCTCGATGATGACGGTCGCCAGTGCCTCGATGGTGGGGTGCCGGAAGGCCACCGTCGCAGTCAGTGTGACGCCGGTGAGGTCTTCGATATCACTGGCCATCGCCACCGCGTCACGAGAGGACAGTCCGAGTTCGACCATCGGCACCGACTCGTCGACGGCGTCGGCTGACTGACCGGTCGCATTGGCAACCCAGTTGCGCAACCACTCCCGCATCTCGGCGACCGTCATATCGGTGCGCGGTGCAGTCAGCTCCTCCTCAGGAGCGATGGTGATCTCGTGATCGCCGGATGGGGTCGTTTCTGATTCAGACATGTGGCCTTCGGTGGCTGAAGTTATTCCGCGTCGGGGAAGGCGTTGGCGACCTTGCCGGCGCGCAGGCTGCCGTCGAGGTAGGCCGACCGGCACGCGGTCCGGCCGATCTTGCCGCTGGAGGTACGGGGAATCGCGCCCGCCGGTGTCAGCAGGACATCGCGCACCGTCACGCCGTGTCGCACCGCGACCGCCGCGCGAATGGCGTCGGCGACCTGATCCGCATCCATCTTGTGCGAACCGGCAGCCCGCTCGGCGACGATCACCAGTTGCTCGGAGGTGTCGCTCGGATCGCGTTTGAGACCGGAATGGGCGTCGGCGAAGACCTCGTCGGGAAGCTGGTTGGCCGGCACGGAGAAGGCCGCGGCGAAACCTGTACGCACCGCCTTACTGGCTTCCTGCGCAGAGAACTCCAGATCCTGCGGGTAGTGGTTGCGCCCGTCGATGATCACCAGATCCTTTGTGCGGCCGGTGATGAAGAGCTCGCCGTCGTAGTAGGCGCCCAAGTCACCGGTGCGCACCCAGGTGGCATCATCGGCGGCACCCTCGGCATGCGACGGGCTCGTCCGCGACTTCAGCGTGTTCTGGAATGTCTCGATGGTCTTCTCGGGCTTGTTCCAGTAACCGGTGCCCATGTTGTTACCACTGATCCAGATCTCACCGATCTGACCGTCGGGCAATTCGCTGGCGCTCTCGGCGTCGACGATCACCGCCCACTCGCCGATCCCGACCTTGCCCGCTCCGGCCTGTGCGACGGCTTTCGGGGAATCGTCCGCTACCGGAACGAAACGGTTTGCGTTCAGTTCGTCACGATCCACCGAGACGATCTTGGGTTCCTCAGTCGACGGGGTCGTCGAGACGAACAGCGTGGCCTCAGCCAGACCGTAGGACGGCTTGATCGCCTTGGGCGGGAAGCCGAACGGACCGAACGCGTCGTTGAACCGCTTCACGGTCGCGGCCGATATCGGCTCGCTGCCGTTGAGGACGGCCTTGACGTTGGACAGGTCCAGCGGCTCCTCGCCCTCCTTGGGCACACCACGGGCGGCGGCGTGATCGAAGGCGAAGTTCGGGGCCACCGAGATGGTGCCGCCGGTATCCCCGGGCTGGCGCGCGATCTCCCGCATCCAGCGGATCGGGCGACGGACGAACGCCGCCGGCGTCATGAAGGTGAAGTAGTGGCCGATCAGTGATGGCAGCAACGCGGTGACCAAGCCCATGTCATGGAAGAAGGGCAGCCAGGAGACACCGCGGTCGGCTTCCTCGCCCTCGAGCGCCTCGATCACCTGGACGACGTTGGTGGCCAGGTTCAGATGGGTGATCTGCACACCGGACGGAATCCGGGTCGAACCCGAGGTGTACTGCAGGTAGGCGACGGTGTCCTCAAGGACCGTGTCGACGTGTTCCCAGGTCGCACCGACCTCAACCGGAATCGCGTCGACGGCGATGACGCGGGGACGTTCCTTGGCGGGCCGGGTCCGGAAGAACTTGCGGACGCCCTCGGCAGCCTCGGTGGTGGTCAGGATCGCCGAGGGTTGGCAGTCGTCGAGAACCGCGTGCAACCGGCCCACGTGGCCGGGCTCGGACGGGTCGAACAGCGGCACCGCGATCCGGCCGGAGTACAGGGTGCCGAAGAAGGCCACCAGGTATTCGAGGTTCTGCGGGCACAGGATGGCAACGCGGTCGCCGGGCGCGGTGACCTGCTGCAGTCTGGCTCCGAGAGCGCGGTTGCGCGCACCGAAGTCGGCCCACGTCAGCACCTTCGCCACGCCGTCGCGCTCGGTGGAGAAATCCAGGAACCGGTAGGCCGGCTTGTCGCCGCGGACCTTGGCCCACCGTTCGACGTGCTTCACCAGGCTGGCGCCCTCGGGGAAGACGATCCGTCCGTCCTTGATGAACGGGTTATGGAACGGCATACCACTCTCCTGTCAGAACACTCATGCGTCGGACCGCACCGCGGCGCTGGGCGGGGTCGCCCGGTGCAGCAGCCTCGACGGCGCGCCACCGCTTGCCCTGGTTCGTGGCCACCCAGATCGTACAGAGATTCACGCGGCCACAGGCAGGTCCGGCAGGGGTCGGAGGCCACCGCCGGACCAGCATTCACAACTCTTAAATATCTCTTAATGTTAGTGGCACTAGCGGCTCTGGCCAAATCGGATCGCCGCGCGTCGGAGAAGGTTTTCGCCGGAATTTCCGCGGGGCTTTTCCCGGCGCTCAGCCGTGCGGCGGGTGCGGCGCGTTCGCGATCAGATCCCGCGCCCAGTTGAGGGTCCAGCTAGTTGCGGTCTGACCGTCGAGATTCCAGAACTGCGGGGTGTTGTACATCGCATGGATGGGCTGGCCGGCCCCCGCAGTCAGCACCTCCAGGGTGCGGGGCAGGTTGGTGATGTTGAACGCCGACTGTGGCGCGGAACAGATCAGGTCGCCCGGTGCGCACAGTTCGTTGGTCCGGTTGTTCAGCGCGCCGAAACCACCCGGACGCGAACCGCTCATCGTCAGACCGAGTGCGGACAGAGTGGGCACCTCCGCCAGAGTCACCTCGGCTCCCTGGCCCGGCGGCACCGGACCGATGTCCTGACCCACCCCGGGCTGCCGCCGGCCGTCGGCGATCAGCGTGACCCCGAGCACCAGATCCTCGTCGACCGGTCCGCGGCCGTTGCCGATATCACTGGCGAGATCGCCGCCGATCACCGCGCCCTGGGAGAAGCCGACGATCACATAGCTGGTCAGCGGACAACGTTCGTTCATCTCCGCCATGGCCCGTACCGCGGCCCGATTACCCTCGGCTCGGCTGTCGTTGTAGGACATCTGTTTGTCGGCGGCGAACGGATTATGGAACTGAGCGGTGTATGGAACGGTGTAGACCTGCACGCGATCGGTGCCGAACTCACCCATGATCGGGCGAGTCACGTTGAGCAGCAACGCAATCGGGAATTGTTGCGGGTTGAGCGGATCGTCGGTCGGCGAGGATTCCCAGGTTCCCGGGATGGAGATCATCGAGACGTCCGGGCAGCTGGCGTCCTGAAAGGCCGGCCTGGGCTTGCGCCCGGGCTGGCTGGTCGGCGGGACCGCCGTGGGTGGAATGGCCCCCGGATTCAGATTCGTCGACGGGGATGGCCGGCGCACCACGAACACGATGATGGCCACCACCAGTGCGACGACGACGGCCATCGCCGCGGCGGCGATCAGCGCGAGGATGCGATGGCGTTTGCGGCGCTTGTCGATGGTGCGGTTATTCGCTCGGGTCTTGCGGGCCATTTAGCAGAGGCGCTCGGAGGCGGCGCGGATGTATCCGGCGATGGCCACATCGGCCGGCACCGCGGCGGGAGCCTGGGGGTTGGCGGCCTGGGCGTCGGCGACATCGCTTCGCACCATCGGTGCGACGTACTCCCACACCGCCTGGTCCCGCTGCCCGGCGGCGCGGGCCTGGCAGACATAGGAGCCGATGCTCAGGGCGCGCAACTCGCTGGAGGGATGGATACCGGCGGCGTTGAGGGCATCGAGGTAATCGTGCTGCGCGGAGGTCAGGTCCAGCCGGCCCGAACCGGCGACCCCCTCAGCGGTGGCCGGCACGCCCACTCCGTCGACGAAGCCCTGGGTCTGCTGGGAGGGCAACGCCACCGCGCTCACCAGATCCGCACCGGAACCGCAACCGGCGAGCAGGCCCGCCGCAGGAGCCATCACGCCGGCCAGCAGCAGGATCGGTGCAGCACTGCCCAGAGGCCTTCTGGCCATCCCTGAGCGTTTGCTGAGCGAACCGCTCCCGACGCGCTGCACGTGACCACAGTACAGCTTGGGCGGTTTACGTCAGCCTCCGTGCGATTGCGGATGGCTAACGGTTCAACAGCGTGCGATCAGCTATTTGAGGGCGGCGGCGATGTCGGCGGCCATCGCGCCGAGCTGACCGGACCAGCTGCCCCAGTCGTGATTGCCACCGACTGGAAAGTCGAAGTGACCGTTGCGGCCCAGAATCGACCGGTAGTGCGCGTAAAAGGTGCGATTGCTGCCCTGGGCGATATCGCAGCGCCCGATCATCGCCGCCGGATCGCTGCAGCTGCTGTTCTGCGGGCTGAACACCCACAGCCGGGTGTTGTTATCGACCAGCAACTGGGCATGGACATTGGGGTCGTGCCACTTCCACCGGCCGAGCTGGGGCGCGCCCCACATCGCGTCGACGTTGGCGCCGCTCTCGTTGATGCCCGCCGAGATGACACCGTTGCTGAAGGTGTCCGACGGAGTCAGGAAGCCTGACAGCGAACCGGCGTAGCCGTAACGGTCCGGGTGGAAGGCCGCCAGGGTCAACGCGGCGGTGCCGCCCTGAGAGGCGCCGACGATCGCGTTACGGCCGCCGGCGATACCGCGGTTGGCGGCAAGCCAGTTGGGCAGCTCGTCGGCGAGGAAGGTCTCCCACTGCTTACTGCCGTCCAGCTCCCAGTTGGTGTACATGCTGTAGGCGCCCCCGGCCGGTGCAGCCACCGAAAGGCCGCTTCCGGCCAGCGAATTCATCGCGTTGCCGACCTTGACCCAGTTGCTGACGTCCGGGGCGGCGTTGAACGCGTCGAGCAGGACCACGACATGCGGACCGCCCCCCTGGAAGGCCACCGGGATGTCCCGGCCCATCGCTGCCGACGGCACCATCAGGTACTCGACTCCGGCGGCGGTAGCAGTGGGCGCCGAAGCGGCCCACGTGCCCAGAACCACGATCGCGGCACACAGCGCGCGGAAGAATTTCACCTGATCGCTCCTACCCAGCTCACGTCCCAGTCCAAACGGTAGTGAACCACACCCGCTGGCCTGCGGTTCGGCGATTGTGCTGGAACGTCAGTTCACCCCGGCCACCGCAGGCGCGGCCGGCGACGGCTGCGGGACGGCGCCGAGCACCCGCTGGATGTCGGGCTTCATCGCCAGCACCTGCTGACCCCAGTAACCCCAGCTGTGGGTGCCGTTAGCCGGGAAGTTGAACACCCCGTTGGTGCCGCCATTGGCCAGATAGGTATCGCGGAAGGTCTTGTTCGTTCGCAGTGTGAAGCCTTCCAGGAATTTCGCGTTGAACAGGTTGCCCGCGCTGGCGCCGGCGTCGAGGTCGGATTGCTTGCCGTCTCCGCAATAGATCCAGATACGGGTGTTGTTGGCGATCAGGGTCTTGATGTTGACCATCGGATCGTTGCGCTTCCAGGCGCTGTTCGGGTCTTCGGTCTTGCCCCACATGTCGTCGGGCTTGAAACCGCCGGCGTCGCCCATCGCCATGCCGAGCATGACGGGCCACCAGCCCTCGGAGAGGTTGAGGAAGCCGGACAGTGACGCGGCATAGGGGAACTGCTGCGGGTGCCAGACGGCCAGGGTCAGGGCGGCCGAGCCGGCCATCGAGAGCCCGACGGCGGCGCTGCCGGTGGGCTTGACCTGACGGTTGGTGGCCAGCCAGCCCGGCAGCTCACTGGTCAGGAATGTCTCCCACTTGTAAGTGCTGCAGCCGGCCTTGCCGCAGGCCGGCTTGTACCAGTCGCTGTAGAAGCTGGACTGGCCGCCCACGGGCATGACCATCGACAGCCCGGAGTCGAGGTACCACTCGAACGCGGGTGTGTTGATGTCCCAGCCGCTGAAGTCCTCTTGAGCACGCAGGCCGTCGAGCATGTAGACCGCGGGAGAGTTGGCGCCCCCGCTCTGGAACTGCACCCGGATGGCGCGGCCCATCCCTGCCGACGGCACATCGAGGTACTCGACCGGAAGGCCCGGCCGCGAGAACGCTCCGGCCGCCGCCGAACCGCCGGCGGCACCGACCAGTCCGGGCAGCACGGCGGCAGCCCCGACGGCTGCCACTGCCCGGCGAAGCCAGGGACCGAGCAGCTTTTCGACAGAGGTCATACCCATCCGAAAGGTCCCATCCCTTTGGTGTGATTGCGCACCACGTCTATCGCACGACGATGTGCGATCCCGGCGCGAAGTGCCCCGGTAGTCAACCAATGCCGGTCCCCCGCGCGCAAACCGTCTATCGGCCGCGGCAACCGCCGGCGTTACGGCTACGGACCAGTCGCCGGCAGCCCGGCGTACGGCGGATTTTCAGCCGGTGGGCGGTCCAGGCCGCAGCGCAGCAGGTCGTATTCCGGCACCCGGTCGATGCGGTAGCGGGTGAACTCCAGCGCGTGATGAAGGTTGCCGATGAATCGTGGCAGGGTCATCGGCTCCCGGATGGACTTCAGCTTCTCCGCGGTCTCCGGACAGTCCAGCGCCACCTGCGCCTCCTTGATCCAGCCCTCGTCGAGGTAAGGCGGAACGTAAGGGTGCTTCTTGAGCCACGGGCCTTCGGCGACCGCCCAGTCGGGGAACAGGTTCTTGTCGTGCCCGATGCGGGCGTCCTCGAGGCGCGCGGTGTGGGCGGCGATCGGGTTGGCCAGACCGATCTGGTCGATGACCCTGGTGTCCAGGCCGACGTTCATACCGACCATGCCGAGGTTGGTGAAGAAGACGGTATGCGGTGCGACCTGGCGCCGCCAGTTGTCCATCGACACACCGGGCGGCGCCAGGTCGCACCGCATACCGTCTTCTTCACCAACCTCGGCATGGT
>CAYFMA010000006.1:61206-67972 GCA_964344085.1 uncultured Mycobacterium sp.
CGACACACCGGGCGGCGGCGGCGTCGGGGGCAGCGCCGGGACGACGTCCCAGACGTCGTAGTTGCCCGACGGCAGCAGCAGCGCACCGTCAGGGGTGTTGTTGATGGCCACCAGCACCGCGCGCATCCGGGGATAGTCCAGATAGTCCGCTGCGGTCAAGGGATGCGCGTGGCCGGTGGCCTGCGAGTAGAACCGTCGCTCGTCGACGATTCCGGAATAGGTGACCCGGGTGGCGTCCGAACCCATCCCGGGTGAGTTCGCCGCCCACAGCGCCCAGCCCGCCAGCGCCAGCCACAGCGCCACGGCCACTCCACCGGCCAGCTGACCGTTGGCCCGGACGAACCCGTCCCGTTGCGGGACGGCCACCGGGATCACCGAGACCGGCGCCAGCAGACAGAACAGCGGAGCCAGCAGAACCCGGCCGTGCATGAAGTCGCCGCCCTGCCGGATCCAGTACAGGGCCTGCAGAACACCGCTGACGATCATGAAAACCACGACGGCACGCGAGCTTTGCAGCCGCGCACCCAGGCCGCCGCGGAGTGGGTGACCGGACCGGCCGCGAATCAGTATCACCGCCAGCGCGATCAGCAGCAGGGCCGGGAACCACAGCGCGTACGGCTTGGTGAAGTTCTGCAGATAAGTGAACCCCTGGCTCCACTTGCTGCCCGAGGCGTCCTTGGCCAGGGCGGTCTGCGGCACCAGCAGTCCGTAATAGCCCATCCGGAAGATCTGGTAACCCACCGGCAGCAGACCGCCGGCCAGGACGATCACGATCCGCGCTCGCCACCCGGATGCGGCGGCCAGCATCATCAGCAGCACCCCGCCGCCGATGAGGGCCAGTTCGGGGCGAACCAGAACACTCAAGCCCGCGACGAAGGCGAGTGCACCGGTGAGGAGTCGGGACGATGTGCGCCCGCCGGACTGCGCCCAGCAGACGAGCATCCACCACAGCAGACCGAGCCACGCCGTCACCAGTCCGTTCTCCAGACCGGAGGTGGCGAAGTCGCGAGCGGGGGGAACCGCGATATAGACCAGGACACCTGCGGGCAGAATCCACGCACGACGACCGGCCAGCACCGGAGCCCACAGCCTGGCGGTGCCGAGCATCACCAGCACAACGCCGGCGACGCTCAAGATCAGTGCCAGCGAGAGCGCCACATACTCCAGCCGCAACGGGCCGCCGATCACACTGCCGGCATAGACCAGATAGGTCCACGCCGCCGAGGTGTTGGACTCCACCCGTTCGCCGGCGTTGAACACCGGGCCGTTGCCCGCCAGCAGATTACGGATGGTGCGTAACACGATCAATCCGTCGTCGGCGATCCAGCGTCGCTGCCAGATGCCCCAGGCCCACAGCGCGGTCACCACGGCCACGGTGGTCCACAGACTGAACCGGACCGAAAGGCCGTGTGGCGAAGCTGTTCCGGTGTCGCTAGGCGAGTACGACGGCGGCAACGACAGTTCCGATCCAGGCCAGTGCCAGCATCTGCAGCACCCGGTCACGCAGGGCGATCTCTTCGGGTTCGCCGGCCAGTCCGCCGTCGACGTCGACCGCATAACGCAGGATCGCGACCGTGAACGGGACCATCGAGATGACGAACCACGACCCCCTACCGCCGTCGCGCTCGAAGGCCCACAGTCCATAGGACAACACCACTGCGGTCGCCGACAGCGTCCACACGAAGCGCAGGTACGTACTCGTGTAGCTCTCCAGCGACTTGCGGATCTTGGCACCGGTGCGTTCGGCGAGTTGCAGTTCGGCGTACCGCTTGCCGGCCGCCATGAACAACGAGCCGAACGCCATCACCAGAAGGAACCACTGCGACAACGGGATGCCCGCGGCCACACCGCCTGCGATCGCGCGGATCAGGAAGCCGGAAGAAACGATGCAGATGTCAAGCACCGCTTGATGTTTCAAGCCGTAACAGTAGGCGAGCTGGATGGCCAGGTACACGGCCATCACCACAGCGAGTTGGGGCTTGACCCACCACGCGATGGCCAGCGACGCCACCGCCAGCGCCACGGCCAACCCGTAGGCCATGCCCACCGGCAGGACTCCGGCCGCGATCGGGCGGAAACGCTTGGTCGGGTGCGCTCGGTCGGCCTCGACGTCGCGAGCGTCGTTGACGAGATAGATCGACGACGCCGCAAGGCTGAACACCACGAACGCGATGGAGACCTGGACCAGCACTCGCCGGTAGTCATAGGTGCCTTCGTGGCCCCACGCCGCCAACGGTGCGGCGAACACCAGAAGGTTCTTGACCCACTGCTTCGGGCGGATCGCCTTGACGATGCCGGCGAAGAGGTTGCTCGGCGGGCCGGCGACCTGTGCCTCACTCACTGCTGTTCTCCTTCTTCGCACCGCCGAGCCGGGCGGTGACCCTGGCAACCGTGGCGCCGACGGCGATCCCGGCGAGCACATCGCTCGGATAATGCACACCGAGCACCAGCCGCGACAGCGCCATCAGCGGGATGATCACCAGTGGCAACGGTGAGCGGGTGGCCCGGCACAGCAGCATAGCCGCGGCCGTGCTCGACGTTGCGTGTGCCGAGGGGAAGCTCAGTGCGCTCGGGGTGCCCACGTTGACGGCGATATCCGGGTGGTGTGGGCGCTTGCGCCGGACCACGAGTTTGATGGCGATCGCGGCGGCGTGCGCGGCGACGGCGCCGATGCCGACCAGAATCCAGTCCCGGCGGCGGCGAGGAGCCAGCAGCGCACCGATTCCGGATAGGGCGACCCAACCGGCCGCATGCTCACCGAAGTGGGACATCACCCGCGTGACGGTCAGGACCGGCGGAGTGGCGAGCTTGGACTGCACGGCCACCAGGGCCGCGACCTCACCCGTCGGAGGTTCGTGCTCAAGCATTGACAGTCGATTCGTCGAAGAGCACGGTCTCCCATTTCTGCTTGCTCGACAGCCCCGGCAGCGCCTCGCGGTAGACCCGTCTCATGTGGTCGTACTTGCGGGCGAGCGCGATATGGCGGCGTAGCGAGTCGCGCAGCAGGCCGAACATCTTGGCCCGGTCCCGTTGCCGGTAGACGACGCCGCGGCCGTCAGCGGTGGTGACGGTCACGCCATCGACGTTGCAGAGCAGGAACCACCGCGCGTCCTGGGTCGGGACGTTGAGCTGTGGCCGGCTGTGATTGGCCGGATCCTCCTTGCGAAGTTGGTGGATCACCCCGCGCGCCAGCCGGAATCCGATGGCCGGCAAGGCGACCGGCGGCCGATGCACCTTGGTGCGGCCGCTGGGCACGGGCAGCGAGGTGGCGCCCGGCAGGACGACGGCGTCGGGGAATTCCTTGCGCATCGCCCGAATCTCCGGCAGTGCGGACTCCAGGATCGAGAAGATGTGCTCGGGTCCGGCCAGGAAGTCGTCGATCGCCCTGTTCTGAATGGCTACAGTCGAATACTCAAGGCACAGAAGGTGTTTCAGCGTCGCCTTGATCGAACTCATCAGCAGGCCCCGCACTGGTGCATCCCAGTGCAGCGCAGAGACCACCAGCCGGTTGCGTAGATGGAAGTAGGCCTGCCAGTCGATCGCGTCGTCCTTGTCGCTCCACGCCATGTGCCAGATCGCGGTGCCTGGCATGGTGACCGTCGGATAGCCGTGCTCGCCGGCACGCAAGCCGTAGTCGGCGTCGTCCCACTTGATGAACAACGGAAGCGGCTGTCCCAGTTCCTCGGCTACCTGGCGCGGGATCATGCACATCCACCAGCCGTTGTAGTCGACATCGATCCGCCGGTGCAGTAGCGCGCTGCGACCCGACTCGTCGTCACTGTTGAGCGGATACTTGGCGAAGTCGTGGTCGTACTCGGTGAACGGCGCGTTGGTCCACATGAAGTTGGACCGGTTGACCACCTCGCCCATCACATGCAGGTGGGAGGGCTCCTGCAGGTTGAGCATCTGCCCGCCGATCAGGGTGGGACGCTTGGCGAATCGGCTGAGCGCCAAGGCGCGCAGGATGGAATCCGGTTCGATCCGGATGTCGTCGTCCATGAACAGGATCTGTTCGCAGGCCGTGTTCTTCAGCGCCTCGTACATCACCCGGCTGTATCCACCGGAGCCGCCGAGGTTCGGCTGGTGATGAACAGCGAGGCGGTCACCGAGTCCGGCGGCGGCGGCGGCGAATCCCGGATGATCGACCGATTTGTCGGTGCCTTGATCGACGACGATGACCGCCCCGATGACGTTGTCGACGAGTGGATCGGAGATCAGTGCATGCAGTGCGTTCACGCAGTCGGAGGGACGATTGAAAGTGGGGATTCCTACCGCAATATCGGCCCGGCCGGGCGCAGGGACCGGCGCGTACCAGCCGGCGCTGTGCATCTCGGTGTCGGTGTCGGTGGTGATGTCGAACCAGATCCAGCCACCGTCCTCGAACGGTTCGAGTTCGACCTCGAACTCCGCGGTGGCCGGTGTGCTGGAGTCGGGACTGACGATCTCGGTGCCGCCCACGCTGATCCGCGCCGCATTTGCCTTGGAGCGGTACACGTCGATGCGGGCGCTGCCGGTGAGTTCCACGCGCAGCACGACCGACGTCAATGTCGACCAGCGTCGCCAGTAACTCGCCGGGAATGCGTTGAAATAGGTCGCGAAGGACACCTCCGACTCCGCACCGATCTGCAGGGCCGTACGGGTGGCGGCGTGCGCGCGCCGGGAGTTGGTGTCGGACTCGACGATGTAGAGCTTGCGGACGTCCAAAGACTCACCCGGCCGGGGCAGAATCACCCGGGCCAGCAGGCTGACCGCTCGGGTCTGACCGGGCGGGATGGGTCCGGAGGGAATCTCACTCATGCTCTGCTGCTTTCATCGGCGTCGGCGGCCGTCAGCGGCGCACCGTCGCGCAGGTGCGGCGCCAGGACGTTGTCGTACAGGCTCAGTGCGCTGGCGATTGCCATATGCATGTCGAGGTACTGGTAGGTGCCCAGCCGGCCTCCGAAGAGGACCTTCGCAGCGGCGGTCTCGGCCTTCGCGCGGGCCCGGTAGGCGGCCAACACAGCGCGGTCGGTCTCGGTGTTGATCGGGTAGTAGGGCTCGTCATCGGAGTCGGCGAATCGGGAGAACTCCCGCATGATTACCGTCTTGTCGGCCGGGTATTCACGTTCTGGATGAAAGTGCCGGAACTCATGGATACGGGTGTAAGGAACATCGGCGTCGTTGTAGTTCATCACAGGGGTGCCCTGGAAATCCCCCGTCGGCAGCACTTCGATTTCGAAATCTAAAGTGCGCCAACCCAATCGGCCTTCTGCGTAGTCGAAATAACGATCCAGCGGGCCGGTGTAGACGACGGGTGCGGACGGTGACGAATTGCGTAGTGCGTCGCGCACGTCGAACCAGTCCGTGTTGAGCCGGACGGTGATCCGGTCGTCGGCCGCCATGTTCTCCAGCCATGCGGTGTAGCCGTCAACGGGCAGGCCCTCATAGGCGTCGTTGAAATAGCGGTTGTCGAAGGTGTAACGGACCGGGAGCCGACTGATGGTCGAGGCGGGCAGTTCCTTGGGGTCGGTCTGCCACTGTTTGGCGGTGTAATCCTTGACGAAGGCCTCATAGAGTGGCCGGCCGATGAGTGAGATCGCCTTTTCCTCAAGATTCTCCGCGTCGGCGGTGTCGATCTCGGCGGCCTGCTCGGCGATCAGGGCGCGCGCTTCATCGGGGCTGTAGTAACGGCCGAAGAACTGCGCCACCAGGCCCAGCCCCATCGGGAACTGATAGGCCTGGCCATCGTGCATGGCGAACACCCGGTGCTGGTACCCGGTGAATTCGGTGAACTGCCGCACGTAATCCCAGACCCGGGTATTGGAGGTGTGGAACAGGTGCGCGCCGTAACGGTGGACCTCGATTCCGGTCTCCGGTTCCGGCTCGGAATAGGCGTTGCCGCCGATGTGCGGACGGCGCTCGACCACCAGCACACGCTTGCCGAGTTGGGTGGCCACCCGCTCGGCCACTGTCAGCCCGAAGAATCCCGAGCCGACGACGAAGAGGTCGAAGTCCCCGGGATCAGAACCGGTCGGCGGGACCCGGGAATCAAGTGAACTCATCAGCAGCTAGGTTATCCGACCTCGGCCCCGGCAACGGCGCGGCGAACCGGTGCCACCCGCAGAAAGTCGGGTGAAAAAGGCCGCGCAGCAGCGGATGTCAATGTCGCGATTAGCTCACGATTCAGCATCGTCACTCCAGTCTCAGCAACCCCAGCTTTAACATCAAATCACGTCGGCTCCGACCCGGAACAACACCGGTTCCGGAGCGGGCGAAGGGGTCTGAGGACAGGCCCTCTCTAGTCGCAGATTTGAGGAGACTTCCGTGCCGAACCAACGTCGACGCAAGATCTCGACAGCCATGAGCGCGGTCGCCGCCCTAGCTGTCGCAAGCCCATTCGCCGCACTCGGTGTCATCGAGTTGACCTCCGGCGGTCATGCCGCCGAGCACCGGGACTTCAACCAGGCTGCGGTCGTCACCGACCTGCCCAACGAAATCCTGTCCGCGCTGCAGGCAGGTCTGTCGCAATTCGGGATCAACCTCCCGCCGCTGCCGACCGGCCTCAGTCCGGCCGGCGCGCAGCCGGTGCAGACCGGACCGGCACTGACCACGCCGTCGCTGACTAGCCCCGGTCTGACCACCCCGGCACTCACGACCCCGGGTCTGACGACTCCGGGTCTGACGACTCCGGCGCTCACCATCCCGGGCCTGACTCCGGCCCCGGCCGCGGCGACCCCCGGCCTGACCACCCCGGCACTCACCACCCCGGGCCTGACCACACCCGGGC
>CAYFMA010000007.1:0-67014 GCA_964344085.1 uncultured Mycobacterium sp.
GAGCGGTCGCCGCACTCACCGCACTCGACGCGGCCGAGGCTGCCGACGAGGCGACCGAGGAAGCGGCCGAGGCCGCCGAGGATGCTGTCGTCGAGGTAGACGAACCGCCGCAGCCCGACAGCGACAGGCACAGCCCAGTCACGGCGATGGGCGCGACCAGAGTGGTGGTGAGCAGTCTCGACATGACGGGTTTCCTCTCGTCCGGGTATTGCGCGGAGCGTATTCCTCGCCGGGCACTGGTGTGCGAAAACGGTCGGATCGCCGGATAGTCGGAGCCCCCTGTCAGGATTGAACTGACGACCTTTCGCTTACAAGGCGAGTGCTCTACCACTGAGCTAAGGAGGCGTGGCGCGGTGTGATCTACTCGCGGCCCGGTGTCAGCCTATCGGGTCACTCGTCCTCGTCGACGATCCGCTCGGAGTTGAACGGCCAGAGCCGACGTCCCGGAAGCGGGATCCGTCCGGCGATATCGCTCAGCGGATTGACCACCGCCGCCAGCGTTGTGACGGCCTCCCGAAGCATCTCGATCGTCGGTGCCAGCGCCTCGAGTCCCGGTGCCAGCCGGTTGAGGGTGTCGGCCACGTCGGCGAGTTGTTCGAGCGGTCCGTCGCGTGCGGTGAGCTTGTCGATCAGGCCGCCCTCGGCGAGCAACCGGTCGGCTAGGCCGTCCTCGGCGAGCACCCGCTCGAGGAGGCCTTCCTCGGCCAGGAGTTGTTCCATCAGTCCGCCCGGTGCCAGGGCGCGTTCGAGCCCGCCCCCCTCGGCGGTCAAGCGGTCCAGGATCCCGTCGGGCGCGGTCAGCCGGTCGATCAGACCGCCGGGCCGCATCAGCCGGTCGACCGGTCCATCCGGAGCCAGAGCGCGGCCCAGTGGTGCGTCGTCGTCGATCATGGCGGCCAGCCGATTGGCGCGTTCGATGGTCTCGTCGAGGCCGAGCAGCCGGATCAGCGAATCCCGTGCCGCCGGAACGGCCTCGTCGCCGAGGGTGGCCTTCGTCAGATCCACGGCGAGTCCCAGTCCGGTGTCGGCCAACACCAGACCCACCTTCACCGGTACGGCCGCAATTTCGGTCAGGGCCCTTGCCAGATCCATCCACTCAGTGTAGGAGTGCACACCCTCGGACAGACTCGATCGCGCTCACAGGAATCTCACAGCGACCTTCCAGGGTGGATTCACCCGAACAGGGGCAGATTGGAAGCATGTCCGCAGCTATCCGGCAGCCAGTTCCAGAGTCCGCACCCGAGGCACGGATCCTGGTGGTCGACGATGAAGCCAATATCGTCGAACTACTGGCGGTGAGCCTGAAATTCCAGGGCTTCGAGGTACACACGGCCACCAGTGGCACCGCTGCCCTCGACCGGGCCCGTGAGGTTCGGCCTGATGCGGTGATCCTCGACGTGATGATGCCGGGGATGGACGGGTTCGGAGTGCTGCGGCGGCTGCGTGCCGACGGTATCGACGCCCCGGCGCTGTTCCTCACCGCACGTGACAGCGTGCAGGACAAGATCACCGGGCTGACGCTCGGTGGCGACGACTACGTCACCAAGCCCTTCAGCCTCGAAGAGGTGGTGGCCCGCCTCAGGGTGATACTGCGCCGCAGCGGAAAGGGAGTTGAGGAGCCACGCAGTTCCCGGCTGAAATTCGCCGACATCGAACTCGACGAGGACACGCACGAGGTATGGAAGGCCGGAGAACCGGTATCGCTGTCGCCGACAGAGTTCACCCTCCTGCGTTACTTCGTCATCAATGCCGGCACCGTGCTGAGCAAGCCGAAGATCCTCGATCATGTCTGGCGTTACGACTTCGGCGGAGACGTGAACGTGGTGGAGTCCTACGTCTCCTACCTCCGCCGCAAGATCGACACCGGCGAGAAGCGATTGCTGCACACCTTGCGCGGTGTGGGCTATGTCCTCAGGGAACCCCGGTAACGCGGGACAATGGTGTGATGGCCGGACCGCGCTATCACGCACTGCCTCTGCGGGTCGGACTGGTGGCAGCGATGTTGCTGCTGGTGGCTTGCGGTCTCCTGACATCCGGGATCGCGGTCACCTCGATCCTGCGACACACTCTGATCACCCGCGTTGACGAATCCCTGGCTGACGCTTCGGCCACCTGGGCGCAGGAACCCCGGCAGGAACTACCACCGGATTCCGGACCCAACCCAACCCGGCCGCCGTCGAACTTCTATGTCCAGGGCGTCACTGCGAAGGGTGACGTGTGGATGGCGATCAACGACCGTGATGCCCAACCGGCCATCCCGGAGATCAACGATGTCGGCTCCGTCCCCGTCACCATCGGATCCCTCGGCGATTCCGGTGTCAAATGGCGCGCTGTGTCGGTGCGCGGTTCAAACGGTGAACTCATCACGGTCGCCGTAGACCTCTCAGATGTGCAGTCCACTCTGCGATCGTTGACCTGGCTTCAAATCGCCATCGGCGCAGCAGTGCTTGTCGTACTCGGTGTTGCCGGCTACTGGGTCGTTCACCGCAGTCTTGAACCCCTGGTCGAGATTGAGAAGACAGCCGTGGCCATCGCCGGTGGACAACTGGAAAGCCGTGTTCCACAAGGAGATCCCGCCACCGAGGTAGGGCAGCTCGCACTCGCGCTCAACAGCATGCTGACCCGAATCCAGAACGCGGTCGCAGCATCGGAAGCGTCGGCGGAGAAAGCCCGGACCTCCGAGGAACGGATGCGACGATTCATCACTGACGCCAGTCATGAGTTGCGCACCCCGCTCACCACGATCCGCGGTTTCGCAGAGCTGTACCGGCAGGGCGCGGCGAGCGACGTCGAGATGCTGATGTCGCGCATCGAGAGTGAGTCACGACGGATGGGCGTGCTGGTAGAAGATCTGCTTCTGCTGGCACAACTCGACGCTCAGCGCCCTATGGAGCGGCGCCGTGTCGACCTGCTGGCACTGGCCAGTGACGCCGTCCACGACGCACGTTCCATCTCGCCGGACCGCCCGATCACGCTCGAGGTCCTCGATGGACCGGGCACTCCCGAAGTGATCGGTGACGAGGCTCGCCTGCGGCAGGTGCTGGGGAACCTGGTCGCCAACGCATTGCGCCACACCCCCGAAGGCGTGCCGGTGACGGTACGGGTCGGCACCGCCGGAGATGACGCCGTGCTGGAGGTCGAGGACAAGGGCCCTGGCATGGAGTCGTCCGATGCGGCGAGGATTTTCGAGCGGTTCTACCGCGCTGACGCCTCCCGCACGCGGGCCAGTGGCGGCACCGGCCTGGGCTTGTCGATCGTCGATTCGCTGGTCCGTGCGCACGGTGGCCGGGTGTCGCTGACCACCGCACCGGGACGTGGCTGTTGCTTCCGGGTCAGTGTGCCCCGGTTCATCGATACCGCGATCGACGTCAGTCCAGCGCAGCCAACGCGGCGATGATCTTGGCCTGAGCCTCGTCGAGTGACGCCGGGGAGGGGTTGCGATCGACGTGGGCGAAACCGAAGTCGCTGATGTTGTAGGCCGGGAATACGTGCACATGCAGATGCGGCACCTCGAGGCCGGCGATGATCAGTCCCGACCGTTCGGCGCCGAAGGCGGTGCAGACAGCCCGACCGATTCGCTGTGCCACCGTCATCACCTTGTTGAACAAATCGGGTTCGACCGTCTGCCAGTTGTCCACTTCGGCGCGCGGCACCACCAGGGTGTGGCCTGGAGTCATCGGTTCGATGGTGAGGAAGGCGACGACGTCGGGATCCTCATAGACGAAACGACCCGGAATCTCGCGGTTGATGATCATGGTGAACACGGAGGCCATGGCGATCAGCTTAGGACCCGGGCGGCGGCAGCATGCCGTCTATCTCGTCCAGCGTCCACGGCGGGCTGTCGCGGTGGTCGCGGTAACCGAGGATCTCGGGGGAGGGACGGCTGAAGCGGCCGACGAATCCTCCTGTGGCGATGAAGATCTGACCGGTGATATGGCTGGCGAGATCGCTGACCAGGTAAGCGTAGGTCGGTGCGACGTATTCCGGAGGTGCCGGGTCCAGTGCGCCGTCGGCGCTGATGTCGTCGAGCATCCCACGCCGCCGTAACGATCCGATCTGAGCCTCGTACTCCGGTCCGGTGGACAACCGGGTGCGAGCGCCCGGGCAGACAACGTTGGCCCGTATCCGGTGCTCGGCGAGTTCGGCGGCGATCGCCAGCGTCAGCCCATTGACGGCGCCCTTGCCGGCCGGATAGCCGGTGCCGCCGTAGTCTCCGAGGAAGGCGAACGAACTGGTATTGACGATCGCGCCACCACCGGAGGCGACCATGCGCCGAGCGGCCGTCCGGCAGGTGGCGAATACCGTGCCGAGATGAG
This sequence comes from uncultured Mycobacterium sp., assembly GCA_964344085.1. GTDB lineage: Bacteria > Actinomycetota > Actinomycetes > Mycobacteriales > Mycobacteriaceae > Mycobacterium. Next base: position 4,317 of record CAYFMA010000007.1, read on the forward strand.
AATCGAGTAGTTCCCGGAACTGGCTCGGTGTCACGTCGAGTATCGACGATCCACTCGGTTCAGCCGTCCCCGCGCAATTCACCAGGGCGTGGACACGGCCGAACTCGTTCTCGCACAACGCCATCAACGCATCGGCGACGGACTCATCTGACGCCGGACCGGCGAGGCCAACCGCGCGCCCACCCGAGTCGGTGATGTTGCCGACCGTCTCGTCGACGGCATGATGATCACGTCCGTTGACCACGACTCCCGCTCCTAGTCGGGCCAGCAGGGTCGACACCGCCGCGCCGATACCCCGCGATCCGCCGACCACCACGGCCCCGGTGTCGTGCAGCGGCGATCCGCTCACTCAGCCTGACCGAACTGCATGCCCTCGAGGTTCCAGTAACCGCGCATATTGGTGATCAGCCCGGCATCGTCCACGCGGTAGCAGAACACCCCGCGCACCGTGGAGGTCATCCCGCCTTCGAATCGGCTGCGCAGCACCAGGATGTGCGCCACTTCGTTCGGCGAACTCGAGGGAAAGGTCTCCTCACAGGTGACCGTCAGATCGTTGACGGCGATATTGCTGTCGTAGAACGCGGCGACCGCTTCCTTGCCCCGCACCCCGAGGCCGTCGGGGTTGGTGAACGATTTGCCGATCGGATCCTCGATTACGACGTCCGGCGCCATGAGTCCGAGCCAGCCTTCGCGGTCGTGCGACTGCACGCACCGCCACGAAGCCCGCGATGCAGCCATGGCGGGCGTGAGTTCGGCCGACTCCTGCGACATGGCGGTTCAGCGATCTTCGTCGGTGTACCGGATGACGCCACGGATGTTGCGGCCCTCCAGCATGTCCTTGTAGCCGTCGTTGATCTGTTCGAGGCGGTACTGCCGGGTGATCATGTCGTCGAGGTTGAGTTTGCCGACCTTGTACATCGACAGCAGATGGGGGATGTCGTAGTACGGGTTGCCGCCACCGAAGATGGTGCCCTGCAGGTTCTTCTGCATCAGGGTCAGCAGCGCCAAGTTCAGGGTGACGTTGGTGTCCAGCATGCTGCCGATTGCAGTCATCACACAGGTGCCGGACTTTGAGGTGATGTTCATGTAGTTGTCGACATCGCCGCCGTGCACCTCACCGACGGTCACGATCACCTTCTTGGCCATGAAGCCCTGAGTCACCTCGGCGATGCCCATCAAGGCCGCGTTGATGTCCTCGTAGACGTGGGTGGCGCCGAACTTCAGCGCCTGATCGCGCTTCCACTCCACCGGGTCGATGACGAAGATGTAGCGCGCGCCGGAGTTGACCGCACCCTGCAGAGCCGACATGCCGACGCCGCCGACACCGACGATCGCGACATCCTCGCCGGGCTTGATCTGCGCGGTGTGGGTGGCCGAGCCGTAGCCGGTGGTTACGCCGCAGCCGACGAGGCAGGCGACCTCGAACGGGATGTCCTTGGGAATCGGCACCACCGAGGATTCGTGCACGACCATGTAGGGGGAGAAGGTGCCCAACAGCGTCATCGGGAAGACCGGTTCGCCGGCGGCGGTGTGGATGCGGTGGGTTCCGTCGGAGATCGCGGTGCCGGCCAGCAGTCCGGCCCCCAGATCGCAGAGGTTGCGAAGGCCTGCCTGACAGGACGGGCACTTGCCGCACGACGGGATGAACGACATCACCACGTGATCGCCGACCGCGACGCCCTCGACGCCCTCACCCACCTCGACGACGACGCCTGCGCCCTCATGACCGCCCAGCACCGGGAACCCGAACATCGGGATGCCGCCGGTCACCAGGTGGTGGTCGGAGTGGCACATGCCCGAGGCTTCCATCTGGACCTTGACCTCGTGCTTCTTGGGGTCGCCGATCTCGATTTCCTCGATCGTCCAGGGCTGATTGAACTCCCGGATGAGCGCGCCCTTCGTTTTCATGCAAACCTCCGCTGGGATGATGTGGTGATTGTCGATCCTATGACCTGGGTCACCCTCCCGGGAGGGGTCGACCGCGATTATTTTGACGGGTGTCGAGTCACCAGATCGGTACCGGCGCCTGGCCCAGTGGGTAGTAGCCGGGCAGTTTCTCCCCGGCGAGGCTGCGCTGGATCCGCTCCTGCATGCCCTTGGAGAGCTTGCCCTCCTGGATCAATTGCATATACAGCTTCTGAACGTGGCCGAAGTCGAAGAAATCGCGTTGCCACTCGATCAAGCCGTCGGCGTTGAGACGGAACCAACTGCCGCCGATGCCGTAGATCTCCTGACTGTTCCCCTCTGCGTCCGTCGCGACCTGCTTCCAGAACCCGACCACCTCGCCGATCTTCTCGTCGATGAGCACCTTCTGGTACGGGTAGGTCCAACCTTCGAGGCCGGCCATCTCGAGCCCGAGGGCGATATCACGGATCTCCTGTTTCCCTACACACATCACGTCCTCTTTGGGGCCGATGTTCCAGCCGTAGGTCGCGTCATCGGCGTAGAAGTCGGCCAGGGCGGTCCAGTCGCCCTGGCGTTCGGCCTCCCGGTTTACCGCGAGCCAGCGTTCGACGAAGTCCTCAAGTTGCTCGCGGGGTAAGGCGGCCATGTCAGCTCTCCTTCTCGACGATGGACAGTGCTCGGGTAGGACAACTCTCGACTGCGCGCTCGATCTCCGCGCGTACCGAATCGGGCGGTTCGCTGTGGAGGATCTCGACAGTGCCGCGTTTGGGCACCCTGAAGTAGTCCGGTGCCTCCATCTCACACATGGCGTGGCCCTGGCAGAGATCCTCGTCGAGTTCGATGCGGTAGCAACCCATCACTTGGCCCTCTTCCGATACCGGACCTTCGCCGGACGGGCCAACTGGACGATCATCTTGGAGTGGTCGTTGTGGTAGCTCTCCGGTGACTGCGCCATCTCGAACTCGTACTCGCGCAACAAGACTGAGAAGATCGCCTTGATCTGCATGGTTCCGAAGGCCGCGCCGACGCAGCGGTGCCGTCCAGCGCCGAACGGGATCCAGGTCCAACGGTGCACGATATCCTCTTCGCGCGGCTTGTCGTAGCGAGCGGGCAGGAACGCATCCGGTTCGGGGAAGTCCTCGGCGATGCGGTTGGAGACAGCCGGTGAGGCGGCGACGAAATCGCCGTTGTGGATGGCTTTGCCCTCGACCTCGAATTCGCCTTTGGCCACTCGCATCAGGATGATCAGTGGGGGATGCAGCCGCAAGGTTTCCTTGACCACATTGTCCAGCAGCGGAATCTGACGCAGGGCGTGGAAGCTCACTTCCTGGCCGTCGGCGTAGAGCTCGTCGAGTTCTCGGTTGACGTCGGCGTATACCTGCGGATTGCGCATCAACTCGATCAGGGTCCAGGCGGAGGTGCCTGCGCTGGTGTGATGTCCGGCGAACATCAGCGAGATGAACATTCCGGTGATCTCGTCGGCGGAGAAACGCGGATTTCCCTCGTCGTCCTTGATCGACACCAGGACGTCGAGCATGTCGCGATCGCTCTTATCGTTGGGCGGGTTGGCGATCCGTCCGTTCATGATGTCCTGCACCAGTGCGACCAGACCCTCGCGGGCTTCGTCGCGCGCCTGAAAACTCTCGATCGGCAGGTGGGGATCGACGTAGCAGAGCGGATCGGTGCCGCGCTCAAGCTGGTGGTAGAAGCCGGCGAACCGGGAGTCGACCTGCTCCCGGAACTTGCGGCCGATGAGGCACGCGGTCGAAGTGTAGATGGTCAGCTCGGGAAAGAACTCCAGCAGATCGATCTCGCCCGCGTCGCCCCAGCCGGCGATCATCCGCCGGACTTCCCGCTCGATGGTCGCGGCGTGGCTCTTCATGTGATCGCCGCGTAAGGCGGAGTTGTGCAGCATCTCCTTTCGCCGTTCCGGGCTTGCGTCGAAAACCACGCCCTGGCCGAAGATCGGCGTCATGAACGGATAGGCCTCCGCCTGGTCGAGATCCTCGTCAGCGGCTCGGAAGAAGAACTCGTTCGCTTCGGCGCCGGTCAGCAGGACCACCTTTTTGCCGGCCAGTTGGAAGTAACCGACGTCGCCGCATTCCTCGCGCACCCTGCGCATCAAGGCGATCGGGTCGGTGCTGAACTCGTCAAGATGGCCGTGCTCGCCCTCGCCGCCGGAGACTCGTTGAACCTCGTGGACCGCGTTCACGATTCCTCCGGATATCTCAGATGCTGACGTTCTTTCGGTGCGCTCGAGAGCGGGGCCTCCGGCTGCAATTCGATCGAGGTGACGAACCCGCCGCGCGGGGTCTCGGCGACGAAGGCGATCGCGCGCGCCAGATCGGCGGCGCGCAGGAAATAGGAGTGCCGGGCCTGCCCCCATTTTGCCCAGTCGTCCAGTGCCGCGGCGATGGCATCCGGCGGCAACGTCCAGCCCATCTCAGTCTGTGTCGGACCGGGGTGCACCACGGCGGCCCGAACCCCGGTGCCCTCGAGTTCCATCTGCAGGTTGGTGACCATGGCCAGCAGGCCCGCCTTCGCAGCGCCATAGGCGCCCATGTGCGGGCGTGGACGCAGCGAGACGTCGGAGCCGATGAAGATCACGTCGCCACGCTGCCGGTTGACCATTCCCGGGAGTACGGCCGTGGCCAGCCGGTTGGCCCCGATGAGGTGGATCTGAATCTGCGATTCGAAGTCCTCGGTGCTGATCTCGTAGAGCCGGCCGAATTGCGTCTCACCGGCCCCGGCGACGAGCACCTCGATATCGCCGAGTTCATCGGTGGCCCGGTGCACGAAACCCGCCACCGAACCGGGGTCGGTGACGTCGAGTGCCAGTGCGACGGCCTCTCCGCCTTCTGCGCGGATCTTCGCGGCGAGTTCCTCGCATCGATCCACGCGCCGCGCGCCGAGTGCCACCGGGAACCCGCGGGACGCGAGTTCCAGAGCGGTCGCCGCACCGATACCTGATGAAGCGCCGGCGATCAGTGTCGGCCTTCGGGCCGGGTGCGGGTCGAATCGTGGCATCAGACCTTCTTCACGGTGATGGGTAGGTGCGCAAACCCGCGCACACTGCTGGAGTGGACGCGGACTGCGTTGGTGTCGTCGACGTCGAAACTCCGAATGTTCTTGAGCAGTTCGGTCAGGGCGACCCGGGCTTCCATACGGGCTAGGTGGGCACCCAGACAGAAATGCGCCCCGCTGCCGAAACTCAGCAGTTTCGAACCGATTTCGCGGTCGATGCGGAACTCGTCCGGGTCGTCGAAAACCCGCTCATCGCGGTGCGCGGACCCGGGCACCAGTAGCAGGGTGTCGCCGTCCCGCAGGGTGGCGTCGTAGAACTCGATATCACCGACCACCAGGCGGGCCAGGATCTGACTGGAGGTGTCGTAGCGCAACGTCTCCTCAACCCACAACGGGACGCGGGAATGGTCGGCCAACACCGTCGACAACTGGTCGGGGTTGCGGCCCGCCCAGTAGATCGCGTTGCCGAGCAGTTTGGTGGTGGTCTCATTGCCGGCCACCACCATCAGGAACAGAAAGGCCATGATCTCGTCGTCACCGAGTTGGTCGCCGTCGACCTCGGCTTCCAGCAGCGCACTAGTCAGATCATCGGTGGGCCGCTTCCGCCGCTGCCTGACCATGTCGGAGTAGTAGACGAGCAGATCCATCGCCGCGACGAGGGCCGACTGCGGAACGTCGGTCACACCGTCCTCGCGGTGCATCACCGTGTCGGCCAGCGCCCGTAGATTCTGGCGGTCCTCGACGGGCACCCCGACCAGGTCGGAGATAACGTCCATCGGCAGCTTGCCGGCGAATTCGGCTATGTAGTCGAAGGTTTCGGCGTCCAGCGCGGTTTGGAGGTGCTCGCGGGTCAATTCCAGAACGCGAGCCTCAAGTTCGCGGATCCGTCGCGGTGTGAACCCCTTGGACACCAGTGTTCGCAGCCGTAGATGTCCCGGATCGTCCATCGCCAGGAACGACATTGTGCGGTAGGCCTCCGGCGTGCGGGAGATGGGATCCAGCGAGACGCCGAGCCTGTTGGACAGCTCAGTGCTGTTGCGAAAACCCCTGTGCACGTCGGCGTGGCGGGTGAGAGCCCAGAAGTTCAACTCATCGTTGCGGTAGATCGGCGCCTCGTCACGAAGCCGCTTGTAGTACGGATACGGGTTCTCGTGGAAGTCGTAACTGTAGGGATCGAGGACCAGGTCGACCGTCATCAGTGGTCCCCGTCTCCGAGCAACAGCCCGGCGACATAGGCCAGCCGGTCGGCGATCTGGCGGTAGGTGAACGCACCGCTGCCGGCCTGCACCAGCGCACCGAAATAGCTCATCTCCAATGCCGACACGGTACGAGCCTCCGCGTCGGGGCCGAGGGCCGACTTCACCCGCTTGTGGATCTCGGCGCCGATTCGCTCGCGGACCGCCTGCACGGCGGTGTCGTTACTCAGCAGCGCGGTGGTACAGGCCGCGGCCACCTCGGGTTCGTCGGCGACGACCAGTGCCAGGCTGCGCAACGCCTGCTGGACCCGACTGAGTCGGCTGTCGTTGACGTCGGTGAAGAACGGCACCTCGCGGATCAGATCGAGATAGACCTCGGCCACCAGATGGTTCTTGGACGAGAAGTATGTGTAAGCCGTGGCAGGCGCGACATTCGCTTTCGCGGCCACCGCCCGCACGGTGAGATCGGAGTAGGACGAGCCACGCAGCGTCTCGAGGGCAGCGCTGACCAGCTTGCGGAAGGTCTCCTCCTGCCGAGGGCGTCGCGGCGACTCCGCTACTGCGTTGCTGGACACATGTCCACCGTACGTGCGGCGTTCGCGTCGGCGCAAGGGCGAGGATTGAAAGAGCAGCTCAGAGTATTCGCCCCGGCAGACCACCTTGCGTCCGGCTTCGCGATGCAGATAGGGTTCGATCCGGTTGATCCAGACAGGTGTCCAAGAGATTCGGCGGGAGGCCGCGGGTGGCGATTGCAGCCGATCGGAACAGTGATCTCTTCATCGACGGGCAGTTGCTGCCGGGTGGCGCCGGAAGGTTCACCAACGTCAACCCCGCGACCGAGGAGGTGCTGGGGACTGCGGCCAACGCCGATGCGGACGATCTGGGCCGCGCCCTCGATGCGGCCAGACGGGCGTTCGATGAGACGGAGTGGTCGACCAACACTGAACTTCGGGTGCGCTGCATCCGGCAGCTCCGCGAGGTCATGCGCGAGCACATCGAGGAGCTCCGCGAGATCACCATGGCCGAGGTGGGGGCACCGCGAATGCTCACCGCTGCAGCACAACTCGAAGGCCCCGTCAGTGATTTGAACTTCTCCGCCGACACCGCTGAGAACTACCAGTGGCGAACCGATCTCGGTGTGGCCAAACCAATGGGCATTCCTACGCAGCGAACCCTGGTCCGGGAGGCCGTCGGGGTCGTCGGAGCCATCACCCCGTGGAACTTCCCACACCAGATCAACCTCGCCAAGATCGGCCCCGCACTGGCAGCCGGCAACACCGTGGTGCTCAAGCCCGCCCCCGATACCCCTTGGTGTGCAGCGATTCTCGGCGAACTGGCAGCACACACCGAGCTGCCCCCGGGGGTGCTGAACGTCGTCACCTCAGATGATCACGCCATGGGAGCCCTGCTTTCGAGCGATCCACGTGTCGACATGGTGTCATTCACCGGGTCGACGGCGACGGGTCGTGCGGTGATGGCCGCCGGTGCGGCCACCATCAAGAAGGTCTTTCTCGAACTGGGTGGAAAGTCCGCATTTCTGGTTCTCGACGACGCCGACCTCGCGGCGGCCTGCGCGATGGCCGCTTTCACCGCCTCCATGCATGCCGGTCAGGGCTGCGCGATCACCACCCGACTGGTTGTTCCGCGCTCACGCTATGACGAAGCGGTCGCCGCGGCGGCGGCCACCATGTCCGGTATCAAGCCCGGTGATCCCACCAACCCCGGAACCATCTGCGGCCCGGTCATTTCCGAACGTCAGCGTGATCGGATCCAGTCCTATCTGGATCTGGCCATCGCCGAGGGCGGCAGCTTCGCGTGTGGCGGCGGCCGTCCCGCTGACCGCGATCGGGGTTTCTTCATCGAACCGACCGTCGTGGCCGGCCTGACCAACGACGCCCGGGTCGCCCGTGAGGAGATCTTCGGCCCGGTACTGACGGTCATCGCCCATGACGGCGATGACGACGCCGTGCGGATCGCCAACGATTCGCCCTACGGGCTGTCCGGCACCGTGTTCAGCGGTGAGCCCGAACGCGCCCAGGCGATCGCCTCGCGACTGCGGGTCGGCACGGTCAACGTCAACGGCGGGGTCTGGTACTCCGCGGATGTGCCATTCGGTGGGTACAAGCAGTCAGGAGTCGGCCGTGAAATGGGTGTCGCCGGATTCGAGGAGTACCTCGAACTGAAATCCATCGCGACAGCGGTGTAGGAGGAATCAATGGGACGCTTCGATGAAAAAGTCGCGATCGTCACCGGCGCCGGCGGCGGTATCGGCCAGGCCTACGCCGAGGCACTGGCCCGCGAAGGGGCCGCGGTGGTGGTCGCCGACATCAACACCGACGGCGCGCGACGGGTCGCTGACGGGATTGCGGGGGAGGGCGGCACCGCGATCGCGGTGCCGGTCGACGTCTCCGATCCGGCCTCGGCGCAGGCGATGGCGGATCGTACCGTGGCGGAACTAGGCGGAATCGACTTCCTGGTGAACAACGCGGCCATCTTCGGCGGCATGAAACTGGACATGCTGCTCACCGTCGATTGGGACTACTACAAGAAGTTCATGAGTGTGAACCTCGACGGCGCGTTGATCTGCACGCGAGCGGTGTACAGACAGATGGCTGCGCGGGGCGGTGGTGCGATAGTGAACCAGTCATCCACCGCGGCATGGCTTTACGCAAACTACTACGGACTGGCCAAGGCCGGCGTGAACGGTCTCACTCAGCAACTGTCCCGGGAACTCGGCTGGCAGAAGATCCGGATCAACGCGATCGCACCGGGACCCATCGATACCGAGGCCAATCGGGTCACCACTCCCAAACAGATCGTCGACGACATCGTGTCCCGCATCCCTCTGAGCCGCATGGGCGAGCCGGAGGATCTGGTCGGGATGTGCCTGTTCCTGCTCTCCGACGAGGCCCGGTGGATCACCGGGCAGATCTTCAACGTCGACGGCGGACAGATCATCCGGTCATGAGTCACGACATCGGCAGGATCGGCTACATCGGTCTGGGCAGCATGGGCGCTCCGAAAGCCATGCGTCTTGTCGGATGGCCCCACGGATTGACCGTGTACGACGTGCGCGACGAGGCGATGACGCCGCTGCGCGAGGCGGGCGCCACCGTGGCGCGCAGCGTCGCCGAGGTCGCCGCCGCCGATCTGATCAGCATCACCGTCCTTGACGATGCACAGGTGCGCGATGTGGTGGCGGAGCTGGCCGACCACGCCTCGGCAGGCACCGTCATCGCGATCCACTCCACCATCTCCGACACCACCGCTGCCGAACTGGCCACCGCGATGGCGCCCAAGGGAATTCACGTCATCGACGCCCCGGTCAGCGGTGGGGGCGGGGCGGCGCAGAAGGGTGAACTTGCCACCATGGTCGGGGCGCCGCGAGAGGTCTATGAACAGGTCAAGCCGATTTTCAAACAGTGGGCCTCTCTGGTGATCCACGCCGGGGAACCCGGTGCCGGCACCCGGATGAAGCTGGCCCGGAACATGCTGACCTTCACCGGTTTCGCCGCGGCCTGCGAAGCGATGCGGCTCGCCGAGGCCGCAGGCCTGGATCTACAGGCCCTCGGCCGAGTGGTGCGGCACACCGATGCACTCACCAGCGGCCCCGGGGCGATCATGATTCGCGACAACATGAACGACCTGGAACCGGGGCACTGGCTCTTCGACGGCTTCACCCATACCCGTGGGCTGGGTGAGAAGGATCTGAGTCTTGCTCTGCAACTGGGTGATGCACTGGACGTCGATCTCCCGCTGGCTCAGATCGCGCTGCGCAACCTCGCCGCCGGTCTCGGTGTGCCACACGACGAGTAGAGAGGTACTGCAGAGATGGACGAGACCCGTCGCAAGGGCCTGGCCAAGATGAACGAAGTCTACGGCTGGGAGATGCCCGATATGCCGGGCGACTACTTCGCGCTCACGGTCGACCACCTGTTCGCCGACATCTGGAGCCGACCCGGCCTCTCGATGCGCGACAAGCGGATCATGACCTTGTCGGTCGTGACCGCGCTGGGTCTGCCGGATCTTGCCGAGATTCAGATCAACGCCGCGCTGCACAACGACGAGATGACGGTGGACGAATTGCGCGAGATGGCCATCTTCATCACCCACTATGTGGGGTTCCCCCTCGGGTCGACGTTCAACAACGTCGTGGAGAAGGTCGCGGCCAAGCGAAAGAAGTCCTCTAGCTGACCGCAGCCGTGTAGGCGATCGCGCCGGCGAAGAACACTACGATCAGCATCGCCAGCGTGCCTACGGCGAAGGGCCACGCCGTCTTCCGCCGTCCAAGCCGGATGACCGTGACGATCAATCCGGCCAGTGTCGACACTGCGGCGATCGCGATCGTGGTGAGCACCGCCGTCACCGCACCGTCAACGCTGCACGTCGCCGGCGGGCAGTAGTCCAGGAAGGCAAGGGTGAAGAAGCTCATCACCGATGCGGCTCCGCAGGCCAGCACCGTCAGCACCAGGAGGATCACCGAGACGGTGATGTCTGTGGTGTTTCGCGGCGGTGGAGGTGGTGCCCAGTAGGGCGGCGGCGTGGGGTAGCCCATGCGAATCGATGGTAACGGCCCGACGGCATGACCTTCTTGAGCGGTAGGTTCGGCGCATGAGCGATGATCCCGCCGGCGACTTGAGCGATCTGCGACGTCGGCGCGCCCTGACCGAGGACGCCGCCCGCACCGAGGCGGTACAACGGCGGCATGCGGCGGGCGGGCGCACGGCTCGTGAGAACATCGCCGATCTGATTGATCCGGGATCGCTGATCGAGTACGGCAGATTCACCGTCGCCGCCCAGCGGCAGCGCCGAGATCTCGACGACCTCATCTCACGCACCCCGGCTGACGGACTCGTAGCCGGCACCGCCACCGTCAACGGTCATCCCTGCGCGGTGCTGTCTTACGACTACACCGTGCTGGCCGGAACCCAGGGGGTCTTCGGTCACCGCAAGAAGGACCGGCTCTTCGAGATCATCGACAAGCTGCGGTTGCCGACGGTGTTCTTCGCCGAAGGCGGCGGCGGCAGGCCCGGTGACACCGATTACCCGACCATCTCCTCGCTCGAGGTGCGGGCGTTCAAGCTGTGGGCGGCGCTGTCCGGGGTGGTGCCCCGCATCGCCGTGGTGAAGGGCCGCTGTTTCGCCGGCAACGCGGTGATAGCCGGCTGCTCGGATCTCATCGTCGCGACCGAGGACGCCTCCCTCGGTATGGGCGGACCCGCGATGATTGCCGGGGGCGGGCTCGGTGACGTCGATCCCGATGAGGTCGGTCCGATATCGGTCCAGGCGCCGAACGGCGTCGTCGACATCGTCGTCGCCGATGAGCTCGAAGCCGTCGAGGTCACCAGGAAACTGCTGGGCTACTTCCAGGGGTCGATTCCCGCGGCTGAGGATCCCGACCAAAATCCTTTGCGCACAATCATTCCTGAGCGTGCGCGCCGGGCCTATCCGATCAAGCCGGTCATCACCACACTGGCCGACACGGATTCGGTGACTTTCCTGAGGGAGAGATTCGCTCCGGAGATGGTCACCGCGCTGGCCCGCATCGACGGCCGCCCGATCGGCGTGATCGCCAACAACAGCATGGTGATGGCAGGAGCCATCACAGCCGCGGCCTCCGACAAGGCCGCCAGATTTCTCCAGCTCTGCGATACCTTCGGCCTTCCGGTCGTGTCACTGGTCGACTGCCCCGGCTACATGGTGGGACCGGCCGCTGAGGCCGAGGCCCTGGTGCGGCGCGCGTCACGCATGCTGGTCGCCGGGGCGGCCCTGCGAACCCCGCTCATCGCAGTGGTGCTGCGGCGAGGATACGGATTGGGCGCACAGGCGATGACCGGCGGCAGCCTGCACGAACCGCTGCTCACCGTGGCCTGGCCGGGTGCGCATCTGGGGCCGATGGGTCTGGAGGGCGCGGTCCGGTTGGGGCTGCGAAAGGAACTCGAGGCGATCGCCGACGACTCCGACCGCGAGGAGGTGGTCCGACGGGCGACCGCCGCCGCGCAGGAGAATGCCAAGGCGCTCAATGCCGCCATGCTCTTCGAGATCGACGATGTGATCGATCCCGCCGACACCCGCGCGCTGATCGCGGCGACGCTGGCCGCGGCCGCGGCGCGAGGTGATCTTCCACCCGTGCGCCGCTTCGTCGACACGTGGTGATCGCCGGCCGGTGAAGTGAATTAGGGTGAGTCGCTGTGCGAGTCCTCGTGATCGGATCCGGTGCCCGCGAACACGCCTTGCTGCAGGCACTGCGCAAGGACCCGGGGGTGGATTTCCTCGCCGTGGCCCCCGGGAATGCCGGCACCGCCGCGGTAGCTGAGCAGCACGACGTCGATGCGACCTCGCCGCAGGACGTCACCGCCCTGGCGCAGCACCTCGCCGTTGATCTGGTGGTCATCGGCCCCGAGGTGCCACTGGTCCGCGGCGTCGCCGACGGACTGCGGGCGGCGGGCATCCCATGCTTCGGCCCTTCGAAGGATGCCGCCCGTATCGAGGGTTCGAAAGCGTTCGCCAAGGATGTGATGGCCGCCGCGGGAGTGCGCACGGCCATGAGCGAGACCGTCGACAACCCGGCGCGACTCGATGCCGCACTCGACCGCTTCGGGCCGCCGGCCGGCCAGCGGGCCTGGGTGGTCAAGGACGACGGACTGGCCGCCGGCAAGGGTGTGGTGGTCACCGACGATCGCGACGTCGCACGCGCGCATGCCGCCGGACTGCTCGACGACGGTCACCCCGTCCTGCTGGAGTCGTTCCTCGACGGGCCTGAGGTCTCATTGTTCTGTCTGGTCGACGGCGCAACGGTTGTTCCGTTGCTGCCGGCTCAGGATTTCAAGCGGGTGGCCGATAACGACACCGGTCCCAACACCGGCGGTATGGGCGCCTATGCGCCGCTGCCATGGCTGCCCGCCGAGGCGGTCGCCGCCATCGTGCGCGATGTCGTCGAGCCGGTGGCTGCCGAGATGGTCAAGCGTGGTTGCCCATTCACCGGTCTGCTGTACGCCGGTCTGGCGATGACCTCGCAGGGACCGTCGGTGGTCGAATTCAACTGCCGCTTCGGCGATCCCGAGACCCAGGCGGTGCTAGCCCTGCTGGAATCACCACTCGGTGAGGTGCTGTACGCCGCCGCTACCGGAACGCTGGCGCGTTTCGGACCGCTGCACTGGCGAGACGGCTATGCGGTCACCGTCGTTCTGGCGGCTGAGAACTATCCGGGGCGGCCGCGAACCGGCGATGTGATCACCGGGGCCGAGGGTCCCGGTGTGCTGCACGCCGGAACTTCCCGACGGGAGGACGGTGCCGTGGTCTCCGCCGGCGGCCGGGTTCTCTCTGTAGTGGGAACCGGAGCCGATCTGGCTGCCGCCCGAGCCGAGGCCTACCAGATCATGGACTCGATTCGGTTGGCGGGCAGTCACTTTCGCACCGATATCGGACTGGCTGCAGCCGAAGGGCGTATCCAGCTCTGACTCAGGCCGTCAGCAGCGGTGCCATCCAGGCGATCTCGGCGGGTATCTGCGAACCCCAGAACGCGCCGTCATGCCCGCCGGGGGAGAAACCCCCGGCCGGTGGATGCGGCAATTGGGCGATGAACCGGCTGGTGGCCGCGTAGAACGGATCGCTGTCGCCGCAGTCGATGCGGATCGGGATCGACCCGAGGGCCGGTAGGCCCCACACGCTGTTCGCCGCGTAGTCGGCGGAGCCGTCGAAGGCACCGGGCGCCGTCGCACCGGCTGACAACCACAGCGCCGGACTCACGGCGCAGATCGCCGCGGTCCGGCTCGGGCCGAGACGCGCCCCGAGCAGTAGTGCGCCGTAGCCGCCCATCGACCAGCCGAGGAATCCGACCCGCGAGGTGTCGAGCCCCTTCTCGCCCAGCATGGGCAGCAACTCACCGAGCACCATCGCGCCGGAATCCTCGCCGGAGGACCGCTGATGCCAGTAGCCCCCGCCACCGTCCACGGCGACTACGGCAAACGGCGGCAGGCCCGCCGCGACCGCTTGCGCAAGACCCTGCTCGACACCGCCGGCCATCACGGTGGCGGCGTCGCTGCCCTTGCCGTGCAGAGCGATCACCGGTCGCAGCCGACCGGTCTGCCCCGGCGGCCGCGCGATCGCCCAATTGGTCGGCTCACCGCCACGAGCGGCGGAGATGAATGATCCGGTCAGCATCGTCGGCGCGGCGACGGGATCCGCACCGGCCACTGAAGACCGTCCAGTCACACCCAACGCAGCAGCACCGACAGCACCAACTCCGAGGCGCAGAACGGAACGGCGAGTGATGCGCGGCATTCCGACATCCTGCCGAAAGATGACTTCTTCCGGCAAAGCGCACTGCCGGACACGGCGCGGCTGGCAGCATGACGCAGGTGACCGCAGCAGTGACGCCCAAAGGCGAACGACGGCGGTATGCACTTGTCACGGCGGCCTCCGATTTGTTGTGTGAGGGCGGCTTCGAAGCGGTGACCCATCGGGCCGTCGCGCAGCGCGCGGGTCTGCCACTGGCATCGACGACCTACTACTTCTCGTCCCTGGACGATCTGGTCGAAGCGGCGATCGAACACATCGGTGCGGCGGAGGCAACGGCTCTGCGAGACCGTCTGCATGACGTCTCCCGTCGCCGCCGCGGTGCCGACGCAACGGCGGAACTCGTACTCGATCTACTGGCCGGCGAGCCGACCTGCGAGCAGCTCATCTGCCGCTACGAGCGCTACATCGCCTGTGCGCGGCATCCGGCGCTGCGCGCGGTCGAACGGCGACTGCAGCAGCAGCGCGTGCAGGCTGTCGCCGAGGCGGTGGCCCGCTCCGGCCGTAGCGCCCGGGCCGACATGGTGACCGCCCTGGTCCGTGCGGTCGACGGTGCGGTGATTTCCGCCCTGGCGGCCGGCGACAGCGATCCGCGGCGGGCCGCCCGCGCCACCCTCGTCGATGTCATCGACGCGCTGGCGCCGATCGACTCGCGGAGCGGTGGATGGACCTCAGTGGCCTGACGCGTCCGGTCACCGACCTGATAGACGGCGCGATGGATCGCGCCCCGATGATCGGCTACACCAGGATCGGCTCGGGAATTCGACGGCGCTGGTGGCCGGCCGACCCCGCTCCTGACGCACTGATCGGCAAACGGGTGGTGGTCAGCGGCGCGACGGCCGGCATCGGATTGCAGATGGCGAGGGCTTTCGCCGGACTCGGGGCGACCGTGCATCTGCTGGGCCGCGACCGGCTGAAGGTGCGTCGTTGCGCGCGCGAGATCATCTCGGAGTTCCGTGATGCCGAGGTGATCGGCGAGGTGTGCGACGTCTCTGATCTCGACGCGGTGGCCGACTGGACAGCCGATTTCGCCAACAGGGTGCCGGCTCTCAACGGTCTGGTGCACAACGCCGGGTTGATGCCCAAGCAGCGCATCGAAACCCCGCAGGGACACGAATTGCAGTTGGCCACACACATTCTCGGTCCGCATCTCATGACCGAACGCCTGTTGCCACTGTTGCGTGCGGCCCGCGGCGCATCGGTGGTGTTCGTGTCCTCCGGAGGTATGTACACCTCACCTCTGGTGATCGACGACCTTGAGTACCGCAACGACTACAACGGCGTGCGCGCCTACGCCCGCACCAAACGCATGCAGGTGGTGCTGGCCGACGCGTGGTCGCGGCGCTTGGCCGGCACCGACGTCCGGGTGGAGAGCATGCATCCCGGATGGGTGGACACTCCCGGCGTGGCGGAGTACCTCCCGCGGTTCCGGGTCGTCACCAGGCCGCTGCTGCGGGATCTGGCTGACGGCGCCGACACCGCGGTATGGCTGGTCGCCACCCGGCCGCAGTCCACGCCGGGCCACTTCTGGCATGACCGCGCCCAGCGTCCCACCACCTTCGGCTGGCAGCGGCATGAGAGCCAGGCCGTCGTGCGACGGTTTCTCGCCGAGGTCAGCGCGATGACGGGGACTCCGGACACCTGGGTGTGACGATGCACCCGGTGTCGACGTCTCCGTAGACGGTCACGTCGTGCGGACGTTCGGTCGCGAAGCGGGCGATGTACGCGCACAGCACCGCATCGACCGGGTCCTCCGCACGACGCAACTGTGCTTTGCCGGTGGCCGCCAGGACCGACGCTTTGAGCGCACGCCAACCCGGACTCCCGGTGACGTCCATCGACGGTCTCCCCGTTCGCAGACCCTCGATGTAATCCATGAGCCGCAACAACTCCGCGCGTAACGCCGG
Organism: uncultured Mycobacterium sp.; assembly: GCA_964344085.1. Classification (GTDB taxonomy): domain Bacteria; phylum Actinomycetota; class Actinomycetes; order Mycobacteriales; family Mycobacteriaceae; genus Mycobacterium. Next base: position 20,647 of record CAYFMA010000007.1, read on the forward strand.
GAACTCACGCCCCGTCTTGTGTTTGTACTTCAGCGTCCGCGGAAGGCCGAACAGCACAACGGACGCGGCATGCGGATAGACCTCCAGTCCGGTCCGCGGCGAGGCCGAGCGGGGATCGAGATCAAGCCCCAGCATCCGGCACAGCCGGGAGCCCCGGCCGCCGTCGGCGAACCATGCCAGCCCGGTGTTGGCCGGATGCGCTCCGGCGTCGAACCGGCGGAAGTCTCGGTTGAGTGCCGCCTCGCACGGCCGGGTGCCCGATGGGTTGGTGACGACCAGCGGAGCGTCGAACGCCACCACACACTCACCGTCCAGGTACGGCTGCAACCCGCCGAGGATGTCCTCGTCGGTGACCGCCGATCCGACGTGGCACAGCACCCCGTCGGCGTCGAGGGCGGCGACGCCGGTCGGATTGCGTTCACCCCAGGCGAGGTCGACCCCGACGAAGTACACATCTCAAACCGTAAGCTGTGCGTTCGTGACCGGTCGCCCCGCCATTCCTGATGTCCTGGCCAACCGCTACGCCAGTTCGGCGATGGTGGCCATCTGGTCCCCGGCGGCCAAGATCGCCGCCGAGCGCAGGCTGTGGCTGGCGGTGCTGCGCGCCCAGCGCGAACTCGGTGTCGAGGTGCCCGAAGCCGCCATCGCCGATTACCAGCGGGTGGTCGATCAGATCGACCTCGATTCCATCGCCGCCCGAGAGCGGGTGCTGCGCCACGACGTCAAGGCGCGTATCGAGGAGTTCAACGCCCTGGCGGGACACGAGCACGTGCACAAGGGTATGACCAGTCGTGATCTCACCGAGAACGTCGAGCAGATGCAGATCCGCCAGTCACTGGAACTCGTGCACGCCCACGGCATCGCCGTCGCGGCCAGGCTGGCGGATCGGGCCGTCGCCTACCGCGATGTGGTGATGGCCGGCCGCAGCCACAACGTCGCCGCCCAGGCCACAACACTCGGCAAGCGGTTCGCCTCCGCGTGCGAGGAGACCCTCATCGCGCTGAGGCGGATCGGTGAACTGCTCGATCGTTATCCGCTTCGCGGGATCAAGGGCCCGATGGGGACCGCACAGGACATGCTCGACCTGTTCGACGGGGACACCGCCCGGCTCGCCGAACTGGAGCGCCGCGTCGCCGGGCATCTCGGTTTCAGCGCCGTGCTCGACAGCGTCGGGCAGGTCTATCCGCGATCGCTGGACCACGACGTCCTGTCCGCACTCGTTCAACTAGGTGCCGGACCTTCGTCGATGGCGCACACCATCCGGCTGATGGCCGGCCACGAGTTGGTCACCGAGGGTTTCGCTGAAGGACAGGTGGGTTCCTCGGCCATGCCGCACAAGATGAACACGCGCAGTTGTGAGCGGGTCAATGGACTGCAGGTGGTGTTGCGCGGCTTTGCGTCGATGACCGCGGAACTTGCCGGTGCGCAATGGAACGAGGGTGACGTCTTCTGCTCCGTGGTGCGCCGGGTCGCCCTCCCGGATGCCTTCTTCGCCATCGACGGACAGATCGAGACGTTCCTCACCGTGCTCGACGAGTTCGGCGCCTATCCCGCGGTGATCCAGCGGGAACTAGACCGCTATCTGCCGTTCCTCGCCACCACCAAGGTGCTCATCGCCGCGGTGCGTGCCGGGATGGGACGCGAAGCCGCCCACGAGGTGATCAAGGAGCACGCGGTCGCCGTCGCGCTGGCGATGCGCGAGCGAGGCGCCGAACCCGATCTGCTGGACCGGTTGGCAGCAGACCCGAGGCTTCCGCTTGACCGCGCCGCGCTGGACGCCGCACTGGCCGACAAACGATCCTTCACCGGGGCTGCGGCCGATCAGGTGGACCGGGTGGTGGCGGCCGCCGGTGAGTTGACGGAGCGCCACCCCGACGCCGCGCGATACGCGCCCGGCGCGATTCTCTAAGCGGCGGCGGGTTTCACCCGCGCGACGCCGGCCGATCGCAACTCGAGTGCGGCCAGGCCGCGGACGGCGTCAGGGTCATGCGCCCGCCATGCCCCGACCGGGTCGGTGCTCACTTCGGTGAGCTGACGCAGGGGCCGGTTCGCCAATGCCCGCAAGGCCAGCAGCTGTTCGCCGGCCGGTGTCTGGGCGAGCGCGATCACCGTCCACTTCCGGCGGAAGAACCTGATCCGCAACAACAGCCACGGCATCCCGATGGCCAGGATGGGCGGCGAGGCCACCGCGATCGCCAGCAGCACCGCCAGCCACGTCGCGGTGCTGTGCAGATTCTGGCCGGCGCCGGCCAGGTCGACGGCAGCCTCGCTCGCGGCCCGCAGCGGCCTGGACATCGCATCGCCCACCAACGGGATCCGGTGCGCACTCTCGCCGGCCGAGTCCAGGTTGTCGGCGATGCCTTTCGCCCCGTCCTGAACCTGGGTGCCGACCGACGCGATAGTGGCCACCGCGTGATGCACCGCCAGGCCGATGATCACCCACAGCGCGATCCAGGCCGCCACCAGCAGGTCGCTCAGCACCTGGGCGACAAGCCGGGCCGGGGTGGTCGCATAGGGCAGGAAGCGCGATTTCATGGCTCGATCCCAACACAGCTAAATGCCCCTGTCCGGCTAGTCTGACCCGGTGCGTCCTGCCCTGACCGATTACCGTCACCTGGCCAGCGGCAAAGTCCGCGAGCTCTACGGCATCGACGGCGAGCATCTGCTGTTCGTCGCCAGCGACCGGATCTCGGCCTTCGATTACGTCCTCGACAGCCTCATTCCGGACAAGGGCCGCATCCTGACGGCGATGAGCGTGTTCTTCTTCGGCATGCTCGACACCCCGAATCACCTCGCCGGCCCGCCCGACGATCCCCGTATCCCGGCCGAGGTGCTGGGCCGGGCGCTGGTGGTCCGCCGGCTGGAGATGATGCCGGTGGAGTGCGTGGCCCGCGGCTATCTGACCGGTTCGGGACTGTTGGACTACCAGCGCACCGGATCGGTGTGCGGGATCGAGTTGCCGGCCGGTCTGGTGGAGGCCAGCAAGTTCGACCGGCCGCTGTTCACCCCCGCGACCAAGGCGGAATTCGGCGAGCACGACGAGAACATCTCCTTCGAGCGTGTCGTCGATCTGGTCGGAGCCGAGCGCGCCGGACAGCTTCGCGATCTCACACTGCGCACGTACAGCGAGGCTGCCGATCACGCCCGGGGCAAGGGCGTCATCCTCGCCGACACCAAGTTCGAGTTCGGCCTCGACTCCGGCGGGCGTCTGGTGCTCGCCGACGAGGTCCTGACCCCTGACTCCTCGCGATACTGGCCGGCCGACACCTATACCGAGGGTGTGGTGCAGCCAAGCTTCGACAAGCAGTTCGTGCGCAACTGGCTCACCGGCCCCGAATCCGGCTGGGACCGCAACGGTTCGGTGCCGCCGCCCCCGCTGCCGGACGACATCGTCGATTCCACCCGGCAACGCTATATCGAAGCCTACGAACGCATCTCGGGCCTGAAATTCGCCGACTGGATCGGTGCTACCGCGTGAGCGCCCCGGTACCCAAGCGCATCGAGACCACCCGCGAGCACCACGACGACCTGTTCGTCGATCACTACGAGTGGATGCGGGACAAGTCAGACCCGGAGGTGATCGCCCACCTCGAAGCCGAGAATGCGCACGTCGAAGAGGAAACGGCCTACCAGGAGCCGTTGCGGCAGCAGATCTTCGACGAGATCAAGGCCCGCACCAAGGAGACCGACCTTTCGGTCCCGGTTCGCCGCGACGAATGGTGGTACTACGGCCGCAGCTTCGAGGGCAAGCAGTACGGCGTGCACTGCCGGTGTCCCATCTCGGGACCGGATGACTGGACGCCCCCGGTCTTCGACGAGCACACCGATATCCCCGGTGAACAGATCTTGCTGGACGAGAACGCCGAAGCCGACGGTCACGACTACTTCGCGGTCGGCGCCAGCAGTGTCAGCACGGACGGGAACCTGTTGGCGTACTCGGTCGACGTCGTCGGCGACGAGCGTTACACCCTGCGGTTCAAGGATTTACGCACCGGCGAGCTCTATCCCGACGAAATCACGGGTATCGCCGCGGGGGTTACCTGGGCCGCCGACAACGCGACGGTCTACTACACCACCGTCGATGAGGCTTGGCGTCCGGACACCGTATGGCGACACCGGCTCGGCGCCACTGGTGAGGATCAGCAGGTCTTCCACGAACCCGACGAGCGATTCTGGATCGCCGTCGGGCGCAGCAGATCCAACCGCTACGTCATGATCGTCGCCGGATCGGCGATCACCTCGGAGGTCAGGGTGGCCGACGCCGCGGACCCGCAGGCCGAGTTCGTTCCGGTGCTGCCGCGCCGCGACGGTGTCGAGTACACCGTCGAGCACGCCGTCATCGGCGGGCAGGACCGCTTCCTGATCCTGCACAACGACGGCGCGGTGAACTTCACCCTCGTCGAGGCTCCCGTCGGGGATCCCGCGAATCAGACGACCCTGGTCCAGGCCCACGACGACGTCCGGCTCGAGGGCGTGGACGCCTTCGCCGGTCACATCGTGGTGCACTCCCGCCGTGAAGCGCTGCCGACCATCGAGGTGTGGCCGCTGCTGCCCGCCGGCGGGTACGGTCCGGCGGATCCGATCGGTTTCGATTCCGAACTGATGGCCTGTGGACTGGCGGGCAATCCGAACTGGAACTCGCCGCGATTGCGGATCGGCGCGACCTCATTCCTGACACCGCTGCGGATCTACGACATCGATCTGGCGACCGGGGAGCGGATCCTGCTTCGCGAGCAGCCCGTGCTCGGCGATTACCGCCGCGACGATTACGTCGAGCGCCGCGACTGGGCTGTCGCCGAGGACGGCACCCGTATCCCGATCTCGCTGATGCACCGCGCCGATCAGACGTTCCCGGCGCCGACGGTGATCTACGGATACGGCGCCTACGAGTCGAGTGAGGACCCGCGCTTCTCCATCGCAAGGCTGTCCCTACTGGATCGTGGAATGGTATTCGCCATCGCCCACGTCCGGGGTGGGGGAGAGATGGGCCGGCTGTGGTACGAGAACGGCAAGCTGCTCGAGAAGAAGAACACCTTCAACGACTTCATCGCCGCGGCAAGGCATCTCATCGACTCCGGACTGACCCGGCCGCGCAATCTGGTGGCACTGGGCGGCAGTGCCGGCGGGCTGCTGATGGGTGCGGTGGCGAATATGGCACCGGAATTGTTCGCCGGCATTCTGGCCCAGGTTCCCTTCGTCGATCCGCTGACGACGATCCTCGATCCGTCGCTGCCACTGACTGTCACCGAGTGGGACGAGTGGGGAAACCCGTTGGCCGATCCGGACGTCTACTTCTATATGAAGTCCTACTCGCCGTATGAGAACGTCGAAGCCAAGGAGTACCCGGCCATCCTTGCGATGACATCACTCAACGACACCCGGGTCTTCTACGTCGAACCGGCGAAATGGGTTGCCGCTCTTCGGCATCACAAGACCGACGTGCGTCCGGTGCTGTTGCGCACCCAGATGGCAGCCGGCCACGGCGGTATCAGCGGGCGTTATGAGCGGTGGAAGGAAGCTGCCTTCCAGTACGCCTGGCTGCTGGCGACCGCCGATCCGGATCGGTTTGGGCCCGCCGCCTCGGGCGGATGATGTGACCTTCACATCCGGCTGCTGAGCCTCTTCTACCGGCCGGTCCCACTGGCTGTGGTCGCGATGCCGCCGTCGACCGGGATGATCGCGCCGTTCAGGTAGGACCCGGCTCGGCCGGCCAGGAAGATGGCGATGCCGGCCATGTCGTCGTCGCGGCCGATGCGCCGCATCGGTGCCGAGGCGGCGATGGCGTCGCCGAAGGCGTCCAGCGTGGCGGCCATCATCTTCGACGGGAACGGTCCCGGTGCGACTGCGTTCACCGTGATGTGTTGTGGTCCGAGTTCTTTGGCCAGCACCCGGGTCAACTGGTGCACGGCTGCCTTGCTCGCCGAATAGGAGTACGTCGGCATCGGACTGACATGGATACCGTCGATGCTGCCGATATTGATGATCCGGGCAGGATCGTCGGCGGTGCCGGCTTTCCGAAGAGCCGGCAACAACTCCTGAACCATCCAGAACGGTGCCTTGAGGTTCAGGTCCAGCACCCGGTCCCATGCGGTCGCCGGGAAACTCTCCAGCGGCTCACCCCAGGTGGCGCCTGCGTTGTTCACCAGGATGTCCAATGCCTCGGTCTCGGCCGTGACCTCGCGTGCCAGGCGTGCGCACTCCTCCTGGCGCGAGAGGTCAGCGGCCACACCGCGCACCGGCCCGAACACCGAAAGCGCCGACACGGCCTCCTCGACCGCGTCGGCCTTGCGGGAGCTGATCACAACCGAGGCGCCGGCCTGAAGCAGACCGCGGGCGATCATCGTGCCGATGCCGCGGGTGCCACCTGTGACCAGTGCGGTCTTGCCGCCGAGTCCGAAAAGCCGTTCCAGGTCCGCTGTGCTCATGCTCAGAACCGTACCGAGTTCTCCTCGGTTAGCACCCGGAAGTCGGTGTCGGTCATCTCGGTCAGCCGTCCGTAGAAGATTCCTCGTGCCTCGGGGGCGATGATGCCTTGGTGAATCGGTACGGCGTGGCGGGGAGCGACAGCCCTCAGGTAGTCGACCGCCTCGGAGATCTTCATCCATGGTGCGGCGGCCGGGGTGGCGAGCACCTCGATGTCCTCGCCAGGCACGAACAGCGCATCGCCGGGATGCATCAGCCGGGCAGCGTGTTCATCGTCGCCGACCAGATAGGAGATGTTGTCGATCACCGGGATCTCGGGATGGATGACGGCATGACGGCCGCCGACGCCGCGCACCGTCAGTCCGTCCACGGTGAAGCTGTCCCCGACGTTCACCGCGCGCCAGGCTCCGCCGAGCATCGCGGCGGTCTGCGGGTCGGCGTAAAGGGCCGCTTGGGGGTTCGCCTCCACGAGGGCCGGCAGCCGTTGTGGGTCGGCGTGATCGGGGTGCTGATGTGTGATCAGGATCGCCGACAGACCGGTGATGCCCTCGAACCCGTGGGAGAAGTTGCCCGGGTCGAACAACAGTCGCGCGACACCGAAGTCAGCCAGCAGGCATGAATGACCGAAATGCGTCAACTCCATGCTTACGATTGTGCGCCAACAGGAGGCGGCGAATGCGGATAGCCCTCACAGTGGTCCTTGCGGCCACCGCTGGGCTTCTGTTCGCGTCACCGTCGCCGGCCGAACCGATCGGGACCACGTGTCCGCCCGCGTGCAACCGCATTCCCGATTCCGCGTGGATCGCGCCGGGCGCCATTCCCCTGGATGGTCGTTACGGATGGCAGCCATTGGCAGGTCTCGCCGTGACCGCGCGCACGCCGAGGTTCCGTTTCGAGGAATTGTGTGGCAGTCCGCCCGCGGCCCAGGACCCGCGCAACTACGCCGTTGCCGAACGTTCGGTGATCACCCATGCGGCCGGGCAGTGGCAACTGCAGGCGCAGATCCTGCACTGGCGGGGTGAAACCTGGCGCGGCGGCGAACTCGCCCGTGACGCGGTGGCGGCGGCTGCTGCGGGACTTCGGGCCTGCCAGCAGACCAACCCAGGTGCCTCGCCGTCGTTGACCCTCGACGAACCGGAACGTCTGGCAGCGGTGATCAGCGGCCCGGTGATCTTGCATGAGTACCTGTTGGCCGACACGGTCAGCAGCACCGTCACCGAACTGGCCCTGTGGTCCAGTGCTCCGCCGGCGATCCCGTATCCCACGTTGTCGGACAGCGTCGTCCTCGATGCGCTAGGGGCTCCGTTGTGCACCGCCTACATCGGCTCCTGCCCATGACCCGCTGCCCGTGATCGAGAAGTAGGATCACTTCGCACCATTCCCCAGATCAGAGGAGCCCCGTGGCCCGGGTAGTTGTGAACGTGATGCCCAAAGCGGAGATCCTGGACCCACAGGGCCAGGCCATCGTCGGCGCACTGGGCCGGCTGGGCCACCGCGGGATCTCCGACGTGCGCCAGGGCAAGCGGTTCGAACTTGAGGTCGCCGACACCGTGACCGATGACGAGCTTGCCCAGATCGCCGAGTCGCTTCTGGCCAACACCGTCATCGAGGACTGGTCCATCACGAGGGATCCGGCGTGAGCGCCCGCGTCGGCGTCATCACCTTTCCGGGCACACTCGACGATGTCGACGCCGCTCGTGCCGTGCGGTTGGCCGGTGGTGAGGCGGTCAGCCTGTGGCATGCCGACGCCGATCTCAAGGGTGTGGATGCTGTGGTGGTTCCGGGAGGCTTCTCCTATGGCGACTATCTGAGGTGCGGCGCCATCGCCAAGTTCGCTCCGGTGATGGGCGAGGTGATCGCGGCTGCCGGCCGAGGTATGCCGGTGCTGGGCATCTGCAACGGCTTTCAGGTTCTGTGCGAGGCCGGTCTGCTGCCGGGGGCGCTGACCCGGAACGCGGGTCTGCACTTCGTCTGCCGTGACGTGTGGCTGCGGGTGGATTCGGTGAACACCGCGTGGACGGCCCGCTACGAGTCCGGAGCCGAGCTGCTCGTCCCGCTGAAGTCCGGTGAAGGACGGTTTGTGGCAAGCGAATCAGTGCTCGACGAACTCGAGGGCGAGGGACGCGTGGCGTTCCGCTACCTGGAGAACCTCAACGGCTCGATGCGCGACATCGCCGGTATCAGCTCCGCCAACGGACGGGTTGTCGGTCTGATGCCGCACCCCGAGCACGCCACCGAGCCGCTCACCGGCCCGTCCGACGACGGGTTGGGGATGTTCTACTCGGCGCTGGACGCAGTGCTGACGGCCTGAGCCATGACAGGGGCAACCGCGACCGGGCTGTGCGAGTTCATCGACGCCTCCCCGTCGCCGTTTCATGTCTGCGCGACGCTGGCCGCCCGGCTTCGCGAGGCCGGCTACACCGAACTGGCCGAGACCGACCGCTGGGATGACGCGGCCGCGGGGTCGTACTTCACGGTGCGGTCCGGTTCGCTGATCGCGTGGCGGGGCGGGGTGACCGACAGTCGGCTTCCCGGCGCATTCCGGATTATCGGAGGTCACACCGACAGTCCCAACCTTCGGGTGAAACAGCACCCAGACGTGTTGGTCGCCGGCTGGCACATGGTGGCACTCGAGCCCTACGGCGGGGCATGGCTGAACTCCTGGCTTGACCGCGACCTCGGCGTGAGTGGGCGTATCTCCTTGCGGGACAAGACCGGTGGCGTCGCGAACCGGCTGATCCGCTTCGACGAGCCGCTGCTGCGGGTGCCGCAACTCGCCATTCACCTCGCTGAGGACCGCAACTCGGTCAGCCTTAATCCGCAACGCCACATCAACGCCGTCTGGGGCCTCGAGTCGAGCCGACCGCGGGGTCTGCACCACTGGGTCGCCGACCGCGCCGGTATCGATCCCGAGGACCTGCTGTCCGCCGACCTGATGACCCATGACCTGACCCCCTCGACTCTCAGCGGTGTCGACCAGGAATTCGTCAGCGCACCCCGGCTGGACAACCAGGCCACCTGTTACGCGGGCCTGGAGGCGCTGCTTTCCGGCGACCCCACGTATCACGTGCCGGTGCTGGCGTTGTTCGACCACGAGGAAGTGGGGTCCACCTCCGATCACGGCGCTCAGTCGGAGTTCCTGCTGACCACCCTCGAGCGCATCGTGCTGGCGGCCGGCGGCGATCGCGAGGACTTCCTCCGGTCGATGACCGCGTCGATGGTGGCCTCCGGCGATATGGCGCATGCCACGCATCCGAACTATCCGGAACGTCATGAGCCGGGCCATCAGATCTACCTCAACCGTGGCCCCGTGCTCAAGGTCCAGCCGAATCTGCGCTACGCCACCGACAGCCGGACCGCGGCGGCCTTCGAACTGGCCTGCCGCCAGGCCGGGGTGGAACTGCAGCGCTACGAACACCGCGCCGACCTGCCCTGCGGCTCGACCATCGGGCCGATGACGGCGGCCCGCACCGGCATCCCGACTGTGGACGTCGGGGCGCCGCAACTGGCGATGCATTCGGCCAGGGAACTGATGGGGGCCGACGACGTGGGGGCTTATGCCGCCGCGCTGCGCGCCTTCCTGGCCCCCGAATAAGCTGTGGCGGTGACTGTCGACACCGTCGCGAATGCGGCCGCCACTCCCGACCATCCCCAGCCCTACCGGGAGCTTGGTCTCAAGGACGACGAGTACCAGCGCATCCGGGACATCCTGGGTCGCCGGCCGACCGACGCCGAACTGGCGATGTATTCGGTGATGTGGAGCGAGCACTGCTCCTACAAGTCCTCCAAGGTGCACCTGCGCTATTTCGGTGAGACCACCACCGATCAGATGCGCAGATGCATGCTCGCCGGTATCGGCGAGAACGCCGGTGTGGTCGACATCGGCGACGGCTGGGCAGTCACCTTCAAAGTAGAGTCGCACAACCACCCGTCCTATGTGGAGCCCTATCAGGGTGCGGCCACCGGCGTGGGCGGCATCGTGCGCGACATCATGGCGATGGGCGCCCGCCCCGTCGCGGTGATGGACCAGTTGCGGTTCGGCGCTGCCGACGCAATCGACACCCGTCGGGTACTCGACGGGGTGGTGCGCGGTATCAGCGGCTACGGCAACTCACTGGGCCTGCCCAATATCGGCGGGGAGACGGTGTTCGACGCGTCCTATGCCGGCAATCCGCTGGTGAACGCGATGTGCGTCGGTGTTCTGCGCAAGGAGGATCTGCACCTCGCCTTCGCGTCCGGCACCGGAAACAAGATCATCCTGTTCGGCGCGCGCACCGGTCTCGACGGGATCGGTGGCGTCTCAGTGCTGGCATCGGACACCTTCTCCGGTGACGAGTCGGGAACCGGCCGCAAGAAGCTCCCCAGTGTCCAGGTCGGCGACCCGTTCATGGAGAAGGTGCTCATCGAGTGCTGCCTGGAGCTTTATTCCGCCCGGCTCGTGGTCGGTATCCAGGACCTCGGCGGAGCCGGACTGTCTTGTGCCACTTCGGAACTGGCATCAGCAGGTGACGGCGGCATGACGATCGAACTGGACACGGTTCCGCTTCGCGCGGCGAACATGAGTCCCGCGGAGATCCTCTCCAGCGAGTCACAGGAGCGCATGTGCGCGGTGGTCACTCCGGAGAACGTCGAGAAGTTCATGGCGGTGTGCCGCAAGTGGGATGTCCTGGCCACGGTGATCGGCGAGGTCGCCGAAGGTGATCGTCTGAAGATCACCTGGCACGGTGAGACGGTCGTCGACGTGCCGCCCCGGACTGTCGCCCATGAGGGTCCGGTCTACCAGCGGCCGCTGGAACGGCCCGAAGGCCAGGATGCGCTCAACGCCGACACCTCGGCGTCACTGCCCCGTCCGAAGACCGGCGAGGAACTGCGCGCGACCCTGCTTGGGTTGCTGGGCAGCCCCCATCTGTGTAGCCGTGCGTTCATCACCGAGCAGTACGACCGGTATGTGCGTGGTAACACCGTGCTGGCCGAACACGCCGATGGCGGTGTGCTGCGCATCGATGAGGAGACCGGGCGTGGGATCTCGGTGTCCACCGACGCCTCCGGCCGCTACACCCAACTCGATCCGTATACCGGGGCCCAGCTGGCACTGGCCGAGGCGTACCGCAACGTCGCCGTCACCGGCGCCACCCCGATCGCGGTGACCAACTGCCTCAATTTCGGGTCCCCCGAGGATCCGGGAGTCATGTGGCAGTTCTCCCAGGCGGTTCGTGGCCTGGCCGATGGCTGTGCGGCACTCGGCATTCCGGTGACCGGCGGCAATGTCAGCTTCTACAACCAGACCGGCTCCACCCCGATCCTGCCCACCCCGGTGGTCGGTGTCCTGGGTGTCATCGACGACGTGCACCGCCGGCTGCCCACCGCGCTGGGCACCGAACCCGGCGAGACGCTGTATCTGCTCGGTGACACCCGTGACGAGTTCGACGGTTCGATCTGGGCGCAGGTCACCGCCGATCACCTCGGCGGCCTGCCGCCGAAGGTGGACCTGCACCGCGAGAAGCTGCTGGGTGAGGTGCTGGTCGCCGGCTCCCGCGACGGCATGGTGTCAGCTGCGCACGACCTCAGTGAGGGCGGTTTGATCCAGGCCGTCGTCGAGGCGTCACTGGCCGGCGAATGCGGTTGTCGCATCGTGCTTCCCCCCGAATACAGCTCAGTTGACGATGCGTTTGTCTTTCTGTTCTCCGAGTCCGCCGGCCGAGTGCTGGTTGCGGTGCCGCGGACCGAGGAAAGCCGCTTCGCGGCGATGTGTGAGGCGAGGCAACTGCCCGCGACCCGGATCGGCGTCTCGGACGGCGACTCATCAGCGGTCGAGGTGCAGGGTCTTTTCACCGTCGGTCTGGAGGAACTGCGCAGCACGTCTGAAGGGGTGCTGCCCGGTCTCTTCGGATGAGGCGGTCGCTGGGGTCCTGGGCGCTGAGTCTGCTGCGCCTGGACTTCAGCGGGGTCGCGTTCGCCGCACTTTTCTTCTGCCTGTCACTGACCCCCTCGCTGATGCCGAGGAACTGGGTTCTGGCCGGCGTGATCGGCGGCATCAATGCCGCGATCGGCTACGCGATAGGTGTCCTCGCCGCTGCGGTGGTGCGCCGGTTACTGCTGCGCAGCCGGCGCTGGTGGCCGCCTGCGCGGCGATGGCGATACGCCTTGCAGACCGCCGTGGTCGTAGCATCCGTCGCGGCCGGCCTGCTGATGGTGCTGCCGGCGGCAGCCTGGCAGAGACAGATCGCCGGCGTGATGGGAATCGACGGGCCGGACACCGGTGAATATCTCCGTACCGTCCCGGTCGCGGTTGCGACAGCGGGGGTCCTCATCGCAGGGTCTCGAATTCTCAAGGACGCCATCAGGTTTTTGGCCCGCGTGATGATCCGCCGCTGGCGCATCGATGACGAGGTTGCCATGTTCATCGGCACCGCCATCGTTGTCACAGTTACTGTCATGCTCGTCAACGGAGTTGTCTACCGCGGGTTCGTGGCCGGCGCCAACGCCGTCTTCCAGCCCCGTAATGCCACGACTCGTCCAGGTATCGAGCAGCCGTCTGAAACTCAGAGATCGGGTAGCGCAACATCTTTCGCAGCCTGGAACACCCTCGGTTTCCAGGGCCGGAACTTCGTGGCAACAGGTCCGCGTGCCGCCGAACTGCAGCGGGCCAATGGCGCGCCGGCCAAGGAACCGATCAGGATCTACGCCGGCCTGGACACCGCCGACTCCCTCGACGGCCGCACCGCGGTGCTGCTCTCGGAATTGCAGCGAACCCGAGCCTATGAGCGCAAGGCACTGGTGATCATCCCGACGACCGGCACCGGCTGGGTGGATCCGGTAGCCGCACGGTCTATCGAGTCGATGTACAACGGCGACACCGCCCTGGTCGCCATGCAGTACTCGTATCTGCCGAGTTGGATCTCCTTCCTCGTCGATCAGCAGAAGTCAATGGACGCCGGTAAGGCGCTGATCGACGCCGTTGTGCAGCGTTGGGACCGCTGGGATCCGCGAAGCCGCCCGAAACTTCTGCTGTACGGCGAGAGTCTCGGGGCGATGTCCGGGCAGGGCGCCTTCAGCTATCTACGCGATGTGGTCGACAAAGGCTTCTCCGCGGTGCTGTGGGTCGGACCGCCCAACGCCAGCCCACTGTGGACCGCATTGACCACACGGCGCGACCCGGGCAGCCCGGAAGTGCAACCGCGCTACGACAACGGCCGCACCGTGCGCTTCGCCCAGGCGTCCGGGCCCGGCGAGATCGCCGCGGTCGCGGCACCTTCATGGGGAGGTCCGCGGGTGCTGTTCCTGCAACACGCTTCGGACCCGGTGGTGTGGTGGTCCCCGGCACTGCTCTTCAAGGAGCCGGACTGGCTGGCCGAACCGCCCGGACAAGACCGCAGCGCATCAATGAGGTGGTATCCGATCGTCACCTTCTGGCAGGTGTCCGCGGACATGATGGGCGACGTCACCAGTTCGGAGGCCTCACCGACCGGACACGGGCACAACTACGGGGACAGCCAACTCGATGGCTGGGTGGCCGTCGCCGCACCTGAGGGATGGACCCAGTTCGACACCGATCGGATCCGTCGCGAACTGGAGAAGGTCATGTCGGCAGGTGGTCCGGAGTTCGCATGAACTACAAGCGGATTCAGGCCCTCGCTCTGTCCGGTGCACTGATCGGCTGGAGCTTCACCGCCGGCCTTGATCAACCCTGGCGCCGCCACCCGGCCATCCAAGCCGGCATCGGCACCGCCCTCGCTCTGTCGGTCCGTGCCCCGCTGGGGTTGCGATCGCCCGCGCTGCGGCGCGGGCTACGGACCGGTGCCTCGGTCGCCGGTGTGGTCATGGCCGGTGTGGCGGCGTCGACCGCGACCGCTGCAGTGCGCTCGGCGATGAAGGAGCGCACGCTGCCCGCCAGGCCCGGGCGCTGGCTGGCGTTGGAGATCCCGTTGGGAACGGTTTGGTCGGAGGAGACCGCGTTTCGGGGCGCGTTGTCGACGGTAGCCGCTCAGGGGTTCGGGCCGCGGGGTGGCCGGCTGCTGCAGGCGGTCACCTTCGGGCTCACTCACATCCCCGATGCGCGCGCCACCGGTGAACCGATCCTCGGCACGGTGGCACTCACAGGTGTTGCAGGCTGGTTCTTCGGAATGCTCGCCGAGCGCACCGGCAGCCTGGCGGCGCCGATCCTCGCCCACCTGGCGATCAACGAGTCGGGCGCGCTGGCAGCACTGGCGTTGCGCAATTTCCCGGATGCCCGGCGATGAGTCGCGGCGCCGATCCGACAGCGACCCGTGAGGCCGTCGCGGCCATCGCCGGGTGGATCGCCGGCGACGCAGACGAACCCGACCGCGCGGCCATCGGTGCGGCGGTACGACTGACCGCGCGGACGCTGGCCGTCCTGGCCCCGGGCGGCAGTGTGGAGGTGCGTGTCCCGCCCTTCGTCGCGGTGCAGTGCGTCGCCGGACCACGGCACACCCGAGGCACCCCGCCCAATGTGGTGGAGACCGATCCGATGACCTGGCTGCGACTTGCCTGTGGCCTACTCGGATTCGATCGGGCCGCCGCCGAGGGCCTGGTGGGCCTGTCGGGATCCCGTGCGGGGGAGATTGCCGCCTGGTTTCCGCTGGTCAGGCTGCCTGAACCGGGCGCCGAGTGACACACGTCGCATCGGTTCCCGGATTGGGCCTGATGACCGTAAACTGAACTGACCACCGAGACGCCAGGGAGCACCCCCATATCGTGACCGGCCAATTGGAAAACCCGCCCCGCGAGGAATGCGGCGTCTTCGGCGTCTGGGCGCCCGGTGAAGAAGTCGCGAAGCTCACCTACTACGGCCTCTACGCCCTGCAGCACCGCGGTCAGGAAGCCGCCGGCATCGCCGTTGCCGACGGCTCACAGGTGCTGGTGTTCAAGGATCTTGGACTGGTCAGTCAGGTTTTCGACGAGCAGACACTGGCCGCCATGCCCGGCCATGTCGCCATCGGTCACTGCCGCTACTCAACCACCGGTTCCACCACCTGGGAGAACGCTCAACCGGTATTCCGCAACACGGCTGCCGGCACCGGAGTTGCCTTGGGGCACAACGGAAATCTCGTCAACACCACCGAACTGGCCGAGCGGGCCAGATCGCTCGGTCTGATCAACCACAACGCGCCGGGAGCGGCGACGACGGACTCCGACATCCTCGGAGCGCTGCTGGCCGCCGGCGCAGCCGACACCAGCGTCGAGCAAGCCGCCCTGGAACTGCTGCCCGGTGTCCGCGGTGCGTTCTGCCTGGTCTTCATGGATGAGACGACGCTGTACGCTGCCCGGGATCCCTACGGTGTGCGTCCACTGTCGCTGGGCCGCCTGGATCGCGGTTGGGTCGTGGCTTCCGAGACGGCCGCCCTCGACATCGTCGGTGCGTCGTTCGTCCGGGATATCGAACCCGGCGAACTGCTCGCCATCGACGCAGACGGGGTGCGCTCCACCCGTTTCGCCCCGCCGACGCCCAAGGCCTGCGTATTCGAGTACGTCTACCTGGCCCGGCCGGACAGCGTGATCGCAGGACGTTCCGTGCATGCCGCCCGGGTGGACATCGGACGCCGGCTGGCCCGGGAGAAGCCGGTGGACGCCGACCTGGTGATCGGTGTGCCCGAGTCGGGCACACCTGCGGCGGTCGGCTACGCCCAGGAGTCCGGAATACCGTTCGGGCAGGGCCTGATGAAGAACGCTTACGTGGGCCGGACCTTTATCCAGCCTTCGCAGACCATCCGCCAACTCGGCATCCGGCTCAAGCTGAATCCGCTCAAGGAGGTGATCCGCGGCAAGCGGCTCATCGTCGTCGACGACTCGATCGTCCGCGGCAACACCCAGCGGGCTCTTATCCGCATGCTGCGCGAGGCCGGCGCGGTCGAGGTACACGTGCGAATCGCCTCTCCACCGGTCAAGTGGCCGTGCTTCTACGGCATCGACTTCGCCACCCCGGCCGAACTGATCGCGAACGCCCCCGGAACCCAGACCGAAGAGAGCGAGATGCTTGAGGCCGTCCGGCATGCGATCGGCGCGGACACGCTCGGCTACATCTCACAGCAGGCGATGATCGCCGCAACCGAACAGCCCGCCAGCCGGCTGTGCTGCGCGTGCTTCGACGGCAAGTACCCGATCGAACTGCCCAGCGCCACCGCGCTCGGGAAGAACGTGGTGGAGAACATGCTCGCTGCGGTGCAGGCCGACAACGACAACGTTTCGGCCCTGAGTCGGCCGTAGCGGCACGATGGTCCGGGTCAACTGACCGCGGAGGTCACTCGCTTTACCCTGCGGTCCAATGCCATTGCCTCCCAGGGCCTTCCGGCGAACCAGTACATCCGGCCCACCAACCCTCGCGGGTAGAAGATCGCCCGCTGTTCGTAACGGCTGCCGTTGCCTTCCGGTGTCACGCGCATCTCCAGCCATCGGTCACCGGGGCCGCGGCGCTCGGCGCGCAGTTTGAGGACGCGCCCCGGCTCCCGCTCCTCGACCCGCCAGCGCCGCGGAACACTTCCCTCGACGGCCTTCCACAGTTGTTCCGGCGTCGCCGACGTGCGCCTGGAACGGGTGTCGGTGTAGACGACCTCTCCGGCCCACTTCGGATCGCTGGGCAGGTGTGCCGCGGTGCCTGTGTTCCATGTCGTCTCGACTTCGCCGCGTGAAATACGCGCCAGTGCAAGGGATACCGATTTGCGATAAGGGGTCAGTCCGCCCTCCGGCGGCGGGATGATCGTGTCGATGTCATGGTTGGACATCACCGCATCGCAATGCAGCGATTCCACCAGGGGCCGGGCCAACCCGGCGGGTATGGGCGTCACCAGGCCCACCCAGAGTGCGGCGATTCGAGGTGTCAGCACCGGCAGCACCAGGATGCGCCGCGGCCGAAGGCCGGCCACTTCCGCATAGACCTGCATCATGTCGCCGTACTCGAGTACATCGGGGCCGCCGATATCCCACTCCCGCGACTTCGGCACCGCGCAGGTGGCTGCGGCGACCAGGTAATAGAGCACATCACGGATCGCGATCGGCTGAATCTTGTTGTGCACCCACTTCGGTGTAGTCATTACCGGCAACCGGTCGGTCAGATGGCGCACCATCTCGAACGAGGCCGATCCAGACCCCACCACCACGCCCGCCTGGAGCACGATGGTCTCGATTCCGGAGGCGATCAGGATCTCGCCCACCGTGGTTCGAGACCCCAAATGCGTTGAGAGTTCGGCACCTTCGGGATGCAGGCCGGAGAGATAGATGATGCGGCGTATACCGGCGCGGCGCGCCGCGGAGACGACGTTCTGCGCAGCCCGGCGCTCCTCGGCGGCGAAATCCTTCTCGAATCCCATCGAGTGCACTAGGTAGTAGAGAACGTCGATGCCGTCGAACGCGACCGCCAGGGATGCCGGGTCGCCGAGGTCACCCTTGACCACCTCGATGTGTTCACGCCAGGGGACACTGTTGAGTTTCTCGGGCGTACGCGCCAGCGCGCGCACCTGGAACCCGGCCTCGAGCAGGCGCGGAACCAGCCGGCCGCCGATATAGCCGGTGGCCCCGGTGACCAGGCACCGCAACGGCTGGTTCATCAGGGGATCGGGCAGCCGGACGGGCCTGGCACATCCACCGACAGTGGCGTGTCGACCGGGTTGATGTAGGTCACCTCCATCACCAGAGGTGTGGAGCCCTCGTTGCGGCCGTTATGCACGGCGGCCGAACCGATGCCCTCGGCCACCGCCGAACCGGTGTTGTACACCTGATCGATCACACAGCCGCCGTCGTAATGAGTCATCGTCCCCTGGCGGACCACGCCGAACACCTCACCGGGGTGGTAGTGCCAGCCGGTGCCGCCGCCGGGATCGACGGTGAGCCTGACGACGGTGTATTCGGTGCCCTCGACGGCATTCTCCGAAAGCGTCTCCGCGGCCGTCCCGACCCCCGTCGTCGCCCCCGCCGGGACGGCGAGCGTCACTGCTGCGGCGAGCGCGGGGCAGGCCGCCCACAACTGCAGTCCCTTCATGTCTTTCAGGGTGTCATATGCACGACCGGTATGGGTCCGCACAATGAACGGTATGACGTTCAAAGGCTGGCCCATCGAAGCAGTCGAGTTCTACGAGGGGCTTGAGGCCGATAACTCCAAGGTCTACTGGCAGCGGCACAAGGCCGTCTACGAGCAGGATGTGCGCGCGCCTATGGAGCAACTCCTCGCTGAACTAGCCGATGAGTTCGGATCGGCCACCCTGTTCCGTCCGTATCGCGACGTCCGGTTCAGTGGGGACAAATCGCCTTACAAGACCAATTGCGCCGCGCGACTCGGTGCGGGAACCGGGATCAACTACGTCTCGTTCTCCGCTGACGGCCTGTCGGTCGGCGGCGGGCTGTACATGCCCGATCCGGCGACGCTGCGGCGCTACCGGGATGCGGTGGAGAAGGAGAAGTCCGGGACCGCGCTGGCCGGCATCGTCGCGGGTCTGCGGTCGGACGGGTTCGAGATCATCGCCCACGAGATCCTCAAGACGGCCCCCAGGGGTGTCGACAAGGGCCACCCGAGGATCGATCTGCTACGGCACAAGGGCATCGCGGTGATGAAGGACTGGCCGGTGGGGGCGTGGCTTGGGACGGCCAAGTCCAAGGACCGGGTCGTGACCACTCTGCGTGCCGCAGCCCCGCTCAACGAGTGGCTGACCCGGTACGTCGGCTGACCGCGGCGGGTACAGGTAGCCTTATCGCCGATGTCCGGCAAGTCCACCACCAAGAAATCCGCCCAGGTACAAACGGCTGGGATCTCGTATGCGTCCGCAGGTGTCGATATCGAGGCCGGCGACCGGGCGGTGGAGCTGTTCAAGCCGCTCGCCAAGCGCGCCACCCGTCCCGAGGTCCGCGGCGGACTCGGCGGGTTCGCCGGCCTGTTCGCCCTGCGCAGCGGTTACCGGGAACCTGTGCTGGCCTCCTCCACCGACGGTGTGGGCACCAAACTGGCGGTGGCGCAGGCCATGGACAAGCACGACACCGTCGGTATCGACCTGGTCGCGATGGTCGTCGACGATCTCGTGGTCTGTGGCGCCGAACCGCTGTTCCTGCAGGACTACATCGCCGTCGGACGCACGGTGCCCGAGCGGGTGGCCGCCATCGTGTCCGGTATCGCGGAGGGTTGTGTGACGGCCGGATGCGCACTGCTCGGCGGCGAGACCGCCGAG
The DNA here is from genome assembly GCA_964344085.1 of uncultured Mycobacterium sp. Lineage (GTDB taxonomy): Bacteria > Actinomycetota > Actinomycetes > Mycobacteriales > Mycobacteriaceae > Mycobacterium. The sequence goes on from CAYFMA010000007.1 coordinate 40,239, forward strand.
CACCCGGGTCTGATGGAGCCGGATCACTACGACATCTCTGCCACCGGCGTGGGTGTGGTGGAGGCCGACGACGTGCTCGGTCCGGACCGGGTGCGCCCTGGCGATGTCGTCATCGCGATGGGCGCCTCCGGCCTGCATTCCAACGGATACTCCCTGGCCCGCAAGGTGCTTCTCGAGATCGACCGGATGAGCCTGGCTGGACACGTCGAGGAGTTCGGCCGCACCCTGGGTGAGGAACTGCTGGAGCCGACTCGGATCTATGCCAAGGACTGTCTGGCCCTGGCCGCTGAAACCCAGGTCCGGACCTTCTGCCACGTCACCGGCGGTGGACTGGCCGGAAACCTGGAGCGGGTGATCCCGAATGGACTGGTCGCCGAACTCGACCGGGGCAGCTGGACGCCGGCACCGGTCTTCGCCATGATCGCCCAGCGTGGCCGCATCGAACGGGCCGAGATGGAGAAGACCTTCAACATGGGCGTCGGTATGGTCGCCGTGGTCGCCCCGGAGGACACCGATCGGGCGCTCGCGATTCTGACGGCACGCCACCTGGACTGCTGGACGTTGGGCACGGTCGCCAAAGCATCTGCCAAGGGCAGTGACGGCCCACGCGCGACACTGGTGGGTCAGCACCCGCGCTTCTAACCGAGCGAGGCGCCGCGCCTCTATCCTGAGCGAGCTGCGCCGGCGGCGTCAGCCGCGCCAGTCGTCTTCGGTATCCCAGGACTCGTGATCGCTGTCAGCCTCACCGGAGCCGGTCAGCTCCTGCTGGAGCCGACTGAAATCAGTTTGCGGAGAGCTGTATTTCAGCTCTCGGGCAACCTTCGTCTGCTTTGCCTTAGCCCGGCCGCGGCCCATGGGGGATCCCCCTCGCGCAATAACGGAGCGGCCTGCGGGCAGGCGGCTCCGGATCAATTCGTATTTGTCCTGCCGATTACTTTACCGTGCCGCACCGCGAAGTGCCGTGAGGTCCGCTCGGCTGGCGGTGAACGGCCTCCTCAGCCGCGGCGCAGACGGTCCACGGCGAGCCTTCCGGCTCCGGCCACATCGGCCGGTGGAAGTGAATCCGGGTCGATCTCAGCGGCCACCGGGTGCTCGCCGCCGGTGGTCAGCGGAGTGCCGGCCGGGATCCCGCGCTTGAGCAGGGCTAAGGCGATCGGGCCTGAGTCGACGTGGTCGACGACCGTGCCCAGCCTGCCCACGACACGGCCATCGGAGAGCACCGGATCGCCGGTGACCGGCCGCTCGGCGGAGCCGTCGAGATGCAACAGCACCAGCATCCGGGGCGGACGGCCCAGATTGTGCACCCGAGCCACCGTCTCCTGGCCGCGGTAGCAGCCCTTGTCGAGATGCACCGCCCGGCCGATCCAGCCGACCTCGTGGGGGATGGTGCGCTCGTCGGTGTCCAGGCCGAGTCGGGGCCGGTGTGCCGCCACCCGATGCGCCTCGTAGGCCCACATCCCCGCCGGCCGCACCCCGGCCGCGGCGAGGCGGCCCAGAACGGTGTCCTTGTCCTCCCGCGGCACCAGCAGATCGAGTTCGATCTGTTTTCCGGTCGAGGGCGTCCGACGCACGAACCCGCCGCCGGGTAGCGATGCCGCCATCGATTCGGGCGGCAAGGCATCCACGCCCAGGGCGTCGAGCACCGCCGATTCGGCCAGCTTCGGTCCGATCAGCGAGAGCACCGACAAGTCGGCGGCCGCAGTTTGCACGTCAGCCCAGAACACCATCTTCTTCAGGTAATCCAAAAGCGCTGTGCCACGCCAGGATTCGGTATCCAGATAGGTCGTACCGTTCAGCTCGGTCTGTATCCAGTGGTCCTCGACCCGGCCTTGTCCGTCCAGACTCAGGTTCTCGGTGCAGGCGCCATCGGCGAGGTCGGCGACGTGCTGGGTGGAGATCGAATGCAGCCAACTGCGGCGCTCGGCTCCGGTGAGGGTGATCACGGCACGGTGCGAGCGGTCGACGACCACCGCGTCGTGCTCGGCGGCCCGCTGTTCGCCGAACGGATCGCCGTAATGCCACGGCACGCCGGAGTCGGGCGAACCTTCAGGGGCGGGAACTGCGCTCACACCTGCACTCTACGAGCCGCCACTAGGCTCTACAGGCCATGTCCAGTCAGCCATCGGTGCTCATCACCCTCGACGGTGAGGTGCGCGATCCCGGTCAGCCACGATTGTTCGCCGATGATCTGGCCGCGGTGCGGGGGGACGGCGTTTTCGAGACCCTGCTGGTTCGGGACGGCCGGGCCTGCCTGACGGAAGCGCACCTGCGGCGGTTGGTGCGCTCTGCGCAGATGATGGAACTCCCTGTGCCGGACATTCCGATGTGGCGGCGCGCCATCGCAGCCGCCGTGCAGCAGTGGAACGCGCTTACCGCCGCCGAGGGTGCATTGCGTCTGGTCTACAGCCGCGGCCGGGAGAGCGGGTCGCCGCCGACCGCCTACCTCATGGTCAACCCGCTCGCGGAGCGGGTGACGGGGGTACGACGGGACGGACTTGCCGCGGTCCGTCTGGAGCGCGGCCTGCCGGTGACCGGGATCGGCGAGATGCCATGGCTGCTCGCGGGCGCCAAGACGCTTTCGTACGCCGTGAACATGGCGGCGTTGCGGCACGCCGCGGCGCGGGGAGCCGACGACGTCATCTTCGTCAGCTCGGACGGCTACATCCTTGAAGGGCCGCGCTCGACCGTGGTCATCGCCGTCGAGGAGGCCGGTCGTCCCCGCCTGCTCACCCCGCCGTTGTCGCATCCGATCCTGTGCGGCACGACCCAGCAGGCGCTGTTCGAGGTGGCGAAGGCCGAGGGCTACGAATGCGACTACGCGGCGTTGCGGCCGGCCGATCTTGACGCGGCGCATGGCATCTGGCTCGTCTCCAGTATCACCCTGGCCGCCCGGGTTCACACTCTCGACGGCCACCCGCTGAAGATGGCACCCCACGCCGCCGAGATCGCGGAGCTTGTCGACGCCGCGATCGTCAGCGATCGCTGAGGGGTGAAAAACCCTTGGCGGAGGAGCCGTTGCGCCGGTACGGTCAGCCGTACACAGGAAAGGAGGTGGTCCGGAACTTTGAGTACTTCTAGGACATGTGAGGTGGCTGCCCGCTAGCAGCACCAGGTGCCGGAATCACCTGCGCGTGCGTGCGCTGGCGAATTCCAGGCAGCTACCCGGCCCCCGAGCTTCCGGTTCGTCCGACTGGATACCAACGGCTCGGGGGCCGTCCCATTTCGGGTCATTTACGGCCGCGTTTGCGGGCCGGTCTGCGCAACGCGTCCTCCAGTTCGGCCAGTGCGGGTTCGATCGCGGCGGCGAGTTCATCGAGATCCGCGGCGATATCCGGAGTGCTGACGAAACCGAAATCGAGCCAGTCGCAATAGCTGAAGCAGGTGATGTTGAGCCCGACGTCCATCAGTAGCGGCCCCATCGGGGTGAACTGCTCGAGTACCGCGCCGGCGGCGTACAGCGGGAAGGGTGGTCCCGGAACGTTGGACACCACGAGGTTGATCGGCGGCACCGCCTCGCCGAGCCGGCTTGCCGTGTAAGCCCGAACAGCCAGCCGGAACAATCCCGGCGGCGTGGTTTCGGTCAGGCCGACACTCTGGTGGGCCGTCATCGTCTCGTTCATCTGTTTGGCCGCCTGCGACACCTTGAAGATCGACATCACCCGCTTGGCCGGATCGGCGGTCTCGGTCGGCAGACTCACCGTCATCGAACTGAGCGCGTTGCCGGTTTCGCCGGAATCCTCCGAGCGGGTCGAGACCGGGACCTGGGCCACCAATGGGGCAGTCGGAAGTTCCTCGCGCGCAAGCAGATACGACCGAAGAGCACCGGAAACCACCGCGAGTACCACGTCGTTGACCTTGACACCGAAGCCGTCCTTGACGGCCTTCACCCGCGTCAGTGGAATCCGGGCCGCGGCGAAGCTCCGCTGTTTGGTGATGGCTGAGTTGAACCGGGTCGGCGGCGCCTCGAAATATCCGGGGGGCTTCTCGGGGATGGTCCGGGTGGCCAGCTGCTGGCGCACTGTCTGATCAAGCAGTTTGATGATCCGAAGCGGTGTCTTGAAGGCGAGGTTGATCGCTCCGCCCAGCAGTTCCAGTTCCGGTCGTGGAGGCGTGCTGCGTTCCCGGGGCGGAAGATCGGCCGGCGGCCGGCGTGGCTCCGGGGTGAGGTCGAACAGCACTTCGCTGACACCTGCGCCGGATACTCCGTCGACGAGGCAGTGGTGAATCTTGGTCAGCAGACCGACTCGGCCGTCGGCCAGACCCTCGATGAACCACATCTCCCACAACGGTTTCGAGCGATCAAGTGGGTAGGACCACAACCGTGCCACCAACTGGTCGAGTTCCCGCCGGCCGCCGGGGGAGGGAAGCGCGCTGTGCCGGATGTGGAAGTCCAGATCAAGGTCGTCATCGTCGACAAGCCAGGGCCGGTCCAGGCCCAGCGGGCTTTCAGTGACGCGGTAGCGCAATTGCGGAAGTTCCCATAGTCGTGAGCCGACGATGTCGCGGACGGTCTCGAAGGAGAATCCGGGTGCATCACGCGGATCGCAGATTGCCAGCGCCCCGATATGCATGTGCCATGCCGGCGTTTCAGCGAACCAGAACGCCGCGTCCACGCTGGACATGCGGGGCATGCAGCCCAGGGTAGGTCAGCCGGGGCCCGGTCCGGGGGCCAATCCGGAGCACTCTTTCATGGCGCCGTCCCAGGCGCCCGGGTCCACGCCCGGGGGCGGGCCCAACACGATCGCCGCGCCCCCGGAGTCGGTGACCCCGTGAGACTTCAGGCATTCCGAGAGGCCGCCGTGTTCGGTGCGCTCAGCCGGGCTGGACGGCGCTGTCGTGTCCGAGGTCGTTGTCGCCGGGGTCGTCATCGCTGGTGACGTGGATCGGTTCGATTCCGGCGCCGGCGTCTTCGATGAGCAGGCACCGAGCAGGGCCGTGGCGGCCAGGCTGGTGAAGATGCCCGCCACGGTCTGCATCCGTGTCATCCGATGAACCTCGACAACCGCGCCGACAGATGTGGAACCAGGCCGCCGTCGGCGTCCACTCGTTCTTCGACGTAGGCCAGATCGCCGTTCTCGACGATTCCGTACAGCCGCTTGGCGCCACCGACCAGAACCCCCGACTTACTGCGCGCCAGAGCGTCGGTCACCAATTCCCAGGAAGACTGGTTGCGGGGATGGCCGTAGAACAACTCCACATAGCCCGCCGAATGGGCCAGCAGCAGTTCGATGGCCGCCGACTCGTCCGGATCAGCCGGGTCGTGGACGAAGCGCCAGTAGCCGGTCTCGCGCAGACCCGGGCTGTGATAGCCGCCCTCGTCGTCCAGCCGCCAGGACCGGGCCTCCCAATTGAGGTAGTCGCTGCCGTCATGGGACACGATGATCTGCTGCCCGAACCGGTAGTCGCCATCGTGGGCGTGTCCCTCGCCCTCGCCGCGCCACACGCCGACCAATGGCAGCAGGGCCAGCAAGGCGTCATTGAAGTCTGCGCCGTGGCGCAGATTCGCGGTGTCGGCGACCGGGAGGTCGTCGAAGACCGGGATGTTGCGGACGGCGGTCTGCTTGGCCCGTTCAGCCGCAGCGGCGATAGCCCGATCGCCGCTGCCCGTTATGCCGGCGAAGCCGACGCTGTCGTCGCTTTGATTGCCGTCCGACGTCATCTGCTCATGACTCGTCGGTGATCAACCGGTACACCGCATACAGCGCGAACCAGGTGATCACCACGGTCGAAATCACGAGCAGGATCTCGAAGAAAAGGATCACGGCGCAGAGTCTAACGTCAGCACGCCCGTCGGGTTCGCCGTCAGGCAACCTTGACGGCGGAGCCCGCGTGGCGGAGGTGGGCCACCAGCGGGTAGATCTGGCATCCGAGGCAGATGCCGAAGGCCGCGTTGAGCAATGCCGCGGCCAGAGCCAGTGCGGTGGCGATGACCCCGGTCAGGGCAGCGCCGAGGACGAATCCGGCCACGCCGACGGCGGCGAAGATCACGCCGACGAACTGAGCGAACCGCAGTGGGGCGACCGGCTCACGTTCGGTGACGGGGCTGAGTCGGGGGGCGACGAGGTTGGCGAAGATCAAGCCGTAGGGGTGACGACGCGGACCGCGCGCCGCTCCGATGGCGAACACGACGGCCTGAATCGCGAGGAGGGTTGCCGCGGCGGGCACGCTGATCGCCGAGAGGACCAACACCGTCAGCAGGACTGCGGTCGTGATCCACGCGGCGAAGCGGGGGCCGCGAACGTCGACCTGATCGGTCGCCGGTGACTGACGGATGGTGTTCGTCGAGATGGTGGACATGGGAAATCTCCTGTTGCTGGTTAGGGCTGGACGACAAGGGATGGCCAAGAACGGCCGGGCGTCGGTGAGCGCAGCGGTGAGACTCCGAAGAATCGGAGCAGGAAACGACCGCAGCTACTCAGCAGCTACAGCAACAACAGCAAAAACCCGCAAGCCGGCACAGATCGACTGCGCGGCGCTTCGTGAGCGAGAGCTCGAGGCGGGATTGCACGGAGGCGATGCTACCCAATAGCCGCGAAATGGCAAACCAATCAGGTCAGCAAGGGCTCCAGGGCCGCCTTCAGGTCGGCGGCTTTGGGCACCCCTGCCGTGCGGTAACGCTGTTTTCCATCGGCGTCGAAGATGAATGTCGTCGGCAGCGACATCACCGAAAACTCGCGGGCAAGGCCCGGATTGGCATCCATGTCGATTTCGACGTGGGCCACCTTCGGAAGCTGTGCACGCACCTGATCAACCACCCGTCGAACGGCGGCGCAGGGTCCGCACCAGACAGCGGTGAAATGCACGATGGTCGGACCGGTGCTGGACAGCCCGAGATCCGCGGTGTCGACCACATCGGCCGACCCGGCGGTGTCACGCAAGACCCCGTGGCGTCGGTTGTGCAGCAGTCCCAGGACGACGGCCACGCCCAAGGCGGCGGCGATCGCGACGATGGCGGTGGCGGCTGTGCTCATGGCCTGTCAGAACCCGTTCCGTTGGAACCCGTTGCGTTGAAACCGTTGAGGCGTACGGTCACGTCCTCGACGATGCCTTCGATGATGATGTCCGATCCCCGAGCGCCTTCACTGGTCGGCTTGAGCCCGAACGGAAGCCGTTGTCCCGGCATGGTGGCGGCGAACGCTCCCAGCACGGCGTCGCGTCGCTCGTCGGGCACCGACTGGTTCGCGGTGTTGGGGCCTGTCACCACGCCCGTCGGGGTGAACACCAGGGTGCTCCGATCGGGTCCGGTCAGTGAGAGATCGACGGTCACGCTGACCCGCTTGTCGAAACCCGCCTTCGTCGGCGTTCCGGTGAACACCAGTCCCTTGTTACTCGAGATGCCCGACTCGGTGGTGCCGCCGGTCGCGTCATTGGCGTCCTTGGCGGGCTCCTCGACGGTCAGATCCTTGATCCCGATGAATCCGCCGACATGGCGGGAGTCGATGATGATCCGGCTCTCCAGTTCGCCCATCGGCAGGTCGGCGTCCGGACGCATCAGCCAGGAGGCCTGAGCCAAGCCGATGTCGTGCATGGTGGCCTCCAGTGTGACCTTCCCCTCCACGGGGTGGTCCACACCACCGGCCTTGATCTCCAGTTCGTGGTACCGGTGGCCCAGTGCCTGCGGGATGAACGGGAAGCCCAGGATGGCCACCCACGGGTCGAACGGCAATCCGGCGGCCGCCCTGACATTGCGGGCCAGGTGGTACTCGGCATAGACGGCGGCGCCGAAGTCCGCTCCGACCCCGGCGATGGCGACCGCCAGCACCGGGATGCCTATGGCGGACAGCAGTCTTCGCACCGGGACATTCTCGCCCACCCCGGGCTCGGACCGCTCGGATCGCCGAAACAGCAGGTCGCAGGTTAGAGTTAACAGCCGAACCTGGAGATTTCCGTTGGACCTTTTGCTACTGACCGTCGATCCCAACCCTGAGTCGGTCTTGCCCTCGTTGGCGCTGCTGGCGCACAACGTGCGGTACGTGCCGACCGAGGTGTCGTCGTTACTTGAGGCCGGATCGGCCGACATCGCGATCGTCGACGCCCGTACCGACCTGGCTGCCGCGCGTGGACTGTGCCGTCTGCTGGGGACCACCGTGGCCACGGTGCCGGTGGTCGCGGTACTCAACGAGGGCGGGCTGATCGCCGTCAACATGGACTGGGGTATCGACGAGATCCTGCTGCCGGGCACCGGCCCGGCCGAAATCGACGCGCGACTTCGGTTACTGGCAGGCCGGCGCGGCGGACTGGTGAACCAGGAGAGCGCCGGCAAGGTCAATCTCGGTGAGTTGGTCATCGACGAGGGCACCTACACCGCGCGACTGCGAGGGCGTCCACTCGACCTCACGTACAAGGAATTCGAGTTGCTGAAATACCTCGCACAGCACGCCGGCCGGGTGTTCACCCGCGCCCAGTTGCTGCAGGAGGTCTGGGGCTATGACTTCTTCGGCGGCACCCGAACAGTCGACGTGCACGTGCGGCGATTGAGGGCCAAGTTGGGCCCGGAGTACGAGGCGCTGATCGGTACCGTGCGCAACGTCGGTTATAAGGCCGTGCGACCGGCCCGGGGCCGCAACGCGTCGGCCGAATCGCACGAAGATCACGATGCCGACCTGGCAGAGGACGCCGGCATGTCGCACGCACTTCCTCAGTGACGGACCCGCGCTGGCGTGCCGCGCTGAGCCAGGCCGAGCAGGTCGCCGTCCTGAACCTGATCGATCAGGCCCGCGATGCCGACGGTGTCGCACCGGTCGGTGATCAGGTGCTTCGTGCGTTGAGCGAAGGCGAGTCGGCTCACCTGCTTTTCGCCGAGGACGACGTGCTGGCGGGATACCTGAATCTGGCGCCGGGGCGGGACGGAGCCGATGCGATGGCCGAACTGGTGGTGCATCCCCATGCCCGACGCCGCGGAATCGGCACGGCGATGGCGAACGCCGCCCTTGTCCGGGGCGGTGGGCGCGTGCGGTTCTGGGCGCACGGCACCCTCGAACCTGCGCGCGCGCTGGCAGCCGCGATGAACATGCGTCCGGTTCGGGAGCTGATCCTCATGCGCCGCCCACTGCTCGAGATACCCGAAATCGTTGTGCCCGAGGGGATCCGGATCAGGACCTACGCCGGGCCAACGGATGATCCGGAACTGTTGAGGGTCAATAACGCGGCGTTCTCCTGGCATCCGGAGCAAGGTGGCTGGACTGCCGCCGACATCGCCGTCCGCACCGGCGAGCCGTGGTTCGATCCGGAGGGACTCTTCCTCGCAGTGGACGACTCCGGCGAGAAGGTACTGGGGTTTCACTGGACCAAGGTCCACGGTGAGGATCTCGGTGAGGTGTACGTGATCGGGGTGGATCCCGCCGAGCACGGTCGTGGACTCGGGCGGGCGCTGACCCTGGCGGGTATCGGCCACCTCGCCCGTCGGCTGGACTCGGCCGGGCACCCCGAGGTCATGCTCTACGTGGAGGCCGACAACGCCGCCGCACTGCAGACCTACCGGAGTCTCGGTTTCGTCGTCGACTCGGTCGACACCGCCTTCGCACCTGTGTGATCTCGGCCGAACTACGCGCGAGTTCATCTTCTGTTCACCGTCTGTGCCCGAGTTGGCCACCCCGGCTGCATAGCGTGCGCTCGACCCCAGGAAACATTCAGGAAAGAGGAACAGTGACCAGCTTCGGTAAAGCACTCGGCGTGGCTGCGACGGCCGCGGCGGTGCTGACGCTCAGCGCATGCGGCAGCGACAACAACGCCAAGACGGCATCGGGTGGCTCGAGTGCGGTCCCCGGCAGCACGTCGGCTGCCGACTGTGGCGGCAAGAACTCGCTGAGCGCCGAGGGCTCGACCGCCCAGCAGAACGCGATCGCCGTGTTCAACCAGGTCTGGACTCAGAAGTGCGCGGGCAAGAACCTGTCCTACAACCCGACCGGTTCGGGCGCCGGCGTCAACCAGTTCATCGCCGGCCAGGTCGACTTCGCCGGTTCCGACTCGCCGCTTTCGAAGGACCAGCCGGCTCAGGCGGCCAAGCGCTGCGGTGAGAACCCGGCCTGGAATCTCCCGCTGGTCTTCGGACCCGTCGCCCTGGCCTACAACCTGCCCGGCGTCGACAAGGTTGCCGTGAACGCCGACGTGCTCGCCAAGATCTTCACCGGCGCCATCACGGCGTGGAACGACCCGGCCATCGCCGCGCTCAACAGCGGGGTGACCTTGCCCGACACCAAGATCACCCCGATCTACCGGTCGGACTCCTCGGGCACCACCGACAACTTCCAGAAGTACCTGACCGCGGCGGCCCCGCAGAGTTGGACCAAGGGCGCGGGCAAGGAGTTCCAGGGCGGTGCCGGCGAGGGCGCTCAGAAGTCGGCCGGTGTGGTCCAGGCGGTGCAGGCCACGCCGGGCGCGATCGGCTACGTCGAGAAGGGCTTCGCCGCGCAGGCCAACCTGCCGATGGCCGCGATCGACACCGGTTCCGGTGCCGTCGCCCTGACTGATGACGCCGCCGCCAAGGCCATCGCGGGCGCCAAGTTCGCCGGCGAGGGCAATGACCTGGCACTGGACCTCAATTCCATCTACGGCACCACCGCTGCGGGTGCCTACCCGTTGGTGCTCGCCACCTACGAGATCGTCTGCTCGAAGGGGTACAACGCCGAGACGGCCGGTGCGGTCAAGTCCTTCCTGACGGTTGCGGCCAATGACGGCCAGGCCGGCCTCGCGCCGGCGGGATACATCGCCCTGCCCGATGCGTTCAAGCAACGGCTGTTGACGGCCGTGAACGCGATCCAGTAATTACCCTGGGTCTCAAGGGTCGATCGCGGTGACCATAGAACGCGACATCACGGATGGGATGGATGTGACCGACGAGGTGCCTGATCCGACGACGGCGGGTTCCGCCGAAGTCATCGCCGCACCCTTCCCGGAATCGCCGGCAATCCCGACCGATCCCTCGGGCCGCGCCAAGGCGCGGCTCGGGGATCGGGTCTTCGGCGGGCTCGCCGAGGGTTCGGGCATCCTGATCATCGCGCTCATCCTCGCGATTGGTCTGTTCCTGCTGTGGCGCGCCGTGCCGGCGATAGCGCGCAACGAGGCGAATTTCTTCACCTACGGCGGCAACTGGGTCACCACCGATACCGCGAAGATGAAGTTCGGCATCCTGGATCTGCTTCAGGTAACCGTATTCGTGTCGCTGTTCGCGCTCATCCTGGCGATGCCGGTGGCCCTCGGGATCGCGATCTTCCTGACTCGGTATGCGCCGCGACGAGTGGGCGGTCCACTGGGCTACATGGTCGACTTGCTCGCGGCGGTGCCGTCGATCATCTACGGCGTCTGGGGACTGTATGTCCTTGCGCCTGTGCTGAAACCGGTGGCGTTGTGGCTCAACACCCATCTCGGCTGGATCTTCCTGTTCTCGACAGGCAACGCCTCTGTGGCGGGCGGTGGCACCATCTTCACCGCCGGAATCGTGCTTGCGGTGATGATCCTGCCGATCATCACCGCGGTAGCCCGGGAGGTGTTCGCGCAGACGCCTTCCGGTCAGATCGAGGCGGCGCTCGCACTGGGCGCGACCCGTTGGGAGGTGGTCAAGACCACGGTGCTGCCGTTCGGGATGTCCGGTTATATCAGTGGCGCCATGCTCGGTCTGGGTCGTGCCCTGGGGGAGACGATCGCGCTGCTGATCATTCTGCGGGGCACCCAGAAGGCGTTCGGGTGGTCGGTGTTCGACGCCGGTTACACCTTCGCCAGCAAGATCGCCGCCGCCGCATCGGAGTTCAACGACCAGTACAAGGCCGGGGCCTACATCGCTGCCGGCCTCGTGCTGTTCGTGCTGACCTTCGTGGTGAATTCGGCAGCCCGGGCCGCTGTTGCCGGACGTGGCCACCGGTGACCTCAACACTGCAGGCGCCGGTAAAGCCGCCCACCTTCAAAGCGATCAGCAGCCGTCGCAAGGTCATCGATCACAGCGCCACGGCGCTCGTCACGTTGTCTGTTCTGGTGGCCGTCGTCCCTCTGTTGTGGGTGCTCTACTCAGTGATCACCAAGGGCGCCAAGGTTCTGCTGAACTCGGTCTGGTGGACCAATTCACAGTCCGGGATGACGGCGTTCATGGCCGGCGGCGGCGCTTATCACGCACTGGTCGGCACAGTCCTGCAGGGTTTGGTGTGCGCGGTGATCTCCATCCCGATCGGCGTTTTCGTCGGCATCTACCTCGTGGAGTACGGCGGCGGAACGCGCCTCGGTAAGACCGCGACCTTCATGGTCGACATCCTGACCGGTGTGCCGTCCATCGTCGCGGCGCTTTTCGTATACGCGCTGTGGGTGGCGACGCTGGGCTTCCAGCGTTCCGGTTTCGCGGTGTCGCTGGCCCTGGTGCTGTTGATGATTCCGGTGATCGTCCGTTCGACAGAGGAGATGTTGCGCATCGTTCCGATGGACCTTCGTGAGGCCAGTTATGCGCTCGGCGTTCCGAAATGGAAGACCATCGTCCGCATCGTGATCCCCACCGCATTGTCCGGCATCGTCACCGGAATCATGCTCGCGTTAGCTCGTGTCATGGGCGAGACGGCACCATTGCTGATCCTCGTCGGCTACTCGCAGTCGATGAACTTCAACATGTTCAGCGGCTTCATGGGATCTCTTCCGGGCATGATGTACGACCAGACCTCGGCCGGCGCGGGCGCCAACCCGGTCCCCACCGACCGCCTCTGGGGGGCGGCGCTGACCCTCATCCTGCTGATCGCCGTGCTCAACATCGGCGCGCGCTTCCTGGCGAAGTTCTTCGCCCCCAAGAAGGTTTAGGACATTCCGTGGCCAAGAGACTCGATCTCAAAGACGTCAACATCTACTACGGCGCCTTCCAAGCGGTGGCAGAGGTGACATTGGCGATTCCGCCGCGCAGCGTGACGGCGTTCATCGGTCCGTCAGGCTGTGGCAAGTCCACCGTTCTGCGCACCCTCAACCGTATGCATGAGGTGATCCCCGGAGCCCGGGTCGAGGGTTCGGTGCTGCTCGACGGTGAGGACATCTACGACCCCGGTATCGACCCGGTAGCAGTTCGAAAGACCATCGGTATGGTGTTCCAGCGTCCGAATCCGTTTCCCACCATGTCGATTCGCGACAACGTGGTGGCCGGCCTGAAACTGCAGGGCATCCGCAACCGCAAGGTGCTCGATGAGACGGCGGAGCGTTCACTTCGGGGCGCGAACTTGTGGAACGAGGTCAAGGATCGTCTGGACAAGCCCGGTGGCGGACTGTCCGGAGGGCAGCAGCAGCGACTCTGTATCGCCCGTGCTATCGCCGTCCAGCCCGATGTGCTGCTGATGGACGAGCCGTGCTCGGCACTGGATCCGATCTCGACATTGGCGATCGAGGATCTGATCGCCGAACTCAAGCGGGAATTCACCATCGTCATCGTCACCCACAACATGCAGCAGGCCGCTCGGGTGAGCGATCAGACGGCCTTCTTCAACCTTGAAGCCGCGGGCAAGCCGGGACGGCTGATCGAAGTCGATGACACGGGAAAGATCTTCTCCAACCCGACCCAGCGGGCCACCGAGGATTACATCTCCGGCCGGTTCGGCTAGCCCGCCGAGGTTTCCTCCTCCGTCGGCAGGTGACCGGTGACCTGGAAGATCACCCGTCGCGATATCTCCACCGCGTGATCGGCGAATCGTTCGTAGAACCGGCCGAGCAGGGTGACGTCGACGGCGGCGGCTACACCGTGCTTCCACTCCCGGTCCATCATCACGCTGAACAGGTGACGGTGCAGATCGTCCATCGCGTCATCGTCCTGACGGATCTGCTTCGCCTTCTCCGGATCGCGGGAGATCAGGACGTCCCGTGCACTGTTGGCCAAATCGACTGCCACCCGACCCATTTCGGCGAAGTAACCGTTGACCTCTTCGGGAAGAACATGCTGCGGGTGGCGCCGGCGCGCGATCTTCGCGACGTGCAGCGCCAGCGCACCCATCCGCTCGACATCGGCCACCATCTGGATGGAACTCACGATGGCCCGCAGATCGCCGGCCACCGGCGCCTGCAACGCGAGGAGAACAAAGGCTGCCTCCTCGGCGCGGGCACTGGCGATGGAGATCTTCTCGTGGTCGCCGATCACCTGCTCGGCCAGAACGAGATCGGCCTGCAGTAGCGCCTGGGTGGCGCGCTCCATCGCGATGCCGCTCATCCGGCACATCTCGGCCAGTTGATTGGTCAGCGCGTCGAGTTGCTCATGGTATGCGGTACGCATCCGGTAAGCGTACGTGCAGACACGTGTCCGAAGGGCTTCCGCAAGCTGAACGGCCGGTGAACGCCGTTACTCGCAGCTGACGTCGGCGCCGTTGGTGACCGTGAGATCCGACGGGAGTCTGGTCGGCGTGGTGCTCCCCTCATGCACGACGGACATCGTCAACGCCGTACCACTGGCCTGTGGGTACTTCACTGCGGTGAAGTCCGTTCCGAGCACCACCTGGATGGTTTCACCGAGGCCATTGATCCGTTCGATACGAGCGCCCGGCAGGGTGGCCGCCACCGTTGCGGCCGCCTGCTCGTTGCCCAACGAGTAGTAGACCGTGGTGCCGGTCACCGAACTCCAGTCGCTGTAGGTGTCGGGCGCGAGAACATCGAATCCGTACAGCTCGAACTCGCCGGTGGCGGTGTCGGCCAGGCCTCTGCGATCGGTGGCGTTGGCGACCTGAACCTTGACGTCGCGCGGGTCGGCTGCCACCGCCTTCACCGCTTCAGTGGTGGTCTGCGTCGAGGCCGCCGGATCGAGTGTCTCGGTGGCCTCTGCGATCGTGGACTCGGTCGGTGCCCCGCTGGTCTTGGTGGCGGCGGTCAGTGGACTCAGCGTCTCGTTGCGGTCGTTCTCCCCGGGCAGTGATTTGTCGTCGATGATCGCGTCGAACAGTGCCCGGATGTCCTCGGTGCGCGGCACCTCATTGCCTTCGTCGTCGGCGACCCCGGTGGTGGGCAGCGTGACGAAGGTGATCCGACCGGCGTTCATCCCCTGGAGCGACTGTCCGAGCTGGACCAGATCGCGGGTCTTCACGTTGTCGACGTAGCTGTCGTCGATGAACATGTTGACCACATCGTTGAGCCTGCCCAGATCGAACAGCGTCTCGGTCGATATCAACGATCGCAGCAGCGAGGACAGAAAAAGCTGCTGGCGTTTGATGCGGCCGTAGTCACCGTTGCCCTCACTGGCGATCGACCGGGCCCGAACGTAGTTCAGCGCGGTCGGGCCATCGACCTTCTGCCGTCCGGCGGTGGCCAGAACGGTGCCGAGTTCGGCGTCCTCAAGGGCGGTGGTGCTGCACACCTCGACTCCGCCGAGGGCGTCGACCATCTTGGCGAAGCCGGCGAAGTCCACGGCCATGAAGCGATTGATCGCCAGGCCGGAGATCTTCTGGATCACCTTGACCAGACATTTCGGACCTCCGAGGGCGTAGGCGGAATTCAGCTTGGTGCCCGTCAGCCTTTCGTTATCGCTCCACTCGCCGCTGTTCTTGTCGTAAACCGGACCGTACTTGCCGGTCTCGGGATCCCACGCCTGACACTTCATCGGTGTGATTGCCAGATCACGCGGGAACGAAACGGCCACAACACGTTTCCGACTGGCCGGAATGTTCACCAGCATGATGGTGTCCGAGCGGGAACCCTCCGCAGCCGTCGTGTCTCCGGCACCCATCTCACCGTTGGCGCCGATGCGGCTGTCGACACCGATGATGAGGAAGTTCTCATCACCCTGTTGGCCGTTCGGGTCGCGGATATCGCTGGAGTTCGGGTCCAGAGCCGCGACGGTGTTCAGCAATTTGTTCTTCGCGCTCTGCCACTGCCAGGCGGCGCCGGTGATGGCCAGTGCGCAGACTGCGATCAGTGCGACGGCCACCCGGGCGACGATCGCCGCCCGCCGCCGGCCCGGCGCGGTCGTCCGCGGCCTACCGCCCGAGTCGGGATCGGCGATCGGAGGGCGGCGGACACCGGCCAGTGCGCTCAGGTCCGGTAGCTCACTGCGGGGTGAGACCGGGATCGGGTCGGTGTGCTCGGAATCGTCGCGCCGGCCCGACGCGCTGCGTCGGGTCGAGGGACGGATCTCCTGATCTCCGGTGAGTTTGGCGATGAGGTCCGAGACCGCGACGCCCTCGCTGTGGCTGCCGGACGGCCGTGACGATGCGTGTTCCCCCGACGCCCGGCCGGAGGCCGGACGTGGGTCACCGCGATCTTCGTCACGCATAGTCCAGAACAGCCTCCGAATCGGTGGATCCTCGCGGATGCAAAGTCTGAAGAACAACGATGCGCCGCACACGACCAGCGGTGCTGGCTTCCAGGCACCGCGCCCGCGTCCGGCCCGCTATCAGGGGACTTATGGTACTGACCCAACCTGGGGTCACGCTAGTTTCCGCTGATCGACGGGGTTTGCGCTGCGCTCAGCCGCCTGAGGAGGCCTCTTCGGCGCCGAACGGGACAGTGCAGTCGTCGGGGTCGTCGAGCCAGCCGTCTGGAAGCGATACCGAGGCCGCTGACCCCTGGCGCCCCCGGGGACCCTCCGCTGCGGCCGGGAAGGGCACCGTGCGGTCCAGCTGGTCTAGCAGCCGGTCCAGCTCGTCCCGGGTCTTGACCAAGGCGAGCGCTCGCCGGAGATCCGATCCAGCCGGGAACCCGTGCAGATACCAGGCGATGTGCTTGCGGATGTCCCGCATCGCCTTGTCCTCGCCGACGTGGTCGGTCAGCAACCCCCCGTGCCGGCGGATGATGTCGGCCACCTCGCCGAGGGTCGGGGGCGGCACTGTCGCGCTCCCGTTGAAGGCCGCGGACAATTCGGCGAAAATCCACGGCCGCCCGAGGCAGCCGCGGCCGATGACGACCCCGTCGCATCCGGTGTCGGCCATCATGTCCAGCGCGTCGCCGGCGTCGAAGATGTCCCCGTTGCCCAGAACCGGGATCGAGGTGACGCTCTCCTTGAGCCGCGCGATCTGGCTCCAGTCGGCCGCACCCGAGTAGCGCTGCGCTGCGGTGCGGGCGTGCAGCGCCACCGCTGCGACGCCTTCCTGCTCGGCGATCCGACCGGCCTCCAGATGGGTGTGGTGTTCGTCGTCGATGCCGATACGGAACTTGACCGTCACCGGGACGGCCGTTCCCGCCGTCGCACGAACCGCGGCGGAAACTATCTGGCCGAACAGCTTTCGTTTATAGGGAAGGGCGGCGCCGCCGCCACGACGGGTCACCTTGGGAACCGGGCAGCCGAAGTTCATGTCGATGTGGTCGGCCAGGTTCTCCTCGACGATCATCCTCGCCGCGTTGTAGGTTGTCGCCGGATCGACGGTGTAGAGCTGCAGGGAGCGCGGAGACTCCTCGGGACCGAACGTCGTCATGTGGATGGTGACCGGGTGGCGCTCGACCAGGGCACGGGCGGTGACCATCTCGCAGACGTAGAGCCCGCTGACGGTGCCGGCCCTGGCGATCTCCAGTTCCCGGCACAGCGTCCGGAAGGCGACGTTGGTCACCCCGGCCATGGGCGCCAAGACAACCGGGCTGCGGAGGGTCAGAGACCCGATCCGCAGCCCGGTTGCCGTCGCGTGTGCTGTCGAACCTATGAGGCTGCTCCCGCCAGCGTCTTGCCGGCCCGCTTCTCGGCGAGCTTGGCGTCGCGCTCAAGCTTACGAGCCTTGACCTCGTCGAACTTGTCGCAGCTCTCCTCGAGCTCCTCGATCAGCTTGGCCAGCTCGTCGCGCAGACGAGCACCCTCGCCGGTGAAGTCCTCGCGCTCGAAGATGCGCCACTTCTTCAGCACCGGCATCACCACGTCGTCCAGGTGGATGCGGGGGTCGTAGACCCCGCCCATCGCGATGATGACGGCCTTGCGCCGGAAGTCCGGAACCGTGTAACCGGGCATCTTGAAGTTCTTCAGGATCCGGTAGACCGACTTGATCGCCATGTTGGGCGCGATGTCCAGGCCGGCGGCGCTGACGTCCCGGTAGAAGATCATGTGCAGGTTCTCGTCGTGCGAAATCCGGGCCAGCAGCTGCTCGGCGACCGGGTCGTTGCACTCCTTACCGGTGTTGCGGTGCGAGACGCGGGTGGCCAGCTCCTGGAAGCTGACGTACATCACCGAGTCGAAGAGGCTCTCGGCGAAGAGGTCACCCTGCTGGTTCTGGCCCGGGGAGAAGCCACGGGTCATCTGCTCGAGTCGCAGTTCCTCGAGCTCGACCGGGTCACAGTTGCGGGTGACGACCAGGTAGTCGCGGATGGAGATGCCGTGGCGGTTCTCCTCGGCGGTCCAGCGGTTGACCCAGTAGCCCCACGGCCCGTCCATGGAGAAGTTCATCGCGATCTCGCGGTGATAGGCGGGCAGATTGTCCTCGGTGAGCAGGTTCTGGATCATGGCGACCCGGGCGACCTCGGACAGCTTGGCCTGATCCGGATCCCAGTCCTGGCCGCCGAGCGCGTAGTAATTCTTGCCCTCTTTCCAGGGGATGTAGTCGTGCGGATTCCACTCTTTGAACATCGACATGTGCCGGTTGATCAGCTTCTCCGCGACGGGTTCGAGCTCTCGCAGCAGGTCGACGTTGGGCAGGTCTTGGGACATGGGTCCTCCGGTATCTGTACCTCGTGGTTGCACCAATATATCTGTGTCTGGCGGTGACATTCAAGTTCCGGGCCGTTGTCGGCATGTCGGATCGGCGCTGCGAGCCGCTGTTAACAGCGGTATCGTGGGCAGCGATACCCAGGTGAGTCCCGGTTATGGAAGGTAGGCGTGGTGAAGAAGTCCCTGACCCGCAGTGTGGTCGCCGCCGGCGGCGCGGCCGCACTGTTCGCGCTGTTCGGGTCCGGATCGGCCGCGGCGATCAACGAATACGTGGGCCAGACCTACAACGACGCGGCAACCGCGATCAGCCAGGCCGGCTCGACGGCCATCATCGCGACCCGGGAGGGCAGCTTCCTGCCCACCGGCGCCTGCATCGTCACCGGTTCCCGCACGGCCAGCTTCCTCAACTCCAGCGGGACCAACTCCGGCGCCAAGGTGCTGCTCGACCTGAACTGCAACTACATGTTCGCCCTGCCCGGTGTTCCGGGTAACTCCCTGGCCAGCCCGGAGGGCAAGGCGGCCCACGATGCCGCTGTGCAGAAGGCTCAGGAACAGCAGGCGGCGGCGCAGGCCGAGCAGGAGGCCGCCGCCCAGGCTGCGGCCGGCGGTTAACCGACGCGAATTCGGTGCCCCCACCAGGGCTCGAACCTGGGACCTGCGGATTAAAAGTCCGTAGCTCTACCGACTGAGCTATAGGGGCGTTGTGTTCAGAATACTGAACCCCGGAGCACAGCCCTGGTTTGGGGATTGCCGCGCACGTGCCCTAAGCTGTGGAGGCTCCAAGCTTGCAGCACATGTGAGTTCCCCGGAGATTCGGCTCAGGCCCCCTTCGTCTAGCGGCCTAGGACGCCGCCCTTTCAAGGCGGTAGCGCGGGTTCGAATCCCGTAGGGGGTACGCACCCCGCGGCAACGCGGAGTGAAAAGCAAGGCCCTGTGGCGCAGTCGGTTAGCGCGCCGCCCTGTCACGGCGGAGGTCGCGGGTTCGAGTCCCGTCAGGGTCGCCATCACGGCGAGGCACGCGTTGAGATTTCAGCGGGGGCCTTCCGGCCAGGTAGCTCAGTTGGTACGAGCGTCCGCCTGAAAAGCGGAAGGTCGCCGGTTCGATCCCGGCCCTGGCCACCAGTTTTGGTTTTAGCCGCCGCGGTGCGTCCTCATCAGCCCGCCACCGATGATCAGTCGCTGAATCTCGCTGGTCCCCTCATACAGTCGCAGTAGTCGGACATCGCGGTAGATGCGTTCGACCGGAACCCCGCGCATATAGCCGGTGCCGCCGTGAATCTGGACGGCGAGGTCGGCGACGTTGCCGGCCATCTCTGTGCAGAACACCTTGGCGACCGACGGAGCGATGCGGCGATCCTCATCGGTGAGCCACTTCTGTGCGCAGTCCCGCACCAGCGCACGTCCGGCCGCCACCCCGGTCTGCTGATCAGCGAGCATTGCCTGGACGAGTTGAAATCCGCCGATCGTCCGGCCGCCCTGAGTGGCGCCGGCCGCGTACGCGACCGACTCGTCGAGTGCCCGTTGGGCAGTCCCGACCGCCAGCGCGGCGATATGGATGCGACCGCGGGCCAGCGAGGTCAACGCGGCGCGGTAACCGATGTCCTCACTGCCGCCGATCAGAGACTCCGGTCCGACCCGGACATCGGTGAAATACACATCGGAGGTCCAGGCGCCCTCCTGGCCCATCTTGGCGTCCTTGGCCCCCACTTCCACGCCGGGTGCGTCAGCCGGCACCAGGAAGACCGCGATCCCAGCGCCGTTGTCGTCCGCCGGCCGGGTACGGGCGAACACCACGAAGAGATTCGCCGACGGTGCGTTGGTGATCCAGCGCTTCTGGCCGGAGATCACCCAATCCCGGCCCTGACGAAGGGCTTTCGTGCGAAGGCCCGATGGATCGGAGCCTGCGCCCGGCTCGGTCAGCGCAAAGGAGGCGACGACCTCTCCGCCGGCCATCGACTCCAGCCAGCGGGCCTTTTGCTCATCGGTGCCGAACCCCACCAGCACCTGACCCGCGATGCCGTTGTTGGTGCCGAACATCGACCTCAGCGCAAGCGACGTGTAGCCCAGTTCCATCGCGAGTTCGACGTCCTGAACGATATTCAGCCCGAGTCCGCCCCACTCCTGCGGAATCGCGTAGCCGAACAGGCCCATCTGCTTGGCCCGGTCGCGCAGGTCATCGGGAATGGCGTCGTGCTCGGCGATCTCGGCTTCCCGGGGCAGCACCGTCGACCGCACGAACTGACGGGTCTGGGCGAGGATCTCCCGGAAGTCGTCGTCACTGACCGCAGACGCTGAGGGCATCGGTTCATCAAATACGATCGGGCGAACCGGGCAAGCAGGAGGGTGATCGGATGGCATTGCTGGCCGGACGGACCGCGGTCGTCACCGGCGGAGCCCAGGGGCTCGGCCTCGCGATCGCGCAGCGATTCGTCGCCGAAGGAGCGCGGGTCGTGCTCGGTGACCTCAATGGCGATGCCACTCGGGCCGCCGCAGAGAGTCTCGGCGGTTCCGGCGTAGCTCGCGCCGTGCGCTGCGATGTCACCTCCGCGACCGATGTCGACGCCCTGATCGCCGCCGCCGTCGAGGCATTCGGCGGCCTCGACATCATGGTCAACAATGCCGGTATCACTCGCGACGCCACCATCCGCAAGATGACCGAGGAGCAGTTCGACGAGGTGATCTCCGTGCATCTCAAGGGAACCTGGAACGGAACCCGCGCGGCATCGGCCGTGATGCGCGAGCAGGGCAGCGGCGCGATCATCAACATGTCGTCGATCTCGGGCAAGGTCGGTTTCGTCGGGCAGACGAACTACTCTGCCGCCAAGGCCGGCATCGTCGGACTCACCAAGGCCGCGGCTAAGGAGCTCGCGCACCTCGGTGTGCGAGTCAACGCGATCCAGCCGGGATTGATCCGGTCGGCGATGACGGAGGCCATGCCGCAACGGATCTGGGACGCCAAGCTTGCCGAAGTCCCGATGGGCCGGGCCGGGGAGCCGTCCGAAGTCGCTTCTGTAGCGCTGTTTCTGGCTTCCGAGCTGTCGTCGTACATGACCGGTACCGTGCTGGAGGTCACCGGCGGTCGGCACATCTGATGAGCCGCTCCTCATGAACCGTCTGGCGCAGACGCTGGGTCTGACTGAGTTTCAGACCGAGATCATCACGGCGGTAAGGGAATTCGTCGACAAGGAGATCATTCCCAACGCCCAGAGACTCGAACACGCCGACACCTACCCGCAGGCGATCGTCGATCAGATGAAGCAGATGGGTCTGTTCGGCCTGATGATTCCGGTCGAGTACGGCGGCCTGGGGGAGTCGCTGCTGACTTACGCGCTGTGCGTGGAGGAACTGGCGCGTGGGTGGATGAGCGTCTCCGGGGTGATCAACACCCACTTCATCGTCGCCTACATGATCCGTCAGCACGGCACCGACGCGCAGAAGCAGAAGTACCTGCCCCGGATGGCCACCGGCGAGACCCGCGGCGCGTTCTCGATGTCCGAGCCGGAACTCGGATCCGACGTCGCCGCCATCCGCACACGCGCCGTGCGCAACCCGGACGGCGACTACCGCATCACCGGCCAGAAGATGTGGCTGACCAACGGCGGCAGTTCCACCCTGGTCGCCGCACTGGTCCGCACCGACGAGGGCGCCGCGCGCCCGCATGACAACCTCACCGCCTTCCTGGTCGAGAAGCCAAGCGGTTTCGGGGAAGTCGTTGCGGGTCTGACCATCCCGGGCAAGCTCGACAAGCTCGGCTACAAGGGCATCGACACCACCGAACTGATCTTCGACGGCTACACAGCCTCAGCAGACGACGTTCTCGGTGGGCGGCCGGGCCGGGGCTTCGCGCAGATGATGGACGGCATCGAGGTCGGGCGCGTCAACGTGGCTGCCCGAGCCTGTGGTGTTGGTTTACGCGCCTTCGAACTCGCGATCCGATACGCGCAGCAGCGTTCCACCTTCGGCAAGCCGATCGCCGAACACCAGGCGATCGCCTTCTCTCTCGCCGAGATGGCCACCAAGGTCGAGGCGGCTCATCTGATGATGGTCAACGCGGCCAGGCTCAAGGATTCCGG
Source organism: uncultured Mycobacterium sp. (assembly GCA_964344085.1). Taxonomy (GTDB): domain Bacteria; phylum Actinomycetota; class Actinomycetes; order Mycobacteriales; family Mycobacteriaceae; genus Mycobacterium. The sequence continues at coordinate 62,868 of CAYFMA010000007.1, forward strand.
TCAGCGCAACGACCTCGAAGCCGGGATGGCCAAGTACCTGGCCAGTGAGTTGTGCGCGGAGGTCACTCAGGCGAGCTTCCGCATCCACGGCGGCTACGGTTACTCCAAGGAGTACGAGATCGAACGCCTCATGCGTGACGCGCCCTTCCTGCTGATCGGCGAGGGCACCAGCGAGATTCAGAAAACCATCATCAGCAAGAGGCTGCTGGACCGGTACAGGATCTGAGGTCATTCCGATGCGGCAACTCGACGAACTCGGCTTCTACCTGCTGGCCGGTGCCGGCGGTGAGGGCCCGGCGACACTGATGGACGAGGCCCGCCGCGGCGAGGAACTCGGCTTCGGAACAGCGTTCATCTCGGAACGCTGGAACATCAAGGAGGCGGCGTCGCTGACCGGTGCGGCGTGCGCGGTCACCGGCCGGATTCAGATCGCAACTGCCGCAACCAATCACAACACCCGCCACCCGTTGATAACCGCCTCGTGGGCCACCACCATGCACCGGCTGTCCGGCGGGCGTTTCACCCTGGGTATCGGCCGCGGTATCGCGGCGATCTACGCGGCATTCGGCGTCCCACCGGTGACCACCGCGCAGATGGCCGACTTCGCACAAGTGATGCGCAGGCTGTGGCACGGCGAGGTGATCATCGGCCATGACGGTCCGATGGGGAAATACCCGGTGATGGTGCTCGACCCCGAATTCGACGAGGACATCCGGCTGGCCCTGGTGGCGTTCGGCCCGAGGACGCTGCGCCTCGGCGGCGAACTGTTCGACGATGTCATCCTGCACACCTACTTCACCCCCGAGACGCTGCAGCGCTGTGCGCGCACCGTCAAGGATGCGGCCGAGAAGGCCGGCCGCGATCCGGACAGCGTCCGGGTCTGGTCCTGCTTCGCCACCGTCGGTGACCATCTCCCCGAAGAACTACGGCTGAAGAAGACGGTGGCGCGGCTGGCCACCTACCTGCAGGGGTACGGCGATCTGATGGTGAGCACCAACAACTGGGATCCCGCTGTGCTGCAACGTTTCCGGGCCGACTCCGTCGTACAGTCCATCGGCGGCGGAATCGACCACAAGGCCACCGCCGGGCAGATCGAGCACATCGCCACCCTGATCCCCGATGAGTGGCTGGAGCCAGCCGCAACCGGATCGGCCAGGCAGTGCGTCGACCGGATCCGCAAGGAATTCGACTACGGCGCGGACGCGGTCATCATGCACGGCGCGACCCCCGACGAACTGGAACCCGTCGTGGCCGAGTACCGCAAAACCCCGTCGTAGCCGTCCCCGGCGTCGCTAGGGTCGTGGCATGGCTGTCAAAGATTCCCGCGAAGTGGTCATCGAGGCGTCCCCGGAGGAGATTCTCGCGGTCATCGCCGACGTGAAGTCCGCACCGACCTGGTCCTCGCAGTATCAGAGCGCGGAGGTGCTCGACACCTATAAGGACGGCCGTCCCAAGCAGGTGAAGATGAAGGTGAAGGCGGCAGGAATCACCGACGAGCAGACCGTCGAGTACACCTGGGGCGAGAACACGGCCGGCTGGACGCTGGTCAAGGCCGGCCAGTTGAAGACCCAGAACGCGCGCTACACGCTGACGCCGCAGGGCGACAAGACTAGGGTCCGCTTCGACATCGAGGTCGATCTGTCGATTCCACTGCCGGGGTTCATCGTCAAGCAGGCCATCAAGGGCGCCGTGGACACGGCCACCAACGGACTGCGCAAACAGGTGCTCAAGCTCAAGAAGGGCTGAACGCGGCGAGGCGCCGGATCGCCTCGTCGAGCGTCTCGTCGCGTTTGCAGAATGCGAAGCGCACCAGGTGCTTCCACTGCTCGGGGGTGTTGCCCGGTTCGCAGAACGCCGACATCGGGATGGCGGCAACTCCGGCGCGGGCGGGGAGTTCCTCGCAGAACGCGGTGCTGTCGCCGAATCCCAGCGGCCGGGGATCGACGCACAGGAAGTAGGTGCCGGAGCTGTTGTGCACCTCGAAGCCCAAATCGTCCAGCGCGGCCGCAAGGCGGTCGCGTTTCGACTGCAGGGAGTCGCGCAGGCCGTCCACCCAGGCGTCCTCGTTGTTCAGTGCGTAGGCCACCGCCGGCTGAAACGGCGCACCGCCGACATAGCTGAGGTACTGCTTGGCGGCCCGCACCCCGGCCACCAGTTCCGGTGCGCCGCAGGCCCACCCGATCTTCCACCCGGTGCAGTTGAACATCTTCGCGGCACTGGAGATGGTGACGGTCCGCCCGGCCATACCCGGATAGGTGGCCAGCGGCCGGTGCGCTCCGCCGTCGAAGACCAGCCGTTCGTAGACCTCGTCGGAGATGACCAGCAGGTCGGCCTCGACGGCGACCTCGGCCAGCGCGCGGCACTCGGCATCGGAGAGAACCATGCCGGTCGGGTTGTGCGGTGAGTTGACGATCATCGTCCGCGTTCGCGGGGTGATGGCAGCTCGCAGCGCGTCCGCGTCGAGTGCGAAGCCGCGGCCATCCGGGACCAGTGGCACCGCCACCCGGCGTGCTCCGGCCATCGCGATGTTGGGTGCGTAGGTGTCGAAGTACGGCTCGATGACGATGACGTCGGTGTCGGGTTCGACGAGCCCGATGAAAGCGGCGGCGATGGCTTCACTCGCGCCGACGGTGACCAGCACCTCGGTGTCGGGGTCGAACTCCTGGCCGTAGCGGCGGAGGCGCTGGGCCGAGATGGCCTGGCGCAACTCCGCGATCCCGAGACCGGGCGGGTACTGGTTGATCCCATCGGAGATCGCCTGCCGGGCGGCTTCCAGCATGGCCGGCGGGCCGTCCTCGTCGGGGAAGCCCTGGCCGAGGTTCACCGCGCCCAGGGAGGCGGCCAGGGCCGACATCTTGGCGAAGATATTCACCGCGAACGGCTGCAGCCGCTGGACCGTCATGGCTGCTCAGCCTACTGTGGAAGTCGTCAACCAACAGGTTGGCCGGGGCTTTTAGTTACCGGCCGGTAGCCTCCGCTAGGCTGGCCATGCCGGAAATCCGCATACCGAAATCCGAGGAACCCCTATGTCCGAAGAAGCCTTCATCTACGAGGCCATCCGCACTCCGCGTGGGAAGGGCAAGAACGGCGCCCTGACCGAGGTCAAGCCGCTCAATCTCGTCACCGGTCTGATCGACGAACTGCGTCGCCGTCACCCCGGCATCGACGAGAACATGGTCAGCGACGTCATCCTGGGCTGCGTCTCGCCGGTCGGCGACCAGGGCGGCGATATCGCCCGCACCGCGGTCATCGCCGCGGGCATGCCCGACACCGTCGGCGGCTTCCAGCTCAACCGGTTCTGCGCCTCGGGCCTCGAGGCGGTCAACACCGCCGCCCAGAAGGTGCGCTCCGGCTGGGACGACCTTGTGTACGCCGGTGGTGTGGAGTCGATGAGCCGCGTTCCGATGGGCTCCGACGGCGGCGCGATGATGTCCGATCCGGCTACCAACTACGACGCCTTCATCGTCCCGCAGGGCATCGGCGCCGACCTGATCGCCACCCTGGAGGGCTTCAGCCGCGAGGACGTCGACGCCTATGCCAAGCAGTCCCAGGATCGTTCCGCGGCGGCCTGGTCCGGCGGCTACTTCGCCAAGTCCATCGTCCCGGTCCGCGACCAGAACGGTCTGCTGATCCTCGACCACGACGAGCACATGCGCCCCGGCACCACCATGGAGAGCCTGGGCAAGCTGAACCCCGCCTTCGAGGGCCTGGCCGCGATGGCCGGCTTCGACGACGTGGCGATGCAGAAGTACCACTGGGTCGAGAAGATCAACCACGTCCACACCGGCGGCAACAGCTCGGGCATCGTCGACGGCGCCGCGCTGGTCGTCGTCGGCAGCGAGAAGGCCGGCAAGCTCAATGGTCTGACCCCGCGGGCCCGCATCGTGGCGACCGCCACCAGCGGCGCCGACCCGACCATCATGCTGATCGGTCCGACCCCGGCGGCGCACAAGGCGCTGGACCGGGCCGGGCTCAAGCCCGAGGACATCGACCTCTGGGAGATCAACGAGGCGTTCGCCTCCGTGGTGCTGAAGTTCCAGAAGGACCTCAACATCCCGAACGAGAAGCTCAACGTCAACGGCGGCGCCATCGCGATGGGCCACCCGCTGGGCGCCACCGGCGCCATGATCACCGGCACCATGGTCGA